>NZ_JACIDE010000003.1:0-165375 GCF_014196205.1 Anoxybacteroides voinovskiense | reverse complement strand
TTCACTTCCTTCACCGCCGCCTTGCTCCGCTGCTTTTTGTTTCGCCAACGCTGCGGCCTTTGCTTTCGCTGCTGCCGCCGCTTTCGCTTTCGCTAACGCGACGTCGTCCGTTTCACTTCCTTCACCGCCGCCTTGCTCCGCTGCTTTTTGTTTCGCCAACGCTGCGGCCTTTGCTTTCGCTGCTGCCGCCGCTTTCGCTTTCGCTAATGCGACGTCGTCCGTTTCGTCCGCTTTTGCTTCGAGCGTCTGTTCAGTTTCGCCGCCCGCTTGCTTTGCAGCTAGCCGTTCGCGCGCTAACTGTTTCGCCCGTTCAGCCGCTTCTTTTTTCCGTTGCTGTATATCTTTTTCCTCGCTCATCGACTACAGCACCTTCTTTCCTGTCTTCGCTTCATAACGGATTTTTTCTTTTAATTTATTGATTCCATAAATTAACGCCGCTGGGTTTGGCGGACAGCCTGGGATGTAGACGTCAACGGGTACAATTTGGTCAACCCCTTTGACGACACAGTACGAATGAACATACGGCCCGCCTGCCGTCGCACACGATCCCATTGCAATTACCCATTTCGGCTCCGGCATTTGATCATATAAACGACGAACGATTGGTGCCATTTTTTTCGTCACCGTCCCAGAAACAATCATCACATCCGATTGACGCGGCGACGTCCGGAAGAAAGAACCGAACCGGTCTAAGTCGTAATGGGACGAGCCGACGCCCATCATTTCAATTGCACAGCAAGCAAGCCCGAACGTTAGCGGCCATAGCGAATTACTTCTCGCCCAAGCCTTCAATTGTTCGAGCGTCGTTAAAAAAACGTTGCGGCGCAACTCTTCCATCTCTTCTTCTGGCACATTTAACAACTTTACATCCATTTTAACACCTTCTTCTTCCAAGCATACACAAGCCCAATGACAAGCATTGCCACAAAAATTAACATTTCAATAAGGGCAAACAGGCCGAGACGGTTATACGCCACCGCCCACGGATATAAAAAGACTGTTTCGACATCAAAAATGACAAACAAAAGCGCAAACATATAATAGCGTACGTTAAATTGCACGCGCGAATCATGAAACGGCTCAATTCCGCTTTCATATGTCGTTTCTTTTGCTGCTGTCGGCGCATGCGGCCGAAGAAAGCGACCTGCTGTCAGCGCGACAACCGGAAGCAAAATCCCTAAACATAAAAAGACAAAAACAATTAAATAGTTATTTAAGTACACATTAAGCAACGTCGTGTCCGCCCCCTTTGTTCGTTCGTATCCGCAAATTGTGAAAAATATCGCACAATTTTGCCTTGTAACCGATATCATTATAACATTTATATCCAGAGGTGTCGACAGAACGGCGAATTTTACTTGTAATAAATATCATTATAGTGTTAACCGATTATATCAACGATTCATCGCATAAAAAAAAGACAGGGAAAAAATTCCCCTGCCTTTTTTTATCGTTTGCCGGCAATGTCTAACCGGTTCATAGCACGTCGTAGCGCAAGTTCTGCTCGTTTGAAATCAATATCGTCCTGCTTCGCTTGTAAGCGTCGCTCTGCGCGCTCTTTCGCCGCTTTCGCACGAGCGACGTCGATATCTTCTGCTCGTTCGGCCGCCTGCGCCAATACAGTTACTTTATCCGGACGGACTTCTAAAAAGCCGCCGCTGACAGCGATAAATTCCGTTTTTCCGTCTTTTTTCAGGCGCACTGCTCCGATTTCGAGCGGAGCGACGAGCGGAATGTGCCCTGGCAAAATCCCGAGCTCCCCGCTTTTCGCTTTTGTGCTGACCATTTCGACGTCCGCTTCATAAACCGGGCCATCAGGAGTAACGACACTGACTTTAATCGTCTTCATACTAAAATCCTCCTATGTCCCTTGTTTAAACTTCTACGCCCATTTTTCTCGCTTTTTCCACAACTTCTTCAATGCGGCCCACTAAACGGAAAGCATCTTCTGGAAGATGGTCGTATTTTCCTTCTAAAATTTCTTTAAAGCCGCGGACTGTTTCTTTTACTGGTACGTAAGAACCTGGTTGACCAGTGAACTGCTCCGCAACGTGGAAGTTTTGCGATAAGAAGAATTGGATACGGCGAGCACGGTGAACGACAAGTTTGTCTTCATCGGAAAGCTCGTCCATCCCGAGAATTGCGATAATGTCTTGCAATTCTTTATAGCGTTGCAACGTTTGTTGCACTTTGCGCGCTACTTGGTAATGCTCTTCGCCAACGATTTCTGGCGAAAGCGCACGAGATGTCGATGCAAGCGGGTCAACCGCTGGATAAATCCCCATCTCTGATAATTTACGCTCTAAGTTTGTTGTCGCATCTAAGTGTGCGAACGTTGTCGCTGGCGCTGGGTCTGTATAGTCGTCCGCTGGTACGTAAATCGCTTGGATGGACGTAACCGAACCGACGGCTGTCGACGTAATCCGCTCTTGCAATTGACCCATTTCTGTTGCAAGCGTTGGCTGATAACCTACGGCAGAAGGCATGCGTCCTAATAACGCAGAAACTTCCGAACCTGCTTGCGTGAAACGGAAAATGTTGTCGATGAAGAACAATACGTCTTGTCCTTGTTCATCGCGGAAGTATTCTGCCATCGTCAACCCTGTTAACGCAACGCGCATCCGTGCTCCAGGCGGCTCGTTCATCTGACCGAATACCATCGCCGTTTTATTGATAACGCCAGAGTCTTTCATTTCATGATACAAGTCGTTTCCTTCACGTGTACGTTCGCCAACGCCCGCGAATACGGAAATACCGCCGTGCTCTTGCGCGATGTTGTTAATCAACTCTTGGATTAAAACCGTTTTTCCTACTCCTGCACCGCCGAACAAACCGATTTTTCCACCTTTAATGTATGGCGCAAGAAGGTCGACAACTTTAATCCCTGTTTCTAAAATTTCGACTTGTGTCGAAAGCTGTTCAAATTTTGGCGCTGGACGGTGAATCGAGTCGCGGCGCGCCTCTGCTGGAATTTCTTCACCTAAATCGATCGGCTCTCCTAATACGTTAAATACGCGACCGAGCGTCACGTCCCCTACTGGAACAGAAATTGGCGCTCCTGTGTCGATAACTTCCATTCCGCGAATAAGACCGTCCGTTGAGGCCATCGCGATCGTACGAACAGTGTCATCCCCGAGGTGAAGGGCCACTTCTAATGTTAAGTCTACGTCGACTTCGTTTTCGTTACGCGCTTTATGTTGAATTTTAAGGGCGTTGTAAATCGCAGGAAGATGTCCGCTTTCGAACTTCACGTCTACAACTGGACCCATAACTTGAAGAACGCGTCCTTTTGTCATCGTTTTCCCTCCTAACTAACTGCTTAAACTATTGCAAGGCATTGGCTCCTGCCACAATCTCCGTAATTTCTTGCGTAATTGCTGCCTGACGGGCACGGTTGTAAGAAAGTGTAAGCGTGCGAATGAGCTCTTTGGCATTGTCGGTCGCGTTTTTCATCGCGGTCATCCGCGCCGCGTGCTCACTTGCTTTCGCATCTAGTAATGCGCCGTAAATTAAGCTTTCTGCATATTGCGGCAGCAACACTTCTAAAATTTCTTCTTGCGACGGCTCGAATTCGTATGATGTCCGTTTAGCGTTTGCTGCTAAATCTGTAAGTGGCAATAATTTCCGTTCAGTCACGTCTTGTTGGATAGCGCTGACGAAATGGTTGTAGTACATATACAATTCATCAAACGTTCCGTCGGCAAACATGCTTACCGTTTGGTTGGCAATCGCTTTAATATCAGCGAATGATGGTTGGTCTGGCAACCCCGTAATGTGCAATGCCACCGGAATGTTCCGTTTGTTGAAAAAGCTTAAGCCGATGCGGCCGATTGCGATGATTGCATATTCATCGGTCGATTGATGGCGCTCGCGAATCGTTTGGTAAACCGTGCGTAAAACGTTGCTGTTATAGGCACCGGCGAGTCCACGGTCCGACGTAATGACTAAATAGCCTGTCTTTTTCACTGGGCGTTTCACGAGCATCGGATGGTTGCTTGAGCTGCCTAAAGCGATGTTTGCGACCACTTCTTGAATTTTCTCCATATATGGAACAAACGATTTCGCGTTCGTTTCCGCGCGATGTAATTTCGAAGCGGAAACCATCTCCATCGCTTTTGTAATTTGGCTCGTTTTTTTCGTCGAGTTAATTCGTGTTTTAATATCGCGTAATGATGCCAAAGGTTTTCACCACCTTTTTTTGCGCTCTAGTGATGGGCAAGGAACAGAAGCGGGCTTCTGTTCCGTCTTTTATTCAGAAACGACAAACGTTTTCTTGAAGTCTTCAATCGCTTTATTGAAATCTTCTTCGCTTGGAAGATCTTTCGTTGTGCGAATATGTTCAAGAATGTGCTGGCCGTTTTGGTCAAGCCATGCGAAAAATTCTTTTTCAAAGCGACGGATGTCTTCGACTGGAATGTCATCTAGGAATCCGCGCGTTAACGCGTAAATGATCGCTACTTGTTTTTCGACTGGTAGCGGCTCGTGCAATCCTTGTTTCAATACTTCAACGGTGCGCGCACCGCGAGCAAGTTTTGCTTGCGTTGCTTTGTCAAGGTCGGAACCGAATTGCGCGAACGCTTCAAGTTCACGGTATGCTGCTAAGTCAAGACGAAGCGTACCAGATACTTTTTTCATCGCTTTAATTTGCGCCGCACCACCGACGCGCGATACGGAAAGACCTGCGTTAATCGCTGGACGTACGCCGGCGAAGAACAAGTCCGATTGCAAGAAAATTTGTCCGTCTGTAATCGAGATAACGTTCGTTGGAATGTAAGCAGAGATGTCGCCTGCTTGCGTTTCAACGAATGGTAACGCCGTTAATGAACCCGCACCTTTTGCGTCACTTAATTTTGCCGCACGCTCTAAAAGGCGAGAGTGTAGATAGAAGACGTCCCCTGGATATGCTTCACGGCCTGGCGGACGACGTAATAGAAGCGAAAGTTCGCGGTACGCAGCCGCTTGTTTCGATAAGTCATCGTATACGACAAGCACGTGTTTTCCGTTGTACATGAAATATTCGCCCATCGTTACGCCCGCATATGGCGCTAAGAATAATAGTGGCGCTGGTTGTGATGCAGACGCTGTGACGACGATTGTGTAATCAAGCGCGCCATGTTTGCGCAACGTTTCCACGACGTTACGAACCGTTGATTCTTTTTGCCCGATCGCAACGTAAATACAAATCATGTTTTGGTCTTTTTGGTTTAAAATCGTGTCAATCGCAACCGATGTTTTCCCTGTTTGGCGGTCACCGATAATTAACTCACGTTGCCCGCGACCGATTGGTACAAGGGCGTCAATCGCTTTAATCCCTGTTTGTAATGGCTCGTGTACCGATTTACGATCCATAACCCCTGGTGCTGGGCTTTCAATCGGACGAGTTTCTGTCGTTGCAATTGGACCAAGCCCATCGACAGGCTGTCCTAATGGGTTCACGACGCGACCGATTAATGCTTCGCCAACAGGAACTTCCATGATGCGTCCTGTACGGCGTACTTCGTCGCCTTCTTTAATGCCTGTGTACGGACCTAAAATAACGATACCGACGTTGTTTTCTTCTAAGTTTAGCGCCATTCCCATGACACCGTTTGCAAATTCCACGAGCTCCCCTGACATGACGTTATCAAGGCCATGAGCGCGCGCGATACCGTCACCGACTTGGATTACTGTACCTACATCGCTCACTTTAATTTCGGACTGATAGTTTTCAATTTGTTTTTTTATCAGCGCGCTAATTTCTTCAGCTCTGATGCTCATGTATTTCACCCCTATCTATAAATCTTCAGCCAATAAGTTGACGTTTGAGTCGTTCTAGTTTGCCGCTGACGCTGCCGTCGTAAATGCGGTTGCCAATGCGCAGTTTCACGCCGCCGATTAACGAGGAATCGACAATGTTTTCGATATGAAGCGTTGTTTTGTCGACTTTTTTCGCAAATACGTCCGCAAGTGCTTGCTTTTCTTTTTCGCTTAATGGACGAGCCGAATAAACGGTCGCCTCCGCCACGCCGCGCGCTTCATTCGCTAACGCAACAAATTCGTCCGCAAGCGCTCCGACAATGTCAATCCGATGGCGGTCAAGCAATAAAAGCAATGTATTTTGCACTGGGACAGACAACGCTGCAAACGTTTCTTTGAGTAACGCTTTTTTCTTGTCAAGCGATAGTTTCGGATGGGTCAACACGGCAAGAAAATCTGGTTGGTCCGCAAACACTTGCTTGACAACGCGAATTTCTGCTTCGAATGAATCAAGGAGCTGCTGTTGTTGAGCGATTTGAAAAAGAGCCAATGCATACCGTTTCGCTACGACTTCTTTGTTCATCGCCCTTCTCCTACCTCTTGAATGTACTCGTTAATCAGCTTCGCTTGATCTTGTTCTGTCAATTCTTTTTCAATGACTTTCGATGCAATAAGTACGGATAAAGAAGCCACTTGCTCACGCAAAGCAGCGACTGCTTGCTCTTTTTCGCGCTCGATTTCTTTTTTCGCTGTTTCTTTTAAACGTTCCGCTTCCGCACGGGCAGCTGCAACGATTTGTTCTTTTTGCTCTTCGCCAAGCTTGCGAGCATTTTCCATTAACGCTTGCGCTTCTTGGCGCGCTTGTTTTAACAATGCGCGTTGTTCTTCTGCAAGTTTTTTCGCTTCTTGATGATGTTTTTCTGCCTGTTCGATTTCATTAGCAATATGCTCTTCGCGTTGTTTCATAATGCCCATTAATGGACCAAACGCATATTTTCGGAGCAATGCTAATAAGATGACAAACATTAGTAATTGGAAAATGATGTCGCCGCTATTAATGCCCGCATGATGCTCGGCAGCGCCTAGTAAAAACGTATTCATGCTTATTAACACCGCTTTTCACTCCCTTCAGCCGCTGTGTAATTATGTGCATAAAGGAATGGCGAAGGTGATCGTCTGCACGAACTTCGCCATTATCCATCGAGTATTTCATTATCGGTTCATAACGATGAATGAGATAACGACGCCGATGATTGGCAACGCTTCGACTAACGCTACCCCGATAAACATTGTTGTTTGAAGCACAGGACGCAATTCTGGTTGACGTGCAATTCCTTCTACTGTACGACCAACGATTAAACCGTTACCAATACCAGCACCAAGTGCTGCTAAACCTACTGCAATGGCAGCTGCAATTAAATTCATTGTAAAAATCCTCCTTTGTAATTCATTCCATATTTTTTATAATGTTTAATGGTCTTGGCTGACTTTATGTGCCATGTAAACCATTGTTAACATGGTGAAAATAAATGCTTGGATACAGCCGACGAAAATACTGAATGCTTGCCAAACCATCATCGGAATAGCCGCGCCGACTGCGCCGAACACTCCGCTTGTCCCAAGTCCGGCTAATAAGCCTAACAAAATTTCACCGGCAAAAATGTTCCCGTAAAGACGCAAACCTAACGTCAGCGTATTTGCAAACTCCTCAACGAGTTTAAGCGGGAACAAAAACGCCATTGGCTTAAAATAATCAAGGCTGTACTCTTTAACCCCTTTAAGCTTAATGCCGTAATAGTGCGTCAATCCAACAATCATGACGGCGAGCGTCAATGTAATCGTCGGATCGGCTGTTGGCGATTTCCACCAAAGTTCTTCTCCGACGCGAACCGAAAATGGCAGACCGAGCATGTTGGCGACGAAAATGTACATAATCAGCGTCGCACCAAGCGTTAAGAAGCGACCGCCTGTATGCCAATCCATCGTGCTGTTAATGATCCCTTTGACGAAATCAAGCACCCATTCTAGGAAGTTTTGCATTCCTGTCGGGCGAAGCTGTAATGATCGTGTTGCAGCGATGGCAATAAGGAAGACGATTACGCTCGTAACCGTAATCATTAAAACGTTGGACAAGTTAAACGTGAGTCCAAGAAATTCATGAATCGGAGCTTTATGTTCCAACCGTTCTCACCTCTCTTTCATGAAGGGTGTTTTCTGTGCAAAAGAAAATCTATTATAATGACAGCATAGGATGTCATTAATCCTATCACAACTGGGACGATGGAGAAATAGTGCGGATATTCAACCGCGATTGCCGCTGCTAACACAGCTGCTGCTAACCGGGTAAACGTTCCGAGGGAACGAACTTTTTTTCCTTGAGCGACCGCTCGTCCGAATTTTGCGACCTTTCGAACCAGACTCCATAGCAAAAACAAGCTGATCGCCGTTCCGAGAATAAGGCTGGCAAAAACAGTTTTATAGCTCGTAAATCCCCAACCTAACGTATAGAGCGACAACAAATAAAAGATGTATTTCTGTTGCCTTTGCACCATTTGCTGCATGCTGTTACTCCCCCGGGAAATATTGGCGGATTAAGCGCAACATGGCATACACGCCCGCCGCAAGCCCGATGAACAGGCCGATAATAAGAAAGAGCGGATCGGTGCCAAATTTTTCATCTACCCATTTCCCACCGAAAATTCCGATTAAAATGGAGCCGACCAATTGCGAAACGATCGCCGACATTAAACCGATCGCTTGAAAAGGATGGCGCTGTTTCGACATACATATCCATCCTCGCTCATTTTTTTACTTTTTTCCTCATGAAAACCTTATCATTATATCCCCTGTAAGCATACAATAGGCACCCGTCAATGTCAACGAATTTAGGCAATAAAATAAAACAAATTATTAAGAATTTGTGACATTTGTTCATTTCTTTTTCACGAAATTGTTGTATAATATAATATTTGCTTTTTTCTCGTTTTCATGCAAAAACGCCAACCATCGCAATATCGATGCTTGACGCCTTTCGCATGTTATTATTTCGTTCCAAATAAACGGTCTCCTGCATCGCCAAGCCCTGGAACGATATAGCCATGGTCGTTTAATTTTTCATCGAGCGCTGCGATATAAATATCGACATCTGGATGCGCCTGTTTCACCGCCTCTACTCCTTCTGGCGCGGCAATTAAGCACATGAATTTAATGTTTTTCGCGCCGCGCTTTTTCAAAGAAGAAATCGCTTCAACGGCTGAACCACCGGTTGCTAACATCGGATCGACGACGATGAAATCGCGCTCTTCGACGTCGGTTGGCAACTTGACGTAATACTCGACTGGCTTTAACGTTTCTGGGTCGCGGTATAGCCCGATATGGCCGACTTTTGCTGCTGGGATGAGTTTTAAAATGCCGTCGACCATGCCGATGCCGGCACGTAAAATCGGGATGATGCCGAGCTTTTTACCAGCGATGACTTTCGATTTTGCTTTGCTGACGGGTGTTTCAATTTCTACTTCCTCAAGCGGAAGGTCGCGCGTAATTTCAAACGCCATCAATGTCGCCACTTCTTCGACAAGCTCGCGAAACTCTTTCGTCCCCGTTTGCTTGTCGCGGATATATGTAAGCTTATGTTGAATCAATGGATGATCGAATACGTATACTTTACCCATCGTTTTCTCTCCCTTTTTTCACATGGTGCGTTTCTTTCCATTTTACCGAAAAAGTAATCTATGTTCAATGACAGTGGCGATCTTATCCAAAAACTGCCTCGTATCAAATGATACGAGGCAACCGCTTAGGCGTAAAGCGGGAATTTTTCGGTGAGCGTAGCGACACGGCGGCGCGCTTCGTCTAGCTTTTCTTCGTTGTCGTGATGCTTTAACGCAAGCGCGATGATGCTCGCGATTTCGTCCATTTCTTCTAAGCCGAACCCGCGGCTCGTCACAGCAGCAGTACCGATGCGGATGCCGCTTGTGACAAACGGGCTTTCCGGGTCGTATGGAATCGTGTTTTTATTGACAGTAATGCCGATGTCGTCCAACACTTTTTCCGCTACTTTCCCCGTCAGCTGTAGCGAACGCAAATCAACAAGCAATAAATGGTTGTCCGTTCCGCCCGACACGAGCGTAAAGCCTTCGCGGACGAGCGCTTCGGCTAACCGTTTCGCGTTATCGATAATATGTTGCGCATATGCTTTAAAGTCGTCTTGCAACGCTTCACCAAGCGCCACTGCTTTCGCTGCAATAACGTGCATGAGTGGACCGCCTTGAATGCCAGGGAAAATCGCTTTGTCGATTTGTTTGGCGAATTCTTCTTTGCAAAGAATCATGCCGCCGCGCGGACCGCGTAACGTTTTATGCGTCGTCGTCGTTACAAAGTGCGCATACGGCACTGGATTCGGATGAAGACCTGCCGCAACAAGACCTGCGATGTGCGCCATGTCCACCATTAAATACGCGCCGACTTCATCGGCAATTTCGCGGAACCGGGCAAAATCAATGACGCGCGGATAGGCGCTTGCGCCGGCAACGATGAGCTTCGGTTTATGTAAACGCGCCTTTTCTAGCACATCGTCGTAGTCGATGCGGTGCGTTTCAGGATCCACACCATATTCCACGAAGTTGTACTGCATGCCGCTAAAGTTTACTGGGCTGCCGTGCGTTAAGTGTCCCCCGTGCGACAAATTCATGCCAAGCACTGTATCGCCATGGTTTAAAATCGTAAAGTAAACGGCCATGTTCGCTTGCGCCCCAGAGTGCGGCTGAACGTTGGCGTGTTCTGCGCCAAATAGCTGCTTCGCCCGTTCGCGCGCTAGCTCTTCGACGACGTCTACATGCTCGCACCCTCCGTAATAACGGCGGCCTGGATACCCTTCGGCATATTTGTTCGTTAATACCGAGCCTTGCGCTTCCATCACTGCTCGGCTGACAAAGTTTTCCGATGCAATTAGTTCAATTTTTGTTTGCTGCCGCTTAAGTTCTTGCTGAATCGCTTGAAACACTTGCGGATCTTGCTGTGGCAAGTAATTCATCACGTGCTCCCCCTTTTTCGAAATATGAGAATATTCTTTTCTATTTTACCAACATTTCAATGAATGATTCAAAGGAAAAGTGAACAAAATCACGAAAAAGTGCAGGAAGCGTTCGGATTTTCCTTTGAATACACGGCGCGGGCGCCACCGATGAGCTTCGGGCGCGTTTTCGCCAGCGTCACATGGGCGTGTCCAATTTGTTGAAGCGACGTGCGCACTGGCACAGCGACGTGCTTTAAATGCATGCCAATGAGCGTATCGCCAATGTCGATACCAGCGTCTGCTTTGATAAATTCGACAACGACCGGGCTGTTCATGGCGTTGTACGCATATTCCGCCATCGCGCCGCCCGCGGAACGAACAGGGATGACAGAAACTATTTCTAAGTTTTTAGCAAGCGCCGTTTCTTTTTCGACGACAAGGGCGCGGTTTAAATGCTCACAACATTGAAACGCTAGCTGTACCCCTGTTTCGTCGCGCCATTTTTTTAATTCGGCAAAAATCATTTCCGCCACATCCATTGAGCCAGCAGTGCCAATTTTTTTCCCGATTACTTCACTTGTGCTGCAGCCAATGACAAGCACATGTTCAGCCAAAAGGGGAGCTTGCTGTTTAAATTCCGTTAAAATCGTCTGCCATTGTTGCTTCCATTCGGAAAGCATCCAATCCCCCCTAGTTTTGTTCGTACTGATGAATTTTGTTGATGCGGTTAGCATGGCGTCCGCCTTCAAATTCGGTCGTCAACCATACTTTCGCTATTTCGCGCGCCAATCCTGGACCGATGACGCGTTCGCCCATCGCGAGGATATTGCTGTCATTATGTTCGCGCGTTAAGCGAGCGCTGTACACGTCATGAACGAGCGCACAGCGCACCCCTTTTACTTTATTTGCGGCAATCGACATTCCAATCCCTGTTCCGCAAATTAAAATGCCACGGTCCACTTCTCCGTTTGCCACTTTTTCTGCCACTGGAATCGCATAATCTGGGTAATCGACCGAACTTTCGCATTCACAGCCGAGATCGATGTACTCAATCCCCATTTCTTCCATTAGTTGCTTAATTTCTTGGCGAATGCGAATGCCACCATGATCTGAGGCAATTGCTACTTTCACTTTGTTTTCCTCCTTGCACGATAAAATAAAAGCCGCCTTTCTTTTTATTGTAATGGGAAAAGGCGACTTTTTCATTATGTTTATTTTGTGCAAAAGCTGTCGATTGTATTTTTTAGTTTTTTTGCTTGTTCTGCTAACTGTCCTGCAAGTTCGTTCACATGATGAATCATTTCCGTTTGTTCTTGTGTCGCTGCAGTCACTTCAAGCGCTCCTGCCGATGTTTCTTCAGCGATTGCTGCTACTTCTTGCGACTGAATCGACGTTTTTTCGATGTGCTTCATTTGTTCTTTCACTAGTTCTGCAATTTGGTGAACAGATGCGGCAACTTCGTGAATCGAATTCGTCATTTCAATAATGGCTTCGTTCGTATCGTTTCCTTTCGCCGCCTCTTCGTTTGCCGCTTTTACTTGGGCGTTAATTTGGGCAACGACGTGCACGACTTCTTTTTGAATATTTTGAATTAATTCGGAAATCCCTTGCACCGCCCGCGCACTTTCATCCGCGAGTTTCCGCACTTCTTCCGCCACGACCGCAAACCCTTTGCCGTGTTCGCCTGCGCGCGCTGCTTCAATTGACGCATTGAGCGCTAAAAGGTTCGTCTGCCCAGCGATGTCGCCGACGAGCGAAATGATGTTTTCGACTTCTTTGGCATGTTGTTCTAAGCGGCGCACCGCGCTTAATGACGCTTGGTTGTCTTTTGCGAGTTGCTGAATGCCATTGACGAGCGAGTCGATGACTTCTTTGCTTGTATGAAGTGTTTCGACCATATCGGTCGCTAGTTGCTCTGATTGCTCTGCTTTTTTCTGTACTTCATTGGCGATATGAAGCACGTCTTCGACCGACTCCGCCGTCGTTTGCATCGACACTGCCGAGTCGTTCGCCCCTTTTGAAATTTCTTCAATCGTTTGCGCAATGCTTTGCGAGCGCTCGACCGCTATGCTTGAAGCGCTCGTAATTTCGACTACTTTTTCGTTCGTTAACGAAAAGTTTTCCTCGATGTTTCGCACCATCGTCCGCAAATTTTTTAACATGTCGTTAAACGCCAAGCCGACCGCGCGAATTTCATCATCCGATTTCGAAAGAGGAACGTCTTCGTCGATTTGTCCGTTCGCCGCCTTCATCGCCGCTTGCTCCAACTGCTTTAGCGGTCGTGTAATAAACCCAGCGGCGACGTAAGCCAGTACTCCTGACCAAAAAATACCAAGAAATAAAATGATGACCGTAAATAAGCTTTTGTTAAATGTGCTGAAAAATAAATCATAAAATACATAAATAAACAACGCGCTCGTTGAGTACGTAATGAGTGCTAAAATCGTCGTGAAAATAACGAGCTTTAGCCGCAAACTAAACTTGTGTTTCTCCTTCATTCCCCTTCTCCCCCTGTAGCTGTGGAATCAACTGCCCAATAAGCTGCTCCAACTCTTCTCGCGTTTGCCGATACACATCGACCGACCCGCCGAACGGATCAAGCACATCCCCTTCTTGTCCTATCGCGAATTCTTTTAGTGTAAACGTTTTCCCTTTTGCTTCCGGAAAGCGACTAACGACGTGCTGCTTATGCCCAACGGTCATCGTTAACACGTACGTTGCCCATTCGATATCGTCTTTCGTCAGCAACGATGAGCGGTGGGAAGTATCAATCCCTTTTTCTGCTAGCACCATTTTCGCATGTTCCGAAGCATCGCCACCGTCCACCGCAAAGACGCCGGCTGATTTCACTTCTACATGCGGCAGCTGCTTGCTTTTTAATAGCGCTTCCGCCATTGGACTGCGGCATGTGTTTCCTGTGCAAACAAACAAAATGCGAACCGGCATAGTCTCCTCCTTGTCCGTCAAAGGTTCATACCATTATTATATGGAAATGGAGATGGAAAGTATAGTATAAAAAAAAGACAGCGCCTCGCTGCCTTTAGAGCGGAAATAGTAGTTTTATGCCGAACATAAATAAAATGCTGCCTCCAAGCATTTCGCCGTAAATACCGAGCCATTTTTGGAAGCGACGGCCTAAAAGCAGCCCGAGCCACGTGAGCCACATGCTAAAAAAACCGAACAAAAAAATCGTCACAAGCGTACGCGCCCCATAAATCCCAAGGCTCAACCCAACGGAAAAACTATCGAGGCTGACGCTTAAGGCAAAAAAAAGGAGTCCGATTCCGACCGGGGAGATGAGTGGGTCGCTTTCTCGTTTGAAAGAAGTCACGATCATTTGCACACCTAATATAAGCAAGAGCGCACCGCCAATGTAGGAAGCGATGCCGCTAAACTGTTCGGATAAAAATCGGCCGACGATCATCCCTAATAGCGGCATGACAATATGAAAAACACCAATCGTAAAGCCGATATAAAACATTTGCTTCAGGCGCAAACGAAAAAAGCCCATGCCTAACCCGACGGAAAAGGCGTCCATCCCTAGTGCAAACGCCATCATGCATAGCGTCATTAATTCCCCAATCATCGCATTCCCTCCCCGGACTTGCCTATTTGTACCATATGCACGTCTGGGGCAATTTAGAATCGGGGAGTTAGCTTTCTATAATGACCCGCTGTCCAGCCGCTTTCTTTAGCCGATTCATAATCGCTTCCCCAATGCCGACAGTCGGAAAACTTTCGCTGTAAATGAGATCGACATCCGTTTCGTCAAACGCCCGCAACGTGTCGTACAATTGACGAGCAACGGTGGATAAATCGGAACGTTTTCCACATGTGAAGACAACATCGGCATGATACATCGTTTGCCGATCGCTCGTCGTGAGCACCCCGACTTTTTTTCCTTGCGCCCGCTCGTTATCGATAAGCTGTTGAAAAAATGCAGGGGAGCCTTCCACGATGACTAACGGAGCGTTTGGCGCGTAGTGCGCATATTTCATTCCTGGCGATTTCGGTGGCTGTTGGTCATCGGTAAGCGCTGCATCTACAGCGACACGACCAATGACTTGTTCTAATTGTTCTTTTGTGACTCCACCCGGACGTAAAATCGTCGGGATGTCTGTCGTGCAATCAAGTACCGTCGATTCGACGCCGACTCCTGTTTCTCCGCCATCGACAATGCCGGCAATTTTGCCGTGCAAATCATCCCATACGTGCTTTGCGCTCGTTGGGCTCGGTCTCCCAGAACGATTGGCGCTCGGTGCCGCAATCGGCAAGCCGCTTTCGCGAATGAGTGAAAGTGCCACTGGATGGGCAGGCATCCGCACGGCTACCGTCGAAAGTCCTGCGGTTACCGCATCAGAAATATTGCCTTTCTTTTTCAACACAAGCGTCAATGGTCCTGGCCAAAACCGCTCGATCAGCGTTTTGGCGACAGGGGGAATAGATGCGATGGCTTCTAGCTGGGCAAATTCCGCAATATGCACAATGAGTGGATTATCGCTCGGTCGACCTTTTGCGTCAAAAATTTTTTTGACCGCCGCTGTGGATAACGCGTTCGCCCCTAGCCCATACACCGTTTCAGTCGGAAAAGCAACGACTTCGCCCGCGCGCAGTAGCGCTGCTGCCTGTGAAATTTGTGGACAACTATCATTTATGTCCACAAAATTATCCACACGCCATTGTTTCGTTTCCATTTTGTTCACCTCCATTACGCTCGATATGACGGGATATAACGAAGCACTCGCTTCGCGCAAGCAACATTATCCACATTTTGTTGATAACTATCGATTTTTTGTTTATAACTTTGTGGATACGATTGGTTTTGTCCACAATATCCACTATTCCATAAGTTTATCCCATAGTTCTTTCCACAAAAATTTTACGTGTACTGCCTTTTCTTGTTCCTCGTTAACTACTAAAGGCGATGATTCCGGAATGGGTGCGGAAACGGCCGTCGATACCGGTTGCGGCTCGTTCGGTTCGTTTTTCGCCACCGCTTCTCCGTTAGAAAAGTCGAGAAAGCACAACGGCGGAAACAACACGCACCACCAGTTTGCCCCTTTTCCGTCACCAAGCGTAATTAATACTGCCTCATATTGCCCCGCAGGATAAATGTAGTTCCCGTAAATTTTTGTCGGAAAATGAACGTTGCCAAATTCGACATGGTACGATTGGTTGCTTTTTTCTTTTTGCAACACTTCCGCTACCGTTTGCTCAATCGCTGGCAAATGGGCTTGGATGACTTGTTTTGCTTCGGCAAATGATGTTAAGTTTTCGACCCATTCGTTAATTTGCGCATTGACCGCATCGCGCACTTTTCGTTTCAGCGCTTGGTCTTCCGCAGAGTCGCTATTGGCTAGAATACGGAGCCGAATCGCTTCGTTTGGAATCATCACTTGCGCATTCGCCCCTGCTTCCGTTTGCTGACCGTACACATTGACAAACACGCCAGTCATTAACAATACGATATATAAAATAACGCCCATTTTATTTTTGTTCATATCGCTGCACCGTCCTTTCACTATGTCAGTGTGGACAGGGCAACATCTTTTTAAACTAGCAATCTAAAAAATTTTTAGAAGTTATGGCGCTATTTCGGCAAACACCATCCGGTCTTTCCCGTTAATGTCGTAAGCAACGTCCACCACAGCATGAGGAAAGGTTTGCGAAAGCAAGCGGGCGACTGCCTCTCCTTGACCAGCGCCGATTTCAAACGCAACTAACGCCCTTTCCTTTAGCACAAGCGGCAATTCGTCCATCAAGCGGCGGTAAAAGAAAAGCCCATCCGCTCCACCGACAAGCGCTTGCCGCGGCTCTTTTTGTACGATTGGGGAAAGCGAAGCGATGTCCTGTTCTGGAATATATGGCGGATTGGATACGACAACATCGACGCGGCAGTTCGCCTCGATGAGTGGCTGCAATAAATCACCATACAAAAATTGGACGTTCGCCCCCAAACGGCGAGCGTTTTCGCTGGCAACCATAAGCGCTTCTTTCGAAATATCAATCGCGCGAACATATAGCGATTCGTTTTCTAACGCAAGCGTGACCGCAATCGCGCCGCTTCCTGTTCCGACATCAACGACATCGAGCGTTTGCGACTTAGGAAAAAGACGGGCGATTCGTTGGAGCACTCCTTCGACTAGTTCTTCTGTTTCCGGCCGTGGGATAAGAACGGCGGGATTGACGAGAAATTCCCGCCCGTAAAACGTTTCGGAGCCGATTAAATATTGGACGGGGATATGCTCGTATACATGCTTTTTTAAGTCGGCAATGACCGCTCGTTCGATTTGTTCGTCCATTTCTTCGCGCAAATTGGCAAATAGTTGCGCCCGTGTCATGCGCAAATGATGGCACAATAATAGCTCGGCGACACGCTCTTCTTTTTCATGCGCTTTTAAAAAAGAAGAAGCCCAGTGAAGGACTTCGTAGTTACGCTTCATTCGCGTGCTCCAGCTTTTTCGATTGGTCGTCTAAAATGAGCGCATCGATAATTTCGTCGAGCTTGCCTTCTAATATTTGGTCGAGCTTTTGCAACGTCAACCCGATACGGTGGTCGGTGACGCGGTTTTGTGGGAAGTTGTACGTGCGAATGCGCTCGGAGCGGTCGCCCGTGCCGACAGCTTGCTTGCGCGTTTGGTCGTATTCGGCGCGCGCTTCTTGCTGGTATTTGTCGTAAATGCGGGCGCGCAATACTTTCATCGCTTTTTCTTTGTTTTTAATTTGCGATTTTTCGTCTTGGCACGAAACGACGATGCCGGTTGGAATGTGTGTCAAACGAACGGCTGACATCGTCGTGTTAACGCTTTGTCCACCAGGTCCGCTTGATGCGAACGTATCGACACGAATATCTTTTTCGTGAATTTCGACTTCCACTTCTTCCATTTCCGGCAAGCAAGCAACGGTCGCTGTCGATGTATGAATGCGACCGCCCGATTCCGTTTCTGGCACGCGCTGGACGCGATGGGCGCCGTTTTCAAACTTCAGTTTCGAATACGCTCCCTTTCCTTGCACCATAAAAATAATTTCTTTATAGCCGCCCAATCCTGTCGGGCTTGCCTCGATGACTTCTGTTTTCCATCCTTGCGATTCGGCATAGCGCGTATACATGCGGTACAAGTCGCCGGCAAACAATGCCGCCTCTTCACCGCCAGCCGCCCCGCGAATTTCCATAATAACGTTTTTGTCATCGTTCGGGTCTTTTGGAAGCAAGAGTACTTTTAGTTTTTCGACAAGCGCTTCTTCCCGCTCTTCTAGTTCGCTAATTTCCTCTTTCACCATCTCGCGCATCTCTGCGTCCAATTTTTCCTCTAACATCGCTTTTGCATCAAGAAGCTGCTCGCGAACAGATTTATATTCCCGATACGTAAGCACCGTTTCTTCTAAATCCGACTGTTCTTTCGAATAGTCCCGAAGTTTTTTCGGGTCGTTAATCACTTCTGGGTCCATTAACAACTGGTTTAACTTTTCATAACGCTCTTCTACTGCTTGAAGACGGTCAAACACACTCATTCACCTCTATCTTTGTCCATACACAGTCTAATTTATAATTATACTACAGTTTAAGGAAAGGAGAAAGGTCGGAATCGTTTGTGACAATTTTGTGAAAAATTTGCCGTTCATTCGGACAAAAATGCCGAAATTTTGGCACCCTCTTCTATCCATTGCTTTATTTTTTTATTTTTTTGAATTGGCACACTTTTTGCATTTTAAGATTGGTGAACCGACAAATTTTTTGAAAGGGGATAGGGAGAATGAAAGCAGCAGTTGTTCACGAGTTCAAACAAAAACTTCGAATCGAGGAAGTGGAAAAGCCGACACTAGAGTATGGCGAGGTGCTTGTCAAAATCGAAGCTTGCGGCGTCTGCCATACCGATTTGCACGCTGCCCATGGGGACTGGCCGGTCAAACCGAAACTTCCGCTCATTCCTGGGCATGAAGGGGTAGGAGTTGTAGTGGAAGTTGGCGAAGGGGTAAAATCGCTAAAAGTTGGCGATCGCGTCGGCATTCCGTGGCTATATTCGGCGTGCGGCGAATGTGAATATTGCTTAAGCGGACAAGAAACGCTTTGTCCACACCAATTAAACGGTGGGTATTCCGTCGACGGCGGATATGCGGAATATTGCAAAGCGCCAGCCGACTATGTAGCGCGCATTCCAGAAAACCTCGATCCAGTCGAAGTCGCACCGATTCTTTGCGCAGGGGTTACGACATATAAAGCATTGAAAGTATCGAATGCCAAACCAGGCGACTGGGTCGCGATTTACGGCATCGGCGGATTAGGGCATATCGCACTGCAATACGCTAAAGCGATGGGATTCAACGTCGTTGCTGTCGATATTAGCGATGACAAAGCAGAGCTAGCGACGAAATTGGGAGCAGATATCGCTATCAACGGGTTAAAAGAAGACCCAGTCGCAGCGATTCAAGAAAAAGTAGGCGGTGTCCAAGCTGCCATTAGCGTCGCTGTAACGAAAAAAGCGTTCGAACAAGCTTATCGCTCCATTAAACGCGGTGGGTGCCTCGTCGTTGTCGGTTTGCCGCACGATGAATTGCCAATTCCAATTTTCGATACGGTCTTAAATGGTGTGACGGTGAAAGGGTCAATCGTTGGTACAAGAAAAGATATGCAAGAAGCGCTCGATTTTGCCGCGCGCGGAAAAGTTCGGCCAATCGTGGAAGCGGTTCCATTAGAAAAAATTAATGATGTGTTCGAAAAAATGGAAAAGGGACAAATTAATGGCCGCATCGTTTTAACGATGTAACAATTTAGGGTGTCCCTCTTCGGGACATCCTAGCGAAAAAAACAAGGAGGAGTTCACGTGATTTACAGCCAACCAGGAGAAAAAGACGCAAAAGTCCAATTTAAAAAGCGATACGATAACTATATTAACGGGGAATGGGTGCCGCCTATTTCCGGGCAATATTTCGAAAATATTACGCCTGTAACCGGAGAAGTATTTTGCGAAGTCGCCCGCTCGCAAGCCGAAGACATCGAACTAGCGCTCGATGCGGCTCATGCAGCAAAAGAGGCGTGGGGAAAAACATCACCGGCAGAAAGAGCGTTCATTTTAAACAAAATTGCAGACCGCATGGAAGAAAATTTAGAAATGCTAGCCGTCGCAGAAACGTGGGATAATGGCAAACCAATTCGCGAAACGTTAAACGCCGATTTGCCGCTGGCCATCGACCATTTCCGTTACTTTGCTGGCGCGATTCGTGCTCAAGAAGGAACGATTAGCCAATTGGACGACGATACCGTCGCCTACCATTTCCACGAGCCGCTTGGCGTTGTCGGGCAAATTATCCCGTGGAACTTCCCATTATTAATGGCGGCGTGGAAAATTGCCCCTGCGCTCGCTGCTGGAAACTGCATCGTGCTAAAACCAGCCGAACAAACGCCAGCATCGATTATGGTGCTGCTGGAGTTGATTGGCGACTTGCTGCCACCTGGCGTGCTTAACGTCGTCAATGGCTTTGGGCTTGAAGCCGGAAAGCCGTTAGCCTCCAGCCCGCGCATCGCCAAAATCGCCTTTACCGGCGAAACGACGACCGGTCGTTTAATTATGCAATATGCGTCGCAAAATATTATCCCTGTGACGCTTGAGTTAGGGGGAAAATCGCCGAATATTTTCTTCCCAGATGTCACGGAAGCAGATGACGACTTTTTCGATAAAGCGATTGAAGGATTTGTCATGTTCGCTTTAAACCAAGGGGAAGTGTGTACATGCCCTTCTAGAGCGTTAATTCACGAATCGATTTATGAGGCGTTTATGGAACGGGCGCTCGAGCGCGTTCAAAACATTAAAACAGGAAACCCGCTCGACACGACTACGATGATGGGGGCGCAAGCTTCATCGGAGCAAATGGAGAAAATTCTTTCGTATATCGATATCGGAAAACAAGAAGGGGCGCAATGCCTCATCGGCGGGGAAAGAAATGTGATCGCCGGCTTGGAAAATGGCTACTATATTCAACCGACGGTCTTTAAAGGCCATAATAAAATGCGGATTTTCCAAGAAGAAATTTTCGGTCCCGTCGTATCGGTGACGACGTTCAAAGACGAAGCCGAAGCGCTCGACATTGCTAATGATACGTTATACGGGCTCGGCGCAGGCGTATGGACGCGCAACATTAACCGTGCGTACCGGTTCGGACGAGGCATTCAAGCAGGCCGCGTCTGGACGAACTGCTATCATTCGTATCCAGCGCACGCAGCGTTTGGCGGCTATAAAATGTCCGGCATCGGCCGTGAAACACACCATATGATGCTATCACACTATCAACAAACGAAAAATATACTCGTTAGCTACAACCCGAGAGCATTGGGCTTCTTCTAAACCAAAGGGCTGACCTTATTTTTGGTCAGCCCCTTTTTCTTTTAATAAATACCTCAATTTCCGCACCGTAATGTTGAGCCGCTCGGCCGTTTCTTTTCGGTTGCCAATCGTTTCTTTTAACGTTTTCATGACAAATGCACGCCCAATTGTTGTTTCTAACTCTTTTACTAACGACAACACATATTCTAAATCCACAGGTTCGCTTTTTTTCCATAATGATAACACATCGTTTATCCATTCGTGCAAATACGTCTCCAAATCTGTGTCGCTCGTCTTTTTTCCGACTATCGGCATCGAAGTGTACGAAATTTTCAGCTTTTCCGGAAGGTATTGCGGGGTAATAATCGCTGTTTCCCCTTCCGCTAATGTCACCGCTCGCTTGATGACGTTAAATAACTCTCTTACATTGCCTGGCCAATGGTATTGGCCCATATAAGCAAGGCTTTCTTCTGAAAACGATAGCGGCGAGTGTAATTTTTTTAAGAAATAGTCGACAAGCAGCGGCAAGTCTTCTAGCCGTTCACGAAGCGGTGGGATCGTTAGTTTTACGACATCCAATCGATAAAGCAAATCTTCGCGAAACGTTTTTTCTTCTACGGCTTTTGCTAAATTCACATGCGATGCGGCAATAATACGCGTGTTCGTTTTGCGTACTGCTTCGCCGCCAACACGAATATACTCTCCCGTTTCTAGCACGCGCAACAATTTTACTTGCGTCGCTAGCGTCGCTTCGCCAATTTCATCTAAAAACAGCGTGCCGCGATTGGCGATTTCGAACATGCCCTTTTTTTCTTTTACCGCCCCTGTAAACGCCCCCTTTTCATGGCCGAACAATTCGCTCTCCAACAACGTTTCTGAAACAGCCCCGCAATTGATGCCGATAAACGGCTGGTCGTAGCGCATGCTCGCACTATGAATAAAATGGGCAAGCACTTCTTTCCCTGTCCCTGTTTCCCCTTCGATAAGCACGTTCACGTTTTTTTTCGCAATTTTATAGGCAAGCTTTAATAAGTCATTCATTTCTTTATTTGTTCCGACGATAAACCCAAGCGTTTCGGCTAGCTTGTACATGTCGTTTTGGGCAGAAGTAGCACCGCTTTGCAACAGCCCGTCAATCAATTGCTCTAGTTGGTCAATATCATCAAATGGCTTTTCGACATAGTCGCTCGCCCCATATTTAATCGCTTCTACCGCCGTTTTTACCGTACTATAGCCTGTCATCACAACCGCTTTGCAAGCAGGAAGGGAAAGTTTTAGCTGTTTCAACAAATCTAATCCGTTCGTATCCGGCAATTTCACGTCGATTAACGCCAAATCAAAGCGATGCTGACGAATAAGTTGGGAAAAATCTTTTCCGCTAAACCCAAGCGTCACGTGATATCCTTTTTCTTCTAGTAGGTGGCGAAAAAAAGTGCCGACTTCACGCTCGTCGTCGATAACTAAAATATCGTACATCTAACCTCTCCTTTCTTCTTTCGCCGGCAATTTTAACCGAAACTCGCTTCCTTCGCCGAGCTCGCTGCTAACTTCAATCGTTCCGCCGTGGGCTTGGGCAATTCCTAAACTGACAGACAACCCAAGTCCTGTTCCTTTTCCTGGTCGCTTTGTCGTGAAAAACGGGTGGAAAATTTCTTGTACGTGCTGCTCGCTAATTCCTTTTCCGTTATCTTTAACGCATAAAACGACCCATCGCTTTTCTGCCTCGGTGACTAGCTTTGTTTCGATAGTAATCGTTTTCTTTTCGTTCTCTATTTCGTCAAGCGCATCTTTTGCGTTAATTAAAAGGTTTAAAATAATTTGCCCGATTTGTTGAATGTTTCCTTCGATTAGTTCGAGCGAATCATCTAGTTGCTTTTGAATCGTGATATTTTGTTTTTGAATTTGATCGCCGATGAACCCTAATACTTGCTCAACCGCCTCGTTAATGGAACATTCTTCAAACATGTATTCATCTTGTCGCGAAAACGTCAATAAATTTTGAATGATCGTTTTGCACCGCTTTCCGCACGAGTAAATGTCCGATAGCAGCTTGTAAGAACGTTCATCTTTCATCGTTCGCAACAGCAGCTGGGTATTTCCAAGAATCGCAGTCAGCGGATTGTTCAATTCATGGGCAATGCCCGCTGCCATTTCCCCAATGGCGGCAAGTTTCCCTGATTGAACGAGCTGGGCTTCGATTTGCAGCCTTTCGGTAATGTCATTAATATACATAATAACCGCATACATCTTTTGCTGTTCGTTCCATACAGGGTACGAGTGCAGTTCGCAGACGCGTTGCTGAATATGCAGGTGGCGGTGCACTGGTTTTTTCGTTTCGATATTTTCGATAATCGGGCTTTCGCTCGGTTCAATCCCTAGCAGTTGACAAATGTTTGTTTGTTGTACATTAGAAAAAAACGTTTTTACTGCGTCGTTGTACCGCAAAATATTTCCGTCTAAGTCAACGACGAAAATCATCTCTGAAACGGCGCGAAACGTTTCTTCCCATTCTTTTTTGCTCGTTAATACTTCATTGTAAAGGCGAGCATTTTCGATGCAAACGGCTAGTTGGTCGCCAAACTGTTGAAAAAACGAAAGGTCTGCTTCGTCATATGCAACGATTTCTTTGCTTCCGATGCTTAAGACGCCAATCACTTGGGTTTTACGCATGAGCGGAATAAACAGCACGCTCCGAATGCCTAATGCTTCGTACACGTTTGTTTCAATAAACGCCTGTTCTTTTTGTACTTCATAAAAAATTTTTTCAAGCGATTGAATCGCTTTCCAATACAGTGAACGTGCTTTCGGCAGCACAAACCCTACGGGAAAATAGAGGGCATGTGCTGGATAGACGTTCGTTAAAATAAGCTGCTCTTGTTCGTATAAGGACAAACTTATTCTTGCGAGCGGAAAAATTTCTTTTAGTTTGTCGAACGTATTTTTTAGCATATCGTCCATTGACATATTGATGTTAAAGCTTTTCGTGATATCGTTAATAATTTCTAGCTGCATATTTTTCTTTTTTAATTCCGCGACCATTTTTTTTAGCTCCGTATAATAGCTGCGCTTCGAAGATTGTACACCGGTTAACATGTTAATCAGTTGTTGCCGCTCGTTCATCGTTTTACCATGCCTTTCTAAATAGTTCCTCAATGTCTTCGACTGTGACGTCCCGTGGGTTCGTAATCATGCACGCATCATGAAAAGCAACAACGCTCATTTGCCGTAGTTCGTCTTGTTCGACGCCGATATCGGCTAACCGTTGCGGTGCACCGATGTCGATGGCGAGCTGCTTAACATAATCGATTGCTTTTTTTCCAGCTTCCATCGCAGAAAGCCCGCGAGTATCGACGCCAAGGAAAAGAGCGATATCGGCAAATTTTTGCGGATTGGCTAACAAGTTGTATTCCATGACATATGGCAACAAAATCGAATTCACATCTCCGTGAAGAAGGTTATATTTTCCGCCTACAGCATGCGACATTGCATGAACCGCGCCTAAAATGGCGTTGGAAAAAGCTAACCCTGCCTGCAAGCTAGCCATCGCCATATTTGTTTTCGCTTCTTCGTTCATTTTGGACGCTACGGAAGGACGTAAATATTCAGCGACGAGGGAAATGGCATTTTTCGCTTGTACGTCTGTTAACGGTGTCGCTGCTAAGCTGACGTACGCTTCAATGCCGTGCGTTAATACATCAAGTCCTGTCGAAGCCGTTAAATGGGCGCTTTTTGTCGATAACGTTTCCGGGTCAATGATGGCAATATCAGGAATAAGCGAGCGGGAAATGATCGTCATCTTTTTTTTCTCCTTCGTATCGACGATGACGGAAAATTGCGAAACTTCCGAGCCTGACCCAGCCGTTGTCGAAACCATCACTTGCGGCGGGAGCGGATGATGGATTTTGTCGACTCCTTCATAGTCATGAATTCGCCCGCCATTAGTCGCTAAAATAGCTATCGCTTTTGCCACATCAATCGGACTTCCCCCACCGATTCCGATAATCGCATCGCATTCGTTTTCGATATAGACGCGGCACCCTTTTTCCACTTCGCTATCTTTCGGGTTAATCGTAACGTCATAAAATGTTGTATACTGTAGCCCCGCTTGCCGGCAACTTTCTACGACTACATCAAGCCAACCAGCAGCGATGACGCCCGGGTCGCTAACAATAAGTACGTTCGTTGCGCCAAGCCGCAAACAACTTTCCCCTACTTGCTGAATCGAACCTTTTCCGAAAATTACTTCCGGCATGACAAATTTATGAATGTTCATACGTACGCCCCTTACCAATAATCTTTCTTTTATTGTATAACTATTAAGAAATTTTTGTCTATTTTGTTGTTATTTGAGCAAATAAAAAACGCCCCTTACACAGGGCGTGATTAGTCGAGGCGGACGTGAATGTTATACGTCGGAATCGCTTTCGTTAATAGTTCGTATAGCTTCGTTTGATCGGTTTGTCTTTGGCGGTACGAGCGACTCCGCGGAGCATCGACGGTCACCCACATGTCACTTCCGTTCATCCATACCGATTGCGCACGATAGTGTTTATATTGTTCGACAACTTGCACCGCTTTTTGGACAACGGCACGGTCGTTGGCACTGCCGTCCGTTAAACTAATGAAATTCGGATTTTGATTTGTCTTCTCTGGGTCGTCGAAATGGTTATACATGCGGCCGACATTCGGACGAGCTTCGTTCGCATTCATTAAGTTTCTCCCATTGCGGTCTTCGCGTTGGGCATGGTATTGCGAATCGGTCGGGTTTAATGTACACGCAGCAAGAAACAACGAAAAAAATAGCAACAGCAAGCGCTTCATCTTTATCGCCTCCTTGTTGCTAGTTTTCCCATTGGATGAAAAAATACCGGCAGAAGAATATGCCATAAACACACCATTCTTTTTTTCCATAACAAAAAACCGAACAGCTAGCTGCTTTTGTCAGCAAGCAGCCGTGTTCGGTTCCGTCAAAAAGGGAATTCGTTTTTCGTTTGACACGTGCCATCAGCAAATAGTTTGTCCGTTTTTCTGAAGGTGATGTTCGGTTGGTTTATCTGGCACTTCGTGGTGATGGCGGCAACGCGGTTCATACGATTCACTCGCACCGACTAAAATAATCGGATCATGGTAAGAAGCTGGCTGGCCGTTAATCAACCGCTGCGTCCGGCTTGCCGGCGAACCGCAAACTGTGCACACCGCTTGTAATTTCGTCACTGATTCGGCAATCGCCATTAACGTCGGCACCGGTCCGAACGGCTCTCCGCGAAAATCTTGGTCGAGTCCGGCCACAATGACGCGATAGCCGCGATCAGCTAACGTTTGTACGACATCAACAATTTGTTCATCAAAAAATTGGATTTCGTCGATCGCAATAACATCGGTTTGTTCCGATATGTACGTAAAAATTTCTTTCGCCGAATGCACCGGAATCGCAATTACAGACGTCCCGTTATGGGAAACGACCGCTTCCTCGCTATACCGGTTATCCATTGCCGGTTTAAATACTTTCACGTCTTGCTTGGCAAACGTCGCGCGGCGCACACGGCGAATGAGTTCTTCCGATTTGCCGGAAAACATGCTTCCGCAAATCACTTCTAGCCAGCCTGATTGTGTCATCACATACATGGAGGGCGTCCCCTTTCTTCCCAACATTCCATAAAAAGCGCATCGTCCCGATGGACGCTATATTCGTAAACAGTGAAAAAACAGGCAAGGGAACATGTTCGCTTGCCTGTTTTTTGCTTACTTAAGGCCATATTTTTTGTTGAATTTATCAACACGTCCTGCCGCAGAAGCGAATTTTTGACGTCCTGTGTAGAATGGATGGCACTCCGAGCAAATCTCTACGCGCACTTCATTTTTCACAGAGCCACTTTCGAACTCGTTTCCACAAGCACATTTTACGGTCACTTTTTTGTAATCTGGATGAATTCCTGCTTTCATTCTCTTTCATCTCCTTCCGCCCTGAATCGTTTCGAAACAGAGTTTTTCTATCGTTGTGAGTAGCTTCATCGTTTAAACACACATGACAAAATTATAACAAGGGCAAGGGGGTTTTGCAACTAGTTATTTTCTATTCCCCATACTTTTCCATTCCTCATCCAACAGCGCAAAAAATTCTTCGTTTGATTTTGTTTGGCGCAGTTTGTTTAAGAAACGGTCGATAAAGTCTGGGGTATCGGACATCGTTTTGCGAATCGCCCATAATTTTTCCAAATGTTCGCGCGGAATGAGCAACTCTTCTTTCCGCGTGCCGGAGCGGCGAATATCGATTGCTGGGAAAATGCGCCGTTCTGCGAGCGAACGGTCGAGGTGCAACTCCATGTTGCCCGTTCCTTTAAACTCTTCGTAAATGACATCGTCCATGCGCGAGCCTGTATCGACAAGGGCGGTCGCTAAAATCGTTAAGCTGCCGCCTTCTTCAATATTGCGCGCAGCACCGAAAAACCGTTTCGGACGGTGAAACGCGGCTGGGTCAATCCCTCCAGAAAGGGTACGGCCGCTCGGTGGGATGACTAAGTTATACGCCCGTGCTAAGCGCGTAATACTATCCATCAAAATAACGACATCGCGCTTATGCTCGACAAGACGCATCGCCCGCTCTAACACAAGTTCTGCGACTTTAATATGGTTTTCCGGCACTTCGTCAAACGTCGAGCTGACGACATCGCCTTTGACAGAACGCTCAATGTCTGTCACTTCCTCCGGACGTTCGTCAATTAATAGCACAATCAGTTCTACATCTGGATGGTTCGTCGTAATGCTATTGGCAATTTCTTTTAACAGCATCGTCTTTCCTGCTTTTGGCGGTGCGACGATTAAGCCGCGCTGCCCAAACCCAACCGGGGCAATTAAATCAATAATGCGCGTCGATAATTTGTCCGACGTCGTTTCTAGCTTCATTTGCCGACTCGGATAAAGCGGGGTCAACGCTGGGAAATGCACGCGTTCTTTCGCAATTTCTGGGTCTTCTCCGTTCACTGCTTCTACATGCAATAAGCCATAATACCGCTCGTTTTCTTTCGGAGGACGCACTTTTCCCGATACTTTATCGCCGTTGCGCAAATCAAAGCGGCGAATTTGCGATGCGGAAATATAAATATCTTCCGTGCTTGGTGAGTAGTTAATTGGACGTAAAAAACCGAATCCTTCCGATTGGATAATTTCGAGGACGCCTTCCATAAACATGAGTCCATCTTGTTCTGCCCGTGCTTTTAAAATTGCGAAAATAAGCTCTTTTTTCGTTAGTTTGCTGTAGTACGAAATTTTATATTGCCGAGCAAGCTCGTACAACTCTTTTAGTTTCATATTTTCTAATACGGAAATCGTTAATTCCATTTCAACACCACGCTTTTACTATTTTTCTGTCCCATGTCTACCAAATGGATCACATAAAATGATGGGATAAAGAAGAGCATGAAGGTTTACTCATTTTTAAGAAGCAACAAATCGCAGAGCTTATTTTGTGCGCACACAGCACGATTATTTTACCCTTTTTCTTATTTTTTAATCAATATATTTTTTTTCGCATTCTACTAAATCGTGGAGAAAGCTAAAAACAAGCGAGGGCGATGGAGGAAGTAGCCCTCGCTTGTCGTTTTTATGGCTTGATGACTAAATGTGGTTTTTTCTTCAAGCTATGACGCCCATCGATAAAACGAACCGTTCCCGATTTCGCACGCATAACGACCGAATGCGTCTCCCCGTAAGAGCCTTTAAACTGCACGCCACGCAATAATTCGCCATCGGTCACTCCTGTAGCTGCAAAAATGGCATCGTCACCTTTTACTAAATCCTCCATACGCAACACTTTGTTGACGTCAAGCCCCATTTTTTTGCAGCGTTCAAGTTCCGCATCGTTTTGCGGAAGCAGCTTTCCTTGAATTTCTCCGCCTAAACATTTAAGCGCCACCGCGGCCAACACGCCCTCTGGTGCTCCACCGGAACCAAATAAAATGTCGACGCCTGTATGGTCAAATGCGGTATTAATCGCTGCGGCGACATCCCCGTCGTTAATGAGTTTAATGCGTGCGCCTGCTTCGCGCAACTCGGCGATAATTCGTTCATGGCGCGGACGGTTTAACACAATCGCCACCACATCTTCGACATCTTTATTTTTCGCTTTCGCAACCGCTTTCAAATTGTCGATAATCGGTGCGTTAATGTCGATCATGCCGACCGCTTCCGGCCCAACGGCGATTTTGTCCATATACATATCCGGAGCATGAAGCAAATTCCCGTGATCCGCTACCGCCACTACCGCTAGAGCGTTCCAGCCTCCTGACGCGACGATGTTCGTCCCTTCTAACGGATCGACCGCTACATCGACACGTGGACCGTAGCCGTTTCCAAGCTTTTCACCGATATATAACATCGGCGCCTCATCCATTTCCCCTTCGCCGATGACGACCGTTCCTTTCATCGGAATCGTATCGAACACATCTCGCATCGCAGACGTCGCTGCTCCATCTGCCTCATCTTTTCTGCCGCGTCCCATCCAGCGCGCCGCGGCTAGTGCGGCTGCTTCGGTGACGCGAACGAGCTCCATCGATAAACTTCTTTCCATCGTAACTTCTCCCTCTCCCCTTCGTTGCTTATGAATTTTGCATTTGTTCAATTTCTTGATCGGTCATTTTTTCGCGCCAAATTGTTGCCCCTAAACCAGCTAATTTTTCGACAAGGTTGCTATACCCGCGGTCGATATGCTCAAGGCCGGTAATTTCCGTTACCCCTTCGGCCATCAGTCCTGCGATAACAAGCGATGCCCCTGCTCGTAAATCGCTCGCTTTTACTTTGGCGCCTTGCAGCTGAACAGGTCCCGTCACAATCGCCGAACGACCTTCGACTTTAATATTGGCATTCATGCGGCGCAATTCATCGATATGCTTAAACCTTGCGCTATAAATCGTATCTGTAACCACGCTCGTCCCAGTTGCTTTCGTCAACAATGTCGTGAACGGCTGCTGGAGATCGGTCGGAAATCCTGGGTAGACGAGCGTCTTAACGTCGACTGCCTTCATCGATGGGACGCCTCTCACAAGTAGTTGGTCATCGTTCGTTTCCACATGCACGCCCATCTCGCGCAGCTTCGCCGTCAATGACTCAACGTGCTGCGGAATGACGTTGTCGACAATGACTTCGTTTCCCATCGCCGCAGCGGCAATCATAAACGTTCCCGCTTCAATTCGGTCTGGAATAATCGAGTGGCGGCAGCCGGAAAGTTTGTCCACTCCGTCAATCCGAATCACATCCGTTCCTGCTCCTTTAATTTTGGCGCCCATGTTCGATAACAATGTCGCGACGTCAATAATTTCCGGTTCTTTCGCCGCGTTTTCGATAATCGTGCGCCCTTTGGCGCGAACGGCCGCCAACATAATGTTAATCGTTGCCCCGACGCTGACAACGTCCAAATAAATGCGCGCACCGCGCAGTTCATCGGCGCGTAAATAAATCGCTCCTTGTTCGTTTGTCACCTTAACTCCTAACGCTTCAAACCCTTTAATGTGCTGGTCGATTGGGCGCGGTCCTAAATGGCAGCCGCCTGGTAGCCCGATGACTGCCTTTTTGAACCGCCCGACCATCGCCCCCATCAAGTAGTAAGAAGCGCGTAATTTTTTCACTTTTCCGTTTGGAAGAGGCATTGACACGATGTTCGTCGGGTCAATCGTTGCTTCCTTGCCATCAAAATAAAACGTGCCGCCAATTTCTTCGATTAACTCACCTAATATCCGAACATCTGAAATATCCGGCAAACCTTCAATCGTTACGGGCGATTCAGCAAGAATCGTTGCTGGGATGAGTGCGACGGCGCTATTTTTTGCCCCGCTAATTCGCACCGTTCCGTTTAATCGGTCGCCACCGATGATTTTTAACTTTTCCATTATAGTCTCCCTTCCAGCGAAGATGACTGATGTTTGCGCAACTTACAAGGAAACAGTTACAGTTTAGACAAAAAAGATCGATTTTTATCGCTGTTGGCTATTCCAATCTGCTAAAAATTTTTCGATTCCTTGGTCTGTTAACGGATGTTGGCATAGTTGAATTAACACTTTATAAGGAACGGTCGCGATATGCGCCCCACGCAACGCCGCCTCTGTGACATGCAATGGATGGCGAATCGATGCGGCGATAATTTCTGTTTCAATACCGTGAATGTCAAAAATGTTGGCAATTGTTGAGATGAGCTCCAATCCGTTATGGCCGATGTCGTCTAACCGACCGAGGAACGGAGAAACATACGTCGCGCCTGCACGCGCTGCTAGTAGTGCTTGGTTCGCATTGAAAATGAGCGTCACGTTCGTTTTAATTCCTTTTTCGCTGAACACTTTCACCGCTTTTAACCCTTCCGGTGTCATCGGCACTTTAATTGTAATATTTGGCGCGATGTTCGCCAGCTCTTCGCCTTCTTTAATCATGCCTTCTGCATCGGTCGAAATGACTTCCGCACTGACAGAGCCTGATACAATTTCTGTAATTTCGCGAAGGCGGTCGTGAAACGACACGTTTTCTTTCGCTACAAGGCTTGGATTTGTCGTAACACCTGCTAATACACCTAATTCATTCGCTTTTTTAATTTCTTCCAAATTGGCGGTATCAATAAAAAACTTCACGTTTTCCTCCTCCTTTTTCTAAAAAAAGGTAGCTTTTTTCCTTTGCCTAGCAGCTACCTTAAATATGAAACAAAACCGCTCGCTCCGGCTTTGCCGGAACGATGCGGCTAATCATTACAACGCTTTTCCTGAGGAACCGAATTCACGCATTTTGCCGATGACCGTTGCTTTAATCGCATCGCGGCCAGGACCGATAAATTTGCGCGGATCATACACTTTTTCGTCTTTCGCTAAAATTTCGCGAACGACTTTTGTGAAAGCGATTTGGTTTTCTGTGTTTACGTTAATTTTCGACGTACCGAGCGAAATCGCACGTTGAATTTGTTCTGTCGGAATGCCTGTACCGCCGTGCAATACAAGCGGAATGCGCGTCAAATCACGGATGATTTCCATTTCTTTAAATCCAAGTTTCGGCTCCCCTTTATAAGGACCGTGAACCGAACCGAGCGCAGGTGCTAAACAGTCAATGCCTGTCCGCTTCACTAATTCTTCGCACTCTTTCGGGTCTGCATAAATGACACCGTCCGCTACGACATCGTCTTCTTGTCCGCCGACTGTGCCAAGTTCTGCTTCAACCGATACGCCGCGCGCATGGGCATATTCGACAACTTGTGACGTAATTTGCACGTTTTCTTCAAACGGATGGTGAGAAGCGTCAATCATGACCGATGTAAATCCAGCGTCAATCGCTGCTTTACATTTTTCAAAGCTAGAACCGTGATCGAGGTGGATAGCCACTGGCACCGTAATGTTCATATCTTCCATTAAGCCTTTGACCATGTTGACGACTGTTTTAAAGCCGCCCATATAACGAGCTGCACCTTCCGATACGCCAAGAATGACTGGAGACTTTTCTTCTTCCGCTGCCGCTAAAATCGCTTGTGTCCATTCGAGGTTGTTGATGTTAAATTGCCCGACCGCATATTTTTCGGCTAACGCTTTGTCGAGCATTTCTTTCATTGATACTAAAGGCATGATCGAAATCCTCCTTAATCGTTAAACTTCGCCTTTCGCTAACAAGGGGCTATGCGTAGCATCACCATTTTATGTAAAAATATGTATGAAAGGCGCGCTTCCTACGTTATAAGCATACCAACTTACAATGAAAACAGCAACCTTCAGGAGAGGCGTGAATTTAACAATAATTTGTCGAAAGCGCATTACAACGAAATATATTTTCGCACAGCATCACGCATATCATCGATATCAAACGGTTTGGCAAAATGCATGACTGCCCCTAGTTCTCTCGTTTCTTGAATCATATCAAGTTCACCGTAAGCTGTCATAATAATCACCTTAATATCGCGGTTGATTTCTTTAATGCGCTTTAATATTTCAATTCCGTCCATGCCAGGGATTTTCATATCAAGCAATACTAAGTCCGGCTGATGCTTTTGCACAATTTCTAACGCTTGCACGCCGTTCGATGCTTGAAACGTCGTATACCCTTCCCGCTGAAATACTTCGTTCAACAAAATGCGAATACCGTATTGGTCGTCGACGATTAGAAGCTTATTTCCCATGTTTACGCACCTCTATTCTTTCGTTTCCTGCTTGTATATTTCGCCTTCTTTTGTTATTTTCCTGCCGTTTTGGAAACTATCTCAAAAACAATCATTAAGAACAGCTAAAGTTGTGTTCTCTCCTAAAACAAGTATACTGTAATGATGAGAAGGAAGGTGAAAAAATGCTCAAAATTTTTCTAACGCAATTACACGGCTATTTAAAAAAACTCACAGAAGAGGAAATGGCAATTGAAGATGGCGCTCGTTTGCTTGCGCAAGCCGTGGTAGGAGAAGGGCGCATTTTCGTGCATGGGGTGGAGGAAATGGAAGCGGTCGTCATAGACGCGATAAAAGGGAAAGACGCCTTGCCGAAAGTCGCACGATTGGTTGAAAACGGCACCATTTGTGACAACATTGACGAAACCGACCGCGTACTACTTATCGCACCATTCACTAACGATGAACAAGCGCTACGTTTAGCAGAGCAATTGCACGGAAAAGTACCGATTGTCGCTATTGCAGCGACGACGGACGGAGAACGTTCGCTTGCCGATCTCGTCGACGTCCATATCGACAGCAAGCTTACAAAACCGCTCCTTCCGCGTGAAGACGGAACACGTTTTGGCTTCCCTGCCACGATTACAGCGCTATTCGCCTATTATTGCTTATTGTTTACGATGCATGAAATTTTAGAGGAGTATGAGTAAAAAGACGATCCGCGTGGGATCGTCTTTATTTTTGCAACGATGCTTTAATAAAGTCGCGGAACAGCGGCTGTGGCCTTGTCGGGCGCGACGTAAATTCTGGATGGAACTGTGCAGCGACAAACCACGGATGGTCTTTTAATTCAATAATTTCAACTAAGCGACCGTCTGGACTTGTCCCTGAGAAGACAAAGCCGTGCTGCTCCATGATTTGACGATATTGGTTGTTAAATTCATAGCGATGGCGATGGCGTTCATAAATGACTTCATCGTTGTACGCTTCATACGCGCGCGTGCCCTCGACTAATTTGCACGGATATAACCCTAAGCGAAGCGTGCCACCTAAGTCTTCAACATCTTTTTGTTCCGGCAATAAGTCAATAATCGGATGCGGCGTCGTTGGATCGATTTCGGACGAATGCGCGCCTTCTAACCCAACGACATGGCGGGCAAACTCCACAGACGCTAGCTGCATGCCAAGGCAAATGCCGAGGAACGGGATGCGTTGTTCGCGCGCATAGCGAATCGCTGCAATTTTCCCTTCAATGCCGCGGTCACCAAATCCGCCTGGGACGAGAATGCCGTCCGCTTCTTGCAAAAGGGTCGCAACATTGTCGTTGTTCACATGTTCGGAGTTGATCCATTGAATTTCCACTTCCGCATCAAATGCATACCCTGCATGGCGAAGCGCTTCGACGACAGAAATATAGGCATCTTGCAATTCGACGTATTTGCCGACAAGTGCAATTTTTGTTTTCCGTGAAAGGTTGCGCACTTTTTCGACGAGCGCTTTCCATTCGGTCATATCTGCTTCTTGGCAATTCAGCTTTAAATGCTCGCAAACGATTTGATCCAATTTTTGTTCTTGCAACATTAATGGCACCGCATAAAGCGTATCCGCATCGCGCGCTTCGATGACCGCTTTCGGGTCAATATCGCAGAAAAGAGCGATTTTATCTTTCATGTCTTGGGACATCGGCATTTCGGTACGAACGACGATGACGTTTGGCTGAATCCCAAGGCTTCGCAATTCTTTGACGCTATGTTGCGTTGGCTTCGTTTTCATTTCCCCCGCTGCTTTAATGTATGGAACGAGCGTACAATGAATGTACATGACGTTTTCGCGGCCGATGTCGCTTTTAATTTGGCGAATCGCTTCTAAAAATGGCAGTGACTCAATATCCCCGACCGTTCCACCGATTTCGGTAATCACGACGTCCGCGTTCGTTTCCCGCCCTGCGCGAAAAACACGCTCTTTAATTTCATTTGTAATGTGCGGAATGACTTGCACGGTGCCGCCTAAATAGTCACCACGGCGCTCTTTTTTCAAGACGGTAGAATAAATTTTCCCGGTCGTCACGTTGCTATATTTGTTTAAGTTAATGTCGATAAAACGCTCGTAGTGACCTAAATCTAAGTCGGTTTCCGCTCCGTCGTCCGTGACAAATACTTCCCCGTGTTGGTATGGACTCATCGTGCCTGGGTCGACGTTAATGTATGGATCAAATTTTTGAATCGTCACGTTTAAGCCGCGGTTTTTTAACAACCGACCTAATGATGCTGCAGTAATTCCTTTCCCTAGCGATGAAACGACGCCACCCGTTACAAATATATACTTCGTCATCTTCTTCCCCCCTGCTGAATATAGACAGTTAAAGTTTGTGCAAAATACAAATAAAAAACGCTCCGCTTACCGGTGTAAGGGAGCGATATTTTTTATCGGTTCTATTTTGAAAGAGCCCAAATAAGATTCTACATAGCTAAACTGACAAAGTCAAGGGGATTGTTATTCTTCTTCCTCTGTTTCTTCAAAATCGTCGATTAGCTCGTCGTCTAGCTCTTCTTCTAATTCTTCTTCCCCTAGATCAAATTCTTCATCAAGCAGTTCGTCCTCAAGATCATCGGCATCATCAAGGTCAAACTCCTCTTCATCGAGCAATTCATCATCTAAAACGTCTTCGACATCGTCATAGTCGTCAAGAACGTCGTAATCCAACTCTTCTTCGTCGATAATTTCATCGTAATCTTCATACTCATCATCCAATTTTTTCTTCTTCTTCGGCTTGAACGTTGTGACGTTTTCATCTTCTGTTTGGTCGTATGGATACCACGAACGTAACCCCCAACGATCCTCGCTCACACAAATAAAGCGGCCATCAATATTTAAATCTGTATAAAATTGCGCAAGGCGCGCTTGCACTTGATCCTCCGTCAAATTCGCCAAAGCAGCAATTTCTTGGACGAGCTGTGGAAAAGGCATCGCTTCTTTTTTATCGCTCATTACTAAATAAGCGAGTTCCACGAGCGACATTTCTTGCAATTCTTCTGGAGAGTATTGCTGCAAACTCACATCCGGCACTCCCTTTCTATGTAATATTCCGAATAAATAAATGAATGCATGAAATACATACCATTCATTATAAACAATTTCCCTTTGTTTATGCTAGGTCTTGAACGACGGTTTCGAAAAAAATTGTGGTTTTTTTCGCGAAAAAGGATAGGTGTCCAAAAAGCAATACGATGCTCTTTGTACAGTTTCTTTTGCAAAATCTTGGCCCGCCTCCCCTTCATCATCAAGTATATACAAATACGGTTTCCTTATTGTAAATATATGTATATAAATGGATCTGTTTTGAAATAACAGTGTTCTTGGACTTCTCGTGTAAATTTGCAAATTATTTGTTTTGCACATTAGCTAATTATTTCAGATTGGAATATATTTACAAAATCAGAAGCACAGGCTTTACATGGAGTGGCGGACATGTTAGGCTAGTTGCCTAGCGAAACAAGGGCTCCTGCTCGCCCCTTTCGCTAGAAAACATGTCCGCAGAGGCTCCATGTCAAGCCACCAAACGGTTTTTCTGTAAAGAGAAGGGAGGAAATTTGCACAATACTCCAGATTTTTGCTGGATTAACGCGCAAAAACCCGTTTGAATTTGCAAAAAAATGGCCATTTTGTTCCGAAATAACGTGCTAATTTACACTTCTCGATATTGAATATTTATTCACGCTTTCATTTTAAAGGAAATTCACATGCACGGGCTATTTTGATGCTCATTTCCTTTTATCATCATGGGTTAAGTTTCACATAACAAAACGCCCGACGTACGATTCTCTCCTCTTGTTCATAATTTTGGAATGTCGATTGAAAAAGAAAAATGTCGATTGAAAAATATCGAAAAAAATGTTTGATTATTTATAATGAATGCGAAAGAAACGAGCAAATATGTAAAAAGAGGGGAGAGTCATGCCGATTTCAAAATCAGCCAGTGCCGTGATGACACGCAGTAGTTATTCAAGTACAGTGAATACTCATGTGACAAGTACGGCGACAAAAACAGAAAAAGTCAACCGTCCACAAAATAGCCCCCAGCTAAATCAAGCCAAACATCCACTTCAAAAGACACCGTACATATTAGTCAAGAAGCACGAAAGGCATACGAATCGTCTACATCGATCGCAGCGATTAATCCAGTAAGAAACACGATTGAAAATACAGTTTATAACCCTATTGATTTTATCAAAAGGGAAGCTTCAAGAAATTTAGGAAATCAAACAGAAACCGCGCTCTATAACCCTGTAAAGAGCATTAAAGATGCGCTCTAGGCTGCGTTCAAACCATTAGAAAAAGACGCGGCGCAAATGAGAAAAAAAGAAGTTCAAGAAGCGTCTCAACAAGCACAAAAATCAAACGATGTAAAGAAAGCAAAAGAAGAAGCGCTGACTCGACAAATTCGGCTATCTTTGTATAATATGGACAAAGACATTCGTACTGTCGCCGGTCATAATCTGTCACAGAACATATACACGGCTTCAAAAAACAAAAGTGACAAAGGATGGTCCGCAACAAAGGAACTAATCGATGTGGTGACCGATTTTGTCCCAGGGGTAGGTACGATCAAAGATGCCTATCGCTTGTATCAAGTGTTGAGCAATCCGAAATCCAATGCAAAAGATGTGGCCGAAGCGTTAGTTGGTTTTATTCCGGGACTAGGTGATCTAAAGAGCATTTCGAAAGTGACAAATGCCATTAAGAAAGCATTTGATATTGATCCGAAAAAATTAGATCAGGCTGTGAGTATTATTAAGGGTACAGGCAAAGCTTCTAAATATGTAGATGTGACTAAATCTAGTAGTCGTTATGCTAACAGAGCGGCTGATGTATCCAAAGCACAGTTCGAAGAAAATCTACTTAGAGATGGATGGAAAAAATCAATATCTAAAGACGGAAAAACAATAATACTAGAAAAAGATGGTTCAAAATATGTTCTTCGCGACGGTGCTAAATCAACAGGTGGTTCAACTGCTGACTTTTATCCAAAAGGGAGCAAAAGAATGACTTTAAAAATTAGGTTAAAATAGAGGGGAGTCCAATGAATTTAGAAACTTTATTTGTTAGGGAAAAAAAGGAGTTTAATAAATTAATAGGAATAGCTAGTGATACGTTTTATATAGAAAATAGATTGCCTAAACAGGTATTCCGAGAACAATTCAATTATTTTTTGTTTGAAGAGTTTGACTGGGCAATGGACAAAGATTTTTGGAGCATAATCCAGCAATTATCTAAAGAAACAAAAGATGATTATGTCCTTGCCGCAGTGTTAGATCCTAATCCAGTAGAATATTTTTATAAAGAGTTTAATTATTATAATTGGATGAAACTCCCTGTCAATTTATCACCCGATGAATATTTAGATGTTCTTGAATTAGGGCCTGAGGAAAGTCCAGCGGATGCAGTGCTGTACAATTCTTATACCGTTATTTGGCTACCTCCTTCAATGAAATGGGCAATATGGGGAGAAAGAAGTTATGGTGTTTGTATTTTAGGGTTTCAAGATGTAAACAATAGTGCAGATTTATTGCCGATTTTAAAAAATTGGCGCTCTATTGATGAAACAGTTTTATCGTGGGTAGGGCTCAATTTTGTAAATCAACAACTTCCACAAGAAATTGCTAATACTCTTTTCTTAAATTATTCTAACGGCGTTAAGTAAGTATAGATGCCTATCCCGAGCACAAAAATAAAACAAAGAGAACCTTGATTGGCTTTATGTCTTTCAAGGTTTTTATTTTAAAAGATAAGAAAGGGTTTGATATTGATCCGAAAAAATTAGATCAGGATGTGAGTATTATTAAGGGTACGGGTAAAGTTAAGCTATTGCCTTCTTCTAAAGTACATGATGCAATAGGGAAACTTAACAGTAATCAGATAAAGCATATTATAAATTGGAAGTAAAAAAATCTAATCATCATTGGGAAAAACTTGTGCCTGATAAGAATTGGGGGAAAATAAAAGAAATGATCATCGATGTAGTTCAAAATGGTGCAGATATACCTTATAAATCTGTTTCTTCTAGAGTTAAAATGGTCAATGGATATTTGGTACAGGTGACATACAAAAAACTACCTGATGGAACAATAAGAATATCTGATGCGTGGGTGAAATAACTATGAAGGAAAAGATAAAGCAATTAATAACATCGGGTGATTTTCAAAAAGCAAAAGAATATATTGAGAATGAAGATAGAAATACTTTAGAGCAAGTTGTCCTTGAATTAGGATTTGATGAAGAGAGTATAAGTGCTTATTCATTTGTCTGTTATTTGATAAATAATAATGAGACTGCAGATTATCATTACTTAGCTTCAGAGTTATTAAGTACTGCATTGTGTCATTTACCAGACGCTTATGCAAGTGCATTATACCGTGCTAAAAGAGCAGTTGAATTAAGCCCTGAAGATGTTAGCTTGAAAGAACATTTGTTGTTATTCCATGACATTCCAGAAAAATTAATAAGTAAAGAAGAAGCTAAGGCAATTGCTCAAGAAATATTAAAGATAATGCCGAATAGCGAAGCTGCAAAAAACGTGTTACACAATGCATAAATTTAAAGACCTTGAAAGAGTATTATGACTCTTTCGGGGTCTTTTTTATAGGGTGTGTAGTGCCGAATAACTCCCCTTGTAACTCATATTTCGCAACCTTTGTATAAATTATGAGATGTTTTTTGAATATCACTGAATAAAACCCGTGGTGCTAGTTGAGCGCTAGCGCTCAACTAGCCCGAGTGTTACAAGCGAATACACCAACAATATGCCATCTAGTGCCACTTCAAACCCTGAAATCGAATGAGCACGAATTTCTGTGATACGATACTGGTCGACGAGGACAGAGAACACCGTTTCAATGACTTTCCGTTTTTGTTTGAGCCATCTCTCCCATGATGCCGATGGGCCATGTTTCTGGTTTTTGCGAGATGGAGTCCAAAAGGCGATTTGGTACGCTTTATACAACTTTTTTTGCCATTCGCTACTGATAAATCCCTTGTCTCCCAAATGAAAGGGGTGAGGAATTTGAGTCATGACGGTTTCAGCTGCGGTTCGATCGTGACAGGACGCCTCCGTTACCACGTATCCCATGGGCAGTCCTTGGTCGGTCACTTGAAGATGGAGCTTAAATCCATAGTACCACTGCTTTTTCGACGCACAAAGCCCGATGTCCGCGATTCCTTGAAATCGTTTGACACGGTACATTCTTGCGGCATGGCACAACTCGAGCGGCATACTGTCTACGACCGCATAGGCGTGGTGTTGCCCACGTTTGGCTAGCTCATGGCGAATCCATTTGATCGCAAAGCGCAGCGCTCGACAACGACTATGGTAGCGAGAACGTTCGAGAAAATGTCCATCCGTAAACAAGTTCCCAGTCACAAAGCGATGCCATTCCCGTTCGGAAGAGAAGCCAAGCAGCTTCCCTAAAAGATGAATAGCAATGATTACCGTGTCTTCTTGTTTCGCTAAATGACGATTGCGACGTTGCAAATACATTTGAATCGATGGCAGTTGAGCAGAAACAAAGAAAAAAATGGCTGCAATAAAGATAAACATTGACGAATGACGCTTTGATGAATTATATTGTTCTTATTCATTGAAAAAACTCCTTTGTAGAAGACTTGTTTTTGGGACAAACAAGCCAACACTTCTACAATAGGAGTTTTTTTCTTTTGCGTAAACGTTTTTTTATATCACACTTTATTTACTAATTTTGTAAGCTGTGCAACGCTAGTGGACAGCCTTTTTCTATCACCATATATACGCACGAAATAACAACAAACAATCTATATGTTGTGTTCCGTTTAAGGGCAGGCGACCTTTTGATTCAGTCTTTATTACATATTCCGACGGTACTGACCGCCGACTTCGTATAACGCTTTCGTAATTTGCCCGAGGCTCGCTACTTTGACCGTTTCCATCAATTCCGCGAAAATGTTACCGCCGCTCACCGCGACATGTTTCAATCGCTTCAACGCTTCGTCCACTTTGTCTTTATTTCGCTCTTGGAACGCTCGTAAATTCGTAATTTGTAATTCTTTTTCTTCGTAAGAAGCGCGAGCTAATTGAATGTTGTTTAATTCTTCTTCTGACGGCGGATTTGGGTTTAAATACGTATTGACGCCGATGATTGGCAATTCGCCGCTATGCTTTTTCATTTCATAATACATCGATTCGTCTTGGATTTTGCCGCGTTGATATTGCATTTCCATCGCGCCTAATACGCCGCCGCGGTCGTTGAGCCGCTCAAATTCTTGCAATACTGCTTCTTCGACTAAGTCCGTCAACTCTTCAATAATGAACGAACCTTGCAGCGGATTTTCATTTTTCGTTAACCCATGCTCTTTTGTAATGATCAGCTGAATCGCCATTGCCCGACGGACCGACTCTTCGGTTGGTGTCGTAATCGCTTCGTCGTAGGCGTTTGTATGCAATGAGTTGCAGTTATCATGAAGGGCCATTAACGCCTGCAACGTCGTGCGAATGTCGTTAAAGTCAATTTCTTGCGCATGGAGCGAGCGACCGGACGTTTGCACGTGATATTTCAATTTTTGGCTCCGCTCGTTTGCCCCATATTTTTCGCGCATGACGACCGCCCAAATGCGGCGGGCGACACGACCGATGACAGAATACTCTGGGTCTAAGCCGTTGCTAAAGAAAAACGATAAGTTTGGCGCAAAATCATCAATGTGCATGCCCCGGCTTAAATAATATTCGACATACGTAAAGCCGTTCGCTAATGTGAACGCTAGCTGCGTAATCGGGTTTGCTCCCGCTTCGGCAATATGGTAGCCGGAAATCGAGACAGAGTAATAGTTACGCACTTTATGCTGAATAAAGTACTCTTGAATGTCCCCCATCATTTTCAGCGCAAATTCGGTCGAGAAAATGCACGTATTTTGTCCCTGGTCTTCTTTTAAAATATCGGCTTGCACCGTGCCGCGCACCGTTTGTAGCGTCCATGCTTTCACTTCTTCGTATTCTTCTTTCGTCAGCGGACGACCAAGCTCTTGTTCGCGTTTTTCGACTTGTTGTTCAATTGCTGTATTCATAAACATCGCTAAAATAATCGGCGCTGGTCCGTTAATTGTCATCGACACAGACGTCGATGGATGACACAAATCAAAGCCTTTATATAATCGCTTCATGTCGTCGAGCGTACAGACGCTGACGCCGCTTTCGCCGACTTTTCCGAAAATGTCTGGACGGTATTGTGGGTCTTCGCCGTATAACGTTACCGAGTCAAACGCTGTACTTAAACGCTTCGCCGGATCGTCTTTACATAAATAGTGGAAGCGGCGGTTCGTTCGCTCTGGCGTTCCTTCTCCCGCAAACTGCCGTTTCGGATCTTCCCCTTGCCGCTTAAATGGGAAGACGCCAGCCGTGTATGGGAAATAACCAGGAACGTTTTCTTTATACACCCAGCGCAAAATTTCCCCATAGTCTTTAAATTTCGGCAGCGCTACTTTCGGAATGTCTAGCCCCGCAAGGCTTTTCGTCGTCAATTCGGTGACGATTTCTTTGTCGCGAATTTTCGTGACAAATTGTTTCGCACGATATTTCGCTTTCACGTCTTCCCACGACCCGAGAATTCGCTTCGATTCCGCAGTTAACTCGTTTTCGTAATGCTGTTTTAACGCCTCTAGCGACGCAATCACTTCTTCTTGCCCGCGCTCTTTCGCTGCCGCCATCGCCCCTTCGATTTGGAACAAGCGGCGAGCAAGTTCGCTTTGTTTTTCCACATATTTATGGTAATTGCGCACCGTATCGGCAATTTCGCGCAAATAATGGCGGCGTTCGTTCGGAATAATGACGTTTTGTTTTTGCACGTCTGCGACGGTTTCGAGCGTCGTCGTCCAGTTCGTACCTGCTTTTTTATTAATTAAATCAATCAAAGCGACAAAAAGCGTATTCGTGCCTGGGTCGTTAAATTGGCTTGCAATCGTTCCGTACACCGGCATTTCCGATAACTCTTTATCAAATAGTTGGTGGCTGCGTTGGTATTGCTTTTGCACTTGCCGTTTGGCATCTTCTGAGCCTTTTCGCTCAAATTTATTAATGACGATGAGGTCGGCATAGTCAATCATGTCGATTTTCTCTAGCTGTGTCGGCGCCCCGAACTCACTTGTCATGACATACATAGAAATGTCGCTCACTTCGGTAATCGCCGCATCACCTTGACCGATGCCGCTCGTTTCAACGATGATTAAGTCAAATCCAGCCGCTTTCACGACTTGAATCGCTTCTTTAATCGCCAGCGACAACTCCGAGCGCGAATGGCGCGTCGCTAAACTGCGCATGTAGACGCGTGGCGAGTTGATGGAGTTCATGCGAATGCGGTCGCCAAGTAGCGCACCACCTGTTTTTTGCTTCGTCGGGTCAACCGATAAAATCGCCACTTTTTTCTCCGGAATTTCGTTTAAAAAGCGGCGGACGAGTTCATCGGTTAATGAGCTTTTTCCTGCGCCGCCCGTTCCGGTAATGCCGACGACTGGCACGTGTTTTGCCATTTCTTTTACTTTCCCGAGTACGCGTTCGATCGTCGCGGCTGCTTCATCGGTTGCATCTAGCAAGTTTTCACAAACGGTAATAAGCCGAGCGACCGCTTGCACATCGCCGTTCGGGAGGCGTTCTAGTTCGTCCGTCAGCTGCTTTACCGTCGGGAAATCACACTCTTCTAACATGACGTTAATCATGCCTTGCAACCCGAGCACGCGCCCGTCTTCCGGTGAAAAAATGCGGGCGATGCCGTAGTCGTGCAATTCTTTGATCTCTTTTGGAATGATGACGCCGCCCCCGCCGCCGTAAATGCGGATATGGGAGGCGCCGCGTTCTTTTAATAAGTCATACATATATTTAAAAAATTCCATATGGCCGCCTTGGTAAGAAGAGACGGCAATGCCTTGCACATCTTCTTGGATGGCGGCATTGACAATCTCCTCTGCTGAGCGGTTATGCCCTAAATGAATAACTTCTGCGCCGCTTGCTTGCAAAATACGGCGCATAATATTGATCGAGGCATCATGGCCATCGAATAAGCTGGAGGCTGTCACAAAACGAACATGATGTTTCGGCCGATAAATGTGTGCCATCCTCTCTCTCCCCCTTTGTCGTTATGACCGTTTCTCCAAAATACCCCTTAACAACAATTGCGTTTGTAGTTCGATGTACTCCTCTAACGTATACATTTTATGCAGCGCCCAGCGGCGGAACGCCCACATTTGTCCGAGCACGAAAATATCGTGAGCAAACAGCTGAATTTCCCGCTCGGTTAAGGAAAACGCCCCGTTTTCGACACATTCTCGCAAAATGTTTTCAAAAATCTTCACCATTTGTAACTCTTTGTTCAACACGTACGGCAGCGAATCTTTCGTTAATGACTTTACTTCTTGGTACATGACGAGCACTTCGTCTTGCAAATCGTCAATGACTTTGAAGTAGCGAGCGATGGCAAGCTTTAAGCTTTCAATCGTACCATGGTGCGTGCCGATATCTTTTTCGAGCCGTTCGTATACTTCATCGTAAATGCGGTCGCACACTAAATAAAGCACATCTTCTTTTTGGCGGATATATTCATACAGCGTGCCGATACTAAACCCTGATGCTTTGGCAATTTCCCGCGTTGTCGTCCGATGGAACCCTTTTTGTTTAAACAGAGCGATCGCGCCTTTAATCATTTCGTTGCGCCGCTTTTTGACGAGCCGTTCGTCTTTGACCGAAGCCGGCACTTCCCGTTTTTTCATGTTCATCGTCAATCGCTCCATTATTCTTTTGTTAACATCCGTGAAATGACGAGCCGCTGAATTTCTTGCGTTCCTTCATAAATTTGCGTAATTTTTGCGTCGCGCATAAACCGCTCTACTGGATAATCTTTCGTATAGCCATATCCGCCAAAAATTTGTACCGCATCGACCGTGACTTTCATTGCCGTGTCTCCTGCAAACAGCTTCGCCATCGCCGACGCTTTTCCGTATGGAAGGTTGTTTGATTCGAGCCATGCTGCTTGGTATGTCAATAGCCGCGCCGCTTCGACTGCCGTTGCCATGTCCGCTAATTTAAATCCTACCCCTTGTTGTTCCGCGATTGGTTTGCCAAATTGCACGCGCCCTTTCGCGTATTCGACGGCTGCATCGAGCGCGCCTTGGGCGATGCCGACCGCTTGCGCCGCGATGCCGTTGCGACCGCCGTCTAATGTCATCATCGCAATTTTAAATCCTTCCCCTTCTTGCCCAAGCAAGTTTTCTTTCGGAACACGGCAATCTTCGAAAATGAGCTCCGTTGTCGGTGACGAACGAATGCCTAGTTTTTTCTCTTTTTTGCCGATCGAAAAGCCTGGTGTGCCTTTTTCGATAATGAAGGCGCTAATGCCTCTATGTTTTTTTTCCGGGTCTGTCACAGCAAAGACAACGTAAATGTCCGCTTCGCCACCGTTTGTAATCCATACTTTCGAGCCGTTAATGACGTAATGGTCGCCGTCTAATACCGCTCTCGTTTTCATCGAGGAAACGTCTGACCCTGCGCCCGGTTCCGAAAGACCGTATGCGCCAAGCTTTTCTCCTGTCGCTAGCGCCCGTAAATACGTTTGTTTTTGTTCCTCTGTGCCAAATTTATAAATCGGCCAGCTCGCAAGGGAAATGTGCGCCGACAACGTTACCCCTGTCGATGCGCATACTTTCGATAGTTCTTCTACGGCGATGACATACGCTAAATAATCGCTACCAATGCCGCCGTATTCTTCCGGCCACGGAATGCCTGTTAACCCTAGTTCCGCCATTTTATCGAAAATTTCACGATCAAACCGCTCCTCTTCGTCGCGCTCTGCCGCTGTCGGTGCTACTTCATTTTTCGCAAATTCGCGCACCATTTTTCGTATCATTTCATGCTCTTCGGTTAATTGAAAATTCATCGTCCTCTCCCCCGTTTCTTTTATAGTTGCTCACGAGTGTTGATTACCCAATATTTTACTAAAAACACAGAATCATTTGACTGAACACAAGCTTTTCTGCCTCTTCCCTCGAACAAGAACGCCGGCGGGCAAATGTCATTTGCCCGCAAAGCGTTCATTGTTCGAGGAGAGCATGCGTACAGCATGCCCAGTCGGCAAGCGAACCGCTTGTCGACTACGGCAGAAAAGCTAGGAATACAGCAATTTCAACTGGTTTTTAATGGTTAATCAACACGCCTGATAGTTGCTTGCTAATGACTAAGCGCTGAATTTCGCTCGTTCCTTCGTAAATTTCGCAAATTTTCGCATCGCGGAATAAGCGCTCCACCGGATAGTCTTCGGTATAGCCGTTGCCACCGAAAATTTGCACCGCTTCAATCGCATTTTCCATCGCTGCTCTTGATGCGAACAATTTCGCCATCGATGCTTCTTTGCTGCAGGAAAGTCCTTTCGTCCGCAAAAAGGCAGCACGATATACTAACAGTTTCGCAGCTTCGACCGCTGTCGCCATATCGGCTAGTTTAAATGCAATTCCTTGCTGCTCGGCGATTGGTTTGCCAAATTGAATTCGCTCTTTCGCGTAGGCGGTCGCGTATTCCAATGCGGCTTCGGCAATGCCAAGCGACTGGGCAGCGATGCCGATGCGGCCGACGTCAAGGTTTGCCATCGCAATTTTAAATCCTTGTCCTTCTTCGCCTAATAAATTTTCCGCTGGCACTTTTGCATCTTCAAACGAAATTTGTACTGTTCGTGAACCGTGCAAGCCCATTTTCTTTTCGTCTTTGCCGATAATAAACCCTGGCGTATCTTTTTCGACGATAAAGGCAGAAATGCCGCGGCTCCCCGTTTCGTCTGGATTCGTGCGGGCAAATACGATGTACGTATCCGCTTCGCCGCCGTTTGTAATAAACACTTTTGAGCCGTTTAAAATGTAATAGTCGCCTTGGCGAACAGCTTTCGTTTTCAAACTTTTCGCATCCGATCCAGCGCTTGGCTCGGTGAGGCAAAAGGCGCCAAGATATTCCCCGCTCGCAAGCTTTGGCACGTATTTTCGTTTTTGTTCCTCTGTCCCGAAATAGAGGATTGGATTGGTGCCAACGGACGTATGCACCGATAAAATGACGCCGACGGTTGCACTGACTTTTGAAATTTCATGAATGGCAATGATATATGATGTAAAATCCATGCCGGCGCCGCCGTATTCTTCTGGAATCGTAATTCCCATTAACCCGAGTTCCGCCATTTTTTTTAAAATTGGCCGCGGAAACTCTCCTTTTTCCATGCGCTCAACAAATGGAGCAATTTCGCTCGCCGCAAATTCACGCACCATGTTGCGCATCATTTCTTGCTCTTCTGTGAAACGTAAATTCATGTATGCCACCTTCTTTGCTGTCCGTTTATTCGTACGTATAAAATCCTTTGCCTGTTTTTCTGCCTAGCCAGCCGGCTTTCACGTATTTACGCAACAATGGGCATGGGCGATATTTGTCGTCGCCAAATCCTTCATGAAGCGTTTCCATAATGTATAAGCACGTATCAAGCCCGATAAAATCCGCAAGCGTCAGCGGCCCCATCGGATGATTCATGCCGAGCTTCATCACTTCGTCAATCGCTTCTTTCGTCGCTACTCCTTCGTACAACGCATAAATTGCTTCGTTAATCATCGGCATTAAAATACGGTTCGAAATAAAGCCTGGAAAATCGTTCACTTCGACTGGCACTTTATTTAATTTGCGCGTCATCGCTTCGATTGTTTCATACACTTCCGGCGCTGTCGCCAGCCCGCGAATAATTTCGACAAGCTTCATCACTGGAACTGGATTCATAAAGTGCATGCCGATGACTTTTTCCGGCCGCTTCGTCGCAGCGGCAATTTCTGTAATCGGCAGCGATGACGTGTTTGTCGCTAAAATCGCATGCGGCGGTGTGATTTCATCGAGTTGCGCAAACAACGATGTTTTTACTTCCATGTTTTCGACAACCGCTTCAATGACTAAATCCACTTCGCGTGCATTTTGCAAATCGACCGATGGTGTAATGCGCTGTAAAATGTTCGATTTTTCTTCTTCCGTCATTTTTCCTTTTTCGACTTGGCGCGTTAAGTTTTTCGTAATTGTCGCAAGTCCACGCTCGACATATGTTTCTTGTAAATCGTGTAAAAACACATCATACCCTGCCATCGCACATACTTGGGCAATGCCGGATCCCATTTGGCCGGCACCGACTACCATTACTTTTTGAACATCCATCCGCAAATCCCCCATCTACTGATTTTTCGTCTTTCGTATTCGTTAATCGACTTGAACCATGACGGCATCGCCTTGGCCGCCACCGCTACAAATCGCTGCAATGCCAAGCCCGCCGCCGCGGCGTTTTAATTCGTGAATGAGCGTGATAATGATGCGTGCACCGCTTGCGCCGATTGGGTGTCCTAGCGCAACGGCTCCGCCGTTGACGTTCACTTTCTCTGGATCGAGCCCAGCGATTTGGATGCTCGCGAGTGCGACTGCGGCGAACGCTTCATTAATTTCAAATAAGTCGATCTCTGCCGCGGTTTTGCCCGTTTTTCGTAATAGCTCGTTAATGACAAGCCCTGGCGTTTTCGGGAAATCTTTCGCTTCGACAGCGATCGACGCATGGGCGACAATCGTCGCAAGCGGCGTTCTCCCTTCACGCAGCGCCCGCTCTTCGCTCATTAACACAAGCGCGGCTGCTCCGTCGTTGACGCCTGGGGCGTTTCCGGCAGTAATTGTTCCTGTCGGGTCGAATACTGGAGAGAGCTTCGCTAATTTTTCAAGCGATGTGTCTTTGCGCGGCGATTCATCGTCTGTGACAACGAGCGGTTCGCCTTTTCGTTGCGGAATTTCGACTGGGACGATTTCTTCCGCAAGAACCCCTGCCTCTATTGCCGCAATCGCCCGCTGGTGGCTCCGGTATGCCCACGCATCTTGCGCTTCACGGGAAATTTCTAGTTCTTTTGCCGTTTCTCCGCCGTATATGCCCATATGCACCCCAGTAAAGCTGCACGTTAATCCGTCATATACCATTAAATCTTTCACCGTCGAATCGCCCATGCGCAATCCCCAGCGCGCTTTCGGTAACACATATGGTGCGTTGCTCATCGACTCCATCCCACCAGCGACGATTACTTCGCCGTCGCCTGCGCGAATAATTTGATCTGCTAAAGTGACACTACGCATCCCAGAAGCGCATACTTTGTTAATCGTTTCGGTGCGCACTTCCCACGGAATACCTGCATAACGAGCCGCTTGCCGCGAAGGAAGCTGCCCTTGCCCCCCTTGTAACACCGTACCTAAAATGACTTCGTCTACTTGTGCAGCGCTTACATTTGCGCGCGCTAACGCTTCTTTTACTGCGATTCCTCCTAACTGAGCAGCACTAAACGTGCTTAACCCTCCACCAAATTTCCCAAATGGTGTGCGTACTCCGCTTAAAATGACCGTTTTCCCCATCGTCCTCTCCCCCTTGAAAAATATATAGATGCCCAAGCGCTACCAAAACGGCAACGGCGTGAGCGAAAGAAAGCGATTACAAATCACCGACTGAACGTTCGCTCAGTGTGTGTCGTTTAGGAGGAAGGTGTTTCACACACCTTCCTTTCTATTATACCAACTATTTTAAAAAATACGAATTATTTATGCAATTTTTTTATGAAGCAACTTCTTTTTTATCTCCAAACACAGCTTTTTCAAGCAGTTCCGCAATGTCATACGTCGCGACTTTCTCCTCGACTTCTTTCGCTTTCGTTCCATCGCTTAACATCGTTAAGCAGTACGGACAGCCGGAACTGATGACGGTTGGGTTGACCGCTAACGCCTGCTCCGTGCGTGCGACGTTAATGCGCGTGCCTGTCGTTTCTTCCATCCACATTAAGCCACCACCCGCACCGCAGCACATTCCTTTTTCGCGGTTGCGTTCCATCTCAACAAGTTTCACTCCAGGAATCGCTCGCAAAATGTTGCGCGGCTGCTCGTACACTTCGTTGTAGCGGCCAAGATAACAAGAATCGTGGAAAGTAATCGTTTCGTTTACTTCGTATTTCGGCACTAGCCGCCCTTCTTCGACAAGCTTCGCTAACAATTCGGTATGATGGTACACTTCTGCTTCAAAGCCGAAATCCGGATATTCGTTTTTAAACGTGTTGTATGCATGCGGGTCGATCGTGACGATTTTTTTCACGCCGGCTTTTTCGAATTCGGCGATGTTATTCGTCACTAATTCTTGGAATAAAAATTCGTTCCCTAAACGGCGCGGCGTGTCGCCAGAGTTTTTCTCTTTATTGCCTAAAATCGCAAATTTGACGCCTGCTTCGTTTAACAAACGGGCAAAAGCTAAGGCAATTTTTTGACTGCGGTTATCAAACGACCCCATCGAGCCGACCCAGAATAAGTATTCGAATTCTTCGCCGGCCTTTTGCATTTCTTTTACCGTTGGAATATGCACGTCTTCGCGCAATTCACGCCAATTTTCTTTTTCTTTTCGGTTGAGTCCCCATGGGTTGCCTTGGCGTTCGATATTGGTCATCGCCCGTTGCGCATCTGGGTTCATTTTTCCTTCCGTTAACACGAGGTAGCGGCGAAGGTCGATAATTTTATCGACATGTTCGTTCATGACCGGGCATTGATCTTCGCAGTTGCGGCATGTCGTACAGGCCCAAATTTCTTCCTCTGTGATGACATCCCCAATCAAGTTCGGCATTTCGACCGTAGCTGCTTGTTCTCCGTATCCGGCAAACGCAAGCTGGTTCCCTTTTGTATGTTTAAACGCAAATACTGGCACCCAAGGCGCTTTTGACGTGACCGCTGCCCCTTTTTCTGTTAAGTGGTCACGCATTTTTAAAATTAAGTCCATTGGCGATAACATTTTTCCTGTTCCTGTCGCCGGACACATGCTTGTACAGCGACCGCACTCGACACAGGCATATAAATCAATGAGCTGCGTTTGTTTAAAGTCTTCAATTCTTCCGACGCCAAACGACTCTTGCGTTTCGTCTTCAAAATTAATTTTCTCCAGCTTCGGACGCGACAACCGGCTGAAAAAGACGTTCACCGGCCCTGCAATTAAATGTGCATGCTTCGATTGTGGAACGTATACTAAGAAAGTAAGTAAAATGAGTAAGTGCACCCACCAAGCAACGTAAAAGAGAACGGTCGCCCCTGTTTTTCCGACCCATGAAAATGCCCCAGCGACAAGGGAAGCAACTGGCTCGCTCCATGTCGCGTCTTCGCCATGCCAAATCATGCTCATGCCGTTTCCGAATAATACCGAAAGCATCAATCCGCCGATAAAAATTAACACAAGTCCTGCTTTAAAGTCGCGCTTTAAGCGGACAAGCTTTTCGATGTAACGGCGGTAAAACGCCCAAAACACCGCAAGCAAAATAAGCAATGTCACAATTTCTTGGAAAAACGTAAAGCTTGGATAAAGCGGCCCGAGCGGTAAATGTCCTTCTGGAATAAGCCCTTTAATAATAAAATCAATCGCGCCAAACTGGACGAGAATAAACCCGTAAAAAAAGATGACGTGAATCAAGCCGCTTTTTTTATCTTTTAACAACTTTTTCTGACCAAACACATTCACCCAAATTTTTTCGAGGCGCTCTTTGACCTTTTGGTCAAACTCGACTTTTTTGCCTAGCTTAATATAGGCGATGCGCGTTTTCACTAAATACACAAACAAATGTAATGCGTAAGCGGTTACAAATAAAAACGCAAGAAAATTAACAATAAGTAACGAATTCACCATGTAACTCCCCTTTCCCCCTTTATGGCACTAAAGAAAAAATATTAACAACAAAAGGAATTTTCAGAATTATACCCCTTGGTTTTATTTTAATTATGAATGAGCATTCAGTCAACAATGTTTTTGCTGGCGAGCATGTTAATTTTTTTCATAACGGGTACATTAATGACATAATGACTTACAACATAGGAGGGACGTATGGTGGTATGGGTAGTTGCCATTTTGCTGCTTATCGCTCTTGATGAGTGGCTCGGTCGCCGACGAAAGCGACATGCTCCAAAAAAAGAATATCCGCTGCGGAAAAGCGACATAACGTTGTTTACTAATGGGCATCATTTATTCGCCGATTATTTCCTAGAAATACAAAAGGCAACGCACCATATTCACGTTTTGTTCTATATTGTCAAAACGGACGACATTAGTCAACAATTTTTTTCTCTTTTACAACAAAAGGCAAAAGAAGGGGTCGAGGTGCGGTTACTTGTCGATTGGATCGGCAGTTTTAGGCTACCTCGGAAAACGATTCGCTCCTTAAAGAAAAGCGGAGTGCGCTTTGCTTTTAGTCAAAAGCCGTCATTCCCTTACTTTTTTTATCAGCTCAATCGCCGCAATCATCGGAAAATCACGGTTATTGATGGAACGATCGGCTATATCGGCGGGTTTAATATCGGGAAAGAATACGTAGGGCAAGATGCTGATTTTGGCGATTGGCGCGACTATCATTTGAAAATATGCGGGGAAGGAGTAATAGATTTACAAGCGCAATTTTTGAAGGATTGGAAAGCTGCAACGACAGAAATGTTGCAACAGGAAACGCGGTATTTCCCAGAATTGCCGCGTGGAACAATTGTTCATCGGTTCATCGCGACAAACGGGGATGGGCTAGAAGAAGATTTTGCTCGCCTCATCCAGCAAGCGCAGCGGGAAATTATTATCGGTTCGCCGTATTTTATTCCAAGTAAAAAAGTGATGGGAGCACTAATCGATGCACGGAAACGAGGCGTAGCGGTGACCATTGTTGTGCCGCTAAAAGCCGATCATCTATTTGTAAAAGAAGCAGCGTTTCCGTACTTTTATCGATTATTGAAAAAAGGAGCGCGCATTTATCGGTTTTACCAAGGGTTTTATCATGCGAAAACGATTATTGTTGATGACGACATATGCGATATTGGGACGGCAAATTTTGATAAACGAAGCTTTTTTCTCAATGGGGAAATGAATTGTTTCATTTACGACCGAACATTCACTGAGCAAATGAAACGCGTCATCCGCCATGAATTATCACGTTCGGAGCCACTGACGCTTGACTGGTGGAAAAAGCGGTCGATATGGGAGCGGGGGAAGGAGTCCATTTCCACCCTTTTTTCCCAATGGTTATAGTAAAATGTTGGGGTCGCCCCCAACATTTTATTTCCATAACGTGCTAATCCATTCAAACGCTTTCATGCCTAAATAGACGCCGACGATACCGGAAATGCCTGCAAGTGCCGGCGGTGCCGGAATCGGCAAGCGGAATAACGTAAATAAAAAGCCAACGACCATACCGGTCAATAGTGATAAAATAATTTCTTTCATCGTAAAACATCTCCTCCATTTTTCCACTGTCGCATTTTTTCGACAAATATCTACTTCTATCGACAGCCATTACCCATCTTATCATACTATTTTCCAAATGTGGAGGCAAAAAAAGTGGATATATTTGTCTACCACAAATATACCCACTTTTCTTATTTATTATTATATTTCAAAAACAACGTCACATTTTTTCCGGTGCGGAGACGCCGATTAACTGTAGAGCATTTTGCAGCGTAATTTGCACGGCTTTCACTAACGCTAGACGCGCTTTCGTTTTGTCGACGTTTTCTTGGTCGATGACTTTCTCTGCATTGTAAAAGCTATGCAACGCCGACGCAAGCTCAAAAATATAGTTTGTCACACGATGCGGAGTGCGCTTAAGCGCTGCTTCGGCTACTGCTGTTGGAAACTCACCTAGCGTTTTCAATAGCTCTATTTCTTTTTCCGACTGGATATAGTCAAGCGCCAACTCACCGTCATACGACAAGTTTTGCTCTTCGCCTTGGCGAAGAATGCTGCATACGCGTGCATGCGCGTATTGCGCATAATATACTGGGTTTTCGTTCGATTGCGAAACCGCTAAATCCATATCAAAATCTAAATGCGTATCGCTTGAACGCATCGCAAAGAAATAGCGTGTGGCGTCTAATCCGACTTCCTCCATCAAATCGCGCATTGTGACCGCTTTGCCGGTTCGCTTGCTCATTTTCACTTTTTCGCCGTTTTGATACAAGCTAACGAGCTGAATAATTTCTACCTCTAACATGTCCGGATCATAGCCAAGCGCGGCAATCGCTGCTTTCATGCGCGGAATGTAGCCATGATGATCCGCGCCCCAAATGTTAATGATTTTTGTAAACCCGCGCTCAAGCTTGTCCTGATGGTACGCAATATCCGGCAATAAATACGTATACGTGCCGTCTTGTTTAATCAATACGCGATCTTTATCGTCGCCAAACGTCGTCGAGCGGAACCATGTCGCCCCGTCTTGTTCGTAAATGTGTCCTTGTTCGCGCAATGCTTGTAGCGCTTTTTCGATTTTCCCGTTATGGTAAAGCGACGTTTCCGAATACCAAACGTCAAAGCGGACGCGGAAATCAGCTAAATCTTTTTTAATTTTTTCCATTTCGTACGTTAAGCCGTATTCGCGGAATTGTTCTAATCTCTCTTTTTCATCCATTCCGACAAATTTATCGCCGTGTTCTGTTGCTAGCTTTTTCCCTAGCTCAATAATATCTTCGCCATAATACCCGTCTTCTGGCATTTCTTTTTCCAACCCGAGCGCTTGGAAATAGCGAGCTTCGACCGATTTTGCCAAGTTGGCAATTTGGTTGCCGGCATCGTTAATATAATATTCGCGCGTCACGTCAAATCCGGCTTTCGCTAAAATGTTGCATAACGAATCGCCGACCGCTGCCCCGCGCGCATGGCCTAAATGCAAGCTCCCCGTTGGATTAGCGGACACGAACTCAACTTGCACTTTTTGTCCGTTGCCAACATTCGTTTCGCCATACGACGCTCCTGCCGTTAAAATCGTCGGAATTAAGTTCGTTAAGTAACGGTTGTCCATGTAAAAGTTAATAAAGCCAGGTCCCGCAATGTCGATTTTTTCGACGGAAACGGCGCCTTGGTTAAAATGGCGAACGATTTCTTCTGCGATGATGCGCGGCGCTTTTTTCGCAACGCGGGCAAGCTGCATCGCCATATTGGTAGAATAATCGCCGTGCGCTTTTTCGCGCGGCACTTCTAAAATGACCGCAGGCATGTTTGCCTCATCCACAAGCCCTGCTTTCAGGACGGCTTGCTTAATTTCTTCTTTCAGCTTTTCTTTCATTTGTTCGACAATATTCATGTTCGTTCCTCCCTAAATAAAATCGTTACTTTATACCGGCCAGCATCGCGTTCTGCTAGCTGCAATATGTAAGAAAAAAATAGTTGACCTTTTTTCGCTTTTTCGTTGTATTGGTACCGCACTTCATCTGTTTTTGTTTTCAACGACCAGCGCGCCAGTTCGTTTTCATACGTCCCGACCGTTTCTTTATGCTTTCGGAACGTATGGCGCATTTTCACCGCGCCGGAACGAAGGACAACAACTTCGTCTTCGTGGATTTTTACCACATTTTTTACCGTTCGACCTTCATATTGCTCGTCAAATGTTAAATAGACCGTATCCCCTTTTATGTAGTATAAACCATTTGCTTCAACGACAACAGTTTCTTTTCGCAAACCGTCACGAATTTCCGTCACTTGCTTCAGCAAAATCGGCGTTCCATTCGTTCTCTCCATCGTTTCACACCTTGCTATATGAACTCTCATTAAGTATAAGAAAAGCCCGCAACACATGCAATAGGCGGTCTCGAGAAAGAGACCGCCTTTCATTTATGCTTTTAAGTTTTTCACCACGTTCCACGCAAAGCTAAGCACGCCAAGCGTGACGAGAACGCCGCCAGTAGCCGTAAGCGGAATCCATGACTCATGCCCGAAAACAACAAATGCGAGGCTAATCATCATTACTGGCAGCCCGATATTATGAAGCCAAACATGTGCTTTTGCCCATGTCGTCGCCGCGATTTGTGGAAATAAGTGATAAATAATACCTGCAAGCGTCAATGCTGTCCAGCCAAGCAAGTTAATATGGACGTGCACAGGCGTAAGTGTGAAGGAATGTGTCATTGACATATAAAGCCCTAAACAAACGCCAAGCGCAAAATAAACGGCAGAAATTTTGATCAAACGAACCCCCATCATCTCCCCTCCTTTCCCCTATTGGCAAAATGGAAATCGTACTTTACTATATGAGCCCATTCCTTGTCCTATGTCAAAAAAAATCCCCGTCCATTTAGACGGGGATTGACATTATTTCCGTTTTTGAACCCAACCAAGAAGCATTTCTCGCACAAGTTTGCTTGCTGTGTTGGCTGTTTGTTCGGAATGGTCATATACAGGCGCAACTTCGACTAAGTCCGCTCCGACAACGTGCACATCCGAGCGAGCAATTTCGTGAATGGCCGCGAGCAATTCTTTTGACGTAATGCCGCCTGCATCTACCGTCCCTGTCCCTGGTGCATGCGCTGGGTCTAGTACGTCGATGTCGATCGTGACGTACACCGGACGACCCGCAAGCGTTGGCAGCACTTCTTTTAACGGCTCTAATACTTCAAATTTGGCAATGTACATGCCGTTTTCTTTCGCCCACTCAAATTCTTCTTTCATGCCGGAACGAATGCCAAACGAGTATACGTTTTTTGGGCCAATCAGCTCGGCAATTTTACGAATCGGCGTCGAGTGCGACAACGGCTCGCCTTCGTAATGCTCGCGCAAATCGGTATGCGCGTCCATATGAATAATCGCTAAATCGGGATATTTTTTATATACCGCTTTCATGACCGGCCACGACACTAAATGCTCGCCGCCAAGACCAAGCGGGAATTTGTCTGCGGCCAACAGACGGTCGACAAACTCTTCAATCATGTCTAAACTGCGCTGGGCGTTGCCGAATGGAAGCGGAATATCGCCAGCATCAAAATATTTTACTTCTTCTAGTTCACGGTCTAAATACGGGCTATATTCTTCTAACCCAATCGATACTTCGCGAATGCGCGCAGGACCGAAGCGAGAACCTGGGCGGTAGCTGACCGTCCAGTCCATCGGCATGCCGTAAATGACCGCTTCGCTCTCTTCAAAATTCGGATGGCTTTTAATAAAGACGTTGCCAGAATACGCTTCATCAAATCGCATGAAAAATCCCCCTTATTTCACTAAATCAGCGACAAATTTCGGCAAGACAAAGCACGCTTTATGCAACTCTTTTGTGTAATATTTCGTGTCAATGTCATGGAAACGGTCATCGCTCACTGCTAGTGGATCATATTTTTTCGAGCCCATCGTAAACGTCCACATGCCGCTTGGATATGTTGGGATGTTCGCGATATAAAGGCGCGTAATTGGGAAAATTTCGCGCACATCACGCTGAACCGTGCGAATTAAATCGGCTTTAAACCAAGGGTTGTCCGTTTGTGCCACGAAAATGCCGTCTTCTTTTAACGCTTTGGCAATGCCTGCGTAAAACCCTTTTGTAAATAAGTTCACCGCTGGACCGACTGGTTCTGTGGAGTCTACCATGATGACATCGTATTCGTTTTCGCTTTGCGCAATATGCATAAAGCCGTCATCGACTTTCACTTCGACGCGTGGGTCGTCTAACATCCCAGCAATTTCCGGAAGATATTTTTTCGAGTATTCGATAACTTTTCCATCAATTTCTACTAACGTCGCTTTTTTCACGCTCGGATGTTTCAACACTTCGCGGATGACGCCACCGTCCCCGCCGCCAACAACAAGCACGTTTTCTGGGTTCGGATGCGTAAAGAGCGGCACATGGGCGACCATTTCGTGATAGACGAACTCGTCTTTTTGTGTCGTCATGACCATGCCATCTAAAATAAGCATATTTCCGAACTCTTCCGTTTCGACCATATCAAGCTTTTGGAATTCCGTCTGTTCTGTATGTAAAGTGCGTTTAATTCGTGCTGTAATTCCAAAATGTTCCGTCTGCTTTTCTGTAAACCACAATTCCATGTGTAAACACCCTTTCTTTTATTCATTCACATGCCTTTATTTTAGCCTTACAAAGAAAAACTAAACATGAAAAAGTATAGAGCAATCTAGCAAAATTTCAAGTAAAAGTTGCTAGAAAAATGTTTAAAATGGGAAAAATCTTTTCATACTAACTATAACAAATGATTGATGAGGTGAGAGAATTGGAGCTCATTCCAGGTAGCCGGTTTCGCGGAACAGTCAAATATATACGGGCGTTCATCTTTATTAGCCTCATCCTCACCTTTCTATTTGCCGCTTGTATTACAGCTATTATCGCGTTGGCAAAATGGGAAGGAGCACCACCGTTAGCGGTGCCGCAAACAACGGTGTTTTATGCTGATGATGGCACAAAAATCGGGGAAAGTGATAACGGACAAACGCGCTATTGGGTGAGCTTGCACGACATGTCCCCTGTTATCATCCATGCGACCGTTGCCGTCGAAGACCGAAAGTTTTTCGACCATTACGGATTTGATATAAAGCGCATCGTTGCTGCAATTATTGCTGATATAAAAGCGATGCAAAAAGTGCAAGGGGCAAGCACGATTACCCAGCAATATGCGCGCAACTTATTTTTAACATTGGATAAAACATGGGTAAGAAAATTACAAGAAGCGCTATATACGATTCGACTGGAAGTCAACTATACGAAGCAAGATATTTTAGAAGGCTACTTAAATACGATTTATTACGGTCACGGAGTGTACGGAGTAGAAGCTGCCGCCCGCTATTATTTTGGGAAATCAGCAAACGAGTTGACATTAAGTGAAGCAAGCATGCTAGCCGGCATCCCGAAAGGACCGTCGTATTACTCGCCATTCGTCAATGAAACGAGAGCAAAACAGCGGCAGAAAATGGTGTTACAAGCGATGGTTGATAGCGGCTATATTAGCCAAAAAGAAGCGGAACAGGCGTACCGCACACCGCTTGTGTACTCACGCCATCACGAAATCGTGCAAAAACCAATCGCTCCTTATTTTCAAGATGCTGTAAAATACGTATTACGGACGAAAATCGGACTCGATGAACGGACGATTGAAATGGGAGGATTGCGTGTCTACACATCATTAGATCCGAACATGCAAGCAATCGCTGAGCAACAAATCGAACAAATTATTGACCCATCGTCCGCCATTCAAGCAGCGCTCGTCGCGATGGACCCGCGCACAGGGGAAGTAAAGGCGCTCGTCGGTGGACGAGATTATGAAAAAAGCCAGTATAACCGCGCGATACAAGCCGAGCGGCAACCTGGCTCAACGTTTAAACCGTTTCTTTATTATGCAGCAATTAAACAAGGGTTTACGCCGTCCACAGAAATGCGTAGCGAATTGACAACATTTACACTTGATGACGGCTCGACGTATACGCCACATAACTACAACAATTACTATGCAAACGATACGATTACGTTGGCGCAAGCGATTGCGTTATCCGATAACGTGTTTGCAGTGAAAACGCATTTGTTTATCGGGGAAGACCAGCTGGTGGAAACAGCGAAAAAACTCGGCATTACGAGCAAACTGAAAAAAGTACCGTCGCTTGCGCTCGGAACGTCGCCAGTAAAAGTGATTGACATGGTCACCGCCTACGGTATTCTTGCCAATGGCGGCAAAAAAATCGAGCCGGTCTTTATAAAGAAAATCGTTAATTATCGTGGGGAAACAATTTACGAAGCAACGCAACACGAGGAACAAGTGCTCGACGAAGACGCTGCTTTTGTAACAACGGAGTTAATGACCGGCATGTTCGACCCGAAACTGAACGACTACACAACCGTCACAGGGCAAACGATCGCGGGCGACATCACTCGTCCTTACGCTGGAAAATCAGGGACGACAGAAACAGATAGCTGGATGATTGGCTACGCGCCACAGCTTGTCGCTGGCATTTGGACTGGATATGACCGCGGAGAAAAAATGACGAAACCATCGGAAAAACAATATGCGAAAAAAATTTGGGTACAGTTCATGGAAAAAAGTTTACAAAAAGAACCTGTAAAATCATTTACGCCAACGAAAGGAGTCGTCGGTGTATACATCGACCCTGACAACGGGAAACTCGCTACGGACGCCTGTCCTGTGAAACGGCTCACGTACTACATCACGGGCACAGAACCGAACGAATATTGTACCGACCACATGCAGAAAAAGAAGAAAAAGAAAGAGCATAAAGACAAATCAAGCAATTGGTTGGAAAAACTATTCGAATGGTTTTGAATATGGGAATAAGGAAAAACCTCAAGCGTTCGCCGCTTGAGGTTTTTCTTGTCCTAGTTTTATTGTGTTATGCATGTAGGTTTAGTTTACTCCGTTTCCAAAAAAAGCTCAAGTCCCTGTCTGTATACGTTCACAAAACCGTCACATCTATGGATAAATATCCCTATTTTCCTAAACCTTCCTTTAGCTCCTCGCTCGAGCGGTTCCACATCTCGACGTCATGTTGCTGTAAAAATGCCGCTAACACTTGCTTCGATTTTTCGTCCATATGGTCAACGATAATGCGCCGCTTCAACGATTTATCGAGCTTATTGACGTGGTCTGGAAGCAGTTTATATCCTCTCCGCGCTTCGCGGTCGACGGTCATTTCGCACGCTGTCACCCCAGCATAGTAAGGGCCGGCTTCGTTTCGGTCAATCGTTACCCAAACGAGCCAGTACGGCTTTCCATTCGGTACTTCGTCGCGGTTTGGCGTAAATTTAATCCCTTTTTCAACAGTGCTGCGCGCATGCATCGCACCGATATCAACGAACGCCTCGCCAGCATCCACGTCGATAATGACTGGCGATACGTTGTCTAAGCTAAGAACGCCGGCACCAAAGCCGCCGTGTCCCGCGGTCGGGTCGCTTTTAATAATATTAAATCCAATCGGTTTCTTTTTTTGTTCCATTCAATCACCCCGCTAAAAAAAGATTGTGGAAAAGAACGATTGCATCCTGTCAAGCACAAATGGCACTGCCACATTAAAAATCGGATGAATCGTATATCGGTCAAGCGGCGTCAAGACGAGAATAAGGAAAATAAGCGCTCCGTAATTTTCCCACTGCGTCATTTTCGCCCGCAAATGACGCGGTGCCAAGTCTTCGATAATGCGATAGCCATCAAGCGGCGGAAACGGCAACAAATTAAACACAAACAATAGCGCATTGAGCCCGATGAAAATGGAGAAAAACGTTTCAAACCCTGCCGCAAACCAATCGGGAATGATGTCCATGACACCAAAACGAACCATGCTATACCAAGCGAGAAAGCCGATAGCAGTCAAAAACAGATTGCTGAGTGGCCCAGCTACTGATACAAGCACCCCGGCTAAACGTGGGTTTTTGAAATGATACGGATTGACCGGCACCGGTTTTGCCCAGCCGAACCCTGCTAAAAAAATAAGCAACGTTCCTAATACGTCTAAATGCGCAAGCGGTGATAACGTTAAACGCCCTTGATTTTTTGCCGTCGGGTCGCCGAACTTGTAGGCAACGTACGCATGAGCAAATTCATGAACAGAAAAAGCAATCGCCAGTGCCATGAACACATATGGAATTTCACTTAGTGAATAAGGTAACAATTGATCCACGCTACAAACCCCTTTTTTCTTTATTACTTAGTATACCACGATTCGCCCGAAATGGTCCGTTTCATGATACAATAACAATGAAACGTCAAACAAGGAGGAATCGCTATGCCTTACGTAACCGTCAAAATGCTCGAAGGACGAACAGACGAACAGAAAAAAGCGCTCGTTGAAAAAGTAACCGAAGCAGTCGCAGAAACAACCGGCGCACCAAAAGAAAAAATCGTCGTATTTATCGAAGAAATGTCGAAAAACCATTACGCTGTCGGCGGAAAACGGCTAAGCGACGAATAAAACAAGAAAAGCGAAGGCGACTGGTTAGCTGCGACGGGGCGAATGTTCTTCCCCCGCAGAGGTGCTTGTCACCTCGAGGGGGAAGGTTATTTGACCCCCGAGCAGCTAGGAGCCGCAGCTAGACACGAAAAGCGAAGGCGAGCGCTTAGCGCTGAAGGGAAAATGTTCTTCCGACGAGAAGTGCTTGCACTTCGACGGAGGAAGGTTATTTTCCACAAAGCGCTGCGAGCCGCAGCTAGACACGAAAAGCGAAGGCGACTGGTTAGCTGCGTATGTTTGCGAGAGTGTCTTTATTTAGACACTCTCGGTCGTTTACGCCTTACTGTATACATATCCACGCAATTTTTCGATATACGCATACGCCGTGTTGATTTCCTCTTCCGTATAGCGTTGCTTACTTTTTAATAGCACAATTTTTTCTATTACCTCTTCTTTCGGCAAATGCTCGAAATAAAGCACCGTGGAAACAAGTTCTAAAAACCGTGAGTTCTGCTCATTCATATCTTGCAAGCAATCTTGCAAATGCGGCATGTCTAGGTCATAGTGGCGCAAAAATTGCTCCCCTGCTTCCGTCAACGTATAGCGGTATTGCACATATCCGCCCTTTTTCTCTTTCGCTTCATGCAAAAATCCTAAATTGCAAAGTTCCTCGATGCGCCACGTCAATTCTTCGGAGTATGGGCCGTAAAAATGAAAATCAAACTTCTCATAGAACGGAAATTGTAACTTTTTCGCGATATAAATCATTTTTTGCAACTTTTTTCGCCCGACGATTTCCCCTGCCGCCGCCAACGCCTTCATCACTTTTGCGTGTTCTGTTAACACTTTCGTTCATCTCCTAACCCTCTAATATTTCCATAATCTTTTTCTTTGTCGCACGCTTTGTCGATACATCAGACAGAAAATCGCCTGGAAAATACAGTTTATGGTCCGTTCTCCGCTTTCCAGAAATCGCGTCCACAAGCACGGACTCTCGTGAAAGTTCACGCAGCTCCCCATTTGGCATTAACAAATAAATCGGCAGCCGCTCGCCTTCCTCGCCCGGCCGGTAAAAATCATACGGCAAATCGGAAGAAGAATCGACGACTAAATAATAGTCTGGGTCGATGCCAATTTTTTTAAATAACCGGCGCAACTCCATCAGTTTCTCCATTTGCTCATTCGTCGGGCTAAATTCTACGTACTTAAAAAGCCGACGTTGCACGAAACGACTGCATAAGTCACGCAAAATCTCATCTTTTTCTTCTTGCCATTGTTGAAAATAGTAGAGAATGACCGCTTCATCTAGCTTTAAATAGTCGGACAAGGTGACGTTGCCAGAAAAGAGAGAATAGAAGTGAGTTGGCTCCGTTTGAAACGTATAGCCAGTTTCGTATAGTTTTTTCGCCCGATGCAAAATTTTTGTTAAAATCACTTCCGCACTGCGCGTTACCGGGTGGAAATACACTTGCCAATACATTTGGTAGCGGCTCATAATATAATCTTCGACCGCATGCATGCCGCTTCGTTTAATAACGACTTGGTCTTCACGCGGACGCATGACGCGCAAAATGCGCTCCATATCAAAATTACCGTAGCTAACGCCTGTGTAATACGCATCGCGCAATAAATAGTCCATTCGATCGGCATCAATTTGGCTCGAAATAAGGCTGACAACAAGCTTATTCGGGTACGTTTTCGCAATCACTTCCGCCACTTTTTTCGGGAAGTCATCCCCCACCTGCCGAAGCACAGCATTCACTTCCGTATCTCCTAAAATAATCGCTTGCGTAAAATCTTCATGATCGAGGCGAAACACTTTTTCAAACGAATGGGAAAACGGCCCATGCCCTAAATCATGAAGCAATGCCGCACATAAACATAACAACCGCTCGTTATGATCCCAATGCTCTCTCCCGACAAACACATCGTCGATAATGCGGCGAATAATTTCATATACGCCAAGCGAATGGTTAAAGCGGCTATGTTCGGCACCATGGAACGTTAAATACGTCGTGCCAAGCTGCTTAATGCGACGGAGGCGCTGAAATTCTTTCGTTCCGATTAAGTCCCAAATCAATTTGTCACGCACATGTATGTATCGGTGAACAGGATCTTTAAATACTTTTTCTTCGCTTAATTGCTCTCCGGGATACGCCATTTTATCCCCTCTTCCATTATGAACATATATTCATTATACGCCGTTTTTTTGGACAAAAAAACGGTTGACTTTCCCTGAAATTAGAAAAAAATCACCTTTCGTAGTACGGAAGGCGATTTTTAATCTTTTTTCAACTTTTGTGCGATTTTTTCCATTAACTCGTCTTCAGTAGCCGCCGAAATCGGACGGTTGTTCACAAATGCGAACGATTTTTTCCGGCCAGGTCCGCAATACGACTGGCAGCCAATTTGAATGGTGGCGTTCGGGTCTAGTTTTTTCAGCCGCGGCAATAGCGTTTTTAAATTCGTCGCTTGGCAATCGTCGCAAACGCGAAATTCATTTGCCATCCTCGCACATCCTTTCCGTATCTTTGCGCTAACGTGTATTCTACCGCTTCTCTTTCAACAATGCAAGCAGGGAAAACTTGCAATTTTTTATTCATCAAATCTCGTATAGATTGTTTTATTTTTGTCCATGCTACTACTAATTCATGATAAAGATTTGTTCGAAAGGGTGGAAGCTATGAAACAACGACAAGATGCATGGACAGAAGAAGATGATTTGTTATTGGCAGAAACGGTGCTAAGGCACGTGCGGGAAGGGAGCACACAGCTAAATGCTTTTGAAGAAGTAGGCGATAAACTAAACCGGACGTCGGCTGCGTGCGGATTTCGCTGGAACGCCGTTGTGCGCAGCCGCTATGAAAAAGCGCTGCAAATGGCGAAAAAGCATCGGAAAGAACGGCAGCGTTTACTTGGAAAAAACCAAGCAGGAAAAAAACGATTGTTGTATACCCCGCCTACTCCTTCACTTGAAGAGTTTGGGGAACTAGCGCAATTTAAAGCGCCAGAGCCGACAGAACTGACCATCGACCACGTCATTGATTTTTTGCAGTCTTTTAAATCGAATAACGTTCATGCCGAAGCGTTAAAAACAGAAAACGAACGGCTGAAAAAAGAACTCGACGAATTAGCGGCGAAAAACGAGGAGCTAGAAAAGAAAATTGCTAAACTAGAAGAAGACTCGGCTGCGATGATGGAAGAATACGAAACGATGCTTCGTATTATGAACCGCGCGCGGAAAATGACGTTGCAAGAGGAAGAAGAACGGCAAACGTTAAAGTTTAAGATGGATAAAAATGGTAATTTAGAGAAAATTGCAGAATAACAGCAGCCTGCTCCTTATCAAAAGGGCAGGCTTCACGAATGTTTATTATCCATTATTTTACTGAAGAACAGTAAATCATATGGCTGAACACAAGCTTTTCTGCCCCTTTCCTCGAACAAGAACGACAGCGGGAAAATATCATTTGCCCGCAAATCGTTCATTGTTCGAGGAGGGCATGCTGTACGCATGCCCAGTCGGCAAGCGATTCGCTTGCCGACTAAGGCAGAAAAGCTAGGAATAGGCGGACTACTAGTTTTTAATGGTTAATCAACACACCTAGGCAAGCTCTTTTCATTCCGCTCGACCATTCGCTGCCAATATTGTTCATATAACGGCCATTCTCGTTCGGTGAGAGAGGATGAATAAAGCTCGGAGCCAAACGAGCGAAGCGTTTGCAATAAACGAAGCATCATATCCGAAATCGTCAGCGGCTCTTGCAATAGCTCAGATAACGACGCCATCGTAGCCGGAACGATGCGCGGGTACGTAAATTTCGTTTCCGCTTCTTGCAAGCCACGCTCATAAAATTGGCGAATCAAGTCAGCTCGTTTGGCACCGCTGCCGTTGACACATACGTAAATTTGGACAGCGACTCCCCCGCGGACACGGCGCTGCGAAATGCCCGCAAACTTTTTCCCCGCTATGCTTAAATCATAGCTTCCAGGACAGTACGAGCCGACAATTTCTTTCGCTTCCACCGTGACAGGATAAGAGGAGAGCATTTGTTTCATAAGCTCCCACATCGCTTCATACCCTTGGTTAATGTCAATCGCTTTTTTGCTTTCAGGCAAAATGAGCGAAATGTTGAGCACCCCTTCATCCAAAACGACCGCAAGCCCGCCGGAATTGCGGACGATCACGCGATAGCCTTGTTCTTTTAAGAAAGAAACCCCGTCTTGCAAATACGGAAGCTTCGTATCTTGAATCCCGAGCACAATCGTATCGTGATGCACCCATGTGCGAACGACCGCATCCGAGCCTCCTTGTCCGACGGACGTACAGAGCGTATCGTCCATCGCAAACGATTGACGAGCATCAAACATTGGCCCGACGTGCGACTGGTCCATAATGCGCCATTTCGGCTGCCGCAACAGTTCTAGTCCCATACATCAATCTCCTTGTTGCTATCATTATTTCTATTGTAACACAAAAAAGACCCGACTTTGTTGTCGAGTCTTTTTGTTAAAACTTTCGCAGCGAAACAGTCGCCTTCGCTTTTCTTGGCTTCACCAAGGATCGTTCTCCGCTTTTCTTTCTTGTCTAGCTACGGCTCCTAGCTCTCTTGTGCCAAGCAACCTTCCTCCGTCGAAGCAAAAAGCGCTTCTCGTCGGAAGAACGCTTGGCTTCGAGAGCTGACCAGTCGCCTTCGCTTTTCTTATAACGCTTGGGCGGCTGTGATAAGCGCGAGTTTGTAGACGTCTTCGGCGTTGCAGCCGCGCGATAAATCGTTGACCGGTCGATTTAGCCCTTGTAAAATCGGACCAACCGCTTCGAAATTTCCAAGGCGTTGCGCGATTTTATAGCCGATGTTTCCAGCCTCTAAGCTTGGGAAGATGAAGACGTTCGCATCGCCTTGAATGACAGAATCCGGTGCTTTCTTTTTCGCTACCGACGGCACAAACGCTGCATCGAACTGAAATTCCCCGTCGATGACTAAATCTGGCGCCATTTCTTTCGCAAGACGCACCGCCTCGATCACTTTTTCTGTCTCTTGCGATTTTGCCGAACCTTTTGTCGAAAAGCTTAACATCGCCACGCGCGGCTCGATATCAAACATTTTTGCGGTATTGGCGCTTTCTACGGCAATTTCCGCTAAATCTTGGCTGTCTGGCGCAATATTAATCGCACAATCGGCAAACACATACTTTTCGTCGCCGCGCACCATAATAAAGACTCCTGACGTTTTGCGAATACCTGGTTTCGTTTTAATAATTTGCAACGCCGGGCGCACCGTATCTGCCGTCGAATGAGCTGCACCGCTTACTAACCCATGCGCTTTGTTCATATAAACAAGCATCGTGCCAAAATAATTTTCATCGAGCAAAATGTTGCGCGCTTCTTCGTTCGACACTTTTCCTTTTCGCCGCTCGACAAACGCAGCGACAAGCTCGTCCATCGCTTCATATTGTTTTGGGTCGATAATTTCCACGTTCGAAATGTCCACACCAATTTCCGTCGCTTTTTGTTTTACTTCTTCCTTGTTGCCGATGACAATCGGCTGTAATACTTGCTCACTCGCTAAACGGCTGACCGCTGTCAAAATTCGTTCGTCCAATCCTTCCGGAAAAACGAGCGTCACCTTTTTCCCTGCTACTTTTTGTTTTAAAATGGAAAATAAATCGCTCACTTGTTTTCCTCCTCCAAAAAATCATCCTACTTACTAGCATACTCTTATCATTTGGAAAAGCAACAAAAGTAACCCCTTACAAACAATAGTCTTTCTATTAAAATAATTCAGTTATTATTATCCCCCGTTTGCTTTTCAAGCGCTTTTCGGGCAAACTATGGTATAGTAAAGGTAAATGATACATAAGGAGTGAAAACGATGAGTGAAGCAGCATTGACCCTTGAAGGCTGGTATTGCCTGCATGATTTCCGTTCGGTCGATTGGGCGGCTTGGAAAACGCTCACAAACGACGAGCGCCAAGCAGCTATTGATGAATTTTTAGCACTAGTAGAAACATGGGAAACAACCGAAGCGCGCAACGAAGGAAGCCACGCGATTTATACCGTCGTTGGCCAAAAAGCGGACATGATGTTCATGATTTTGCGGCCGACGATGGAAGAGTTGAACGAAATCGAAACAGCTTTCAATAAAACAAAATTGGCAGAGTATTTAGTGCCGGCGTATTCGTACGTGTCCGTCGTAGAATTAAGCAACTACTTGCCGTCTGATGGTAGCGACCCGTACGAAAATCCAGAAGTTCGCCGCCGCTTATTCCCGATTTTGCCAAAAACGAACCATATTTGCTTCTATCCGATGGATAAGCGCCGGCAAGGAAATGACAACTGGTACATGCTTCCGATGGAAGAGCGCCGCAACTTAATGCGCGCCCACGGAATGACTGGTCGCAAATATGCGGGCAAAGTCGTGCAAATCATTACTGGCTCCGTCGGGTTTGACGATTACGAATGGGGCGTGACACTTTTCTCCGACGATGTGTTGCAATTTAAAAAGCTCGTCTACGAAATGCGGTTTGACGAAGTGAGCGCACGCTACGGGGAATTCGGTTCGTTCTTCGTTGGAAACCGGTTGCCAAAAGAAAAAGTAGGTTCATTTCTTCACGTATAACGTTCAGGGCGTCGAAAGGACGTCCTGATTTTTTGTCATAGACCGTTCCTTTTCCCCATATGTATAAAATAAAATCGCTTTTTCTTGTCACCAAATTTCGTTTTTTCAATAGCCTATTATTGTCGAGAAAAAAGACGGGAAGAGGTGACGGAATGGCTGTTGTCGCTTGCAACGATGAAGAAGTAAAACTGCTAGCGAGGTTAATGCGCGCAGAAGCGGAAGGCGAAGGGCGGTTAGGGATGTTGATGGTCGGCAATGTCGGTGTCAATCGCGTCATCGCCAACTGCTTGGATTTTCGTGGACTTCGTTCGATTCGGCAAATGGTATTTCAAAGCCCAGGAGGTTTTGAAGCGACACAAAAGGGATATTTTTACCAAGCAGCAAGAGACCTTGATATTCAGTTAGCCCGCCAAGTTATTCGTGGTTGGCGTTATCATCCTGCGACGAATGCCCTTTGGTTTTTTAAACCGGAAGGCGAATGCCCACCACAATGGTTTAATCAGTGGAATGTCGGACGATTTAAGTCGCATTGCTTTTACGCGCCGTCGCCGGACAATTGCCCAAGAGTATATTAAGAGGAGGAGGTTCTCATATGACGTTTGAAGAAGAACGCCCACAATATTCTTATGGATATTACCCACCATACTACCCAACCGCTTATCCTTATTCTCAACAAATGACCCCGTATCAACCAACGACTACACCTGGTTTTAGCATGCAACCTATAGCAACACAACCGCCAACAACTAGTCCACCAAGCGCAGGGATGCTACCGCTTGAACAATCGTACATCGAAAACATTTTACGCCTAAACAAAGGAAAAATCGCGACAGTATATATGACGTTTGAAAATAACCGCGAGTGGAATGCGAAAATCTTTCGGGGAGCGATTGAAGCTGCTGGGCGCGACCATTTAATTTTAAGCGACCCGCAAACAGGAAAGCGATACTTACTGCCAATGATTTACCTCAACTACGTGACGTTTGACGAAGAAATTGCTTATGAGTATCCGTATGCTGGCGGCGCACCTGGAATGAGTTCATACGCACCGCGCTAAGACAAAGAGGGCAGCCTGCCCTCTTTATTGTTTGAACGCCACGTACGCAACGAGCGCCCATGCGATTAAAAACGCCACCCCACCAAACGGTGTAATCGCCCCGAGCGGTTTGATTTGCGTGACGCTTAACACGTATAAACTTCCTGAAAACAAAACAATCCCTACGACCATCATCCATCCGGCCGTAACAAGTGTGCTAGCGTTCGGCCATTTCGCTAATAAAAGCGCAATCACAAACAACCCAACGGCATGAAACATTTGATAATGTACCGCTGTTTTCCAAATGTCTAAATAGCGGTCGGGAATTTTCCCTTCCAATCCATGTGCGCCGAACGCGCCAAGCGCCACTGCTAAAAAAGAAGCGATTGCCCCAAGCAAAACGAATACTTTCACTCTTCATCTCTCCTTTGTTAAAAATCTAACAACGACGTGCCGTTGGCATCGTCGCCGATGTCTAGCTTCTTCGGTAATTTTTCCTGCGCTACGGTTGTCGCCATTTTTTCTTCTAGAATAACGTCGCAAAGCACGCGAACAGCAGCGACATGTTCTCGCATTTGCCGCACGTCGCCTTGTTGCGCCTGCTCCACGAGCGCCGCCATTTTCGCTAAAATCACCGTTACCGATACGTCCAAAACGTTTTCACTCCCATCTTTCTTTTCACGTTGATTCAATGGTATTCTATATATGGGAACATTTCAAGCTGGACGCGCTTTCGACGGAGGGAAAAAACGATGAAGCGAGCATGGTGGAAAGAAGCAGTGGTATATCAAGTATATTGGCGCAGTTTTTACGACTCTAACGGAGACGGGTACGGCGACTTGCAAGGGGTAATTGAAAAGTTAGATTATATAAAGCACCTTGGCGTCAACGTCATTTGGCTTAATCCGTGCTATGAGTCGCCGGACAAAGACAACGGCTACGACATTGCCGACTACTATCGCATCATGGAGAAAGCCGGAACGATGAAAACGTGGGAAACGTTGCTTGACGAAGTGCATAAGCGCGACATGAAACTCATCATGGATCTTGTCGTCAACCATACGTCTGATCAACATCCGTGGTTTATCGAGTCGCGGTCATCGAAAGATAATCCGAAGCGCGACTGGTATATTTGGCGCGACCAACCGAATAACTGGCGTTCGTACTTCACTCCGTCCGCATGGGAATATGACGAAGCGACCGGTCAATATTACTTTCATTCGTTCGCGGTGGAACAACCAGATTTAAACTGGAAAAACCGTGAAGTGCGCGAAGAAATTTATAAAATGATGCGCTTTTGGCTCGATAAAGGCATTGACGGGTTCCGATTGGACGCAATCGCCCTTCTCGCCAAACCAGACGGGTTTCCTGACGCAGCCAACCCGTACGACATTCGCTATTTAACAAACAATCTAGGACTGCATGACTATTTGCGAGAAATGAATGAACAAGTATTCAAGCATTACGATATTTTTACCGTCGGCGAAGTCGCGTTCGTGTCGCCAGAAGAGGGGCTGAAATACGTCGCAGAAGATCGCCAAGAATTGCATACGCTATTTCATTTTGAAGTGTGTGATGAAATGCCAAGCTGGGATCCGCTTCGGTTTAAGCAAATTCAACAGCGTTGGTATGATGCGCTATGGGGAAAAGGCTGGAACTCGCAATTTTTAAACAACCACGACCATACGCGCCAAGTGACGCGCTATGGAAACGACAAACAGTACCGCGTTGAATCAGCGAAACTGCTCGGGACGATGGTGCATACGCTCCCTGGCACGCCGTACATTTACCAAGGCGAAGAAATCGGCATGACCGGCGTTCGCTTCCCTTCGATCGATGACTATAACGACATTGCGATGAAAAACAAATATGCGGAAGAAGTCGCGAAAGGACGCGACCCAGAAGAAGTGCTTCAAAGCCTTCAGCCGTTAAGTCGCGACAATTCACGTACACCGATGCAATGGGACGACAGCGAAAATGCGGGCTTTACGACTGGAACGCCGTGGATGAAAGTGAATCCGAACTATAAAGAAATTAATGTGAAACAAGCGTTAGAAGATCCGAATTCTGTTTACCATTATTATCGAAAGCTCATTCAATTGCGCAAAACACATCCTGCAATGGTATACGGTACGTTCCATGACTTTACAGCAACGGAACGGTATATTTATGCGTATACGCGCGAACTAGATGACAACCGCCTGCTCATCGTGCTGAATCATTGCGACGAACCGAACGACTACGAACTTCCGTCGGCGTTATCTGCCTATACGCGTGAACTTTTGCTCGGCAACTATGCCGACAGTCAAGAAACAGGCGCTATGTTGCATATGCGGCCGCATGAAGCGCGCATTTATCAACTCATCTAAACGAAAAGGTGTCCCGACCGTTATGGGGCACCTTTTTCTGAACTTGCTATTTCCTCAAAACGAGCCAACTGCTCTTTTTTTCCAAATACAATGATTAAATCACCCGCTTGCAACACTTCGTCGGATGATGGGTTGCTAATGATTGCATTGCCGCGTTGAATGGCGACAACGGTGACGCCGTAGCGAGGGCGAATTTCACTTTCCCGTAACAATCGGTTTGCTAGCGGAGAATGTGGGGATAGACGAATTTCTTCCAATGCAAATTCTTCTTCATGGTCATGGAAAATCGTGTCGACATAATCAACGCTAACAGGCTTTAAAATCGTCATCGCCATGCGGCGGCCGCTTAAAAAAGACGGATTAATCACTTTATCCGCACCGGCGCGCCGAAGCTTTTCTTCTGTCTCCGGCCGTTCCGCCCGCGCGACAATTTGGATGTTACGGGTTAATCCTTTCGCTGTCAGCGAGATAAACACATTATCCGCATCTGCCGGCAATGCGGCGACTAGTCCTGCGGCACGCTCAATCCCCGCTGCTACCAACACCTCATCTTCGGTCGCATCCCCTTCGATATAAAGGAACGAATCGTCTGCTTCTAGCCGTTCTACGTTTTTCTCCACGACGACGACATGCGTCCCATTTTTAACCAATTCCCGCACAACTTGTTCCCCAACGCGGCCAAATCCGCATACAATAATATGATTGGACAACGAATCAATTTTTTTCCGCATTTTTCTCCTCCGCACCGTTTTGGAAAATTCCCCTTCCATCATCATCGAGGCGACTGCCCCTGTCGCATACGTGACGATGCTAATGCCAACCGGAATAATGAGTAGAGCAAACAGCTTTCCGTAAAACGTTTGCGGTACCGTATCGCCGTACCCGACCGTCAAAATTGTCACGACCGTCAGCCATAGTGCATCGAAAAACGAAAGATGTTCCGAAAGAATGAAGCCAATCGTCCCTGCACCAATTGCCAATCCCATCGCCAAAATAGATAAGAAAACAGGTTTGGATGACCGCATAACCATCTCCTTATGATTGCTTCGCTGCAAATTTTAAGCACGTGGTGCCAGAAGATTGTTTGACAACAACAGACGGCAACGCCGTGCTTTTAAAGTTATATGCGCGACAACCGCGCGGAAATTGTCGATCCCATGTGATATAAAAATGGTGACAGCGGTAACAGTTTACTCGCTGTTCACACGTTTTCGATTTGCCAGTCAATCGGCTCCCTCCCTGTCTGTCGAAAAAAGGCGTTCGTTTTGGAAAACGGGCGGCTGCCGAAAAAGCCGCGGGCAGCAGAAAACGGGCTTGGGTGCGGCGCTTCAATAATATAATGGCGCGAATTCGTAATGAGGTCTTTTTTTGCTTGCGCATGCCGTCCCCATAAAAGAAAGACGACCGGTTCTTCCTTTTCGTTTACTAATTGAATGACGCGGTCGGTAAAGTACTCCCATCCTTTTCCTTTATGTGAGTTTGCTTCCCCTCGCCTTACCGTTAAAACGGTGTTTAACAAAAGTACCCCTTGTTGCGCCCATTTCACTAAATAGCCGTTGTTCGGAATGTAACATCCGAGGTCGTCATGCAGCTCTTTAAAAATATTAAGCAACGAAGGCGGTAGCGGAACACCGGGCTTGACAGAAAAGCTTAATCCGTGCGCTTGATTCGGGCCGTGGTACGGGTCTTGTCCTAAAATGACGACTTTCACTTGTTCGTATGACGTATAATGAAGCGCATTAAAAATATCGTACATATCCGGATAAATCGTCCGCGTCCGGTACTCTTCTTTTAAAAATTCCCTTAGTTTTATGTAGTATGGTTTGGTGAATTCTTCTTGCAATAAAGGAGCCCAATCGTTTTTTAGCACGCTCATTGCTTCCACTCCTTTCTAACATAAAGGCTACCCTGCTTATAGGATAGCCTTTTCTTTCTTAAAATTGAATTTTTTCTTCTAAAAAGCGTTTTAATTCGGCAATCGGTACGCGCGTCTGTTCCATTGTGTCGCGGTCGCGCACTGTCACCATCCCGTCTTGTTCAGAATCAAAGTCATACGTAATGCAAAACGGTGTGCCGATTTCGTCTTGGCGGCGGTAGCGTTTGCCGATCGAGCCGGACTCGTCGTAATCGACCATGAAATGTTTCGCCAACTCCGCAAACACTTGCCGTGCGCCTTCCGACAATTTTTTCGAGAGCGGGAATACGGCCGCTTTGTATGGTGCAAGCGCTGGATGTAAGCGCATGACGGTGCGTGTCGTTCCGTCTGCAAGCGCCTCTTCTTCATACGCGTCAATCATAAACGCTAACGTGACGCGATCTGCGCCAAGCGACGGTTCAATGCAATATGGAATGTAGCGTTCGTTCGTTTCTTGGTCGATATAGTGGAAGTCTTCGCCCGAATGTTCCATATGCTGTTTTAAGTCATAGTCGGTGCGAGACGCAATACCCCATAGCTCGCCCCAGCCGAATGGAAACTTATATTCAATGTCGGTCGTCGCGTTGCTATAGTGCGACAATTCTTCTTGCGAATGGTCGCGCAAACGAATGCTATCTTTTTTCATTCCTAACGATAACAGCCATTGCTCACAAAACTGTTTCCAATAGTCAAACCATTGCAATTCTTCGCCTGGTTTGCAGAAAAACTCTAGCTCCATTTGTTCAAACTCGCGCGTCCGGAACGTAAAGTTTCCTGGCGTGATTTCGTTGCGGAAGCTTTTTCCGATTTGCGCAATCCCGAACGGAAGTTTTTTGCGCATCGTCCGCTGTACGTTTTTAAAGTTGACGAAAATGCCTTGCGCTGTTTCCGGGCGAAGGTAAATTTCGTTTGCGCTTGATTCGGTGACGCCTTGGAATGTTTTAAACATTAAGTTAAACTGGCGGATGTTCGTGAAATCTTGGCTGCCGCAATCTGGACAAGCGATGTTATGCTCTTTAATCAGCTCTTCCATTTTCGAAAATGGAAGCCCGTCGACGATCATCTCGATCCCTTTTGCTTCTAGGGCGTTTTCGATGAGCTTATCGGCGCGATGACGCGCTTTACATTGTTTACAGTCAATCATCGGGTCGTTAAAGTTGCCTAAATGACCGGATGCTTCCCACGTTTTTGGGTTCATTAAAATGGCCGCATCTAAGCCGACGTTGTACGGCGATTCTTGCACAAATTTTTTCCACCATGCGCGCTTAATATTGTTTTTTAACTCTGTCCCTAACGGACCGTAATCCCACGTGTTCGCTAATCCACCGTAAATTTCCGAACCTGGAAAAACAAAGCCGCGATGTTTCGCGTGGGCAACGATTTGTTCCATTGTCACTGCCATCTTTTTTTCCTCCTTCATCTTTTTTCAAACAAAAACGCTCTCGTCCTTAGGCCGTTCGCCTAGGGACGAGAGCGTAACTCCCGCGGTTCCACCCTAGTTGATGCAACATGCATCCACTTTTCATGCGCAACTCTGGAGTGCCGTTTCATTGACCGTCTTCACCAGGCTTCCACCATCCCCGGCTCGCTTTCGAAGAGAGGGGCAACTACTATTCATCCGTCATCGTTGCAATATCATATTTTGCTATTTATCATAACAAAATCCAAAAACGCTCGTCAATGGCATCGTGAAATTTTTTACAGACGGTGCAACCGCGACACAATTGGTGTTCCGTCCCAAATGACCTTGCTTGGCGCTTTTCGCTTCGCCACCTCCGGCTCTTCTAAAAGTAGCCAAAAATTTTTCGTTGGCAAATTACCAAGACCGTGCTTTTTGGAGAGTCGGTCTAAATACATTTTCCGCTTGTCATTCATCTGTCGCGACAAATGGTCTCCTTCGTTCGAAAAGGCGTATAAGACGCTAGCGACGGCGACGCGTTTGACGCGGAAGGACGCGGACACTCGCAAGAAAAAATCCCAGTCCCAATAGTTGTTAACGTATGGGTCAAAGTAACCGATTTTTTCATGAATTTCCCGGCGGTATGCGCTGCCAGACGGGACGTACGTCGAAAATTGGCGCATCGCTTCTCGGTCATCGTCGTAAGCGAACAAAAACCGCTTCGTCGGGATGCGCTGATTGTTCTCGACGCGGTAATGGAAAATTTCAACATCAGAATAAACGAAATCGGCATCGGCTAGCTCTAACACCATCCGCTCTACATGGCAAGGAAGCAATAAGTCATCATCGTCACAAAGCATAATGACGTCGCCTTTTGCCGCTTTAACGCCAATGTTGCGCGCCTCGACGTGCCCGACGTTTTCCGCACAATGAATCAGCTGAACGTCTAGTTCTGGATAAAGCGCAACGATGTCGTCGACCCGCTCGCCACCGTCGTTCACGATGATGATATCCAGCTTGGAATACGTTTGTCTGCTTAACGATTCCAATAGCTCCGCAAGCGGATACGGTCGATTAAACGTTGGGATGACTATCGAAACGAACTGCACGTATCCCACCTACCCTGTCATTTGTTTGCGCGACGAAGAAAGAACGAGTTCTTCGAGCGCCCCTGACGCAAGCAAAACGCCGATGACGATGAAGAGAAAGCCGAACCATTGCACCAAATGAATCGTTTCTCCTAAAAACAACGCGGACGCAACGAGCGAAAAAAATGGCGACAAATTGATAAACACGGCCGCCTCCGAAGCGCCGAGACGTTGAATCGCACGATTGTAAATCATTTGTCCTATCCCGCTCGCAACGACTGCCGAGGCGAAAAAGACGAACCAGATTGACCCGCTTCCTTTCGCAAGCTGCCCGAGACCGCCTTGTTCCGTCGCAAGCCCAATCAAAAACAAAATGGTTGACCCCATCAGCAACATCCATGCCGTAAGAGCAACGACATCGACGGTTTGGGCAAGTTTCTTAATGAAAATAAAGCTAATCGCTTGCGTCAACACAGCGCCAACAATATATACGTCCCCAATAGAAACCGCGCCGATTTTCGCCGAGCTGTGCGTCACGATAAAGACAACCCCTGTAAAGCCTAGAACAATGCCGAGCAGTTTCAGCGGCCGCAGTCGGTCGCGCAATAAAACCGCCGCAAACAGTGCGGTCACAAGCGGCGACATGCCTAAAATAATGCCGGCATTGGAGGCAGTCGTCTTCGTTAAACCGGTTGCTAAAAAATAGTGATGACCAACGACGTTGCATAGCCCGACGAGAAAGACAGCCGCCATTTGCCGAGCGGTCAGCCGAAACGATTGCCGCATGACAGCCAGCACAACAAACACCGTCAGCGCTGCGCCAAATAAACGAAGCGCCGTAATCGTAATCGGCGTAAACGCATTGACTAATAGTTTAATGGCGACGACATTGCCGCCCCAAATAATCATCACCAATACAAGCGAAACATATGTCCATACTTTTGTCATCCAGTCTAACCTCTTTTTCAAAAAATAAAAGGGAAAGAGCAATAATAATAACCGTATCGCTCCTTCCCTTTTTTGTCAATGGTTATGCTTAAGCTACGCCAATTCTTGTTGCTTCGTTTCTTTTCCTAGCAGACCAACCGCTAACACTCCAACGAAAATCGCCATGCAGAAAATCGCAAAAATCGTCGTTACTTCTGTTTTTTGTGCAGCAAGATAACCGACGAAGAGCGGTCCGAGAATACCGCCAATTCGTCCGAACGCCGCCGCCATACCTGCGCCTGTAGAGCGAATGGATGTCGGGTATTGCTCTGGGGTATACGCATAAAGCGCTCCCCACGCCCCGAGGTTAAAGAACGATAACAAAATCCCAAACACCATTAGCCATGTAAGCGACTCGGCGTTGCCGAAAAAGTAAGCGCTGACTGCTGTACCGATTAAATACGCAATAAGAACAAATTTTCGACCGGCACGTTCAATGAGCCAAGCGGCGCTAAAATAGCCTGGCAATTGTGCCAATGTCATCATGAGCACGTATTGAAAACTTTTAATTAAGCTGAACCCTTTCATGACCATGACGCTCGGCAGCCATAAAAACATGCCGTAGTAGGAAAATACGATGCAAAACCAAAGCACCCAAAGCATAATCGTTTCCCGCCGATATGCAGAAGACCATACGCTTACGATGTTTGCCCAAACAGAGCTTTTTTTCGCTCTAGAAAAGCGCGGAGAGTCCGGCAAATTCCAGCGCAAATAGACGGCATAAAGCGCCGGAACAGCGCCTAAAATTAGCGCCAGCTCCCACCCGTACGTTGGGATGACGAAATAAGAGATCACTGCCGCTAAAAGCCAGCCAAACGCCCAAAAGCTTTCTAGCAGAACGACCGTTTTGCCGCGTTCGCTTGCTGGCACGCTTTCTGCCACTAATGTCGACGCGACCGGAAGCTCACCGCCAAGCCCCATGCCGACGAAAAAGCGAAGCACTAAAAATGCCGCTAATGTCGCAGTAAACGCGGAAAGCCCGCTGCCAATCGAAAATAATAAAAGCGTTATAATAAAGACGTGTTTTCGACCAATCCGATCCGCTAACAGCCCGAAGAAAAGTGCCCCGACCGCCATTCCGATTGAGTTGACGCTGCCGATCCACCCCATTTGTTCAGCAGTTAAATTCCATTCTTTTTGCAGTGCCGCGATAATAAACGACAGCATCCCGACATCCATCGCATCAAACATCCAGCCAAGCCCGGCAATGCCTAGCAACTTCCGCCGCGAAATCGCTTGTTGATTCATGACAAGCCTCCTCTTTTGACAAGTGTAAAGTCACTGTACAGTTTCATTATATTGGTATAACCACAGTGTTTCAAACAAAAAACAAAGGGAGACCCCTTTGCTTATCTTGAAAATATTCGACAGGTGACAGGCACAACAATATTCCCTCTTACTGTTATTCTTGTGCCGTACACATTGACAACTTCTTCAAATTTACCTTTGATCCCCTTAGATTTTACATGCCTCACCGTTGCCGAATAAATTGCACTATACGCCTTCTTTTCGTTCCCTCCATACTTTTTTAAAAATTTATCAAGATTATGCTTAGCGCTCAACTAGCACCATGGGTTTTGTTTGACTTTCACCATCCGCAAATCGCGCTCGGCTTGGTTGTTGTCAAACGGCACTTCTTTTTTTCGCAGGAAGAGAAGCGCTTCTTGCTTGCGCTTTTCTAGACGCTGGATGAAATTCTGCGCATGGCGGACGCCGGGATGCTTTCCCTGTCGGCAACGCTCCTCGAGTTCTCGGCGACCATTCTCTAGAAGCTTGTCGTACGCGGCTTCCCAATACCGGACTTCCTCTTCCGGTAGAGCTCCGCCAGCATTCTCCACCGCCTGTTTCATCGCCAACAATGCTTCGGTCATCTCTTTCGACCATGAATGACCGTAAAGTTCTGTATATGCCCGAAGCTCTCGAAGATGATGGGCGTGGCAAAGGGCATGGCTCGCCTCTGTATACATCGGGTACACCGAATACGCATCGTGCACCATCGTTCCTTTGTACTGCGGCAAGATCCCGATGTCGTCCGTCGCTTTCTTTCCACGGGAGCGATGCAGCCCATATCGTGTGGCCTTGGCAGTGGAAGCCACGTGCACCCATTGGTTCTTTCCGTTCACACGCAGACTCGTTTCATCGACGTGTAACGTGCTGGAGGTGAGCAACGCGGTTTCGATCTCTTTGATCGCTACTTCTATCACAGGCTGCTACCGTCTCGTCATATTTACGACTGTGCCTGCACTCATCGAATGGTCAACTAACGCTTTGACCATCTCCGTGACACGCTCGCACGGGATCAACTGCGCATGATTCCAGTATAAAACAAGGGAAGTGATGGCTGGTCCGTACTGGACATGATTCGTGACATAAAAAGGGAACTCTGCCTGCTGGACAAGATGACACTCCGGACAGCACTTCACTTCCCGTTCATGTTGAGTGACCTCCATGCGAACCACTGGAAGATCGAACACTTGGCGAATGTCTACTTGAAGCGGAGCGATATGTTCTAAAGATTGACCACATCCTTTGCATTCGGTCACGCGGTGAAGGACTCGGTGGTCAGGATTCGGTACTTGGCGGAGCGTCGTTCCTCGATGCCCGGCTGTTTCCCCGACGTTTGGCGAGAAGGGGATTTTTCCACAAATCGGTCAGAAGACGGCGGGAAATGGCTATTGGTACTGTTTTTTTTCGTACGGACTTCTAATTCTGCGATACGTGCTTTCAATTGCTGGTTTTCTTGTCTTAGCTGCTCGTTTTCTTTGAGGAGTTTTTCGATTGTTTGCGCTTGGCGCTCGATTTTTGCCACCATACTTTCGATTGTGAAGACCGCTTGTTGGAAATCAAAAACAACGTTTGCCATCCTGTTCACCTCCCATGTCTTGGATGGTACTAGTATAGACAAGGGAAGCAGAAAAAACCCGATCTCGTAAACTTTTTCTATGTATCGGCTGAATAGTTACAAATAAAAAGGAGAGGATTTCCTGAGTTCCCCTCCTTTTTATTAGCAATATATAAATTTTAAAACGGCTGTTTCGTATGACGAGGATTAAATGAAACTAGAGGTGTGGCTGCTTTTATAGTAATCCTCTAGTATGTTTTCAATTTCCTTGTCTCCGATAATCCCTAACGGATTCATAATATGGCTCGCTTCTTCCTCAGAGATGATCTCGCATTCTAAAATAGGTCTTACACTATTTCCCACGCTTTTATAGTATTTGCCCAAAAATTTAGTGGAGTACTCTAGCTTTTGCAGTTCATCTTGATTAAGTATTTCAGATGGGAACGAACCCACAAACTTCCATCGATAATTGATAATAGAATAGAGACCTGAATTGGCAAAAAATAGGAAATGTTTTAGCCGAATGAATTCAAAAATCTGATCAACCGATAATTGTTCGCTAGAGAAATGATTCAAGTAACCAATAATAATGTCATCGTCCCGATTTTCTTTAAAATTGCCTCCCACGATCACCCCATAAGCAAATCGGTCAATATTCTCCAAATAAATTTCGAAAATCTGATTCGGATAAATCTCTTTAAATTTAACAGGCCAGTTTTTTGTTTTAACTTTTAAATCGAAAACATATTTTTGCTTATATTTTCTTTGATCGTACTGAAGAATGGCCAGCAATAGCTGTTCTAATTTTTTAAAATCCTCTTCCGTATTTATTTGACCTAATTCTTGAAATAGTAACTTATTTATTTGTGAGATGGTTTTATTCATACAATCTACCTCCTTCATTTAATAAGTCCCCTTGATACACTCATATAGTATTTATAATTTTTATTCCTTTTGCTAATTGGTCTAATTCGATTTCTTAACTTTTTCTTACCACCATATTTTAAGTATAGTCGGTGCTCTAACCCTCTTGCCTGAGCATATGTCAAATTCTTTGCAACAGGTTGAAATCTCGCATCCTTATGAACTAATTTATGTGCTGCTTCTCGACGAGCTGCATTTGTTGTCCTTCCCACATATACCACTTCTTCCCCCTTTACAAGAGCATATACCATGTGACTTGCTTTTCCCAATCTTCCCGCATGCGCTACCGTAGAGGCTACTCCCGTCGGGTCCGCGAAGGAAGCCAAGTCGGCCGCAATCCATGCTGCACCGGATAACGATGGATTGGACGCAAATGCAGCGGTATCCATAATCAGCCACATCGCATCCACCGCCCAATGCCCATCCGGATCGACATTCATCACCGGATTGTTATTGGCATACGTATAGGCATTTTGAGTGATCGGATCATCTTTGTCTCCTGGATCTGGATCCCTCGAAATCAACCTTGCCGTCTCTGGATCGTAGTACCGTGCTTGAAGGTAGTACAATTTTGTTTCTCTATCGTAATAGTATCCCGCATATCCTAACGGTTGTCCAGCAACAGCCGCATCTTCAGAAACAGATAGGACTTTGCCCCATGGGTCGTAGCTGTAATTGGCGACCGTCGCTCCATTTTCATCCACAATCCGCACGACATCGCCGCGGTAGTTGGTGACATAGTAGAACGTATCGCCATTTGCATTCGTCACCGTATTCGGCTTTCCATTCGCCCATGTAAACGCCCATACCGTTTGGCCGTTGTCATCAGTGATGCGGATTAAGTTTGATCCGTCATAGTGATAATGGTACGTGACGCCATTGACTGTTTTCGTTTCTCTGAGTCCATCTGGACGATACGTGAAGCTGGCGATGGTGTTCCCGTTTACGTCTTTGACTGAAAGAAGACGCCCTTCTCCATCCCACGTATATTGGTAACGGTCGTCTTGCAGAAGATTGCCGGCGTCATCATACGTAAACCCTTCGACTTCGTTGGCCGCATTAAACGTCAACGTCTTGCCATGCGGATTTTTCAAGTTCCCCGCCGCATCGTAGTCGTATGGAACGGTGTTGCCTTGGTACGTCCATGACTTCAAGCGGTTGGAAAAATCGTACAAAAAGTATGAGGGACGTGCCGTTGAGGTAGCTCTATGATATTGCCGTCAATGTTGTACGTATAGACTAATTGAAGAGAGTCGTTTCCAAGAACATTAGGCGATAATTGGGATTTATCGACATATTCAACATTGAGATAGGCTGCCTAAAATAAGTCGTTTTTTCGACTATTAGACAGCCCATACCATAACAACCTAATATATAGAAAATCTTTCACTTAACCTAATCGAATCACAAACTCTTTATTGGATGCAATGTCCTCAAACTTATAAGATCGTTTATTAAATTTAATATATTCACAATATTCTATTAATATTATACTGCTATACTGAGTATTCCGAATTGGATCCCTCCTAATGTTTTCTTTAATTTTCGCAAATAGCGGAAATTGACCAATGATTTTAAAAGAATAATCATCTAACTTATCAGGAATCAAACTCAGCGCTGTTAAAATCTCTGCTTTAGCAAGCTCTGCATGTGTTGGTAATGTACTTTTATTTAAATCGAATAAAATGCAAATAGGGGTTAACCCTTCTACTAATTCCACTATTTGTCCAAAGTAATAAGTACCATCTGATAATGGTATGGAAAAAATATCTCCTATTACCCATTTTTGCCTCTTTGGAGCTTTCCATTTGGTTAATAATTTTCGATATTCATCAATAATAGTTTTTTCTACAGAATAGTTTCGTAAATCATTGATTAAAAGGGCAACCGATAAAATAAGATCCGAGCTTTTAGTTCTTATTGAAACATAGTCACTTTCCGAGTCAAAAGTAATGTTGCCGATAAGACCTCTTTCTTTTATCTCCCTTTTTAGAAAAAACTCCGCCTCAAAGTTAGATTCCATATCTAATAACGTCGCCAAGTCCTCAAAAATAAAAAATTCTTTAGAACTATAGTCCGGAAGAAAGACTTTTACGATCCCTATTTGCACGCTTTTTTCTAATTCATTGAAATTTTTACTTAATCTCAAGACAATCACCTTTCCTATATACTGTATTTACCCCATTTTTTAGGACTTATCTCATGCCTACTATTTTCTAGCCAGCCCCCGTATCTTTCCGGTCCACCTAATCGATTGATCCATTTTTGCTCGTATCTCCTAGCCTGACGACCGGGCCTTGTTCTTTGAAGAACTTTGTACACATATCTCCCACCCTTTCTTCCATGTTCACGTTGCCTTTTTAAGAACCTTTCCCAACTTTTCGCTCTTCCCACATAAACAGCCCCAGTATCTATATTTTTCCTCAAATAAATAACAGCTGTTCTCGCTCTTTTAATTGCCCTTCCCTCATGCGCTACCGTAGAGGCTACTCCCGTCGGATCCGCAAAGGAAGCCAAGTCGGCCGCAATCCATGCTGCACCGGATAACGATGGATTGGACGCAAATGCAGCGGTATCCATAATCAGCCACATCGCATCCACCGCCCAATGCCCATCCGGATCGACATTCATCACCGGATTGTTATTGGCATACGTATAGGCATTTTGAGTGATCGGATCGTCTTGGTCTCCCGGATCTGGATCTCTTGAGATAAACCGCCCCGTCTCTGGATCGTAATACCGTGCTTGCAGGTAGTACAGCTTTGTTTCCTTATCATAATAATATCCCGCATATCCTAACGGTTGTCCAGCTACTGCCGTATTTTCCGAAACCGAAAGCACTTTTCCCCACGGGTCGTAGCTGTAATTGGCGACCGTCGCTCCATTTTCATCCACAATCCGCACGACATCGCCGCGGTAGTTCGTGACGTAGTAGAACGTATCGCCATTCTGATTCGTGACCGTATTTGGCTTGCCATTCGCCCATGTGAATGCCCATACGGTTTGTCCGCTGTCATCTGTGATGCGGATTAAGTTCGTGCCGTCACAGTGATAATGGTACGTGACGCCATTGACTGTTTTCGTTTCTCTGAGTCCATCTGGACGATACGTGAAGCTGGCGATGGTGTTCCCGTTTACGTCTTTGACTGAAAGAAGACGCCCTTCTCCATCCCACGTATATTGGTAACGGTCGTCTTGCAGAAGGTTGCCGGCGTCATCATACGTAAACCCTTCGACTTCGTTGGCCGCATTAAACGTCAACGTCTTGCCATGCGGATTTTTCAAGTTCCCCGCCGCATCGTAGTCGTATGGAACGGTGTTGCCTTGGTACGTCCATGACTTCAAGCGGTTGGCGAAATCGTACGTAAACGTATGCGTGTTCACGCCGTCAAAGTACGTCACGATATTGCCATCCGCATCGTATCTGTATGTCAAATCCAACGCATCGCCGCCGATAACACGCTGGGCGGTTAATCGTCCCCCATCATCATAGGATGAATAAACATGGAAGGAAGACGTATTAGCGCTATTTTTCAAACTTGTACGGATGGGCAGGCCTTTTTCATTGTAATAAAACTCGGTCGTTTGGCCCGTCGGCACTTGAATGGACGTTAGATGCTGTAAGACGTCGTATCCAAATGTCGTGGTATATGAATGGCCGCCAGTCGTTTCCACATAGGAACTGCGCAGCCCGTTCGATGAGCTGTTTGAATCTGTCACATAGTTGTTTTGCAGCTGGTACCCGCTCGGTTCTTGAGACGTCTTCAAGCGGCTGTACGTGTCATACGTGAACGAATACGTTTGGCCGTTCGCGTCAATGCTCGTCACATTTCCGGCATAATCGTACGTATACGAAGCGACTTTCTGGCTGTTGACCCATTTTTCCGTTAGTTGGTGTTTGCTGTCGTATTTGAATTCTCGCTTGGCAAGAACAACCGTTGGACCTTTTCCTTGTTCGACCGATTTCACATTTCCGTTAGGGTCATAATCATACTTAATAAACTTCCCTAACGGATCTTGTTGGAACTTCAACAGGTTAATTTCATTATAATCAAATGTAGTGACGTTGTTTTTTGGATCCGTACGAGTTTTCAAGTTCCCTTGTGTATCGTACGTATACTGGGTCGTAATGCTTTGTTGTCCTGACGGATCGACCATTGTCACAGATTTTAGTTGGTCCAAATAAGTGTAAGTGTATGTCGTATTTCGTCCAGCCGGTGTTGTGACGGATGTCTCGTTTCCATTCGCATCGTAACCGTACGATGTCGTTTGGTTCCATTCATCCGTTTCCGCTGTGACAAAATTGCCGTCCGCACTATATGTCGTGGTCGAAGTCGAAGCCCGTTCTTCAAGCTTCATATTGTCAAAATAGACCGTACCGGATTGGTTGTTATAAAGGCCGTAAATTTTCGCCTGGCTAAAATCTTTCGCCGCCCGGAACGTCTTTTTCACAAACTGCCATTGATCCGTCAATGTTTTATCGAACGGAATTGTAAACGTTCCCGTTGTTCCATCCGTATACGTGAACGTCAACTGCAAGGCAAAAGTGCCTGTCGTATTTGGATTTTTCACATACGCCCAGCCGGACAATGTCAATGGATCGCCTTTTTTCCCACTGACGGAAACTTGTTGTCCGACATAACGGCTCGCACTGCTTAAACCAGTGATTTTCACCGAATATTGTCCGGCTTTTGCCTGCTCGGTCGTTCTGCCATCCCCTGTACCAAACGCATTTAATGTCCAATTGTCAAGCGTCGTTCCGCTTCCGGCTTCCATACTGACGTTTTCATTCGAAGCGTACTCGGTTACGATAGCCCCTTGATCCAACTGAATGCCATCGAAATAAGCCGTTCCTGCTCCTGTAAAGATACATTCGATATGAATGTATGCCGTATTGCTTGGTGCAGTAAAGGTATGAGAAATTGGCATCCAGTCTCTTGTTCCTGTAACATAAGGGCTTCCATATACAATGGTATTTCCTGAGTTGTCTTTAATATATTGGTTGCTACTGTCTTTAAAATAAATTCGGATTCGCGCTCCTGATCCCGTAACATTCGTTGTTTTAATATATCCAGAAATTGTATACGTCTTGTCTGCTAGCGGCGTGCTAATCGGTACATCTTGGTAGTAATAGCGTGCCCCTTCGGTTCCCGTCAGCGTAATTTTGGCTGATTGAGTGCCAAATACATGGTCAGTGCTGATCGAATATTCACTGCCGGTGCGAATCGTCCAGCTCGTCGGCAAGTTATTCGTTCCAACCGATTCAAAGCTACTATTGACCACCGGATTGACCGCAAGCGACGATGAAGTCACCGATGACACGGTATTTCCGTAACGATCGTAGGTGAAGTAATCGGTCATTCCCAAAGGATCTGTTGAGAATAATAGATTACTGACACTGTCGTATACGTTTTGCTCGGACAAACCAGCACTTGTCGTCGAATCCGTTAAATTGGATTTGCTGTCATAATGATTGGTTACAGCCTCACCATCCGGTGCGACACTGTTCGTTAAATTTCCTTTGTCATCATAGTCGGATGAGGTTGTTGGACCATTCGCTACTCCCGTGTCTTTGTTAGGTTCGATAACTTTTGTAATTTTATTATTTTTCCATTCGTATTTCGTAGTCGATGGATTCGCTCCTTGATAGTCCTCGATGATTTCGACGACATTGACCGTGGCTAAATCTTGATCGATATTGCTTTTGTAATACGTTTGATTGCCGTTGGCATCCTTAAAAATCGTTTCATTCACCGACGGATACGTGAGTTCCGCAAAGATGGTATCGGATCGAGGATCAATGATCTTCCACACTCGATTGAGATCATCATATTCGAATTTTCCTTTGTTTCCATTTCCGTCCGTAATAGAGATTAATTGTTGTTGGTCATTGTACTCGAACGTAATTGTTTTTCGCTCTGGCCGGTTCGCCGCATACGTAATCGTCCGTAAACGATAATGCCCATTTAAACTATCATACGTAAACGTTGTTTCCGTTCCTCGGAAATCGGTGATTTTTTGTAATCGACCCGTCGTTGGATCATACACCAAAGACAAATCGCGTCCCGTTGTTTCCGAGCCGTACCGCTCGCTAATTTTGGTGATTTGATTGGTCGTGCCGTTAAATGTGTATAAAATCGTATTACCTTTTTCATCAACGATTTTCGTATTCCGGCCTTGCGAGTCGAAATAATAGAGCGTTTCGTCTGGTTCTTTGAGCGTGTATCCGCCATCCGCCGTGCTGTTCAATGCAAAGAATGTTCCCTCCGGCGCGGAGTACGCCGTGCCTGTATCGTATTGCTGTTTGTTAAAATGGTAATGCGTGCCGTTTTCATCTATATACTCCACGATCGTCTTGTCGCTGTTTGGAATCAGTTTCCGTTGCGCGCTGAATGTCCAGCGGTATCCATACACATCTTCAAAGTCCGAACGGCTGTTGTATACCATTTTTAAGTGAAAAGCATCTGTTCTTCCAGGAAGCGATAAAATCGGGATGTCATATACCATATTCCCGTTCATCACGTTCACTACTGCGGTTCCTTCACCATTAAATAAATCCGGCGTGTACGTCCAGTAATCCGTAATGCCCAATAACTTCTTCGAACGATACGAAATCACGAGTTTTGGTTTTCCATATGGCGACCCATCCGAACTACTCCATTCCGTCGAGTGGAATAATTTTTGGGCGGCTGTCGCTTCTTGCGCATCATCCGTTTTTAAGACGACGCCATAGTTCGGCTTTGTTCCATCGTACCAGCCTTTGACTAAATCCGAAACGGCAAAATAGTTATATCCGGCTTTTGTTTCTGATTTGGTGGAGACCGGAGTTGGATCAAAGCTTGGCTGTGTGCTCCAATTGATGATAGATGCGTTAAATACGCTTGTGACCTGATGTAAGGAAATGGATGGTCCGGCTGGTGTGGAGGAGTTAGGGACATACTGGTACACACCAACGCTTGCCCCTGTGACTTTTGCATTTGGAATTGTTGGCAACGTCCATTTCAGATAGGTCCGCGTTTTGCCTAGTGTCGGGTCTTTCCCGACCGACAAATAATTTAAGTTGCCGTAATTGCTGGAAGTACCGCTTGCTACAAATGCGTCCTGTGCTTCGAACACATCGATCCAAGGGTCAATGACAACTGGATAGACGCGCTTCGGATCGGTTAAATACGACTCATCAACCGTGACCGTTAGGATAAACCCATCACCGACAGGAGTAATCTCTTGGGTCACCTGCTCCGAAACATTTCCTTCTTTCGACGAATCATACATGTACGGACGCTGGATATAAAATAAAAACTTTCCTGTTTTCGCATCCGTAAATTCGATCATGCCAGAGGACTTTTTCTCTGCTTTCAACCCTTGGGCTTTAATATGGAAGGCAAAACGATGATTCCCCTCATAAGAATCGAGAATAATATTTTCCTTGACTTTCGTTCCGTCTAAAGCATAATCAAATGTCACACCAGGATAGAGCTGCTTATATTGAACGCGCTCTTTTTGGAAGGTTCCGGCTATATCCTTGATTCCTTTAAATTGTTTGGCTGCCGGAGCATCATCATCGGATAACTCTACCGTTATGTTGTGCCCTGCGATTTCGTATGTAAACAATCTTGCTTGGCGATTTTGTTTCGGTTTTTTTGGAAATTTCACTTTAAATTGGTTCGCTTTGTTTTCGAATTCTTGTTGCGAGTTTTCAACCAATGTGTTGTCCATGTCTACCCATTGACCGTTTTTCTTAAAATGGATGGGTTCCGTATACACTTCTGCGGTATACGTTCCATCAGAGTTTTCGTAGACCTTCGCTGTTTCCGTTCGAAGAGAGGGGAGCTCTTTTTCTTTCGGATACGGGTCACGAGAAGAGGGCTCTTCTTTTTGCACTTCGTTCGGAAGAGAACCAGTGTAGCTTTGGATAGGTTCTGCCACAGATGGAGGAGAGGTTTCCTCTGCCTTAACAAATGGCGTCCATGTCGAAATGGTTAACGTAAACACAAGCACATACGAAAGAAATGAATACCTTTTCCTTTTCTTCACACGATGTCACCTCATAAGCTAGTAATATCCCATCGACGGAATATCGACGGCCGACACTATTATATTGACAAACCCCTCTTAAAAACGTCAATTCTTTTCCTTATAGTAAAATAATCCTAAATCCCATCTTTCTTTTCTATAAAATCAAGAACATTCCTAATACATACAAGGATGTCCCAGAAATCAGGACATCCTTTTAGTAAAACATAGCAATTGTTCATAGAGATGCATCTTTTTATTTTCCAAACACCATTTCCAACGTATATACAAGCCAGTCTTTGACCGTTTCAAAGGCAAACGGTACGTTCAGACGCTCGGTCCATTGATGGGCGTCACGACCGACGGGGCCGACGTTTAATACCGGGACGTTAAATTCCGCTAGCGCTTCAATCGGCAACGTATAGCCTTGGTTCCACATCGGCATATTGGCTGTTAAGACGCGCAAAGACGCTAGCGGCTGTTGCAGTCCGACATAGCTTAAATCGGAAATGCCGCCGAAATAGTGCTGCTGCACAAGCGTCACACCGTATGTTTCTTTCGCATATTGCTGCAAGCTCGACACAAGCCGCTGAATGAACGGTTCGTCGCTTGAATTGACGGCCGGATAATACGGAGGAGCATAAAATAACACAATCATCGGCGCAAAATCTTTGCAAAGAATGCCAAGTTGATCGACGAATTCAATCGTCCGCTCGCGCTCGTCTTTTTTACTTCCCCCCATAAATACTTGCTTCTCTAGCTGCGCGACTTTTTCTTCACCAGCAATTTCCACCGCTTTTTGTCTTAGTTCGGAAAACGTCCATACATTCACGGAAATCGACTTCGGTGTCGATTTTTCCAATTGCGCAAAGCGAGCAGCCTGCTCTTCATACCGTGTTTCGATTTGCTTTGCTGCCCGTTTCGCCAAGTCAATGAGCGATTCCGTAATGTCATCGAGCGATTTTTGTTGCAAAAATAAATTAAACAACGTCACCGCCCGATGCGGAATTTGCACCGAATAATCTTCTTTTAAGTCCGTTTGGAGTAAATTGGTCGGCGGTGGGCTCACTTCGCCGCCAAACACTTCACAAAAATCGGTATTTAACTCAAGTTCGTTGGCAATTTGCGCCACCATCCAGTTCGCATTCAATCCCGCCAGCGGTTCACCGACATGCGTCTCTTTTCCGTAACAATAAAACCCAGGCAATACTTTGCCGATCGAGCCTGTATACACATAGTTCGTCTGGTCGCCAGGGTAGCGTGTAAACATCGGCTCGGAATTGAGCACAAGTCGATAGTCTAAATCGTGCTGTTTCGCCAGTTGAACTAGTGCTGGAACAGCGGCGCGCATCCCGACCGAATTCACTTCTTCATCCGGCACCGTCAACAATACTACATTCCCCTCAAATTTTCCGGCACATGCTTGCTCGACAAGCGACATATGAAGCGCTAGCCCGCATTTCATATCCATGACGCCGCGCCCAAACAGCCATTCATCGTGCGCTAAATCCGCCTGTACGTCCAATGGAAGCTGCTCTTTTTGTTCATAAAACCGCTCCGTCAGCGTTTCTGGCGAGAACGCGATTTCTTTCCATATGCCGTAATCTTGCACATCCACGACATCAAAATGGCTGACTAACACGACGGTGTCGCGTATATGTTCTGCTTTTTTCACCAATGCCGTTACAAAATAGCGACCGTCGCCTGTTGGGTGTAACTGAACAAACTCCGGATGTGTTTGAAAATAATCAAGCGTCCTTAACTCGCCAGCGATATACTCCGCCAAACGCACTTCCGCTTCCGACCCGCTCACGCTTGCATGCTCGACAAGCCGGCAAAGCAATTTCCGCAACTGTTGCTTCGTTTGCCACTTCATCCTCTTCTCCCCTTTTTTCTAACACTCCTTTATCATTGTAGCAACATTTGTAGTACAATGAAATTGATTTTATCGACAACGGGGGGAAATGTGTGAAATATCAAGATGACCCGTTCAAAGGAAATTTCGACAGCTTAGAGGAATTTGCTGACCGCATTAGCGACTTATTGCAATGCCCAATTACCATTGAAGATGCAAACCACCGGCTGATCGCCTATAGCGCGCACGACGATTATACCGACCCCGCGCGGACGGCAACGATTATTAGCCGCCGTGTACCGGAAAAAGTGATTAACAGCCTCTGGAAAAAAGGGGTCATTCCTGCATTATTAAGTAGCCAAGAGCCGCTGCGCATTGAAACGATTTCCGAAGTTGGACTCGGGAATCGCGTAGCGGTATCCATTTGGAAAAATCAAGAAGTGATTGGATTTATTTGGGCGCTGGAAACGGATCGAACGTTGTCAAAAGACGATTTAGAGCTGTTGAAAAAAGCGGCAAAAGCGGCGAAAAACAAAGTATTGCAGCTGTATATGCGGAGAAACAAACGAGAAGAACGCGTGCAAGAATTTTTTTGGAAATTATTAACCGGGCATATTACCGCCAATGAAGAAATTAAGGAAAACTTCGATTTTTTGCAAATTCCAACCGCTCCGCTCTTTTCTGTGTTCGTTTTCCGCTTTGCAAACGATATTACAAGCGATATTGAAAAGCAAATTTCGTACATTTTACAAACGACGCAACAAATTCAAGTGCTGCTCTATACAGTCGACCGCAGTGATTTTATTTTGCTTGCTGCGCCAAAATCAACGCGCCAGCCGCTAGCCGAATGCAACCAATTTATTGCTTCGTTCGCGACAAAAATGAAAGAGCGGTTTCATATCGCAAATATTCAAAGCAGCTTTGGCGGCATTTACGAAACGTTTGAATACATTGAAAAAAGCTATAAAGAAGCGTTAACCGTTTTATCGATGAAAGAAAAATTCCCTGCCCAAACAGCTTCTATTTATGGATATCAACAATTAGGCATATATCAATTTTTCGACTTATTGCTCGAAAAAAAGCGGCAAGGGGAATTGACGAATTCCGCATTGGCGAAATTGCAGGCATATGACGAAAAACACCACACAAACCTCATAGAGACGTTTGAAGTGTTTTTTGACCACGACAGCAACGTCAACGAAACGGCCAAAGCGCTGAACATTCACCCAAATACGCTTTCTTATCGGCTAAAGCGCATCGCCGAAATTGGAGAGATCGATTTACACGACATGAATCAAAAAGTAAAGCTTTACATCGATATAAAGCTGGCGAAATATGAAGCATCGCATTAGTTTTGTGGATTTCCACAAAATGAAGCGATGTCTTTTTTTCTTCTTAACAAATAAAAAATAGGGCAAACTGTGTATACTACAGGTGAGGATATTCGAGGGAGGAAGACAATCTATGATTATTGGGGTACCGAAGGAAATAAAAAATAACGAAAACCGTGTGGCGATTACACCTGCTGGCGTTATGTCATTCGTGCAAGCAGGACATACGGTGATTATTGAAAAAGATGCAGGAATTGGAAGCGGTTTCACAAACGATGATTATATAAAAGCTGGCGCACAAATCATCGATAGCGCAAAAGAGGTTTGGGCGCAAGCGGAAATGGTCATGAAAGTAAAAGAGCCGCTACCAAGCGAATACGACTATTTCCGCCCAGGATTAGTGCTTTTCACGTACTTACATCTTGCGGCAGAGCCTGAATTGGCGCGCGCGTTAAAAGAAAAAGGCGTCACTGCCATTGCTTACGAAACCGTACAAGTTGGCCGCACGCTTCCACTTCTTACACCGATGAGCGAAGTGGCTGGCCGCATGGCTGCGCAAATCGGCGCACAATTTTTAGAGAAGCCTGAAGGCGGAAAAGGAATTCTGCTTGGCGGCGTTCCAGGCGTCAGCCGCGGGAAAGTCACGATTATCGGTGGCGGTGTCGTCGGTACGAACGCAGCGAAAGTTGCCATCGGCTTAGGCGCAGACGTGACAATCATCGACTTAAGCGCAGACCGTCTTCGTGAGCTAGACGATATTTTCGGCAACCATATTACAACATTAATGTCCAACCCAATGAACATTGCCCAAGCGGTGGCGGAATCTGATCTTGTCATCGGCGCAGTGTTAATTCCAGGAGCAAAAGCGCCAAAACTTGTGACAGAAGAAATGGTAAAAGCAATGACCCCTGGTTCGGTTATCGTGGACGTTGCGATTGACCAAGGCGGAATCGTCGAAACGAGCGACCACGTCACGACACACGACAACCCAACGTACGTCAAACACGGTGTCGTTCATTACGCAGTAGCGAACATGCCAGGTGCGGTTCCAAGAACATCAACGATCGCGTTAACGAACGTGACGATTCCATATGCGTTGCAAATCGCCAATAAAGGCGTTCACCGAGCAATCGCAGAGAACCAAGCACTAAAACTTGGCGTCAACGTTGCCGCAGGCGAAATCACATACGAAGCAGTTGCGCGCGACCTCGGCTACAACTACGTTCCAGTCGACGAAGCGTTCGGAAAACAATTAATGGCGAACTAAGAGAAACAGGTACCGTGATGGTACCTGTTTTTGGTATAGTTAAAAGAAAAAAGGAAGTGAATGTGTTGCGAGTATGTGCTGTTCAATACCATTTGCATACGATTACGTCGTTTGAACAATTTGCCGAACAAGTTACCCATTACGTCAAAACCGCGCAAGAATTTGACGCACAGTTTGTCCTTTTTCCGGAATTTATTACAACACAATTGTTGTCAATCCCGATAAATGGAAAACAAGCAACGATTCATGACTTGCCTGCCTATAAGGAGCAATATTATGAACTGTTCACCACGCTTGCGAAACAAACCAATATGTATTTAATTGGCGGCACGCACGTCATCGCACAAAACAATAAACTATATAACGTCGCCCATTTGTTTACACCGGACGGAACGATTCATACACAAGCGAAGCTGCACATTACACCGACAGAAGTAAACGAATGGGGAATTAGCCCTGGAGAAGACGTGCACGTATGGGAAACCGAACAAGGAACGATTGCTTTATTAACATGTTATGACATTGAATTTCCAGAAATCGTCCGCATCGTGCGGGCGAAAGGAGCGGATGTTATTTTTTGCCCGTCATGCACCGACGACCGACACGGTTTTTATCGCGTCCGCTATTGCTGCCACGCCCGCGCTGTGGAAAATCAAGTGTACGTCGTCACGACCGGCACGGTCGGTTCATTGCCGACAGTCGATTTTATGCGCGCGAATTTCGGGCAAGCCGCCATTATTACACCAAACGACATTCCATTTCCACCGCGCGGCATTCTAGCGGAAGGAGAAATCAATGACGACATGGTCGTTGTTGCGGACCTTAACTTGTCGCTTCTGTACAATGTGCGCGAAAAAGGCTCGGTCACGACATGGCGCGACCGCCGCATTGACTTATATCCCGATTGGAAGTGACTTCTATAAGAAAACACCTTTCTATAGTTGAAAGGTGTTTTTGTATATTATTATATCAATAATAAATAAATATTTATTACCCGTGGTGCTAGTTGAGCGCTAGCGCTCAACTATCCCAAGTGTTACAAGTGAATATGCCAACAAGATACCATCTAGTGCTACTTCAAATCCCGCAATCGAATTAGCACGAATTTCTGTGATACGATACTGATCGACGAGGACAGAGAACACCGTTTCAATGACTTTCCGTTTTTGTTTGAGCCATCTCTCCCATGATGCGGATGGGCGATGTTTCTGGTTTTTGCGAGATGGAGTCCAAAAGGCGATTTGGTATGCTTTATACAACTTTTTTTGCAATTCGCTACTGATAAATCCTTTATCACCCAAATTAAAAGGATGAGGAATTTGAGTCATGACGGTTTCCGCTGCGGTTCGATCGTGACAGGACGCCTCCGTTACCACGTATCCCATGGGCAGTCCTTGGTCGGTCACCTGAAGATGGAGCTTAAATCCATAGTACCACTGCTTTTTCGATGCACAGAGCCCGATGTCCGCAATTCCTTGAAATCGTTTGACGCGGTACATTCTTGCGGCATGGCACAACTCGATCGGCATACTGTCTACGACCGCATAGGCGTGGTGTTGACCACGTTTGGCTAGCTCATGGCGTATCCATTTGATCGCAAAGCGCAGCGCTCGACAACGACGATTGTAGCGAGAACGTTCGAGAAAATGTCCATCCGCAAACAAGTTCCCAGTCACAAAGCGATGCCATTCCCGTTCGGAAGAGAAGCCAAGCAGCTTTCCTAAAAGATGAATAGCAATGATCACCTCATCTTCTTGTTTCACCAAATGACGATTGCGGCGTTGAAGATAGAATTGAATTTGTGACAGCTGGGCAGAAACAAAAAAGAAAATGGCTGCATATTGTTTTTGAATCTTTACTTGATCTGTAGTAAAATGAAAGTGCTCTTGCATGGGGATTCTCCTTTCGAATGTTGGATCGCACTTTCATTCTACAGGAAATCCACAAGCAAGGGCTATTTTTATGCTTACTCGATTTTATCTAGCACCACGGGTTATTTATTAATAATAAAATATAGCGAATTACATGCCACTCTAAAATTTTTTTATAAAAATACTTCCGCGTCTTTAGCTTATCCAGTCTACAAATTATTTTCACGAAAAATATATTCTTATTGTTTTTTCATTTTTTAGAATATATAATATCTTTATAAAAATTACATAAAATGCACGGATGAGATGTTTTGGTTTCTTTTCTAAATGTTACAAAAAATTATTTTTATAAAAAGTATTGCATAAATAAAAAAAGATTGATAGTATGATAATCGTTACTGCCAGTGTCCTAAACTAAACGATGAACTCGACACTGGATAAATATAAAAGAAATTGAGTTTCAAATATAAGGGGGAAACAGGATGAAAAAAGGATTCGTGTTCGCGGTTGTTCTTGCGCTATTTGTCGCACTAGCAGGGTGCGGTGGAAAAACTGCTGAGCAAACATCAGGAAGTGGCGGAGGAAAGCAAAAAGTAACCATTGGCACAGACGCTTCGTTTGCACCGTTTGAGTACATGGACAAAGGAAAAATTGTTGGGTTCGACGTTGATTTCTTAGATGCTGTCATGAAAGAAGCTGGTCTTGACTATGACTTGAAAAACATCGGCTGGGATCCGCTCTTTGCTGCGGTACAAGGAAAAGAAGTGGATTTAGCCATTTCCGGTATCACTATCAACGATAAACGGAAACAAACATATGATTTCTCCGTTCCTTACTTTGAATCGACGCATATGATTTTAACAAAAGAAGATAGCCCAATTAAAAACGCCCTTGACTTAAAAGGAAAAGTCGTCGGTGTTCAAAACGGAACAACTGGGCAAGCAGCGGTTGAAAAATTGCTTGGCGCAGAAAATAAAAACATTAAAAAGTTTGAAAACACGGTTGTCGCGATTATGGATTTATTAAACGGGGGCGTTGATGCTGTCGTGACAGACAACGCTGTAGCCAATGAGTACGTGAAAAACAACCCGGATAAAAAATTAAGAGCGATTGAAGATCCAACAAACTTTGAATCCGAGTTTTACGGACTGATGTTCCCGAAAGGAAGCGACTTAAAACCGAAAGTCGACGAAGCGATTAAAAAGGTGATTAAAAGCGGAAAATATGCTGAAATCTACAAAAAATGGTTTGGAAATGAACCAAACGTCGACAACTTGCTAAAACAACAATAAACGACATTGGAAAAATTGCGTAACTAATCGCTAGTTACGCAATTTTTATAAAGAAAGGTGAGGAGAATGGATTTTCGCTTTGATATTATTCAAGAATACGCCCCGTTTTTTTTACAAGGCGTATTATTAACGATTGGGTTATCTTTAATTGCCATCATCGTCGGCTCCATTCTTGGATTGGCGATTGGACTTGGCAAAATGTCGAAAAAGGTGCTCGTCCGCCTTCCATTTGAATGGTACATTAACTTTTTCCGCGGTACGCCTTTATTCGTACAAATTTTGCTCGTTCATTTCGGACTCATGCCTCTTCTCTTTGCTCAACCGAGTCCAACCGTTTCAGCGGCTGTCTCATTGTCGTTAAACTCAGCAGCCTATATCGCTGAAATTTTCCGTGCAGGTATTCAATCGATTGATAAAGGGCAAATGGAGGCGGCTCGTTCACTCGGAATGACGCACGCTCAAGCGATGCGTTACGTTATTTTGCCGCAGGCGTTAAAACGAATGATTCCACCATTTGCGAACGAATTTATCGTTTTAATTAAAGACTCTTCCCTCGCTGCGATTATTGCTGCGCCGGAGTTAATGTATTGGGGAAGAGCGGCACAAGGGCAATATTACCGCGTCTGGGAGCCATATTTAACGGTCGCGCTCATTTATTTGATTTTAACCCTTTCCCTCAGTAAACTACTACATTATTTGGAAAGGAAGTATTCAACGCAATGATTAAAGTGACGAATTTAAAAAAATCATTTGGCCATTTACAAGTATTAAAAGGAATTGACGCCCATATTAAAGAGCGGGAAGTCGTCGTTGTCATCGGTCCTTCCGGTTCGGGAAAATCAACGTTTTTACGCTGCTTAAACTTGCTTGAAGATTTTGATGAAGGCGATATTGTGATTGATGGGTATCATTTGAAAGACAAAAACACGGATATCAATAAAGTGCGCGAAGAAGTCGGCATGGTGTTCCAACGATTCAACTTGTTCCCGCATATGACCGTGCTTGATAACATTACGTTAGCACCGTTAAAAGTGCGCAAATGGCCGTTGGAAAAAGCGAAAGCCACGGCAATGGAGCTGTTGAAAAAAGTTGGTCTGCAAGATAAAGCAAACGTCTATCCGGATTCCTTATCCGGTGGGCAGGCGCAACGTGTCGCGATCGCCCGCGCATTAGCGATGGGGCCGAAAGTGATGTTATTTGACGAACCGACTTCCGCTTTAGACCCGGAAATGGTCGGGGAAGTATTATCCGTTATGAAACAGCTCGCGAACGAAGGAATGACAATGGTTGTCGTCACCCACGAAATGGGCTTTGCCCGCGAAGTCGGCGACCGCGTCCTCTTTATGGACGGCGGCTACATCGTCGAAGAAGGCACACCAAGCGACATTTTCGACAACCCGCAGCACGAACGGACAAAAGCATTTCTATCAAAAGTGTTATAGAAACCTCTCATCCACCTTATTTCGTAAAAGGTGGATTTTTTTGTTTCTTTAAATTCTAGGATTGCGGGAAAGGAAGTTTGCTCCCCTAATCATTTGCTTCCTTTTCGTTTATTTTGCCAAACGTCAACGAAGATAGAAAACAATTCAAACACAACAGCAAAAACGAAAGCCGTCACGATGTTGCTTTTCCACTCATGATTAAACAGGGAAATAATGACGTAGTATATAAAAAACATCCCTATAAAACTGAAAACATGTTTTTTCATAATCTTTTTTCTCCTTTCTTTCATTTGGACAACTATGTTTTCACGGTCACCATCAATGCCTCCCCCTATTAATAAATTCTCAATATACCATATTTTTTCCTTTTAAACTTCAAAAATTATATCCCTTTATTCCTCTCCATAAAATAAATAGCTGACCTTCCTTAAAAGGAAAGCCAGCTACATTGTTACAACACAAACGCCATCGTCCAAATCGAACCTGCCACGACAACAATCGCGATAAAAAAGCTGTATGCCATATTGATCGTTTGGATTTTGCCGCTGTCGCTTTCAGTTACATGCATGAACATAAATAGCTGCAACACTGCTTGCAATACCGCAAGCACCACGATTCCGACAAGAATCGCCTTTGTCGCCAGCCCTGAAGAAAACGCAATCCACAATGCGGCAAACGTCAAAACAAGCGATAAAATGAACCCGACAATATGTTTCCAAGGAAATGTTTCATGGTGATAGTTTGTACCCATCTTACATCACCATCCCTGTCAAATAAACTAGCGTAAAGATGAAAATCCAGACAACGTCAAGGAAATGCCAGTACAAGCTGACAATAAACACTTTGCGTGCCGTTCTTGGCGTAAATCCTCGCTGCAAAAGCTGAATAATAATGAGCGTCATCCAGCCAATTCCAAGGCTCACGTGCGCTCCGTGCGTCCCAACAAGCACAAAGAAGCTTGAAAGAAACGCGCTCGTTTGCATCGTTGCTCCTTCGTGAACATAATGGATGAACTCACGCACCTCAAATGTGATGAACCCTGCTCCTAACAGAAGCGTCACCAACAACCATACTAGCAACCCTGTCAATCGGCGGCGGCGCATTTCAAATACGGCAAGCCCGCATGTGAAACTGCTCGTCAAAAGAAGAAGCGTTTCAATCATGACATCTTTGATTTCAAATAAATCCGCAGCAGTCGGTCCATGACCAGTTCGTTGGAATAAGACAAGATAGGTGGCGAACAAGGTCGCAAACAACGCGACCTCAGCGCCAAGGAAAATCCAAAACCCTAAAATATTGAGGCGGCTTTCTTCTGTTCGATACTCTAATGGCATCGTTTCATCATAATGATGAGCTGCTTCTGCCATTGTTTATGCCTCCTTTCGCGTCAAACGCTCCGTACGCTTGATTTCGTCTACACTGATATAGTAACCGTCGTCATCATCAAACGAACGAAGAATTAAACCGAGAATGATGAATACTGCAGCGATAATCGCTAGCGTAAACCATTTAAACACAAGGCCGAACCCTGCAAAGAAAAAGGCAATCGATATTAAGAACGGGCGTCCGGAATTGCTTGGCATATGAATTGGTTTCAATTTCTCCTCGTCCATTTCAAAGCCTTTTCCGGATTTCTTCATTTCCCAATATGCATCCAAATCCTTCACTTCTGGAATCACCGCAAAGTTATAATGCGCAACCGGAGAAGATGTCGCCCACTCGAGCGTACGACCATCCCACGGATCTCCCGTCATGTCGCGCTCGCCGTAACGTGCACTGTAATAAATGTTATAGCAAAGCACAAGAAAACCAATTCCCATTAAAGCGGCGCCTACTGACGCGACAACGTTAAGCGGCGTCCAGCCAAGTCCCGCAGAATATGTGTACATGCGTCGCGTCATCCCCATGAGTCCTAAGAAATACATCGGGAAGAAACAAACGTTAAACCCAATCATAAACAACCAAAACGTCCACTTGCCTAACCGTTCGTTCAACATATGACCGAACATTTTCGGATACCAATAATGCAGGCCGGCAAAGCAGGCAAACACTGTACCTGCGATTAAGACATAATGGAAGTGAGCGATTAAGAAATAGCTATTATGGTACTGATAATCCGCCGCTGCCATCGCAAGCATCACCCCGGTAACCCCGCCGATGACGAAGTTTGGAATGAACGCGAGCGACCAAAGCATCGCCGTTGTAAAGCGAATTCGCCCTTTGCGGAGCGTAAACAGCCAGTTAAAAATTTTCACACCGGTCGGAATCGCAATCGCCATCGTTGTAATCGAGAAAAACGAGTTAACGGCCGCTCCTGCCCCCATCGTAAAGAAATGATGCACCCAAACAATAAAACTTAAAAACGCAATTCCAACGATGGAGCCAACCATTGCTTTATAGCCAAATAGACGCTTGCGAGCAAACGTACTGACAACCTCTGAAAAAATCCCGAAAGATGGCAAAATAACGATGTACACTTCCGGATGTCCCCAAATCCAGAATAAGTTTGCCCAAAGCATCGACATACCACCGTTTGCCATCGTAAAGAACTGTGTATCAAACAAACGGTCAAACGTCATCAATGCCAACGCTACGGTTAACACCGGGAACGCAAAAATAATTAACACACATGTGATCAGAATCGTCCACGTAAACATTGGCATGCGCATAAGCGTCATTCCTGGCGCACGCATTTTTAAAATAGTGACTAAAAAGTTAATCCCCGTCATGAGCGTACCAATACCGGAAATTTGCAAAGCGACCGCGTAATAGTTGTTCCCAACTCCCGGGCTAAACTCGTTCCCAGCAAGCGGAAAATACGCTGTCCAACCTGCATCCGGTGAACCGCCAATGACAAACGCAATATTAAACAACATCGCTCCGACAAAAAACAACCAGAAACTTAACGCATTTAAATACGGATACGCCACATCACGCGCCCCGATTTGCAACGGTACGACAATGTTCATCAGCCCAATAATAAAAGGCATCGCCATAAATAAAATCATAATCGTCCCGTGCGTCGTAAAAATTTCGTTATAATGTTGAGAGTCAAGAAACTTCATATTCGGTGCTGTTAATTGCGCGCGCATCAGCAACGCATCAACCCCACCGCGAAACAGCATCAGCACCGCAGAAATGATGTACATCACGCCGATTTTTTTATGATCAACCGTCGTCAACCATTCATCCCAAAGCCATTTCCACTTTTTAAAATACGTTAGAATAAAGACAATGCCGATTACCGTCAACACAATGGACACGTCCGCGGCATAAATTAGCGGCTCGCCCGTCACGAAAAATTCGCTCCATTTCATCCGCCTGTTCCTCCTTCCCTACAATGCATGCTATTGATGGCTTTGATGCTCCATGTGCATTCCTTCGTCATGTTCTGCATTCTCACGATGGTCTTCTGTTTTGCCCGTATGATGGCTATTTTGTTTCGAATGATCCACCCATTCTAAATGCGTATTCGAAAACGTCATCCGACCAACAAGCCCCGGTTTTAAAATAGTGTCATATTTTTCTTTGCTTAGTTTCGGCGCGGTTTGCTGCACGTCTTTTACCCATTTGTTAAAGTCATCTTTTGTTTGTGCGACAACCTCAAACTCCATATGCGTAAAGCCTTTTCCTGTGAAGTTCGCGTTCCGCCCCATATACGAACCTGGCTCATCTGCTTCAAGGAACAATTCCGTTTCCATGCCATCCATCGCATATTTTTGTCCCCCTAACTGCGGTACCCAAAATGAGCTCATCGGACCGACTGATGTCAACTCGAATTTGACAGGAACGTCTTCTGGAATATTGACATAGTTCACCGTTTCGATATTTTGTTCCGGATAGCTAAAAATCCACTTCCAGTTTGCCGCGGTAACATGAATCGTTAACGGTTTTACGCTCTTCTGAGACGGCTTTTCTAAGGCAAAGGTCGCTTTGACCGTTGGAATAGCTAGCGCTGTTACAATAATGATCGGAATTGCCGTCCAGACGATTTCTAATAGCGTGTTCCCTTCTTCTTCCGGTGGCTCGTAATTAGCGTTCTCTGGCTTTTCACGATACCGAATTAACACAACAGCAAACAACACAAACACAACAACAATAATGAGCAACATAAAACCAACTGACCAAACAATTAAATCGTACTGCGTTTTCGCCACAGGTCCTTTTGGCTGCAATACGAGCATATTTTCACTGCATCCACTTAAAAAAATCAATAATGATAACGGAAGTAACGAAGCCCATTTCCACACCCTTTGCTTCATCGGTGTTCCTCCTTACATTTGCAAAATGACATCCCATGCTCAATACGTTTGTTTCTAACATATCAAAAGTGAAAATGTTTGAAACGGTTTTGCGAAAAAGTTCACAAATACGCAAAATTTTTGTCACGATTCGTTCAAAAATTGTTCATGAAATATTCGATTGTGTGGATAAAACATGAAAATGCGCCATTGAAACTACTTTTAAACAAAAAAAGGATTCGCTATCCTAAACGGGAATCTACTAAGTAGACACGTTAAGAAAAGCGCAAAGCGCCCGTCTATCGGCGAAGATCGCACAAGCCCTACCGAGGAGACTTAGCCGCCGAAAGAAGAGGCGGAACGACTCGAGCCGATGGCGCTTGGAGCTAGACAGCACTCCACCTAATCGTAAAATTTTATACTTTCTTACCTTATAAAAAAGCTGACCTTCCTTCGAAGATCAGCTTTTTTGAAACTGCATTTCCATCATCCGGCGCAGCCGCGGCTGAAGCGTTTGCCACATCCATTGTTCATATAGCGCCTTTTTCTCCGCAAACGGCAAATAATACGCCTCACCAGCTTGGCGACGCGCCCGCTCCGTCACGTCATATAGCGTTAAAGCAGCGGCGACGGAAATGTTAAAACTTTGCACAAATCCATGCATTGGAATCATAAACGTCCCATCCGCTAAACGAATGGCTTCATCTGATACGCCACGATGTTCATTGCCAAATAATAGCGCCGTCGGTCTCGATACATCGATTGCTTGAAGAGGAATCGTCCCTTCCCCTAAATAGCTTGCGAACACTTGATAACCGCTTTCTTTTAATTGTTGGATAGCAGTCTGAATGTCTTTCTTTTGCTGAACGGTCAACCATTTATCCGCATTACGTGTCACAAACGGATTCGGCTGAAACGGGGCACTCCCTGTGACGACATAGACGTCTTGCAAGCCAAATGCTTCCGCGGAACGCAGCACAGCCGCTTGGTTATGCGGGTCGTCGACCGCTTCGGTAATGATCGTGATATAGCGGGTTCGTTCGTTCAATACGTCATACATTCGCTTCAGACGTTCCGGCATAATCATTTGCCACACAGGGCGCATTGCTTCCGTTAATAATCCTTCTTGCTGCAGCTGTTCAATGAACGCTTTTGCTTCCTTTTCGTCCATCATCTTCACCTTCCTGTTTGTAAGCACGACATTCATTGTACAAAAACTTGCGGCAATAGAAAAGGACCCCTTCCTTGGAGTCCTTTTCATTATGCTAAGTACGCCTCGCGCACTTGTTCGTTGACAAGTAAGTCTTTTCCAAGCCCAGACATGACAATTTCGCCTGTTTGAATGACGTAGCCGCGATGAGCGATTTGCAACGCTTGGAACGCGTTTTGCTCAACGAGCAAAATCGTCATACCTTCCTCATTCAATTCTTTAATAATTTCAAAAATTTGCTCGACGATAATCGGCGCAAGTCCCATCGACGGTTCATCAAGCATTAACAGCTTTGGTTGCATCATCAACGCCCGACCGATCGCAAGCATTTGCTGCTCGCCACCGCTCATCGTTCCGCCTTTTTGTTGCAGACGCTCTTTAATTCTCGGGAAATAATGAAAGACGCGCTCCATTCGTTCCTCAATGACCCGCTTATCTTTCACCGAAAACGCACCCATCTCTAAATTTTCCTTGACCGTTAAGCGCGGGAAAATTCGCCGTCCTTCCGGTACATGGGCAATGCCTGTCAACGCCGTCACGTGCGGTGGCGTGTTTGTAATGTCTTGCCCATTGTAAATAATTTTTCCGCTTTTCGGCTTCACTTGCCCGCTAATCGTTTTTAATGTCGTCGATTTTCCGGCACCGTTACTTCCGATTAGCGTCACGATTTCGCCTTCGTTTACCTCAAGCGAAACTCCCTTTAATGCGTGAATTCCGCCGTAAAATGTGTTAATATCTTCTAGCCGTAGCAAACTCATTGCGAGGTTCCCCCTTTACGAAGCCGTTGTAGCAGCACCTTTTCCTAAATAAGCTTCAATGACTTTCTCGTTATTGCGGATGTCATCAGGTGTCCCTTCGGCAATTTTTTCTCCATGGTCTAATACGACAATATGCTCCGAAATTTCCATGACAAGCTTCATGTCGTGTTCAATTAAGACAATCGTTAAATCCAACTCTTCGCGCATATTGTAAATGAGCTTTGTCAATTCGCTCGTTTCTTTCGGGTTCATCCCTGCCGCCGGCTCGTCAAGCAACAACACTTTCGGCTTCGTTGCAAGCGCGCGGGCAATTTCTAATTTCCGCTGCGCTCCGTACGGCAAGCTGCTTGCTTCTTCGTTATAGAACGATTCTAACCCAACGTATTCAAGAAGGCGATACGCTTCGCGCCGCGCTTCTTTTTCTTCTTTCCGCACGCGTGGCAAATTCAAAATGGTACTAAACAATCCGCCGTGAAGATGGTTATGCATGCCAACCATGACGTTTTCCAATACGGTAATCGCGCCGAATAAGCGGATGTTTTGGAACGTGCGGGCAATTCCTTTTTTCGTCACTTGATGCGGCTTTAATCCGACAATGGATTCATTATTTAATAAAATCTCGCCACTCGTCGGCTGATAGACGCCTGTAACCATGTTAAAAAATGTCGTCTTTCCAGCACCGTTCGGGCCGATGACGGCCGTAATCGAACCTTTTTGCACTTCCATGTCGATATTGCTATTGGCGACAAGTCCGCCGAACTGTTTCGTCAAGTTTTTAACTGTCAAGATGGACATGTTGCGTCGCCTCCTTCTGTACGCCGGCGTTGATTAGTTTGTCTGCATCTTTTAGATCCTTTTCATCGAAGACAGGGTTTTTCGCCGGCAACAACCCTTGCGGACGGTAAAGGGCAAAGAGAATTAAAATGACCCCGAAAATAAACCGCTGCATTTTCGCTGGAGAAAGCGCATCAGGTACGTTAATAACCCCATTTAAGCTCAATTGGTTCAGCCAGTTCGTCAATTCCGTCAACACTTGCAAGTTCAAAATCGTTACAAGCGCTGCCCCAAGAATAACGCCTGGCACACTGCCCATTCCTCCTAAAATAACCATGACGAGAATCGTAATCGATTCAAGCAACGTAAAGCTCGTCGGGTCCACGAACGTTTGCTTCGCCGCAAACACAACGCCCATCATTCCTGAGAAAGAAGCACCGACCGCAAACGCCATAAGCTTTGTTTTCACAAGGTGAATGCCCATCGCCTGTGCAGCGATCTCATTTTCCCGTACCGCTTTCCACGCGCGGCCGATTTTCGAAAATTCAAGACGGCGTACCGCAAAAATGACCGTTACTAAAATGACTAAGACGATATAGTAAAATTGGTTCGGATACATAAAGTCGATACCGAACAAACGCGGTGGTTGGACGGACGCAAGCCCCATCGCACCGTTTGTAATGTTTACTGGCTTGTCCAAGTTGTTAAAAATAATACGGATAATTTCCCCGAATCCAAGCGTAACGATTGCTAAATAGTCACCTTTGACACGCAACACTGGTACGCCGAGCAAAATCCCGAATAGTGCTGCGACAAAACAACCGATGAAAATAAATACCCAGAAACTTTCACCGGATAGCGGATAATGCCCAAACGGCATAAAGTTGTTCGCCTGACCGGTCGCAAAAATTCCGTATGTGTATGCACCGAGCGCAAAGAAGGCGACAAATCCTAAGTCCAAAAGTCCTGCCATTCCGACAACAATGTTTAACCCGAGTGCCATCGCGATGTAAATACCGACTAATGTCGCAACTTCCATGTACGACTGATACGCTTCTCCTTGGCTCGCGGCAAGCGGCAACAGTACGACCATTACGACCCCGCCAATCAGCCATTTCACGCGGTTAGAAAACGTTGTGAAATAAAGAAGCAACAGCGACGACAATAGAAGCAAAAACGCAACAACTGATTTTTGTGCCAAATATAAGCTAAAAAACGTAACGACGATGTATAAGCCAACGATGATAGCCTGAAGGCGCTTGTTTTGTTGGATCGCATAGAGCAAATTTTTCATCTCGATCACCTACACTTTCTCTACTGACACTTTTCCGAATAGCCCTTCTGGCTTGAAGATTAATACGATAATTAAAATCGCAAAGGCAAATACGTCTTTATACTCTGCGCCAAGTACGCCGTGTGAAATGACTGGCAAGTTCGCTGCCGCGAACATTTCCATAATCCCAATCAAAATACCACCAAACATCGCTCCACGAATGTTGCCGATTCCGCCTAAAACGGCAGCCGTGAAAGCTTTTAATCCTAGAATAAACCCGATATACGGGTCAATTGTGCCGTATTGAATGGCAAACAATACACCTGTTGCCCCCCCTAATGCAGAACCGATAAAAAATGTAAGAGCGATGACTTTATTCACGTTTACCGACATTAACGCCGCTGTTTCCCGGTCTTGCGCCACAGCGCGCATCGCCATTCCCCATTTTGTTTTATTGACGAAAAAGTCCAACGTCACCATCATAATGACTGCTACAATTAATACGATAAAAAACGAAGATTTGACCGATGCATCGTTAAATATCGACGAAATAGAGGAAACTTTAATCCCAATTTGCCCGCTAAATAAACTTGGTCCCGTTAAAATGTAGTTGCCGTTTTTCAATTCTGCGATAAAACGAACGATATCTTGAAGCAAAAACGAAACGCCAATTGCTGTAATTAACGTGATTAACTTCGGTGCATTGCGCAACGGACGATATGCCACTCGTTCAATTCCCATTCCAAGCAAACCGGTAACTACCGACGTAACCACAAGCACTAAAACAAGTGCTACGAGCGCTGGCATGGATGCCAACCAGCCGAATCCCGCAAACGTCAATAAAATCGCCGTTCCTACAAATGCCCCCGTCATAAAAATTTCCCCGTGGGCAAAGTTAATCAGTTCCAAAATCCCATATACCATCGTATATCCTAATGCGACAATCGCATAAACAGCTCCGAGCGTTAACCCATCAATTAACACTTGCGGCAACGTATGCAACACTTCATTGATCATTTTGTTCACCCGCCTGTTTTTGCTACTTTTACAGAAAAATCGCCCAGCTTTTTGTTCGTACATAACAAATGTCTACCACCAACAAGCCGGGCGCAAAACGATGCCGGAAAGAAAAGGGTACGGCAAACATGTCATACCCTTTTCCGGTCATCCGTTTATTGTTTGCTTACTTCGTTCTCTAGCTTAGCCGGATATTTTGCTTCATCAAATTTGTAGATGTAAATTTTCGCATATTTGTTATCGCCTTTTTCGTCAAAGCTTACTTTTGTTACAACTCCTTGATAATCTTGCACTTTGCGAACTTCTTCTGCTACTTGTTGACGTGTTGGAAGCTTGTTGCCATTTGCTTTAATTGCATTTTCAAGTCCTTTAAGCAATACGCCCATTGCATCGTAGCCGTATGCAGAATAAGACTCGATCTCTTTACCGAATTTTTGTTTATATTTTTCCGCAAATTGTTTTCCAGCGTCTGTTGCTGTCGCTAAACCAGCAGCTGAAGTCATGTACGTATTTTTCACCGCATCGCCAGCGATTTGGACAAGCGTCGAAGAGTCTAGCCCGTCACCGCCCATAATCGGCACATTAATGCCTTTATCGCGCGCTTGTTTAATCAATAAACCACCTTCTGTGTAAAGGCCGCCGAAGTAAATTAAGTCAGGTTTTTTCGCCAATACTTGGTTCAAGACGCCGTTAAAGTCTTTTTCCCCAACGGTAATTCCTTCAAAACCAAGAATTTGCGCACCAAGTTCTTCCGCGCCTTTTTTGAACGCTTCCGCTAAACCAGTACCGTAAGCGGTTTTGTCTTGAATGATAAAGATTTTCTTCGCGCCAAGTGTTTCAACGGCGAATTTCGCGCCTGCAGGTCCTTGGAAATCGTCACGGGCACAAATGCGGTTAACTGTTTTTAGCCCGCGGTCTGTTACGTCTGTTGCTGTGTTTGCTGGAGAGACCATTGGAATGCTGTACTTTTCATAAATTTCTGACGATGGAATCGCTACGCCGGAGTTTAAGTGACCAACAACACCAAATACTTGTTTATCAGCGCCGATTAACTGCGCGTTCGCTACCCCTTTTTTCGGGTCGCCTTGGTCATCGTATGGAACAAGCTCTAATTTAAAGCCAAGCTTTTCAAAGTTCGCTTGTTGTTCTTCCAACGCCAATTGCGCACCGAGCTTAATTGATTCGCCCAGCGTTGCACTTCCACCAGAAAGCGGGCTTTGCGTCGCAATTTTAATGACGTTGCTGCCGCCACCGCCACCTCCGTTTCCACCGTTATTGGCAGTGTCGTTTTTCTGACCACCTGAGCATCCGGCTAAAATACCGACTGCCAGTGTCGTTGTTGCAAGAATGGAAAGCGTTTTCTTTAAGACCATTCGAATCCCCCTTTTTCACTTTTGAAAATTTTTTTTATTTTAAGAAAAATATAATATGAATTGTCCAAATAGACAAGCATTATTTTTTTACTGGAAAAAACTTTTTTCGTCATAATGCGCTTTTCAACACGGGAATAATACATTTATGACGCTTTTGCGGCACAATATTTCGTCCCTCTAAATATTATCGTTACAAAAGTTACTAAATATTTTCCTATTGCAATTCAGTGCTGTTTTTTTAAAAAACGTGATGTCCATCACATTTGCTCAAAATTTCACAAATCATTCACGAATGGGTACTCCCGCTTTTTTATAAATGTAGTATGCTATATCTAGAAACTGTTATATAGATTTTTGCGACTCTGTTATAGTCTTTAATAAATAAGGGGGAAGCTGATATGGAACAAATGGTAATGACAAAAACTCCGTTAGATCCGTGGCGAAACTTTAAAGGATCGAAATGGAAAAAGGAAATTAACGTCCGCGATTTTATTTTAAACAACGTCACTGTGTACTATGGAGATGAATCGTTTTTAGAAGGACCGACGGAAGCAACGAAACAGCTATGGGAACAAGTGATGGAATTGTCGAAACAGGAGCGGGAAAAAGGCGGCGTTCTTGATATGGACACCGAAATCGTTTCGACGATTACTTCCCATCAACCTGGCTACTTAAACAAATCGTTAGAGAAAGTCGTCGGTTTCCAAACTGATAAACCGTTTAAACGTTCTCTTATGCCGTTTGGCGGCATTCGCATGGCGGAACAATCGTGCGAAGCGTACGGCTACGAAGTGAGCGACGAAGTGAAAAAGATTTTTACGGAATATCGTAAAACGCATAACCAAGGGGTGTTCGACGCCTACACAGACGAAATGAAAGCGGCGCGAAAAGCTGGGATTATTACTGGTCTTCCTGACGCATACGGCCGTGGCCGCATTATCGGTGACTACCGCCGCGTGGCATTATACGGCGTTGACCGCTTAATGGAAGAGAAGAAAAAAGACTTGCGCAACACGGGCGCACGGACGATGAGCGAAGATATTATTCGCCTTCGCGAAGAACTATCGGAACAAATTCGTGCGCTTCAAGAATTAAAACAAATGGCGCTAAGCTACGGCTACGACATTTCGGAACCAGCACGCAACGCTCGCGAAGCATTTCAATGGCTATATTTTGCGTATCTTGCAGCGATTAAAGAACAAAACGGCGCGGCAATGAGCTTAGGGCGTGTATCAACGTTCCTTGACATTTATATCGAGCGCGACTTGCAAGAAGGGGTCTTAACAGAAAAAGAAGCGCAAGAACTCGTCGACCATTTCGTCATGAAATTGCGCCTTGTCAAATTCGCAAGAACGCCGGAATATAACGAGCTATTCAGCGGCGACCCGACATGGGTAACAGAGTCGATCGGCGGCGTCGCGATTGACGGACGTCCGCTTGTGACGAAAAACTCGTTCCGTTTCCTTCATACGCTTGATAACTTAGGCCCGGCGCCAGAGCCGAACTTAACCGTGCTTTGGTCGAAACAATTGCCGGAAGGCTTTAAAGAATATTGCGCGAAAATGTCGATGAAAACAAGTTCGATCCAATACGAAAACGACGATTTAATGCGCGCAGAATTCGGCGACGATTACGGCATTGCGTGCTGCGTATCGGCGATGCGAATCGGTAAACAAATGCAGTTCTTCGGCGCGCGGGCAAACCTTGCGAAAGCATTGCTATACGCGATTAACGGCGGTGTCGATGAAAAATTAAAAATCCAAGTTGGCCCAGAATTTGCACCCGTTACTTCGGAATACTTAGACTATGAAGAAGTCATGCGCAAATACGACCAAGTGTTAGAATGGCTCGCAGAGCTTTACATTAATACATTAAACATTATTCATTACATGCACGATAAATATTGCTATGAGCGGATTGAAATGGCGCTTCACGATACGCATATTTTACGCACAATGGCAACTGGTATCGCTGGATTGTCGGTTGTCGCTGACTCATTAAGTGCGATTAAATATGCGAAAGTAAAAACAATCCGTGACGAAAATGGCTTAGCCGTTGACTTTGAAATCGAAGGCGACTTCCCGAAATACGGAAACAACGACGACCGCGTCGACTCGATTGCTGTCGACATTGTCGAACGGTTTATGACAAAATTGAAAAAACATAAAACATATCGCGATTCGAAGCATACGACATCGATTTTAACGATTACATCGAACGTCGTATACGGCAAAAAAACAGGAAATACGCCAGATGGTCGCCGCGCAGGCGAACCGTTTGCACCAGGGGCTAACCCATTGCACGGCCGCGACACAAAAGGCGCGTTAGCTTCGTTAAGCTCTGTCGCCAAATTGCCTTATGAACATGCACTAGACGGTATTTCGAACACGTTCTCGATTGTACCGAAAGCACTTGGGAAAGACGAGCAAACTCGCGTCCGCAACCTTGTCGCCATTTTAGATGGTTATGCAGAAAAAGGCGGACACCATCTCAACATTAACGTCTTTAACCGTGAAACGTTGTTAGATGCCATGGAACATCCGGAAAAATATCCGCAATTAACAATTCGCGTTTCTGGATATGCGGTAAACTTTATTAAATTGACGCGCGAACAACAAATCGATGTCATTAACCGCACATTCCACGAAAGCATGTAATAAACTCCCCCTCACGCCTCGCTGTTCGTGAGGGGGTCATTTCTATTTGGAAGGAGAAATTTCCATGAAAGGATTTGTTCATTCGATTGAATCATGCGGCACGGTAGACGGTCCTGGCCTTCGCTACGTCGTTTTTATGCAAGGGTGTTTGCTGCGCTGCCAATATTGCCATAACGCCGATACGTGGGAAATTGGCAAAGGAAAAGAAATGACCGTCGAGGAAATTATCGCTGACTTACAGACGTATCTCCCATTTATTACTGCCTCCGGTGGCGGAATTACCGTCAGCGGCGGCGAGCCACTTTTACAGATCGATTTTTTAATCGAACTATTTAAAGAATGCAAAAAGCTTGGCATTCATACGACGATTGATTCGTCTGGTGGCTGCTACACAACGGAAGCATCATTTCAACGGAAATTAGACGAATTGCTTCAATATACGGATTTAATTTTGCTCGATTTAAAACATATCGATGAAAAAAAACATCGTAAACTAACTGGGAAAACGAACACCCATATTTTACAGTTTGCCAAGCTCTTATCCGAAAAGCGAATACCGGTTTGGATTCGTCACGTGCTCGTTCCGACGATTACCGACGACCCAGACGATTTGCGCCGGCTTGCCGCGTTTATTCGGACGTTGAACAATGTAGAGAAAATTGAAATTCTCCCTTATCATAAATTAGGAGTATATAAATGGAAAGAACTCGGGCTTGCATATCCGCTCGAGGGCATTGAACCACCTTCAGAAGAAACGGTTCAAATGGCGTACAACATTTTGCACGAAGCTGCCCCTCTTACGTAAGAGGGGTAGTTCGTTTAAACACGCGCTTCAATTGTTCCCACGTCACTTGCTCTGTTCGTTCGACAAGCCAATCTGGTGACAGCGGAGCTAAATGCTTTCCAATTCCGACCGAGAACATGCCCGCTTGCTTAATCGCTTGAATGCCTGCCTCTCCATCTTCAATAGCCACACAATCACGTGGATTGACACCTAGCTCGCTTGCTGCAGCTAAAAAAATCTCCGGATGGGGCTTCAATTGCGCAATCGTTTTCACGTCTACAATAACATCAAAAAACGAGCGAATTTCGAGGCGCTCTAAGACGGTGAATGCATTAGAACTAGACGATGCCAATGCGATTGGCACACCGTCGTTGCGAATCTGTTGCAAAAGCGAATACATTCCCGGCAATATATGTTGCGGGGTTAATTGCTCAATTAATTCCCGATAATACATCCCTCGACGTTCCCCAAGCTTCATCTTTTCCTCGTTCGTCCATTCACATGCTTTTTCTCCAAGCAGCGCTTCAACCATCGCCTGTCGACTCATTCCTTGAAGCTGCTGATTGAGCTGATGGTCAAACGGAACGCCAATTTCATCTGCCACCCGCTTTGTCGCAATATAATATAACTCCACCGTATCGGCAATGACCCCATCTAAATCAAAAATAACGGCTTGAATCATTACGACCCTCCTATTTTTTACCTATCTACCAAAACTAGCACCTGCTTACTTTCAACAATAAGTAAGTCAATGTTATTTTTCAATAAGAAAAGCGTAAAGCGCCCGCCTATCGGCGAAGATCGCACAAGCCCCACCGAGGAGGTTTTCTTACCTTTCAAAATAAAAGCTGAGGCAATTGCCTCAGCTCCAGAGGGGAGGTTAGGGATCTATGATTATACTCCTTTAAACGCTTGTCGGTAGATGTCTGCTAAATCACTGACAAGCGGGAGTTTCGGGTTAGCGGTTGTACATTGGTCTTCAAAAGCAAGTTCTGCTAATTTGTCGACTTTGCTTTCGAATTCTTGCTTGCTGACACCGCATGCTTCAATGCTCAACGGAATATCCAATTCTTTTGCCAGCTTAATGATTGCTTGGATGAGGCTTTCGACGCCTTCTTCCGTCGTTCTTGCTGGCAAGCCGAGCATTCTTGCGATTTCCGCATAACGTTGATCGGCAATGAAATATTCGTATTTCGGGAACGCTGTAAACTTTTTCGGCTTCGTTGCGTTATAGCGAATAACGTGCGGCATTAAAATCGTATTCGCGCGTCCGTGTGGAATATGGAATTCCGCACCAAGTTTGTGCGCTAAACTATGGTTAATGCCTAAGAACGCATTCGCAAACGCCATCCCTGCAATTGTCGATGCGTTATGCATTTTTTCACGAGCTAATTCATCGTTGCCATTTTTATATGCTCTTGGCAAGTATTCGAATACAAGCTGAATTGCTTTCATTGCCAAACCGTCTGTGTAGTCGTTTGCCATGTTCGATACATATGCTTCGATCGCATGTGTTAATACGTCCATTCCTGTATCGGCTGTGACATGTTTTGGCAACGTCATGACAAATTGTGGGTCAATGATCGCAACGTCTGGCGTTAATTCATAGTCTGCCAATGGGTATTTTACATTGTTTTCTTTATCGGTAATGACCGCAAACGATGTCACTTCTGAACCTGTTCCAGACGTTGTCGGAATCGCCACAAATTGTGCTTTATGACCAAGCTTCGGATATTTGAAAACACGTTTGCGAATATCTAAAAATTTTTGTTTTAATCCGTGGAAGTCTGTTTCTGGATGTTCGTAGAACAACCACATTGCTTTTGCTGCGTCCATTGCCGAACCGCCACCAAGCGCGATGATGACGTCTGGTTGGAAGCTTCTCATCATTTCGGCGCCTTTCATGACCGTTGTAAGCGATGGATCTGGCTCGACTTCTGAGAAAATTTCACAATGGACATAGTCCGGGCGTTTCCGCAAATAGTAAAGCACTTTATCGACATAGCCAAGTTTCACCATGCCAGGGTCAGTAACGATAAATGCTTTCGAGATATTCGGCATTTTCGCCAAGTATTGTGTCGAGTTTTTCTCGAAATAAATTTTTGGCGGTACTTTAAACCATTGCATATTGACCGTCCTTTTCGCCATTTTCTTGATATTAATGAGGTGGATTGCACCTACGTTCGTCGATACTGAGTTTCCGCCAAACGTACCGCAACCAAGCGTTAAGGACGGAATGTACGCGTTATAAATGTCACCAATTGCCCCTTGCGAAGATGGCGCGTTCACAATGATACGACCTGCTTTCATCCGTTGTCCGAATTGAGTAATGACATCTTGGTCATCGGAATGAATGACTGCTGAGTGTCCTAATCCGCCGAACGCTAACATTTCTTCGCAACGTTTTAGCCCTTCTTCTGTGCTATTTACTTTATAGCAAGCCAATACCGGGCTTAATTTCTCACGAGAAAGCGGATATTGCGGTCCGACCCCTTTTAATTCCGCCACTAAAATTTTTGTATCTTTCGGTACGTCGACACCAGCCATTTTCGCAATTTCGTATGCTGGTTTGCCGACGATGTCTGGGTTGACAGCACATTTGTCTTCGTTAATAACCAATTTTTCTACTTTTTTCTTTTCTTCTTCATTTAAGAAATAGCAACGGTTGTCGATCATTTCTTTTTTCACTTGATCGTAAATTTCTTTATCGATAATAACCGCTTGTTCCGAAGCACAAATCATTCCGTTGTCAAATGTTTTCGATAAAATTAAGTCGTTTACCGCACGTTTAATGTTCGCTGTTTTTTCAATATAGCAAGGCACGTTACCAGGCCCTACCCCTAACGCTGGTTTTCCTGAACTGTACGCAGATTTTACCATACCCGCGCCACCAGTCGCTAAAATGAGCGAAACGCCTGGATGCGTCATTAATTGTTGCGTTGCTTCCAATGAAGGAGTTTCAATCCATTGAATGCAATGTTCTGGCGCCCCTGCTTTAACCGCTGCATCACGCAACACTCTTGCTGCTTCGCTGCTACATTTTTGTGCAGATGGGTGGAAAGCAAAAATAATCGGGTTGCGTGTTTTAATGGAAATTAATGCTTTGAACATCGTCGTCGATGTTGGGTTCGTGACTGGTGTCACCCCAGCGATAACCCCAACTGGTTCGGCAATTTCCACAATTCCTTCATGCGGATTTTCGCGAATAATGCCAACCGTTTTATCGTATTTAATGTTGTGGTATATATACTCTGTGGCAAAAATATTTTTGATAATTTTGTCTTCATATACACCACGTTTTGTTTCTTCTACTGCCATTTTCGCTAACGGCATGTGCTGATCGAGTCCAGCGAGCGCCATTTCTTTGACAATTTTATCGATGGTTTCTTGGTCGTAGTTGCGGAATTTTTCTAGCGCTTTTTGAGCGTTTGCGACAAGCTGGTCAATCATTTTCGTCACTTCGATCTTTTTCTCTAATACTTTTTCTTCCACCGCCATGTTGATGCCCTCCTAATTATTTGTGAAACACTTCACAAAACAGAAGAAAAATTTTAGATGAGCGTTTCCTCATCTAGTACAATTTCATTATAAACGATGTACTGGCACTTAGGTATGTCAATTTTGTGAAATGTTGAACAAACTTTTTTACAAAATTTCTCATTAGAAGGGGGCCAAAGCCCCCTTCATTCACAGACAGGGTTTCGTGGAATTTTCGTGAAGGAAATATCGTTATACATACGTGTATTTCGTTTAATAATGACAACATAGTTCACTGTCCATATATAAGAAGGAATATCGTTTCCTTCTTCAAACATCATCGCCTCAAACTCATCACCAATCATTTCTTCAAAGCTTTCTAACGTATACGTAGCTGCGTCTGTCGAAAAGTCCCGCCATTCACAAAGAATCATCGTCTTCACTCCTACCTGCTGTTTGTCTTTATTGTAATATGTTTTTCCTTATTATCACGTACAATACATTGAACAAATTATGAATCTTGTATTGTCACATATGCTTGACGTGGGTGGTTTGGCTGCTCGGGATATTTCAACCGTATTTTTCCTTCCTCTAATAATTTAGACAAGTAGTTATTGCGCAATCCGTCTGCCGTCCGATCCAATAAATAGGACAATTCTTTTAGCATGAGCGGGCGTTTCGCACAAAGCTGTAAAATAATTTGCTCCATCATCGCTGGAGAAAGCCTTCTTTTCTTCCGCGCTAAAGAAGCAATTTGCCATAACGAATCCTCCACCTCTATATGCTCCTCACCGCTTTTATTATTTACGGACTTAGAATGCTTATTTACGTAGTCCGGTTTGTTATTCACGGAGTTTTCGCGGTTATTCACGGAGTTGATATTATTATTTACGGAGTAAATCTCGTTATCCACGGAGTTAAGGGAGTTATTTACGGAGTAGTCCCCGTTATTTAAAGAGTTTGAATTTTTATTTATGGAGTTCGGCGCGTTATTTATGAAGTCGGCAGTTAGATCCTCTCCCCAGTCAACAAACTCTACCTCTCCATGCTGTATTACTAATGGTTGTTCTTCTGTTTCAGATGCCACTGCCGTTTCTTCTGGAAACATGACAGCGCTCGGTTCTGTCGGTAATACAAATATCGTACGTGCTGGATCCGCTTGTTGAATGACCTCCGGCTGTTTCCAACGTTGTCCTTCCCATACGGACGAAAGGTATGGAAGTCCGAATCCCGCTCTTTTGCATAACCCAATTAAAATAAACATCTTAAACACATTCGGATTGCGTAAATGGCTCATTCCACTTGTCCAAGCAGATTCTACCGGAATGCGAAGCAATCCCGGATTAGAAAGCCGATAGGTGTTACGTTCTTTCTCAATAACAATCCCGCCTTCCCCGAAATAATCGGCATGAACAAGTGCGTTAATGACCGCTTCATGCAACGCTGGTGCAATGGAGCGCTCATGTGGGGAAATGGTATCCATTACTTTAAAATAAAAATCGTATACGTTTCCTGACCATGTTCCATCTTGAGAAGTAAATCGCTTCGACCAGCCACCTTGATAAGTTGTTTGTATTTCACGATACTCTAAAAAATATTGCGGCAGCACCTCTGTAATGATTCGTTCTTCGCTGAACATTAAAAGCCCTGCGATCGTAATGCCTTCTTTACTGCTGTTTCTCAATTTCCCCCATGCACCAATTTTGTATAAAAATTCTTTCATCTCTAGCCCATTCCACGGGTGATTCGGTTTTGCCTCCGCAAATTTTTCCCGATAATGCTTGACAGATTCAAAATTTAATTCGTTCAACCCGTAATGTTCTAAAATGACGTTATCTTTCCATCCAGAGGAATGATGCTCTAAGTTATTTGTATAATTATTCACTTCCAATCTCCCTCTTACGCTATAGTATGAAAATAAATCCCTTTTCTCTCTGTTTCTTATTTTATCACCTTTCTTGGAACGAGAGGCAAAAAAGAAAATGAACGAGTCACGGATAATTTTTTTAGTTTAAGGAAATTTATGTATGTAGATAGAATCAGAAGGAGGAATAGCAAATGCACTCACTTCCGCAACTTGTCGAACCGTATTGGCGAACGTCCACTGTGCTCCCGTCTTTTTCGCCGTTAACAGAAAATATTCATGTCGATACAGTCATCGTTGGTGGCGGTATTTCCGGTATTACAACCGCCTATTTATTAGCGAATGCTGGGGTAGATGTTGCGCTTATTGAAGCCGACCGTCTATTAAACGGAACAACGGGGCACACTACCGCAAAAGTGACAGCGCAGCACGATCTGATTTACGATGAATTGCTTCATCATCTTGGCGTCGAAAAAGCGAGGATGTATTACGATGCCTGCACAGAGGCGATGCAATGGATAAAAACAACGATTGAGGCACAACGTATCGACTGCGATTGGAAAGAGGAAGAGGCGTACATTTATTCAACAACAGACGCTTCACTCCATAACCTAATTAACGAATGGAAAGCGTATGAAAAACTAGGTATTTCTGGTGCAGTTCAAGAAACGATGCCGCTATCGCTACCTATTCGTGCAGCGCTCGTCATGAAACACCAAGCCCAATTTCATCCATTGAAATATTTACAAAAGCTTGTCGAAGCCATTCAACAAAAAGGTGGAAAAATATATGAGCAAACGCCCGCGGCTGATGTAGAGCAAGGGGAAACGTTAACCGTCATTACAAGGCAGCATAAACGGCTCACATGTCGCCATCTTGTCGTCTGTTCCCATTTTCCGTTTTATGACGGTGGGTTTTATTTTTCGCGCATGTATGCGGAACGCTCGTATGTGCTTGCCGTTCAAAGTGATAAAAAATATCCCGGCGGCATGTATTTAAGCGCCGATGAGCCGAAACGATCCATTCGCTCAGTGGACACGCCTAATGGGGAACTGCTTCTTATCGGCGGAGAAAGCCATAAAACCGGGCAAGGAATACCGACAATCGAACATTACGGGGCATTGCGGTCGTTTGCGTCCGAGTTATTTCCAGTCACTGCCATTCCTTATCGCTGGTCCGCCCAAGACTTAATAACGCTTGATAAAGTGCCGTACATCGGCCATATGACAGCCAACACAAAAAACGTCTATGTCGCGACAGGCTACCGAAAATGGGGGATGACAAACGGGACAGTGGCAGGCTTGTTGTTAAGCGATTTAATTTTAGGGCGGGACAATCGTTACAGCGAGCTTTATACGCCGTCGCGCTTTTATGCCGACCCGAGCGTCAAACATTTCGTCGTGCAAAATGCAGATGTCGCCAAGCACCTTGTAGAAGGAAAAATCGAGGTCGTCGTACGGACGCCAGACGATTTAGCGAATGGGGAGGGCGCGGTTGTCCTTGTTAACGGCAAACGAGCAGGTGCCTATAAAGATGAAAACGGAATGTTGTCGATCGTCGATACGACATGCACCCATTTAGGATGTGAAGTCGAATGGAATAGCGGCGACCGCACATGGGACTGTCCATGCCATGGCTCTCGTTTCTCTGTCCACGGTGACGTCATCGAAGGTCCAGCACAGCAACCGTTACAAAAAATCGAATGAGCATGGAGCGGGGCTGACCAAAAAGAGTATCTTTCTTCAAAGAAAATACAGTATATAGTTTTTAAAAGGTGTTTCGCGCGTATATGTTGTTATAAGAAAGGGTGTCCCGTGCCTTTCGGGACACTCTCACTCTACGTTCATTCCGATCCGAAGCGACGCCGCAATGTGACGGGCGGTACGCTCTATGTAATCCGCAGCCTTTTCCATCGCTTCCGAAAGCGATACAACACCTGGAACGATCGTATAAAGGGCGTCTACTCCATAATCGAGAACAACGTCGCTGTCGTCTGCTAGCGACCCGGCCAATGCAATGACCGGAATGTTTTTCGTTTTTGCTGCTTTCGCAACGCCAATTGGCACTTTCCCATAAACGGTTTGGCTGTCAATTCGACCCTCTCCTGTCACGACAAGCGACGCATTCGCTAACTTTTCCGCGAATTGAACCGCTTCCAGCACGATGTCAATTCCTCGTTTTAATTCGGCAGGCAAAAATGCTAATAACCCTGCACCGAGTCCTCCTGCCGCTCCAGCACCAGGAACATTGATTTGTTTCCCGAGCGTTTTAGCGATGATGTCTGCATAGTGCTGTAAATGGTCATCTAGCTGTCGCGCCATTTCGAACGTGGCGCCTTTTTGCGGCCCGAAAACAAACGATGCTCCTGTTGGCCCTGTTAACGGATTCGTTACGTCGCACGCGACGTCCATCTTGACGTGTCTTAGCCGTGGATCTAGCAAAGACATGTCAATTTGTGCTAGTCGCGACAGGCTGCCGCCACCAAATCCAATTTCTTCCCCGTTCTCATCTAATAGTTTTACTCCGAGCGCTTGCGCCATCCCTGCACCACCGTCATTCGTCGCGCTTCCACCGAGTCCGATGATGATATGCTGTACCCCATAATCAAGCGCTGCCTGAATAAGTTCACCTGTCCCACGGGTTGTCGTAACGAGCGGATTCCGCTTTTCCCGCGGGACAAGATGCAGCCCTGACGCAGCCGCCATCTCAATCACCGCCGTTTTTCCATCGCCAAGCAAACCAAAAAAAGCGGAGACCGGTTCACCTAACGGTCCGGTAACTTGCTTTTCGATGATTGTTCCTCCTGTCGCATCTACAAGCGCTTGAACCGTTCCTTCTCCACCGTCCGCAAGCGGAACTTTTACATACTCCGCCTCCGGAAAGACGCGACGAAATCCTCTTTCGATGGCGTTAGCGACTTCCAATGCCGACAAACTTTCCTTAAACGAATCCGGTGCAATGACAATTTTCATCTTCGCTCCCTCCTTTATTTCCATCATATTACTTTTACAAGATGGCGACAAACAAAAAGCTGGTTCGCAATAGAACCAGCATCCAGCTTCCTTATTTTTTCAATTGTCCAGCTACTTTTTTCGCAACGACTTGCTCTTTGTTCTCCATTTTGCGATATTCGATGTGCAACGGGTCTAATCCGTATCCTAAAGAGCCGTATACGTTTCCTTGACGCGGTTCAATCAGCTCGGTTTGTTGATAATAAAGCCTCGGTGTTTTCCAAAGCGCCCGCAACGCTTGCAACATCGGCATTTCATGATAGCGGTCTGGCCACATTTTCTTAATGTGTGCTTTTACCAGTGGGTAATATTTTGAACTCATGCTTGGAAATAGATGATGCTCCGTATGGTACGAAAAGTTAAAATGGAGCACATCGACCCATTTCGGAACGGTGACCGATAAGCTATTGGCCAGTGGGTCGTTCACGGGCACTAATGGATTTAAGCGATGGTTCGTCGAAATGTAGCTCATGACGATGAAATTAGCAATCAATAGCGGCAATAAAAAGATAAAGAACCAATTAGAAAATCCTACAACGAACAATAAGCCAATCCATGTTACCCACGGCAACAAAAACTGAAAGAACACAATGCCGCGATTTTTCGGGTGAAAGTCTTTGAGAAAATAAAACAACATCCTTGTCGAATGAATGGTAAACGTAATCGCTAACGAGCAAAAAGCAAAAAACGCTCGAATCGTAAACGGAATAGTATACACCCAGCGCAAGAAGCGGCTTTTAGCTAATTTTTCTACCGCTGGCCATGCATCCGGGTCCTTCTCTTCATCTTGTGTATGGGCATGGTGTGTGACATTATGCCACTTTCTCCATAGTTTCGGACCTGTACATAGCGGCCAAAAAGCAACCGCGCCAAGAAAATCGCGCAACCACGGGGTTCGCACGACAGTACCGTGCAAAATTTCATGCCCTAAAAACCCTAACGCAGCAAAACTAAACCCTAGCACCACCGAAATGATCGTTTTCCATATTGGATGAAGATCAAGTAAAGAAATAGCGAGGATACCGCTCAACGCGATAAGCAAATACGCTAGACCACCGAAAAGACGAGAAGGGACGGGTTGAAATGCTTTTTTCGGCAAATGCGGGGAAATTCTCGCCGCATACCAGCCGAACGAATGAAATTCTTTCATTTAATGGCTCCTTTCAAAATGAACCTTCTGCCGAATCAAAATGGACAAAAGGCATTGCACATTCGCCGCACAATCAGTCGCAATATTCTGAAAAGACCGTTTATGCGGTTATTCTTACTTATGCTTCATCCTACCATCTTTCCTCTTGTCCTGTCAATTATTTTTTATTACCAGGTATTATTATTACGTGCTAATTTTCAACAAAAAATCGCTTTTCTGCCTCCGACTCACCTAAAGCAGAAAAGCGATACTTATCTTATGCGGACGTTCGACTTTTGGAATAGTGGCTTCGTTCAGGCAAATATTTTTTATAAACGTAAGGAGACGTCATAAGTGAAATAAGTGCACCGTAATCAACGTTGAATTTTACTTCATCCCCAACCTTTAACTCGATATTTTTCGTATCAAGAATAATATGGTCGCTGCTTGCCCCAAGAATGTCTATCGGCAATAGCGGTGTTAACCCTGGCACGAAGACATCTTGCCGACCGATGCCAACGATGGCACGCCGGATGAGCCCGCGATCGCCAAACGTAATCGTTTCGCCAAATGCGTTTCGCCCTCGCTCTCCAAATGGCACCGACGGCTTCGTTTTTGCTTCAATCACTTCCGCTACTAAGCAAAACGCATCTTGGTACAGCCCAGGAATCGGAGTTCCGTTCACTGTTTCCCTTCCTAAAAAAATCGATTCCCCGAGGCGAATATGGTTTACCGTTCCGACATCTTTTGTTTGTTTCACCCAATGGTAATTAGCAGAGTTGCCGCCCGAAACATATGGGAGAAATAACGAAAACCGCTTTTGGATTTGTTTTACGATAGAGGAAAATTCACACATTTTTTGCTCAGTCGGAATCACGCCGCCAAAGCAAGCGAAATTCGTGCCAAGACCGACAAGCTGAATGTTTGGCAACTTTAACACTTCTTCGATCATCGCAGGCAAATCTTCGGGCATAACCCCTTCGCGCAAGTCGCCCATTTCGACCATTAAAATAATCGAATGTTTCTTCTGTTGCTTTGCTGCTTCGTTTGCCAATGCACGAATCACATCTAGTTCTGTGTTCATGCTAATGTCAGCAACTTGAACGACGGACGCCACTTCGCTTAATGCTGGCGTCCTTAACAACATGAGCGTCGCATTCAAACGCGTTGCTTTTAATCGTCGGAGGCGGGAAATTTTCGTATCGGCTAAACTTGTAATCCCGCTTTCCACGAGCGTTTTCGCAATCTCGATACTAGCGTCTACTCCTTTGACGACCGCTGTCACTTGAACACCTTTTTTCTCATATAATTTTTTTAGCACGCTAGCATTATGGCGAATTTTGTGCAAATCAATTTCCACCCTCGGGGTGAGCGCTGTTCTCATACGGCCACCCCTGACGGACGTTTCTTTTTCAATGACGGGAAGTAGTCGATAAGACGGTCAATTACTTTATCTGGTCCCATTTTTAAGACGTCTGTTACTGGCATGCGGAACGTTTGTTCATATTCTATAATCGTTTTTTGTAGTTCATCATCCGTCATTCCTTCGTGGTTTAACGTAATCGCGACGACTTTTGTTTGGCCGAAATGTTCAATTAACTCGATTTCGCTTTGAACAGACGGCATTTTCATGAACGGGAAATCGCCGAGAACTTTTCGTTTTGGCGGATGTTGCAAAATTACTGCTTGCGGCCTTGCTCCTTTTAAAATGCCGCATGAACTGACGTACGCAGGATGGCTTAATGCTCCTTGTCCTTCGACGATAATAATGTCCGGCTGCTCCGTTTCGTACGCTCGGACGATTTCTCGTTCCAATTCTCCAATCATATATTGGAGCGGAAACGCGTCCATGGCGAAACCGTAAGAAGCGCCTTGAATGAGTCCTGTCTGCCCAGTAGCAATAAACGCAGTGCGATAGCCGCGCGCTTGTAGTCCTTTGTCCACAATCATTGCCGTCGTCCGTTTGCCACACGCCCCATCGGTGCCAAGCACAGCAACGACTGGTGCCTTTACTTGCAAAATGCGTCCGGTAAATAGCGTCCATTCTTTTTTCGGCCGCGGTTTGCGAATATCGCGAATTTCTACGCCGCAACGTTTGGCAATTGCCATCATTTCTTCATCTTCTGTCAAAAATTCTTGTAGGGGATTAATAATATGCATTCCTGCTTCCATTGCATCGATTACTACTTGCCGTTCTTCTTGTTTGAGAAAAGCATTTGCAGGAGCAATTCCAAGGATAAAGTAGTTCGGTTTTTCTTTCACAGAGGTAATCGCTTCTTGAAGGTCTTTGTAAATCGGAATACCGTTTCGTTTTTTGTCTAATACTTCACCTGCATCTTGTCCAGCTTTCGTACTGTCAATAACCGCCGCAATTTCATACAGTCCAGAATTGCGGACTAATCCGTTTGCCGTTTTTCCATCCATGGAACCAAATTGATTTTCACAATAAACAATGGCATACTTCTTCACGAGAAACCCCTCCATTTCATGTGAAATCAATTTTTTCCACGAAAAAGAACACCTTAACCCTTGTTTCGGAAAGATGTTCCTTCATAAAAATAGTCATTCTATCAATAATTATAAAAAATTTAGTGAAAAATGTAAAATATTTTCCCTTTGCATATCCACAAGGGGAAAACTAGCTATTTGTGGTATGGTTCCCCCCGATTAATCCGAAATGCGCGGTAAATTTGTTCTAGAAGGATTAAGCGCATCAGCTGGTGCGGGAACGTCATTTTAGAAAAAGAGAGCAGTTCGTCAGCACGCTCGATCACTTGGCGGCTTAGACCGAGCGAGCCGCCGATGATAAAGACGACTTTACTTTTGCCGTAAGTCGCAAGCTTATCTAAACTTTCAGCAAATTGCTCCGAGGATTTCATCGTTCCCTCAATGGCTAAGGCGATAGTATACGCATCATGCGGGATTTTCGCTAAAAGGCGCTCGCCTTCTTTCGCTTTTATTTGCTCCATCTCTTGCTGGCTTAAATGTTCTGGCGCTTTTTCATCCGCCACCTCAATGATCTCTATCTTCGCATACGTCGATAACCGCTTCGCATATTCATCGATTCCTTGCTTCAAATATTTTTCTTTTAACTTACCAACAGATAAAACCGTTATATTCACATAACATCCCCACTTTACAAACAAGTTATCAACAGTATTTATCCACATATACACATAACCAATCCACATATTGTGCTAAAAACATTCGTTCCCTACCATATATTCTGCTCGTTTCGCGCAAAATTCACACAATTTCGTTTGTTTATCCACAGGTATTGCTATGATTTCTGGTGCTCGCTCTTTGTTATCCACATACATATCAATCGCTACCTCCACATGTTCGAAACAACAATACATATTATTCGCCCCCTTATCCACTTGTGGACAAAGAAAACAGGAGCGTCGTTTTCGCTCCTTGTTTTTTATCCACAATCATTCTGTCTTCTTGCAACGAGATGTTTCGTTAAAACGATTCTTTCGTCAACCGCACCGTCACCGTCGCCTTTTTCCCATCACGGTAAAATGTGACTTTTAAATCATCGCCAATCGTCTTTTTCGTATATAAATATTTTCGTAAGTCTAACACGTTTGTGATTTTTTGCCCATCTAACGCGACAATGACATCAAATTGGCGCAACCCTGCTTGTGCTGCTGGCGATCTCGGCACTACTTGAATAATCGCAACCCCTTCGGTTACGTTTGGCGGTAAATGCAACGTTTCTTGCAAGTGATACGATGAAATATCGCTTAACGACCGAAGCTCTACCCCTATATATGGTCGACGGACTTGCCCGTACTTTTCTAAATCGGCAATAATCGGTCTTGCCGAGTTAATCGGAATCGAAAAGCCGATTCCTTCCACCGCTTCTTGGGCAATTTTCATCGAATTAATGCCAATCACTTGCCCTTCAATATTGACTAATGCTCCACCACTATTGCCAGGGTTAATTGCCGCATCGGTTTGCAATACTTCTGCATTCCAATCTGGCAACCCGTCTTGGTCTAAATCAACTTCAATCGTCCGATTTTTTCCTGAGATAATTCCTTGCGTCACTGAGCCAGCAAATTGTAACCCGAGCGGGTTCCCAATTGCAATCACTGGTTCCCCTAACTTTACAGCATCCGAATCACCGAACTCTGCGACTTTTTTCACATGCTTTGCATCAATTTCGAGCACTGCTAAATCTGTTAATGCATCGCTTCCTAATAAGCGCGCACGAACGCGCATCCCATCTTTTAAACTCACTTCCAATTGGCTTGCATTTTCCACGACATGGTGGTTCGTGACGATAAATGCTTTACCGTTCGCTAGTTTATAAATGACTCCTGAACCAGTTCCAGCCTCACCGCCTTGTGACCAAAAATTTGCTTCTTGAATATTCACAACGCCGACAACGGCATCGGATACTTTGTCAATCGCCTTCGTCACTTGCGACACAACGTTTACTGATACGTTTTCTTGGACGGTTGGCTGATTACCCGCCTCTTCCTTGCTCGTCTGTCCGCGCTCTTTTGGCGTTACTGAATAAGGCAAGACATCCCATGTGGAAAGCACAGGAATGGAAAACACCACTAATAATGCCCCGAGCAATGCACCGACTAAAGCAGCGAGGAACGTGCCGCGCCGATTCCCTTTTTGCTTTTGCCGATACGGTTCATAATGGTCGTCATAGTAGCCCATCTTTCCCTCACCTATCCTTTCTCGCTAGTATGTACCCATCTTTTTATTATACTGCTTTCGCTTGCCAAAAATCCATGTCAAACACATTAGCCCATCTTTCCCAAAATAGCGCCTACACATACGCTAAGTCTGTCGGGATTTTCGGATCCGTATCATAAAGAACGAATTGCTCCCCGACCGAAAACCCTCGATTAACCAATAGTTGTTCCACCGTCATACGAGCAAGCTCTTTCATATTGTTATCTTGGCTTAAGTGAGCTAAATAAATTCGCTTCGTCCTCTCCCCAATTACATCAGCAAGCGCTAGCGCCGCATCTTCGTTCGACACGTGACCAACGTCGCTCAAAATGCGGCGCTTAATGCTCCACGGATAAGGACCCATCCGTAACATCTCGACATCGTGATTGCTTTCAAATACAAACACGTCGGCATGTTCAATCGTCCGTTTCATCCGTTCACTCACATATCCTGTATCCGTCATTAGCGCTAGCTTTTTTCCCTCATGATGAAACACATAAAACATCGGCTCGGCCGCATCATGAGAAACGCCGAACGATTCGACATCTATCCCCCGAAATGAACGAATCGAGCCGGTTGGAAAGACAAATTTTTGGTCGGTCGGAATTTCACCGACCAACCCTTCCATCGCTTTCCACGTTTTTTCGTTTGCATAAATCGGCAGTTGGTATTTGCGGGCAATGACCCCCAACCCTTTAATATGATCGCTATGTTCATGCGTCACTAAAATTGCCGTCACATCTTTTAGATGACGGCCAATTTGTTGAAAAAGTTGCTCGAGCTGCTTGCCGCTCAACCCTGCATCGACAAGCAGCCGCTCTGTTTCTGTTTCCACGTAAAAAGCATTCCCTGTACTTCCACTAGCAAGCACGCTAAATCGCATCATTCCACTCACTCCAACACGCTTCCTTCATCGTTAATAATTTGTCCTTCAAATGCATGAATAAAATAATCTTTCTTCCCATTTACGACTACGTGCCAAGTCGGTGTTAACACTTGTGAAGCTGTAAACTGTACGAGCGCATAATACCCGAGTTCAATTGTTGTCACCCGATCGCCAGGTTTTAAATAATCTTTTTTATACAGCGTTTCAATCGCTTTTATCGCTGGAATAATGTCTTGTTTTTTCTCGTATTTCTCTAAATCGTCTAACATCGTTTGCTCATATGAAACCACTTCTTTTTTGTCATTCAAATGCAATAAAAGCATGCTGCTGACGTTTTTATAAATCATTTTATTGCCATATGTTTGAAAACAAACGATTGTTCGCGATTTCTCATCAAATGTCCAAAAAGCATACGATTTCCCATTAATAATGTTCTTCTGTAAGAAATCACTTAAGCTAATCGGATCTTTCACATCGGTAAGCGCTACCGGATGAGTAAACACTGACTGCAATACCGACTGATTGCTCGTCGTAATTTTTTGGTTTGTCAATTTCTCTATTTCTTGTCGGGTAAAAATTTTGCTTTTGCCACTTACGTACGATGCTTTCGTCACTTCTTTCGGAATATCAACATACGTAATCCCGTTTGCCTCTAACTGTTCTTCAATCGTTGTTTCTAAAATGACATCCAGCTGGCTACTAGTCCGCTTTTGCATAAATTGATAGCCTAAAAAAAGGTCGAGGATAAGGAACGTAATGATAAAAATCGTTTTCGTCTTACTCCAATCCACCGACTCCCCCTCCTCGTCCTCCGGTTGTTTCTTTTAACGAAATCGGTTTCCACGTTCCATCATACAGGCAAAACCATGCTGGTTCCAAAACAATAACCTTTCCTTTTCCTTGATCTTTTACTAGTTTGTATCCGAGCGCAATGCCATCGACTAATTCCTTTCGAAACCCTTTTTGTTTTTCAAGTTGTTTTATCACTTCTTGACCAGCCCACACTTTTGTCGATACGCTCACACGGTCAGGAATTTCTAAGCGGAACAACGGACGCTGGTATTTATTCACCTCATTTGCTCCCCATATTTGAATGATTTCCGACATCCCGTAATCATTAAAGACAGGGTAGTTATTCGCATAAAGCCGAAAGACAATTTTCCGTTTTTCCTGATCCCATTCTGCAAAATGATACATATCCGTCCATCCGCCATGTTCGTTCACAAAATCAATGCTTTTTTGAATTAATGCTGCGCTATCTTCGTTCGCTGAACCTTTTGTGTTTTTCGCCGCTGGATTTACATATAAAAGCAATTTTTGCAGAAAGTCAACGTCCATCAACCTTGACCCATCCGTATATTCCTCACCAAATGCTAATATATCCTTTTTCACAAAGCTAGGATCGCTAAATAGTGCTTCTTTAAATTTATCCGGATCAAGCTCATCCGTATAATATTGTAGCCGGCTCATCACCATTTCCTTTTCCGGCAAAAAAAATGTTTTCGTTTCGCTCACGTTATAGGCTAAATAGCGCGGGAGTTTTTCCGCTTTTTCATAAAACTGATTAATTTCTCCTAACGACACATCACTCACCGTCGCTTTATACACTCTGCGATGGTCAGTCGAAATGAAATAAGCAATAACATCTTTGTTTTTCTCAATTGGAACAACAATCGTATTAAAACTAACCCCGTCCATCCCTTTATCATCAATTTGGAAAAGATCGCGGTAAATATTCATTGGGATATCGTCGGGATAAATGATTTCAATCGCTTCTTTCCGATGGACAAATGATAAAAACTCTTCTTTGGAGATGGTGGACGAAATGTTTTCAAAATCATCGAACGTCCATTTTTTCATCTCTTTCAGAAGCTTCGTCATCTCCCCTTCATCTACCATCCCGTAATGAGCATCATTTTTATGAATGATGATTTGTGAAGGACGGACAATCATTGATGTTTCCACTTGGGTGTTGCTAATCGATACGTTTTGAATATATTCATCGGTTTGAATCGCATCATACTGCGGATGATACGTCCACAATTCCCACGTAAACGCAATGCTTGTCAACACTAAAAACGTTAACAAAATCGTTTTCGCTGTCTCATACTTCATCCCAGTCATCCTCTTGTATTCGTTCAAATGGCAATGTAAAGAAAATTGTCGTTCCTTTATTTTCTTGGCTTCGCGCCCAAATTCTTCCCCCATGGGCGACGACTACTTCTTTTGCGATTGCTAGCCCTAACCCTGTTCCGCCAAGCTTCCGTGAGCGTGCTTTATCGACACGGTAAAACCGCTCAAATACTTTCGATAAATCTGATTTAGGGATGCCTACCCCTTCATCGGTGACACTGACTAAAATTTCATCGTTTAACTCTTTCACACGAAACGTAATGTTTCCACCATGCGGAGAATATTTTAAGGCGTTCGAGATAATATTATCGAGCACTTGCGTAATTTTATCTTCGTCAATTTCAATAAAAATTGCTTCGTCCGGTATTTTGCGAATGAATGTAATATTCTCATTTTTCGTTAGCTCAAATCGGTCAATGACTTGGTGAAAGTAATGGGAAAAATTGACCCATGATTTGCTTAATTTATAATCTTTGCTGTCTAGTTTCGAAAGCTGCAATAAGTCGTTCACAAGCCGAATCATTCGTTCGGTTTCTGTTTGCGCTACTTCGATAAACCTTGGCGCAATTGTTTCATCTCTCCACAAACCTTCTCCAAGCGCCTCTAAATAGCTTTTCATCGTCGTTAACGGCGTCCGAAGCTCATGTGAAACATTAGCAACGAACTCCCGACGCTCTTGGTCGATTTTCTCTTGCTCTGTTATATCATGAAGCACGACAATCAATCCGTTCACAAATCCAGTTTCTTTTTGAATGACAGACAAAGAAGCGCGCAACACATACAATTCTTCTTCGGTACTAAAATCTAAAATGAGCGAATCGCGCTCTTCAATTAACGTTTCAAACGTATATTGCCCTTCTAGCCCCAGTACATCGATAATCGAACTAGAAAGCACTGTTTCACGTGAAACATTTAAAATGTTTAACGCAGCATCATTAATTAAAATAATGCGGCCACGCCGATCGGTAGCGATGACCCCGTCGGTCATATGCGTAAGCACAAGCGCTAATTTCCGACGCTCTCCTTCAGTCGTTGCTTGTGCTTCTTGCAACTTTTTCGTTAAGTTATTAAACGTCATCGCCAATTGACCAATTTCATCGTACCCGTACACTTTTACTTTACGGGAGAAATTTCCTTTTGCCATCGCGAGCGCCTGTTTGCGCATATCGGAAATCGGACGAGTAATCGTGCGAGATAAAAAAATTCCCAATACTGCCGTAATCGCCAAGGCAATGCCTGTCCCTGTCGCGAAAATCATATTGATTTGTTTCATTTGGGAAAAAACGTTTTCCATCGACGCAATGACATAAATGGCTCCTTTAATCTCACCATTTAGTTTTACTGGCGTCGAAGAAATGTACATGCGATGGCCTGTTTTCGGATCAATTAACGTTCGGTCGACAACTTCTCCTGTCACAAGCGCGCGCTTGACAAAAATTTCGGTCGTCCGCTTCCCGACGATATTTTGCATGTATGGATTCGATGTCGCCAATACTTTTCCTTTATCATCAATGACGCGAACTTCGGAAATATCTTGTGAAATAAAATCGTGAAGCAGCGAGCGAATTTCTTCTTCTAGCGTCGGATCTTTTTGATCATCCCGCTCTTTGCTCATCGCCTGCTCGACATTATACGCTAGTAGCGTTACTCGTTCGTTTAAGGAACTTTTGAAGTTTTGTACGAGCTGCGTTTCTAATTCACGAACAAAATATACGCCAATAATTTGCATCGCTACAAGAATAAGCAGTACGTAAATCAACACAAATTTAAAATGAATGGAACGAAAAGGTCCTACTTTTTTCATGCTGTCTCGTTTACTCCTGTTCTGGATTGCGTAAATAATAACCGACGCCGCGGCGTGTCACGATCCATGCCGGATGAGAAGGATTGTCTTCAATTTTTTCCCGCAAGCGGCGAACCGTTACGTCTACTGTGCGAACGTCTCCATAATAGTCGTATCCCCATACGGTTTGCAATAAATGTTCCCTTGTCATCACTTGTCCAATATGTTTGGCCAAATAATGAAGCAGCTCGAATTCACGATGGGTTAATTCGATCGTTTCGCCCCTTTTTAGCACAATGTATGCGTCTGGGCGAATAACAAGCGAGCCGACTACGATTTCGCTCATATCATTTGCTTCGTCTTGTGCCCCTGCAATTGGTTGATGACGGCGCAAATTTGCTTTAACACGTGCAAGCAACTCTCTTGTGCTGAACGGTTTCGTTACGTAATCGTCTGCGCCTAGTTCTAGACCAAGTACTTTATCGATCTCTGAATCTTTTGCTGTCAGCATAATAATCGGCATATCGTATTTTTTTCGCACTTCTCGGCATACTTCCATGCCGTCTTTTTGCGGAAGCATAATGTCGAGTAAAATAAGATCAGGAATAAGTTCTTCGACTTTTTGCAGCGCTTCGACGCCATCGTAAGCGCAAATGACCTCGTATCCTTCCCGCTGTAAATTAAATTGCAAAATATCGGCAATCGGTTTTTCATCATCGACAACAAGAATTCGTTTTTCCATCTTAATTCACATCCTTCCTATGTTGATGGATTATTCGGACGTTTCCCCGACATTCAAAAAAAAGAGCATATATTAATAATGTACCATGTTATGAGCGCGAATTCACTTATTACCGATGCCAATCCGTGAGAAAAACGACACAAAAAAGCATAGACACAAAACGTCTATGCTTTTCTTTCCTTGCTAACCGGTCGGCTTCACCGAGGATCGTTCTTCGCTTTTCTTATGCGTATACGCTGCGGATGATGTTTGTTTGCGAGCGGTCTGGGCCGACAGAGAAAATCGAGAGCGGGATGCCTGTTAATTGAGAAATTCGCTCTACATAGTGTCGAGCGTTTGCCGGTAGTTCGTCTAAATGTTTGACACCTGTAATGTCTTCCGTCCATCCAGGGAGCTCTTCATATACCGGTTCACATTCTGCCAACACTTTTAAGCTCGCTGGAAATTCCTCGATAATTTGCCCTTTGTAACGGTACGCTACACAAATTTTTAACGTTTCAATTCCTGTTAGCACGTCAATGGAGTTTAAGGATAAGTCTGTAATGCCGCTCACCCGGCGAGCGTGACGGACAACGACGCTGTCAAACCAACCGACGCGGCGTGGACGACCTGTCGTCGTTCCGTATTCCCGACCGACTTCGCGAATGCGATCGCCAATTTCATTTTTCAGCTCCGTCGGGAATGGACCGTCGCCGACACGAGTAGTATACGCCTTTGCCACTCCTACGACATGCTTAATTTTCGTCGGACCGACGCCTGAGCCAATCGTCACACCGCCAGCGACGGGATTCGATGATGTAACGAACGGATACGTTCCTTGGTCAATATCCAACATGACACCTTGCGCCCCTTCAAACAAGACGCGGCGCCCTTCATCTAGGGCATTATTCAACACAACCGACGTATCGCATACGTATTTCGCGATTTGTTGCCCGTATTCATAATACTCTTGTAAAATGTCTTCGAGCTTAAACCCTTCCACCCCGTATACTTTTTCGAACAAAACGTTCTTTTCTTGTAAGTTGCGAGAAAGCTTTTCTTCAAACACTTCACGGTCTAATAAATCGACGATGCGAATCCCAATGCGGGCCGCTTTATCCATATACGCTGGGCCGATTCCTTTTTTCGTCGTTCCGATTTTATTCGCGCCTTTCCGCTCTTCTTCTACTTCGTCTAATTTGAGATGGTATGGCAAAATGACATGAGCGCGATTGCTAATGCGTAAATTGTCGGTAGAAACGCCCCGTTCGTGCAAATATCGCAACTCGGCAACAAGCGCTTTCGGATCGACGACCATCCCGTTTCCGATGACACATATTTTATCTTTATAAAAAATTCCGGATGGAATAAGATGCAATTTATATTTTTCCCCATTAAAAACAATCGTATGTCCTGCGTTATTTCCACCTTGATAGCGTGCAATTACTTCTGCATTTTCGGATAAGAAATCCGTAATTTTTCCCTTTCCTTCATCGCCCCATTGTGTCCCAACAACGACTACTGAAGACATGGCGAGCACCTCCGCTTTCCTCGATATAAACATAGTAAGTGTAGCACTTTTATTCACTAAAGTCAATAAAACACGAACATTAAATAGGTGTTTCTAACATTTTATTCGTATACAGAAAAACGCGCTCGAAGCGGGAGCGCGTTAAGCACCTGGGGGAATTTGCGTATCATCAAATCTTCGCTCTAGGTTGACGAATTTATTGTATTCTTTAATAAAGGCTAACTGGACAGTCCCGACTGGACCGTTCCGCTGCTTAGCGATGATAATTTCAATAATATTTTTGTTTTCCGAGTCTTTGTCATAGTAATCGTCGCGATATAAAAACGCCACAATATCCGCATCTTGTTCAATGCTTCCGGATTCACGAATATCAGACATCATCGGGCGTTTATCTTGGCGCTGTTCTACGCTACGCGACAGCTGCGATAGAGCGATGACAGGTACTTCTAATTCACGGGCAAGCGCTTTTAACGAACGAGAAATTTCGGATACTTCTTGCTGGCGGTTTTCACGGTTTCTTCCGCTTCCTTGAATGAGCTGTAAATAGTCAATTAACACCATGCCAAGCCCGCTTTCTTGTTTGAGGCGGCGGCATTTTGCCCGAATTTCACTGACGCGAATGCTTGGCGTATCATCAATATAAATGCCCGCATTGGATAAACTCCCCATCGCCATCGTTAACTTTCCCCAATCTTCTGGCGTCAGTTTTCCTGTCCGCAAATTTTGTGCATTAATGTTTCCTTCGGCGCAAAGCATCCGCATCACAAGCTGCTGCGCACTCATTTCTAAGCTAAAAATCGCCACGTTTTCGTTTGTTTTCGTCGCTACATTTTGCGCAATATTAAGGGCAAACGCCGTTTTCCCAACGGAAGGGCGAGCAGCGACAATAATTAAATCACTTCGTTGAAAACCAGCGGTCATGCGATCCAATTCGGTGAAGCCGGTCGGGATTCCTGTAATTTCTCCCTTTCGGTTGTGAAGCATTTCGATATTATCATATGCTTGCACGAGCACGTCTTTAATGTTTTGAAACGCCCCCGAATGCTTGCGCTGTGAAATCTCCATAATTTTCTTTTCTGCTTCATTTAGCAGTACATCGACTTCATCCTCGCGCGTATAGCTGTCTTGAGCGATCGATGTCGCGGTGCGGATGAGGCGGCGAAGTACCGATTTTTCTTCCACAATTCGCGCATAATATTCAACGTTTGCAGCGGTTGGAACAGAATCGGCGAGTTCGCTTAAATAGGAAACACCACCTACTTCTTCAAGCGCCTTCGCATCGGCCAATTCCGCTGTAACGGTTACTAAGTCCACCGGCTCTCCCTTATCAGCCACTTTTAACATCGCATGGAAAATTTTTTGGTGTGCGGCTCGATAAAAATCTTCTGGAATTAAAATTTCCGAAGCTAACGTTAAAGCAGATGCATCAAGAAAAATCGCTCCTAATACTGCCTGCTCTGCTTCGATGTTTTGCGGCGGAATGCGTTCTGCCAATAAGTCGTCCATCGTATTCACCACCTTTTCAATCATTTAGCGCCATCATAAGAAAAATGTGATTATATGAGGAAGCCCCCATAAAATCACATTTTCCACGGACTACTTTTGCTCGCTTACATGCACTTTTAATGTGGCCGTTACTTCCGGATGAAGCTTCACTGGCACATTTGTATAACCTAAGGCGCGAATGGCATCTTCCAACTCAATTTTGCGTTTATCAATTTTCACGCCATGCTGAGCTTGCAGCGCTTCGGCAATTTGTTTGCTTGTAATCGAACCAAATAAGCGCCCACCTTCGCCAGCCTTCGCAAACAGCTGAACGGTCAATTTTTCTAACTGCTCTTTCAACTGTTTCGCCTTCGCCAATTCTTCTTCTGCTTGGCGTTTTTCTTTATTTTTTTGCGCTTCAAGCGCCTTTAAGTTAGCTGGTGTCGCTTCAATTGCCAGTCCTTGCTTAAATAGAAAGTTTTGTGCATAGCCATCGGCTACGTTTTTAATCTCCCCTTTTTTTCCTTTCCCTTTGACATCTTTTAGAAAAATCACTTTCATGATTTTTTCCCTCCTTCTAAGTACTCATCAATGGCAGCACGCAATCGCCGTTCTGCCTCCTCAATCGTCACATTGGAAAGCTGCGCAGCAGCATTCGTTAAATGCCCCCCTCCGCCTAAACTTTCCATAATGACTTGGACGTTAATATCGCCTAACGAACGGGCACTGATGCCGATTGTGTCATCTGTGCGCTTCGAAATGACAAAGGAAGCAACTACGCCGCTGAGTGTCAACAGTGTATCTGCGGCTTGCGCAATTAACACTTGATCGTATGCTTCGTTCGGACTTCCTTTTGCAATGGCGATTCCTTTTGCGCTAATAGAAGCATTTTCAATGATTTTCGCTCGTTTTACATAACTCGCAATATTTTCTTTCAACAGTTTTTGCACTAACACCGTATCCGCACCTTGCGCCCGCAAATAAGAAGCCGCATCAAATGTACGTGAACCGGTGCGGAATGTGAAGCTTTTTGTATCGACGACAATCCCCGCCAGTAAAGCAGTCGCCTCTAACATCGTCAGCTTTGCTCGCTGCGGCTGATATTCAAGCAATTCCGTTACTAATTCTGACGTCGATGAAGCGTACGGTTCCATATAGACAAGAAGTGGGTTCTCAATAAATTCTTCCCCACGGCGATGGTGGTCAATGACGACAATATGGTCAGTACGGAAAATCAATTTTTCCTCAATCACTAACGACGGGCGGTGCGTATCGACGATGACAAGCAGCGTATCGTCTGTCATGACTTCTAGTGCTTGTTCCGGCTTAATAAACCGCGACCATAGTTCGGGATGGTTTTTAATTTCTTCAATAAGACGCTGTGCTCCGGCATCGATTCGATTCGTATCGAGCACGATAAATCCTTCTTTTTGATTGAGCTGCGCCATTTTTAAAATTCCAATTGCCCCGCCCAATGCGTCCATATCTGGGTATTTATGTCCCATCACCATTACTTTATCGCTGTCGACAATTAATTCTTTTAGCGCATGGGAGATAACGCGCGCTCGCACCCGCGTGCGCTTTTCAATTGGGTTTGTTTTCCCCCCGTAAAATTTCACTTTTCCGTTTGCTTGTTTAATAGCGACTTGATCTCCGCCGCGCCCGAGCGCCAAATCTAAGCTTGATTGTGCAAGCGCTCCTAGTTCTGGAAACGAAGGCGCGCCCGTACCAATTCCGATGCTTAGCGTCAATTGAATATTATTTTTCATCGTTTGTTCGCGCACTTCATCTAAAATAGAAAATTTATTTTTTTCTAACTGATGCAAAATTTTTTCATTCAATACAGCGACAAATCGATCAGACGATGTCCTTTTCAAAAACATCCCGTAGTCATTCGCCCATTTGTTTAATATGGACGTCACTTGGCTGTTCAGTTGGCTTTTCGCTTGGTCGTCCATTCCTTGCGTAATTTCATCATAGTTATCAAGGAAAATAACGCCTAACACGACTCGCTCTGCCTCGTACTGTTTTTCAATCTCGACTTGGTCGGTGACATCAAAAAAGTAAAGAAGCCTTTCTTCCCGCTTAATGACCACTTTAAACTTTCGATCGTAAATGTCGATTAATTCTGTGTCGCTTTCTTGTTTCAAAAGAGGAATTAACTGTTCCGCCACATCATATAATGAACGGCCAACTAACTTCTGCTCTCCAAAACAAGACGTTAAAAAAAAGTTCGTCCATTCAATAACATAATCATCATTAATCAGCATAATTCCAATCGGCATTTCCATTAGCGCTTCTTCGCCGACTTTTTTCAGGCGATGCGACAGTTGGGAAATATGCTGTTCAATTTCAACATGTAGCTCCCGCTGTGAGCGTATCACATAATAAACGACAAATAAGAGGAGCAAAAGATCGGCTAGCCCCAATATCCATTGAAAATATGCCAATAACGCAAGAGAGAGAAAAGAAATGGCAATCAATGCATAAAAGGGGTAGCGATATGCCTTCTTTTTATAAAAATGAGACATGTATGTCAGCTCCTAAACCATCATTCTTTCGCTTATTGAACGCGTTTTCGCAATTCAAATCCTAAATCAATTATACCTAATATCGCGATAAGATAAAGTAAAAAAGGGATAAACAAGCAAACTATTGTTCCAGCAACGACAATTCCTTTAGCAATTTGTTTACGATACGCGATATAGTAAAGAAAAGAAAAACCTTGAATAGCAAATAAAAGCTGTAATACGTAATATAAATTGATGACCACAATAAACGCAAACGTCCCTTGTTCTAACGGGAAAAAAGTGGCGATTAGCACGAGCAAATAATACCACACTAGCTGCCGTGGCAACATTAACTGGCGAAACGGTGGCCATGTTCCAACAGATAACTTTAACCGTTTTAAAATCGGAACAGAAACGATGATCGTCAAATACGCAAATGCAAGCGCAGTAATCACGAATAGCGTTGGCGTAACGTATTTGATTACCTTCAATCCTTGCTCAAAACGAGCAATGGTTGCCTCCGGCGGCTTTTTCCCTGCGCTTTCCATTACTTGCACAGCGGTGTGAAAAGAATCGCTGATGACAGAAATCGTTTGCGCAATGATATCTAGATCGAAAAACTTGACGGATACGACATAGTTGATAACGATATTTACTAAAAAAGCAATAGTCGCCACCGCTAACACGACATACCGATTTTTTTGTTTTGCTAACAGTGCACCGATGACAATTCCACCCGTTCCAAACATAACAGCAGCAAAAGCAGATAATACGGAACTAATGAGCGTTGAAACAATGACAGCGGCAGTTAATAACACAAGAGCTGGACGGTAGCCGTGCCGCATCGTAAAAACGATAAAAGGGAGCGATAAAAATAAGCTAATCATCATCCCGAGCAACGGCACGTATAAAGAGGCTAAAAACAACACGATAAAAATGGCAAGCTGAATTGCTGCTTCTGTCAACGCATATGTATTTCTCACATCCGACCCTCCTCGTATAAAAAAAGCAGTAAGGCTTCGTCCCCCTTACTGCTTTTCGTCTTATTCGCCTGCTACGTATGGTAATAATGCCATTTGGCGAGCGCGTTTGATTGCAATTGTTAATTTCCGTTGATATTTTGCGCTTGTGCCAGTCACACGGCGAGGTAAAATTTTTCCACGCTCAGAAATAAATTTCTTTAATGTATCGACATCTTTGTAGTCGATATGCGTAATCCCGTTCGCTGTGAAGTAGCAAACTTTCCGACGTTTTGCACGTCCACCTTTACGTCCTGCCATCGGTTATCCTCCTTCCTTTTTTAAAAAATAATGGTATTAGAAACGGTTATCACGTTCAATAATTAAAACGGCAAATCGTCATCCGAAATATCGATCGGTTGTCCATCATGAGCAAACGGATCTTCATCGATGCGACTGAAATTTTGGTCAGGTGTGTGACGTTGGTTCTGATTTTGTCCAAATGGATATGGCTCCCCGTAGTAGCCACCTGTTGCTGTACCACGTTGTTCTGTGCTACCTCTCGGTTCAAGAAATTGAACACTATCAGCAACCACTTCGGTTACGTACACACGTTTTCCGTCTTGACCTTCATAACTTCTCGTTTGCAACCGTCCGTCCACGCCAGCTAAACTTCCTTTTTTCAAGAAATTAGCGACATTTTCTGCGGGACGACGCCAAACAACACAGTTAATGAAATCTGCTTCGCGTTCGCCCTGTTGGTTTGTAAACGGGCGATTGACCGCTAGCGTAAATGTGGCAACAGCAACTCCATTTGGAGTATAGCGCAATTCAGGGTCTTTTGTAAGTCGCCCTACAAGAACTACGCGATTAATCATCAGAACCACTCCTTAAAAATCGGAATTATTCTTCCTCTTTTACGACAATGTGACGAATGATGTCTTCGCTAATTTTCGCTAAACGGTCAAATTCTTGCACCGCTTTTGGCTGAGACATCACGTTCACAATCATGTAGTAACCGTCACGGAAATCGTTAATTTCATACGCTAAACGACGTTTACCCCATTCTTTTACACTCGTAATTTCCGCACCATTTTCTGTTAAAATGTTGTTAAAACGCTCAACAACTGCTTTCCGACCTTCATCGTCGATATTTGGGCGGATAATGTACATGATTTCATATTTTCTCACTGTCCGTCACCTCCTTTTGGTCTAAACGGCTCTATAAAAGAGCAAGGAGCAATATGCATTACTCACATTTTCTGATTATATCATGATAAAACGACCGTTGCAATACTACACATTAAAACGGAAATGCATAATATCGCCATCTTGCACTTCGTACTCTTTTCCTTCTAATCGTACTTTTCCAGCTTCACGAGCCGCTGCCATCGAACCGCAAGCCAATAAATCAGCAAAAGAAACAGTTTCTGCGCGAATAAACCCGCGTTCAAAATCGGAATGAATAATGCCGGCACATTGCGGTGCTTTCATTCCTTTACGGAACGTCCAAGCGCGCACTTCTTGTTCTCCAGCCGTAAAATACGTCGCCAAACCTAACAGGCTGTACGCTGCGCGAATAAGTTGGTCTAGTCCCGATTGTTCAATTCCTAATTCTTGTAAAAACATTTGTTTTTCTTCTTCGTCGAGCTGGGCAATTTCTTCTTCCACTTTCGCACATACGACGATTACTTCCGCATTGTCACTTTTTGCAAACTCTCGCACTTGTTGAACGTAAGGGTTCGCCTCTGGATTAGCTAAATCTTCTTCGCCGACGTTCGCTACATATAGCATCGGCTTAATGGTTAGCAAATGGAGATGTTTGACGACTTTCATTTCTTCTTCCGTAAATGACAACGTCCGCGCTGCTTTTCCCGCTTCAAACGTTTCTTTTAGTCGAACAAGAATGTCGTGCTCAAACATCGCTTCTTTATCTTTTTGCTTTGCCATTTTTCCAACGCGGTCGATGCGTTTCTCCACCGTTTCAAGATCCGCGAAAATTAGTTCTAAGTTAATCGTTTCAATGTCGGAAAGCGGGTCGACTTTTCCAGCAACATGGGTAATATTTTCATCAGAGAAACAACGAACGACTTGGCAAATGGCATCGACTTGGCGAATATGGGATAAAAACTTATTTCCTAGTCCTTCGCCTTTACTCGCTCCTTTTACAATTCCGGCAATATCGGTAAATTCAAATACGGTCGGTACTGTACGTTTTGGCTTAACCAGTTCTGTTAACTTTTTTAATCGTTCATCAGGCACTTCAACAATTCCGACGTTCGGCTCAATCGTACAAAACGGATAATTCGCAGACTCCGCGCCTGCTTTTGTGATCGCATTAAATAACGTCGATTTTCCGACGTTCGGTAAACCGACGATTCCTGCTGTTAATCCCATTTTTCCACTCCTCTTTCACCGTCAAATCTTTTCTCATTATAGATAGTAAAAAATAAAATGACAAGCACGTTCATTCGTTTATTTTCTCGATATTTACTAAGCAATCATACAACGTACTTCCTTGTCCGTTGTCTGATTCACGATTGGATGTCAATATGTTGACGCTTCCGCCAAATTTCCCCCATTGCCCTTCATCGATATTCATTGTTTTCGCATGGGCATTCGGTAAAATTTTCACGATGCCAGAAAGCTCGCCGCGATCATTAAAAACTTTTGCACGGTCACCGTCTATTAGCCCTTTTTCGTCTGCAATGTCTTTCGATATTTCTATTTTAATCGATTGCAGCGATTCGATTAAATGGTAATGTTGCGAATGATTCGAGCGCAGCGGATGAATCGTTAATAACCGATATGGGTATTTTTCCGCGAGCTTATGGTCTGTTAGCTCAGATTCCGCTGGATATGCAAGACGTAATTTTCCATCCATTCCTTTTTGAGAAGCTAACTGCGAAGTGAATTCATATTTTCCGCTTGGCGTTTGAAAACGGTAATCTGACCAAGGCACTGCCTTTACCGGCAATAGCATACGTTTTTCCTGTCTTAGCGCGTCAAGTGTAATTCCATACTTTTCTAGACCGCGTAAGCCCATTGCTAAAAATTCTTCCCGCGAAAAAGCAAAGTCTTTCCCGAATCCTAATCGTTCGGCTAGCTGCGTCCAAATCCAAAGCTCCTGCCTCGCTTCCCCAGGAGGTGTAACGAGCGCTGGACCGTAATTAACGTACGCATGATACATGGACGAATAATAAATGTCTTCCTCTTCAAATACGGTCGTCGTCGGCAACACATAATCTGCCGCTTCTGCTGTATCAGTCATAAACTGTTCGAACACAACGACCGTTTCGACCGATTGAAATGCTTTTTTCACAACATTCGTATTTGGTACTTGGGTGAGCGGATTACCGCACGTCACGATAATCATTTTAATTTCTGGGTCGGTTGCCTGTAAAATTCCTTCTGCTTGTTTCATCATCGTAAAGGTACGTGAAGCGGTTTTTCGTTCCGGCAATGTTAATATGTCTATCGAAAAGCTTTGCCCGACTTGCAAGTTGCCAAAATTCGCACCGCCCCCAGAAATCCCCACATTTCCGCTCATCGCCACGAGCGCATCAATAAGGCGAATCGTATTGCCACCGTTTGCATATCGCTGCATGCCAAGCCCTAAATAAGTCATCGTTGGGCGATCTCCATAAAGGCGAGCGAGCCACGTCATCGTCTCCCGTTCTACCCCAGTCAATCGTTCGATTTCTTCAAGCGTAATCGTTTGTAACAACGCTTCGATGTCCGCAAATCCGAACGTATAGTTTTCGATAAAAAAGCGATCTTCTAGCCCTAACCGCAATAGTTCTTTCATGATGCCAATCGCTAAAAAGCCGTCCATGCCAGGAGCAATCGATATATATTTATCGGCGATTTGCGCGGTTTGGTTATAGATTGGGTCGATTACTACTAATGTCGTTCCTTGGTTTTGCACCGCTTTTAAGTATTGAAACAAATGCATGTTCGTCCGCGCAACATTTCGCCCCCAAATAACGACATGTTTACTATGATAAATATCTTCAGGCGCATGGCTATAAGCATTGCCAAAATCCCACGTTTGCGCTTCGATTCCAGCCCCCCAGCAAAGACTTCCTGTCAATTCCGTCACTCCACCATAGCAGTTGAAAAAGCGACGAGCTACATTTGTTAACAACCCACTATTAGCGTAGTCGTGGCTATGAAGAACGGTCGTCGTTTTATACTTCGCCCGAATTTCCGCCATTTTTTCCGCGATTTCGTCCAATGCTTGTTCCCAAGAAATGCGGACAAATTGCCCGTTTCTTTTTTTGAGCGGGTAAAGCAGCCGCTCCGATGAATTCGTGCGCGCTTCTAACATTCGCCCGCGTCCACAAATTTTTCCTTTCGTAATCGGGTGTTCGTCATCGCCATCGACTTTTACGACTTTCCCATGTTCAACCGTCACTTTTAGTCCACACGTATCCCAACAGTTTAATGGACAAGAAGAGATATGAACCCCATCCATCCCCTTTCCCCCTCTATTCCTCATGCTTTTCCAATACTTTTCTCAACTTCCGAACAAATTCTTTGCGCGGAATTAACACACTATGTGCGCATCCTTCGCATTTAATGCGGATATCCGCTCCCATACGAATAATTTTCCAACGGTTTGTGCCACACGGATGCGGCTTTTTCATTTCGACAATATCGTGTAAGCCAAACTCCTTCTCCATTACGTTCCCTCCTACACATCAGTTTTTGCTTGTTTTGTTTCTTCTTGACGATTATAAAGAACAAGACGTGGAAATGGAATTTCGATGCCGTGTTCATCTAAACGAAGCTTAATTTCTTTCCGTATCGCTCTAGCAATAAACATATGGCGCATTGGCTTCGTTTCGCACGTCACACGCATGACGACTTCGGAGTTTGTGAAATTTTGAATTCCTAACAATTCTGGCGGAGAAACGATATCTTCGTACTTCGCTGGCAATTCCGCCAACAACTCACGAATCACTTCCTCCGCTCGCTCAATATCTCCTTCGTAAGAAACGCTAACGTCTACTACCGCGACACTGTTATGCAAAGAAAAATTCGTCACTTGCGTAATCGTTCCGTTCGGGAGAATATGAACTTCTCCGGTCCAGCTTTTAATTTTTGTCACTCTTAGCCCGATTTCCTCGACATACCCTTCAAATGTGCCAATCCGAACATAATCGCCAACCGCAAATTGATCTTCAAAAATGATAAAAAACCCGGTAATGACATCTTTTACTAAGCTTTGTGCCCCAAAGCCGACAGCAAGCCCAACAATCCCCGCTCCAGCAAGCAATGTACGAACTTCGACGCCAAACGTATCTAAAATCATCACGAGCGCAATAAAATAAATCACGTACGTCACCACGTTATCAAGCAATCGTAACAACGTCGCCTCTCGCCGTTCGGAAATTCGGATTGGCGCCTTCTGCCGCACTTTAAAAATATTATGGACAGCGATTTTTAATATTTTCGATGCAACCGCTGCCACGACGATAATCGTAATCATCTTCACGATGCCTGTACTTACTTTCAACCAAAACGCTTCATTCGTGAAAAACGCAAGCAGATGCTGATAAAACGTTTCGATGCTGTTCACTTTTTTCTCACCTCGACATACGTTAAAATACTCTACTTTATGCATACCAATTATTTTACCAACATCTAGAGAAAAAAGGTAGCCTCTGCGCTTCAGAAGAAAAAGTGCAACGAATGTATATAATCCCTGTTTTTTCCGTATACTGTTTAATACTTTATTGGCTATTAGGAGTGAATAAGATGAGTTTATCATCCATTTTTTTTCAATCTAAAAATGAAAAAGAACGCATTTTCTATGACGAAAAAGGAGCAACCACATTAGTTGCCATGCGCCTTTTGTCATTACTTCCAACCTCGTTAACGAAACCGCTCGCCATTGTTTGTATTGGAACTGACCGTTCAACAGGCGATGCGCTCGGTCCGCTCGTCGGCACGATGTTAAAAGAGAAAAATATGACGTATTTTCACGTATACGGAACATTAGAAGAGCCTATCCATGCCGTAAATTTAGAAGAAAAAATTACTGCCATTCGCTCCATTCATGAAAATGCCTTTATGATTGCTGTCGACGCTTGTTTAGGGCGATTAAAAAGCGTCGGAGCGATTACGATTGCCGAAGGACCTGTCCGACCAGGAGCTGGCGTAAATAAACAATTGCCCTCAGTCGGCGATCTTCACATTACAGGCGTTGTCAACGTCAGCGGCTTTATGGAGTTTTTCGTTTTGCAAAATACACGTCTTCATTTAGTGATGAACATGGCAAAAACAATTGCCAACGGTATTTATGAGGCAGATCGTTATTTAAAGCGAAGAGATTACCTTCCTAGCAATTGGGGCAATGAACAATCTAAACCGCGCTAAATGGGAAATCCCCTCTTTGTTTTCCAACAAGAAGGGATTTTTTATTATGAGATGTACATGATAACGACAATGAGAGCTGTGACAAGAATACTCGGAAGTAAATTCGCTACGCGAATGTTGGTTATTCCAAGCAAATTGAGACCAATCGCCATAATTAAAATGCCGCCGGTCGCTGTTGATTCTGCGATAAACGAATCCATCAATCCTTTTGGCACCAATGTCTCAATTTTTGTCGCTAATAACGCAATCGTTCCTTCATAGAAAACGACAGGAAATGCAGAAAACAAGACGCCAATGCCGAGTGTCGTTGTTAAAAGAATACTCGTAAAACCATCAATGATCGATTTTGTATATAATACGCGATGGTCGCCACGCAACCCGCTGTCTAGCGCCCCGATAATCGCCATCGCACCGATGACAAATAGTAGCGTCGCTGCCACAAAGCCTTTTGCAATCGCTCCTTGCTCTCGTCCCCCGATTTTTTGCTCTAACCAATAGCCGAGCCGATTCAATTGATGATCCAAATCCCATAACTCTCCTAAAATGCCACCAAAAACAAGGCTGCAAATGACAACAAGAAACTGCTCGCTCTTTAGCGCCATTTGGATGCCTAATAGCGCTACCGCAAGACCGATACCGCTCATAACGGTTTCTTTCATTTTCTCCGGAATTCGATGAAACAATTTTCCAAGCAGTGCACCGATAATAATACAAATTCCGTTAACAATTGTTCCTAATAAGGCCAACTCGTTCTCCCCTTTTCCAAAAAAAGAAACCATCTTTTTTTGATGGCATTATTCATCCCATTTAACGTCAAATAGTTGTAAAATTCGCTCTAAATCATCATTTGAGAAAAATTCAATTTCAATTTTTCCTTTTTTCCGATTTTGTTTAATCGTAACATTGGTGCCTAGTTTCTCTCGCAGTAGTGATTCGCTTTGTTTCACAAAAACGCTTTTTTCTTTTTTCGGTTTGCTTGTTTCACGTGAAACATTTTGATTCATGTCGTGAATGAGTTTTTCTAGCTGACGGACATTGAGCTGTTCTGCAACGATTTTATCCACTACCGCTTTCATTTTTTCTTTTTTCTTTAATCCTAGTAATGCGCGTCCATGCCCCATTGACAACGTACCGTCATTCAGCAGCTGTTGAATCTCTTTTGGCAACGCTAGTAGACGCAAATGATTGGCAATATGCGGACGGCTTTTTCCAACACGAGCGGCTAATTGCTCTTGTGTCAACTGGAGATGTTCGATTAACGTTTGGTACGCCATCGCTTCTTCAATCGGTGTTAAATCTTCGCGCTGCAAATTTTCTAGCAAAGCAAACTCCATCATTTGCTGCTCTGTTAAGTTGCGAACGACGACCGGAACGGTTTTTAAGTTCGCTTCTTTCGCCGCACGAAACCGTCTCTCGCCGACAACAATTTCATATCCTTTAATGCTTTGCCGAACAATTAACGGCTGTAAAATCCCATGCTCGATAATCGACTGCTTTAATTCTTCAATCGATTCCGGGCGGAATGTTTTGCGTGGTTGATAAGGATTTGGGCGTAGCTCTTTAATGCTTATTTCTTGAATGGTTTCCCCTTCTTTTACTTCCAAATTCGCAAACAGCGCGTTTATCCCTTTTCCAAGTCCTTTAGCCACGTGCTAACACCTCCTTCGCCAGCTCAATATATACTTCTGCTCCCTTTGACCGGACATCATACAAAATAATCGGTTTTCCGTGGCTTGGCGCTTCGCTTAATCGGACGTTGCGCGGAATGATTGTATCGTACACTTTTTCACGGAAATATTTTTTTACTTCTTGAATGACTTGTATCCCTAAATTCGTTCGCGCATCCAGCATCGTTAATACGACCCCGTCCAGTTTTAAGTTTGTGTTTAGATGTTTTTGAACAAGCCGAATTGTATTTAATAGCTGGCTAAGTCCTTCAAGCGCATAATATTCGCACTGCACTGGGATTAAAACTGCGTCTGCAGCAGTTAGCGCGTTTAATGTCAATAACCCTAAAGAAGGCGGACAGTCGATGAAAATAAAATCGTAGTGCTCTTTAATCGGTTCAAGCGCGTTTTTTAATAAAATTTCCCTTGATACGACCGGCACTAGTTCAATTTCTGCACCAGCTAATTGAATGGTAGCCGGGATAATATATAAATGTTCAATGTTCGTCGGTCGAATAATTTCTTTTGCTTTCATTCCTTCTACTAAAAGATTATATACGCATTCGTCGATATCTCCCTTTTCGATCCCAATGCCGCTTGTGGCATTTCCTTGCGGATCGATGTCGACAAGCAAGACTTTTTTGCCGAGATGCGCCAAACAAGCGGCTAAATTTACGGCCGTTGTCGTTTTCCCCACTCCACCTTTTTGGTTTGCTATCGCAATGATTTTGCCCACGATGACACCTACCCTTAATTACTCATATGTTTTATTCTATCACGAAATAAAAAATGGAGGTATTTTCTATAAGGGAAATGCGAGAAAAAACCTCATCACCTGCTTCATGATGAGGTTTTTTCTGCCTATTTTTTCGGAATGCGGATGGTAATTTGGTAGTAGTCTTCAAATTCTTCTTCTTCTGAATCGATAGACATCCCGCTATCTGCGACCATCGCTAACGATTGCCGAATCGTATTCACCGCGATTCGAACATCTTTGCTAAATGATTTTCGTTTTGGTTTTTGTTTTGCTTGATTTGCTTCGAGCATTTTTAACACGCGGTCTTCGGTTTGCTTTACGTTGAGTTGCTTTTCAACGATTTCTTTTAATAGCTTCAGCTGTTTTTCTTTATCTTTTAAAACAATTAACGCGCGCGCATGCCGCTCCGTAATCGTCCGTTGCAAAAGTGCTTCTTGTACTTCTTGCGGCAACTTCAATAAACGAAGCTTATTAGCGATTGTCGACTGTCCTTTGCCGAGCCGCTGCGCTAGTGCTTCTTGTGTTAAATGATGTAGCTCTAACAGCTTCGCATACGCCATCGCCTCTTCAATCGGCGTCAACTCTTCCCGCTGCAAGTTTTCAATCAGCGCAACAGAAGCGGTTTCTTTATCGTTTAAGTTTTTAATAATCGCAGGGATGTCTGTCCAACCAAGCTGCTGAACCGCGCGCCATCGTCTTTCGCCGGCGATAATTTCGAACTTGCCGTCGTCGCATTCACGAACGACAATCGGCTGAATAATCCCGTGCGTTCGAATCGTCAGCGCGAGCTCGGCAATTTTTTCGTCATCAAAAATCGTCCGCGGCTGAAAACGGTTTGGGACGATTTGCGTAACTGGAATTTTCCGTACTTCCTCCGTGTCCGTTTTCTCAATCATTTCCTCTTGTTCTTTTTCTCCAAAGCTGAAGAAGCGTGAAAAAGGATGCTTCATTTCCCCACACCACCTTATAAAAGCTCTCCCCTAATGGTTACTCAATCGGAAGTTTATTTGGCACTCCTGGTTTCCGCGGATATTTGTTCGATGTTTTCCGTTTTTTCTGAATCACAATAATCGTACGTTCACTTTCCTCGACCGGCAGTGTAAACGAATGAACAGCAGCGATTTCTCCGCCTAATACTTTAATCGCTGTTTGTGCTTGTGCTAATTCTTCGCTCGCCGCCGCTGCTTTCATCGCGATAAATGTGCCATTTACTTTGACAAGCGGAAGGCAAAGTTCACTTAAGACAGACATGCGAGCAACCGCGCGAGCCGTCACGACGTCAAATGACTCACGAATGCCTTCTTTTCTGCCAAACGTTTCCGCACGGTCATGATAGAACGCTACCCCCTCCAATTCTAATTCTGAGGCAAGTGCGTGAAGAAACGTAATGCGCTTTTGTAATGAATCGACAATGGACAACCGAATGTGCGGAAAACAAATTTTTAGCGGAACGCTCGGGAAACCAGCGCCTGCGCCAACATCACAAAGCGACATCGGCTTAGAAAAATCGTAATAAAACGCTGGTGAAATGGAATCAAAAAAATGTTTTACATAAACGTCTGGCTTGTCCGTAATCGCTGTTAAATTCATTTTCTCGTTCCATTCCACTAACAGCTCGTAATACCGTTCGAATTGCGCTAGTTGCCAAGGAGAAAGGGAAATTCCCTTCTCCTCAAGCAATGTCTGAAACTGTTTTGTCTCCATATGCCAATCCCTTCACTTTTTATTCATTCGACACTCGTGCGATTCTTCCTTGTTCCAAATAAACTAATAAAATCGAAATATCGGCTGGGTTTACACCAGAAATTCGGGATGCTTGCGCAATCGAGAGCGGTCGCACTTGTTTTAATTTTTGCCGCGCTTCTGTCGCAAGCCCAGTAATCGCGTCATAATCAATATCCTCTGGAATTTTTTTATTTTCCATTTTTTTGAGCCGTTCGACTTGCTGTAGTGATTTTTCGATATATCCTTCGTACTTAATTTGAATTTCTACTTGTTCAATAACATCAGCTGGAATATCTTCCTCTGCTGGCGCCAGCAGTTGAATATGTTCGTACGTCATTTCTGGTCTTCTTAATAAGTCTGCTGCACGAATGCCGTCTTTTAGTTCGCTTCCTCCTGCTTTTCGAATGACTTCTTGCACTTGAGGCGTCGGCTTAATAATAAACGTTTGTAGCCGTTTCTTCTCTTTTTCAATTGCCGCTTTTTTCGCCAAAAATTTTTCATAACGAGCATCGGAAATAAGCCCGATTTTGTAACCGATGTCTGTCAAGCGCAAATCGGCATTATCGTGACGAAGCAACAGGCGGTATTCCGCGCGTGACGTCAACAAGCGATAAGGTTCGTTCGTTCCTTTCGTGACAAGGTCATCAATTAGGACGCCAATGTATGCGTCCGAGCGGCTTAAAATCAATTCTTCTTTTCCGAGCGCTTTTCTTGCAGCGTTAATCCCTGCAATCAATCCTTGTCCTGCCGCTTCTTCGTAGCCAGATGTCCCATTAATTTGCCCTGCAGTATATAAATGTTTGACAATTTTTGTTTCAAGTGTCGGCCATAGCTGTGTCGGCACGACCGCATCGTACTCAATCGCATAGCCCGCTCGCATTAATTGTGCTCGTTCAAGCCCTGGAATCGTCGCTAAAATTTGCCGCTGAATATGCTCCGGCAAGCTCGTCGATAGTCCTTGAACATACACTTCTTCTGTATTCCGCCCTTCCGGTTCTAGGAAAATTTGGTGGCGTGGCTTGTCGTGGAAGCGGACAATTTTATCTTCAATCGATGGGCAATAGCGCGGTCCCGTTCCTTTAATCATGCCTGAATACATCGGCGACAAATGCAAATTTTCATCAATCATTCGATGGGTTGCCTCCGTCGTATAAGTCAACCAGCACGGGAGTTGGTCTGTAATATACTCCGTCGTTTCATAAGAAAACGCGCGCGGCACTTCATCTCCTGGCTGAATTTCCGTTTTGCTATAATCAATCGAACGGCTATTGACCCGTGGAGGAGTTCCTGTCTTAAAGCGCACGAGTTCAAACCCGAGTTCTTCTAAATGCTCTGATAGCTTAATCGACGGCTGCTGGTTGTTTGGCCCGCTAGAATATTTAATATCGCCAATAATAATTTCCCCGCGCAGAAATGTTCCTGTCGTAATGACGACCGCTTTCGCATAATAATGCGCTCCTGTATGGGTAATTACTCCTTTACATACCCCGTCTTCGACAATTAACCGTTCCACTTTCCCTTGCAATAGCGTTAAGTTTTCTTCATTTTCTAGCGTCTTTTTCATTTCGTGTTGATACAAAAACTTGTCAGCTTGCGCCCGCAACGCCCGAACAGCCGGACCTTTCCCAGTGTTCAACATGCGCATTTGAATATACGTTTTATCGATGTTTTTTGCCATTTCTCCGCCCAATGCGTCAATTTCACGAACAACAATCCCCTTCGCTGGACCGCCAATCGACGGGTTGCATGGCATAAATGCAACCATATCAAGATTTAATGTAATCATGAGCGTCTTAGCTCCGATGCGCGCCGCAGCTAATCCTGCTTCACAACCCGCATGGCCCGCACCGACTACGATAACGTCATACGTACCGCCATGGTATTCCATACTCTAACCTCCTTTTATTTCCCTAAACAAAACTGCGAAAAGAGCTGATCAATTAAGCTTTCGTGAACCGTATCACCAATAATTTCACCAAGCAGTTCCCACGATCGTGTTAAGTCAATTTGCACGATATCAATCGGTACACCAGCTTCAATGCCAGTGATTGCCTCTTCGATTGCTTGCTTCGCTTGGTGAAGGAGAGCAATATGCCGCGAATTGGACACATATGTTAAATCGCCTGCTTCAACCCCTCCAGTAAAAAACAGCCGCGCAATTGCTTCTTCTAATTCATCTATTCCCTTTTCTTCCAACAACGATGTCGTAATGACTGGACGGCCTGCCGCGAGTTCCCGAACACGTTCCATTTCAATTTTTTGCGGCAAATCCGTTTTATTGACGATAACGATCACTTCTTTCCCTTCGACAGCCGCAAAAAGTTGTTCGTCTTCTTCTGTTAACGGTTCATTATAGTTTAGTACCAATAAAATTAAATCGGCCGCCTTTACCATTTGCTTTGAACGCTCGACACCAATTCGCTCAACAATATCCTCCGTTTCCCGAATGCCCGCCGTATCGATTAATTTTAAAGGGACGCCACGCACGTTGACATATTCTTCAATTACATCCCTTGTTGTACCAGGGATGTCCGTAACAATTGCTTTATTTTCATGAACAAGGTTATTTAACAGCGACGATTTCCCAACGTTCGGTCGACCAATAATGGCCGTAGCCAACCCTTCTCTCAATATTTTCCCTTGTTGAGCGGTTTGTAATAATCGCTCGATTTGCTCGCGGACGTATGTTGCCTTTTCTCGAAGCAACTGATGCGTCATTTCTTCGACATCATCGTATTCTGGATAATCAATGTTTACTTCCACATGGGCAAGCGTTTCTAAAATCGTTTGCCGCAAATGGCGAATCATCTTGGATAGTCGGCCTTCCATTTGGCTAAGTGCAACGTGCATTGCACGATCGGTTTTGGCGCGGATTAAGTCAATGACTGCTTCCGCCTGCGATAAGTCAATCCGCCCATTTAAAAACGCCCGCTTCGTAAACTCTCCAGGTTCTGCTAGGCGCGCGCCGTTCGTCAATACAAGCTGCAACACGCGGTTCACTGACATTAAGCCACCGTGGCAGTTAATTTCAACGACATCTTCCCGCGTAAATGTTTTTGGCGCTTTCATGACCGATACCATTACTTCCTCTATCGTCTGCCCGTTCGCCGGATCAATGATGTGGCCGTAATGAATCGTATGGGAAGGAACTTCTTTTAGCTGCTTTCCGCCTACTCCCTTGAAAATGCGATCAGCAATAGGAATTGCTTTCTCTCCGCTCAATCGGACAATCGCGATCGCTCCTTCCCCCATCGGAGTAGAGATAGCCGCAATCGTATCAAATTCCATCTTAGTTTCACCTCACTTTAAAGAGTGTTATCTATTGTAAACAAAAAACATTTTCTATCCACATCCATTAAGAAAGTAATCATTATCCATTTTAACTTATCCACATGTGAATAACAATAAGTTTCCCACTGGAGGAGCAACAGAAAAAAGAGGCCGTCTCACCTGATGAGATAGCCTCTTCGCCCGCGCTAGTACTGTCGATTTGTTCGTACGGGAGCGATAATGATATAACGGTTCGGTTCGGTTCCAACAGAGTACGTTTTCACCTTCCCGTTTGTCGCTAATGTCGCATGAATCACTTTTCGCTCATACGCAGGGAGCGGTTCTAATTTGACTTCTTTTCCTGTTTTGAGCGCTTTTTCCGCTAGCTTTTTCGCAAGTTGCGCCAATACTTCTTGGCGTCTTGCCCGATAATTTTCCGCATCAACAGTAATATGAATATACCCTTTCGCATACCGATTAGCGACAAGCTGCGTCAATAGCTGTAACGAATTTAATGTTTGCCCGTGCTTCCCGATTAAACGCGCCACTTGTTCCCCGGCAATCATAAATTGAACATCTTTTTCTTTTTCTGTCTTTTCAATATGAGCGGAAATTCCCATTTGCTCAATGACCTTTTTTAAAAAGGCTTCGGCCTCCTCCACAGGATGCGGTACCACCGTTGCCTTTACCACCGCTGGCTTATTGCCGAAAATCCCGAATAACCCTTTTTTCCCTTCGTCCAACACACTAATTTCCACGCGATCTTTTGAAACTCCTAATTGATTTAATGCAAGCTCAATAGCTTCATCAACAGTGGAAGCGGTCGCGGTTACTTCTTTCACTTTTTCTGTCCCCCTGAATGAGTAGATTTTAAATCAGGACCTTTGATGAAATACGTTTGCACAATGGAAAAAATGTTTCCTACTACCCAATAAAGCGACAACGCCGCTGGAAAGCTAATTCCAAACACAATAATCATAATTGGCATCATCCAAAGCATCATCGCCATTTGCGGGTTTTGTTGTTCCATCCCCGCCATCATAATTTTTTGCTGGATAAACGTAGCGACACCAGCAATAACCGGCAAAATATAGTACGGGTCTTTTGCGCCTAAATCAAACCATAAGAACGAGTGGTCAGCGATTTCTCGTGTCCGCATAATCGCGTGATAGAAACCAATTAAAATCGGTGTTTGGATAAGCAAAGGGAAACAGCCAGCAAGCGGGTTCACGCCGTGTTTTTGGAACAGTAACATCGTTTCTTGTTGCAGTTGTTGTTGTGTTTGCATATCTTTGGAGCTATATTTTTCTTTCAATTTTTGCAGCTCCGGCTGCAACGCCTGCATCGCTTTCGAATTTCTTGTCTGCTGGATCATTAATGGTAAAATCGCTACGCGAATGATGATTGTTACAATAATAATGGACAGTCCGTAATTTCCTCCGAATAGCTTGGCCACATACTTAATCAACCATGAAAGCGGATAAACGATATATTCGTTCCAAAATCCTTTGCTTTCCGGCGTGATCGGCTGATTAACTTGCGAACATCCTGAAACGAAAGCCACAAGTAAAATAAGCGTGACTATGAACCAAATTCGCCTTTTCACCTTCATTTTCCTCCTCACTTTTCCTCGTATTATCATTCATCATCGTTGAAATGGTTGATTGACTAGAACCCCTGCTTTTTTTAGCACGTGGATTAAACTTTTTTTCACCTCGGCATAATTCATTTCCGACGTCGGTATTCTTGCAATTACTACATAATCTTTCCCTGGCGCTATTTGCTCACGCAATTCTAAAAAGACTTGGCGGATATAACGTTTCACTTGGTTTCTTACGACCGCTTTGCCAATCTTCTTGCTCACCGATAAACCGAGGCGGAAGAAAGGTTGCTCGGGACGATCGAATACATAAACGACAAACTGCCGGTTCGCCATCGATTTTCCTTGTTGAAACACTTGTTGGAATTCCTTATTTTTTTTGATTCGGTATTTTTTTTTCATCCCAAGGCCAAACACTCCATCAATGTATATTTAGAAAAAAGACCACTGACGGTTCAGTGGCCTTATGCGGATAATACTTTTCTTCCTTTGCGGCGACGACGTGCAAGCACTTTACGTCCGTTTTTCGTGCTCATGCGCGCGCGGAAGCCGTGAACTTTGCTACGTTTACGCTTGTTTGGTTGGTACGTGCGTTTCATTTATGACACCTCCCTGAGGAATAACTGTTACAGGCAGTCTTTCTAATTATAGTGAACAATACGGCAAAATGTCAACCGTCCCAGGTGGTTCTTTTAGCGTTTTTTCGTTGTGGATAAATTCATCGCCATTTTTCTTTTTTCCCCAACATTTATCGACATCTTTTTCACAATGTCTTGTGGTGTGGATAACGTTTTTTCCACAATATATGGGCATTGTGGATATTTTTTTAAAATCATTGCAACTCCTCATGTTATTTGATATTATATTCTTGTTTTCACTCTGGATTGTTTATCTGGATAACTCCATTATCCACAGAATGTGAATAACGTGTGGACACTTTATTCAGAGGTGTAGAAAAAAATATTCACATCTTGTGAATTTTGTCGAAATGTCGTTTTCTTTCCTTATTATATTATTTTTCCACATGCGCATTTTTATAAACATATATGCACGAAGTTTTTAAGGTTGTACAAAAGTTGTACAACCGGGGAGAAAAGGAGGGCCAACGGGTGGAAAATATCGATGATTTATGGAATAAGGCGCTTGCGGAAATTGAAAAAAAAATTAGCAAACCTAGCTTCGAAACGTGGTTAAAATCAACAAAAGCTCACTCATTGAAAGGCGACACACTCGTAATCGTAGCCCCTAATGAATTTGCTAGAGATTGGTTAGATTCCCGCTACGCGCATTTAATAGGCGAAACACTCTATGACATTACCGGTGAAGAGCTAACAATTAAATTTATTATCCCACATAATCCGGAGGAAGAATTAGAGCTCAAACCGACAACAAAAAAACAGCGAAAACTCGAAGAAGAGCAAACCGACTTTCCACAAAGCATGCTCAACCCAAAGTATACGTTTGATACGTTCGTCATCGGTTCAGGAAACCGCTTTGCTCACGCGGCTTCCTTAGCTGTAGCTGAAGCGCCAGCGAAAGCATATAATCCGCTTTTTATTTACGGCGGAGTTGGTTTAGGAAAGACGCATCTAATGCATGCGATTGGTCATTACGTGATCGAGCATAATCCATCCGCGAAAGTCGTCTATTTATCTTCTGAAAAGTTTACAAACGAGTTTATTAACGCCATCCGCGACAATAAAGCCGACGATTTTCGCAATAAATATCGAAACGTGGACGTTCTACTAATTGATGATATTCAGTTTTTAGCTGGAAAAGAACAGACGCAAGAAGAATTTTTCCATACGTTTAATACGCTGCACGAAGAAAGCAAGCAAATCGTGATTTCAAGCGACCGTCCACCAAAAGAAATTCCAACTCTCGAAGACCGCCTTCGTTCACGGTTTGAGTGGGGACTAATTACTGACATTACTCCCCCTGATTTAGAAACTCGAATCGCCATTTTACGTAAAAAAGCGAAAGCAGAAGGATTCGACATCCCTAACGAAGTGATGCTTTACATCGCGAATCAAATTGACTCTAACATTCGCGAATTAGAAGGAGCACTTATTCGCGTTGTCGCGTATTCATCCTTGATTAATAAAGAAATTAATGCCGATTTAGCGGCTGAAGCATTGAAAGACATTATTCCTAGCGCCAAACCGAAAGTGATTACGATTCAAGACATTCAGCGGGTAGTTGGAGAACATTTTAATTTAAAGATGGAAGACTTCAAAGCGAAAAAACGAACAAAATCGGTAGCGTTTCCGCGCCAAATCGCCATGTACCTTTCTCGCGAGCTGACAGATTGCTCCCTACCAAAAATTGGCGAGGAGTTCGGGGGCCGAGATCATACGACCGTCATTCATGCGCACGAAAAAATTACGAAATTGCTGCAAACAGATAGCCAATTACAAAAACACATTAAAGAAATTCAAGAAAAGCTAAAACATTAATTATTTTTGTGAATAATAGAAAAAGGTTGCGCACAGTCTATCCACATGTGGATGACTGTGTTTCCTTTGTTTTTTTGTGCTTATCCACATGTTAACAAGCCCTACTACTATTACTATTATTTTTTATATATAAAAATAAACCTATTTTTGCATTTAGGAGGAGATGTTTGTGCGACTCACCATTCAACGGGAGTATTTAGCTCAAAGTGTGCAAGACGTGATGAAAGCAATTTCTTCACGAACAGCAATTCCTATTTTGTCGGGCATTAAAATGGTGGCAATGGAACAAGGGGTAACATTGACCGGAAGTGACTCTGATATTTCGATTGAATCATTTATCCCTGCGGAAGAAGACGGAAAAATGATTGTAGAAATACTAGAGCCAGGAAGTATTGTGTTGCCTGCTCGCTTTTTCGCAGAAATTGTAAAAAAACTCCCACAGGATACAGTAGAAATTGAGGTGCAAGCGTCACACGTCGTTCTCATTCGCTCTGGCAAAACCGAATTTAACTTAAATGGTTTAGATGCAGAAGAGTATCCACGTCTTCCGCAAATTCAAGAAGAGCATGTCTTCAAATTGCCGACAGACCTATTGAAAACAATCATTCGGCAAACGGTTTTTGCTGTGTCAATGTCGGAAACACGCCCGATCTTGACAGGTGTCAACTGGCGAGTGGAAAATGGAGAGCTTATCTGTATTGCAACAGATAGCCATCGTCTTGCTTTACGAAAAGCGAAAATCGAAATGGAGCATCATTTATCTTATAACGTTGTTATTCCTGGAAAAAGCTTAAACGAACTAAGCAAAATTTTAGACGATACGAACGAAGCGGTTGAAATCGTGATGACAGAAAATCAAGTATTATTTAAAACAAAGCATTTATTATTTTTCTCCCGACTTCTTGATGGCAATTATCCAGATACATCCCGTTTAATTCCAACAGATAGCCAAACGGATGTTATTATTAATGCGAAAGAATTTTTCCAAGCGATCGACCGGGCTTCCTTGTTAGCACGAGAAGGAAGAAACAATGTTGTCAAATTAGCGACGTTATCCGACAACAAGCTTGAAGTTTCCTGCATTTCTCCAGAGATCGGCAAAGTGACAGAAGAAATTCAATGCGAAGCAATCGAAGGGGAAGAGCTAAAAATTTCTTTTAGCGCGAAATACATGATGGATGCCTTAAAAGCATTAGAAGGTACAGAAATTAAAATTAGCTTCACTGGAGCAATGCGCCCATTTATCCTTCGTCCGCTTCATACGGATTCCATGCTTCAGCTGATTTTGCCAGTCAGAACGTACTAATAGGTTAAAGCTGCTAGAAAAAAGAGTTTCTAGCGGCTTTCTTTTCTATTGACAAATTTTTTAGTAAAATAAAGTAATGGACAGTTTTTAACGAAAGTGAGCGGTGAATACATGAAACAAATCCAAATTTCAACGGAAACCATTACCCTTGGACAGTTTTTAAAACTGGCAGATGTGATTGATACAGGTGGAATGGCAAAATGGTTTTTACAGACGAAAGAAGTATATGTAAATGGGGAACGAGAGACGCGCCGCGGCCGTAAGTTAACAAATCGGGACGTTGTCGATGTCCGTGAATTTGGTACTTTTGTTGTAAAAGGGGTAGAGTAGGTGAAGAATCTTTGCTCTTGACACAATTATCGCTAAAAAATTATCGGAACTACAGCAGCCAAGAAGTGACATTTGCTAATCATGTCAACATCATTTTAGGGGAAAATGCGCAAGGAAAGACTAATTTGATGGAAGCGATTTACGTGTTAGCGATGGCCAAATCCCATCGAACGGCAAATGATAAAGAATTGATTCGTTGGGAGGAGGAATATGCTAAAATAGAAGGGAGAGCGATGAAACGAAATGGTCCGCTCTCTTTACAGCTTGTTGTATCAAAAAAAGGGAAAAAAGCAAAAATAAACCATATAGAACAACGAAAATTAAGTCAATACATTGGTCATCTTCCCGTTGTTTTGTTTGCCCCAGAAGACTTATATCTCGTCAAAGGGGGACCTCAAGTAAGGCGACGTTTTATCGACATGGAAATCGGACAAATTTCCCCTGTCTACATGCACGATTTAAGCCTGTACCAAAAAATATTACAGCAGCGAAACCACTATTTAAAAGCGTTACAAACAAGGCAACAGCGCGATGAAACGATGCTTTCTGTATTAACGGAACAGTTGGTGGAATTGGCTGCGAAAATTACGTTAAAACGGTATGAGTTTTTGCAGCTGTTGCAAAAGTGGGCAGAGCCTATTCATCACGAAATTAGCCGAGGGGTAGAAAACCTCTCTATTCGTTACCATCCGTCGGTTGACGTATCAGAAAAGATAGAATTGTCGAGAATAGTAGAAGCGTATAGTGAAAAATTTGTTAAAATAAAGGAGAAGGAAATTGAACGGGGGTTGACGCTTGCTGGTCCACACCGTGATGATTTATCGTTCGACGTAAACGGAAAAGATGTCCAAACGTTCGGCTCACAAGGTCAGCAAAGGACCACCGCTTTATCTGTTAAATTAGCGGAAATTGAATTGATTTTCACAGAAACGGGTGATTATCCGATTCTTTTATTAGACGACGTTCTTTCAGAACTTGATGATTTTCGGCAAACGCATTTGTTGAATGCGATTCGCCAAAAAGTCCAAACGTTCGTTACGACGACAAGCATTGATGGAATTGAGCATGACGTCATAAAAGAAGCAGCTGTTTACCGCGTGCGTTCTGGCCAAATAACCCAATGAGTTTTGACTGTCAAAGGAAAGCGTAGGTGATTAGCATGACAATGGAACAAAAAATCGAACATATGTATGATGAAAGTCAAATCCAAGTATTAGAAGGGCTTGAAGCCGTTCGGAAACGGCCTGGAATGTATATTGGTTCTACCGGACCGAAAGGACTCCATCATTTAGTATGGGAAATCGTGGATAACAGCATTGACGAGGCATTAGCGGGATACTGTACGGAAATTCATGTAACGATTGAAGAAGATAATAGCATTACGGTTGCGGATAACGGGCGCGGTATCCCTGTCGGCATTCAAGAGCAAATGGGGCGACCAGCGGTAGAGGTCATTATGACTGTGCTGCATGCTGGAGGAAAGTTTGGCGGCGGTGGATATAAAGTATCCGGAGGGCTTCACGGCGTTGGTGCCTCTGTTGTTAATGCGCTGTCGCAAGAGTTGGAAGTTTTTGTTTACCGTGAAGGGAAAATTCACTACCAAAAATATGAGCGCGGTGTTCCGTGTGCTGATTTGCAAGTGATTGGCGAAACTGACCGAACAGGCACAACCACACATTTTAAACCAGACCCAGAAATTTTTACAGAAACGACCGAATACGATTACGATACACTCGCGAACCGATTGCGCGAATTAGCGTTTTTAAATCGCGGTATCCGTATTATTCTTGAAGATAAGCGCGGAGAAAAGCGGAGCAACGAATACTATTATGAAGGTGGAATTAAATCGTACGTCCAACATTTAAACCGGACGCGCGAAGTGCTTCATGAAGAACCGGTATATATTTTTGGTGAACGAGACGGGATTTATGTAGAAATTGCCCTTCAGTATAACGATAGTTATACGAGCAACATTTACTCGTTTGCGAATAACATTCATACGCACGAAGGCGGAACGCATGAGGCGGGCTTTAAAACCGCACTAACGCGTATCATTAACGACTATGCGCGCAAACATCATATTTTCAAAGACAATGACGCGAATTTAACTGGGGAAGATGTCCGCGAAGGGTTGACGGCAATTATTTCTGTAAAACATCCGTCCCCACAATTTGAAGGGCAGACAAAAACGAAGCTTGGAAATAGCGATGCAAGAACAGCGACAGATGCCATTTTTTCCGAGCAGTTTGAAACGTTTTTATTGGAAAATCCAACCGTTGCTCGGAAGATTGTAGAAAAAGGAATGATGGCTGCCCGTGCACGTGTAGCCGCAAAGAAAGCACGCGAATTGACACGGCGAAAAAGCGCGCTAGAAATTTCTAACTTGCCAGGAAAATTAGCAGACTGCTCATCGAAAGATCCGTCGATTAGCGAATTGTACGTTGTTGAGGGGGATTCAGCGGGCGGTTCTGCAAAGCAAGGACGTGATCGGCACTTCCAAGCTATTTTGCCGTTGCGTGGAAAAATTATTAACGTCGAAAAAGCAAGGTTAGATAAAATTTTATCAAACAACGAAGTGCGAGCAATTATTACTGCGCTAGGAACAGGAATCGGGGAAGATTTTGATATTACGAAAGCACGTTATCATAAAGTTATTATTATGACCGATGCGGATGTAGACGGTGCCCATATCCGCACATTGTTACTGACGTTTTTTTATCGCTATATGCGGGAGTTGATTGAGCATGGCTACGTATACATTGCGCAACCACCGCTTTATAAAATCCAACAAGGAAAGCGGGTCGAATATGCTTATAACGACCGGCAGCTCGAAAAAATTTTGACGCAACTTCCAGAAAACCCAAAACCAGCTATTCAACGCTATAAAGGTCTTGGAGAAATGAACCCAGAACAATTATGGGAAACAACGATGAATCCAGAAACGCGGACATTGCTTCAAGTAAGCTTACAAGATGCGATTGAAGCCGATGAAACGTTTGAAATTTTAATGGGCGATAAAGTAGAGCCGCGTAGACAGTTTATTGAAGAAAATGCTCGATACGTAAAAAATCTAGATATTTAAAGTTGTACGGAGAGTGTCGCTTATCACCCTCCCCCGGATAAAAATGAGTTTACAAGGGAGGTTTTGGCAAAATGTCAGAAAACCAAAATTCACGAATTCGCGAAGTGAATATTAGCCAAGAAATGCGCTCGTCTTTTCTTGATTATGCAATGAGTGTTATTGTGTCACGTGCTTTGCCTGATGTTCGAGACGGGTTGAAGCCGGTTCATCGCCGAATTTTATACGCGATGCACGATTTAGGAATGACTGCGGACAAGCCTTATAAAAAATCCGCACGCATCGTTGGAGAAGTTATCGGTAAGTACCATCCACATGGGGATGCGGCTGTTTATGACACGATGGTGCGGATGGCGCAAGATTTCAACTATCGTTATATGTTAGTGGACGGGCATGGGAACTTCGGATCGATTGATGGCGATGCAGCGGCAGCTATGCGTTATACGGAAGCGCGCATGTCGAAAATCTCGATGGAACTATTGCGTGATATTACGAAAGATACGATTGATTATCAAGACAACTACGATGGTTCGGAAAAAGAGCCGATTGTTTTGCCCTCACGCTTTCCAAATTTACTTGTCAACGGCTCCTCAGGGATTGCGGTGGGGATGGCAACAAATATCCCCCCACATCAGCTCGGTGAGGTAGTAGATGCACTTTTAGCATTAAGTCAAGATCCAGAAATGACGGTTGCTGAATTGATGGAATTTATCCCTGGACCAGATTTTCCAACCGGTGGGCAAATCATTGGTCGTAGCGGCATTCGGAAAGCATATGAAACAGGTCGTGGCTCGATTACATTGCGAGCAAAAGTGGAAATTGAACAAAAAGAAAACGGCAAGGAAAGCATTATCGTTTACGAACTTCCTTATCAAGTGAACAAGGCGAAATTGATTGAACGAATTGCAGAACTTGTCCGTGAGAAAAAAATTGATGGCATTACTGATTTGCGGGATGAATCAGACCGAAACGGCATGCGAGTTGTCATGGAAATTCGTAGAGATGCCAATGCGAAAGTGATTTTAAACAATTTATATAAACAAACAGCGTTACAAACGAGTTTTGGCATTAATATGTTGGCGCTTGTGGACGGACAACCGAAAGTACTAAATTTAAAAGAATGTTTAATTCACTATTTAGATCATCAAAAAATCGTTATTCGCCGTCGTACAGCGTATGAACTGAAAAAAGCAGAAGCACGAGCGCATATTTTAGAAGGGCTACGCATTGCGCTTGACCATTTAGACGAAGTCATCCACTTAATTCGTCACTCACAAACAACAGAAATGGCGAAAGAAGGGTTAATGCAAAAATTTTCGTTAACGGAAAGACAGGCGCAAGCGATTTTAGATATGCGCTTGCAAAGATTGACTGGCTTAGAACGGGAAAAAATCGAACAAGAATACCAAGAGCTTGTTCGACTTATCGCGGAATTGCGTTCGATTTTAGCAGACGAAGAAAAAGTATTGCAAATTATTCGAACCGAGCTAACAGAAATAAAAGAACGATTTAACGATGAACGAAGAACCGAAATTATAAGTGGTGGTGTGGAAGAGTTTGCGGATGAAGATTTAATCCCTTGCGAACAAATCGTCGTGACGTTGACACATAAAGGTTACATTAAGCGGATTCCGCTTTCTACGTATCGGAGTCAAAAGCGTGGCGGAAGAGGAGTTCAAGGAATGAATACGAGCGAGGATGATTTTGTTGAACATCTCCTCATTACATCAACACACCATACTATTTTATTTTTTACAAATAAAGGAAAGGTATATCGAGCGAAAGGATATGAAATCCCAGAGTTCGGTCGAACAGCAAAAGGACTCCCTATTGTTAATTTGTTAGAAATCGATAAGGAAGAGTGGATTAATACGATTATTACAATCGATGAGTTTGATGATAATTCGTTCTTGTTCTTTACAACAAAACAAGGGATTGCCAAACGCTCTCCGCTCTCTTCGTTTGCTAACATTCGCAACAACGGGCTAATTGCTATTTGTCTTCGCGAAGGCGACGAATTAATTTCTGTGAAGTTGACCGATGGTTCCAAACATATTATTGTTGGAACGAAACACGGCATGCTCATTCGTTTCCCAGAAACGGATGTGCGAACGATGGGAAGAAGTGCGACAGGGGTAAAAGCAATTACGTTAGAAGGCGATGATGAAGTCGTCGGAATGGAAATTTTAGAAGACGCTGACGATGTGCTTGTTGTCACGAAAAATGGATACGGAAAACGGACAAAAGCCTCAGAATATCGCATTCAGACGCGTGGGGGAAAAGGATTAAAGACGTGCAACATTACCGAGAAAAACGGGACAGTTGTTGCAGTGAAAACAGTGACAGATGAAGAAGATTTAATGTTAATGACAACGAACGGGATTTTAATTCGAATCGCCGTAAGCGATATTTCCCGAATGGGAAGAAATACAAAGGGCGTCAAACTTATTCGTTTATCTGGCGACCATGAATACGTTGCAACGGTTGCGAAAGTTTCACGCGACGAAGAAAAAGAATTAGAAAGCGGAGAGGAAGCATAATCCGATTTGACTGACAAAAATCTACGCCTTCAGCTGACGGAGGAAAGTGTTAGGCTTTCCTTCGTCAGTTTATCATTCTAAAAAGCTCGCTTCCATCGAGGGCGAAGTGAGAAAAAGTGGGGGAAACTGGGGGAGGAATATGTTTCGAGTAAAAATCCAGCAACTGCAAGAAGGATGTATTTTAGCAGAAGATGTTATCGGTAAAACACAAAAACCAATTATTCCTAAAAATACCGTATTAACACCGACGCTGCTTCATGTGTTGGAAAAATTTTTGATAGAAGATGTTTACGTCGAATCTGTTTTAGCGAATGGCCAGCCGTTTAAACCAGCAGAAGTGATTCCACAAAATTCGCCTAGCGGAACCGTTCAAGAAGAAGAGTTAATCACCCTTTATTTAAAAGCAGTGCAGCGGTATAAAAAAGTATTTCAATCATGGCAATCTGGGCTGGCAATTGATATTAACGAGGTGCGTGCAATCCTCTTACCGTTGCTAGACCGTTTAGTTGATAACCGGAGCGAGTTGCTTACGCTATATCGTTACACAACCAAAGAAGATTATTTATGTCATCATGCGGTAAGTGTCGGGCTATTATCCGGATTTTTAGCGAAATGTTTGAATTATAGTAAAGGTGACTATTGTCAAATTGCGCTAGCTGGTTTTTTGAGCAATTGTGGGATGGCGAAAATTGATGAAAAAATTTTAATGAAAAAATCTGCCTTGACATCAGAAGAGTATAAAGAAGTAAAGCAACATTCTGTTTTCGGATATAAAATGGTGCAAAAAATCTCTTTTATACAAGAAGGAGTAAAATTAGCAGTATTGCAGCATCACGAACGAAATGACGGAAGCGGCTATCCGTTCGGGATTACTGATAAACAAATTCATCCATATAGCAAAATCGTTGCGGTCGCTGACGTATATCACGCGATGGTATCGGAGCGCCTTTATCGAAAAAAAGAGTCTCCGTTTAAAGCGTTGGAACAAATTCAGAAAGAAAGTTTTGGAAAACTTAGTGTCGAGGTCATACAAATTTTATTAGATAGTTTAACATCGTTTAACGTCGGAACGAAAGTGAAGCTATCGAATGGAGAAACAGGAGAAATCGTCTTTATCCATCGCAAAGAACCGACGCGGCCGATTATAAAAACGACTAACGAAACGTTTATTTCATTGAGCGAACAACGTGACATTTACATTGAAGAGATTTTACATGACTCATAATATTTCCTCTCTGCGTGAAAAGCAGGGAGGAAATATTAAAAAATACTTGCTAAAAATGAAGTACATTAGTATAATAAACATTGTCTGAAACAACTTTAAATAAATTAAAAAAAATGTTTGACATGAAGTTGTTCATTTGTTATTATGTAATAGCTGTGTTGTTGAAAATGTTCTTTGAAAACTGAACAAAACGAAGCGTCCTCGTTCAATGAACGAATAAACATGAGTTTGGAAGAAAACTTTCGATGGAGAGTTTGATCCTGGCTCAGGACGAACGCTGGCGGCGTGCCTAATACATGCAAGTCGAGCGGACCGAAAAGAAGCTTGCTTCGATTCGGTTAGCGGCGGACGGGTGAGTAACACGTGGGCAACCTGCCCTGTAGACGGGGATAACACCGAGAAATCGGTGCTAATACCGGATAATACGAAATGTCGCATGACGTTTCGTTGAAAGGCGGCGCAAGCTGTCGCTACAGGATGGGCCCGCGGCGCATTAGCTAGTTGGTGAGGTAACGGCTCACCAAGGCGACGATGCGTAGCCGACCTGAGAGGGTGATCGGCCACACTGGG
>NZ_JACIDE010000002.1 GCF_014196205.1 Anoxybacteroides voinovskiense | reverse complement strand
CTTCCTCTGCTAGCTTATTCGAAGAAGATGGGTGCGTCGAGGCTACTCGCAGCGGATTCATGGACGTTTCGCTCGTTGCTCTATCCTACTGAGCTACTGGGACACGACATAAAAAATACATTTCCTTTTTTATTCTATCCCACCCCACTCTCAGTACGCTAATTCAAGTAGTGGCTCGAGTGGGGGCGCGGATGCTTCCTTCCGTAGCCTATTCAGACGTGCTGAGCTACTGGGACACGGCATAAAAAATACATTTCCTTTTTATTCTATCCCACCCCACTCTCAACGCTAATTCAAGTAGTGGCTTGAGTGGGACGCTATCACTTCCTCCATTGCCCTGTCCATTTTGCGTCAGGCTGTTCAATACATGAAAAAAAGGCCCTTTTCGGGCCAAACTTTTTTTACGTCCCAGGAGAGATTCGAACTCCCGACTCGACTCGGTTTTGCTTCTTCTTTTGGTCTTTGTTTCCTATTTCTTTTTTCTCTTCGTACGTTGCGCCGTCCCTTCCTCTTCTCGCTTTTTCACCGAAGCCGGATGCGTCGGGACGACTCGCAGCCGATTCACCGATGTTTCGCTCGTTGCTCTATCCTACTGAGCTACTGGGACACGACATAAAAAATACATTTCCTTTTTTATTCTATCCCACCCCACTCTCAGTACGCTAATTCAAGTAGTGGCTCGAGTGGGGCGCTGATGCTTCCTTCCGTAGCCCATCTTGTTCTAAACATGAAAAAAAGCCCTTTCCGGGCTTGGGTACGTCCCAGGAGAGACTCGAACTCCCGACCGACGGCTTAGAAGGCCGCTGCTCTATCCTGCTGAGCTACTGGGACACGACATAAAAAATACATTTCCTTTTTTATTCTATCCCGCCCCACTCTCAGTACGCTGATTCAAGCAGTGGCTCGAGTGGGGCGCTGATGCTTCCCACCGTAGCCTATTCAGACGTGCTGAGCTACTGGGACACGATACTAAAAATCAACACTGTGCTGCATTATCATTTATGATTCTGCTCGGCTGTGCCTCTTCCTCTACTAGCTTATTCGAAGAGGATGGATGCGTCGAGGCAACTCGTAGTTATTTCTCTGATGCATTGCTCGTCGCTACTGGGACACGGCATTATTAAATAGTAAGCGGGTGATGGGAATCGAACCCACGACGCCAGCTTGGGAAGCTGGAGTTTTACCATTAAACTACACCCGCATTGGACGCCGAAGGCGGCACCCGGATTCGAACCGGGGGTGAAGGTTTTGCAGACCTCTGCCTTACCACTTGGCTATGCCGCCGAGAGAGCGGAAGACGGGACTCGAACCCGCGACCCCCACCTTGGCAAGGTGGTGTTCTACCACTGAACTACTTCCGCATATGGCTGGGGTAGCTGGATTCGAACCAACGCATCACGGAGTCAAAGTCCGTTGCCTTACCGCTTGGCTATACCCCAATAATATGCAGCTAATGGGGCGACTAGTGGGAATCGAACCCACGAATGCCAGAGCCACAATCTGGTGCGTTAACCACTTCGCCATAGCCGCCATAAACAGGGGCAGTAGGAATCGAACCCACACCGGAGGTTTTGGAGACCTCTGTTCTACCATTAAACTATGCCCCTAAATGGTGGAGGGGGACGGATTCGAACCGCCGAACCCACAGGGAGCGGATTTACAGTCCGCCGCGTTTGGCCGCTTCGCTACCCCTCCAAGAGATGGCTCGAGACGGAATCGAACCGCCGACACAAGGATTTTCAGTCCTTTGCTCTACCGACTGAGCTATCGAGCCGTTATATCATATGTATTATTTATTACTTGCTTATTTTGTGCATCGCACTATGCTTTTTAACTATATAACTTAATCTATGTTATGTAAAACCATTGAAAATATGTATGGCGGAGGAAGAGGGATTCGAACCCCCGCGGGCTGTTACACCCCTATCGGTTTTCGAAACCGACCCCTTCAGCCAGGCTTGGGTATTCCTCCGCGAAGTGGAGCCTATCGGGATCGAACCGATGACCTCCTGCGTGCAAAGCAGGCGCTCTCCCAGCTGAGCTAAGGCCCCAAGATAAACTGGTCGGGAAGACAGGATTTGAACCTGCGACCTCATGGACCCGAACCATGTGCTCTACCAAGCTGAGCTACTTCCCGATTCAGAGTCATCATGTACGGTCTATGCTGGAGCGGAAGACGGGACTCGAACCCGCGACCCCCACCTTGGCAAGGTGGTGTTCTACCACTGAACTACTTCCGCATAAAACAGTGAGCAAGTATTATTATAATGAAAAGTCGCAGATTGTCAATATAATCATTTATTTTTTCTTTTATTTCGTCGTTTATACTGACCTAAACGACGATTTTCATTATACAACTATATTATATATTCGTCAATAATAAAATTAGACACTCTAGTTGAAAGAGTGCCTACTTACGTTAGACGATAGGAAACTCCACCACCACTTTTGTTCCTTCCCCTTCTTTGCTTTCCAATGAAATAGTTCCGTCGTATTTTTCGACGAGGCGTTTGGCGATGGAAAGCCCGAGTCCGTTGCCCCCTTGTTTTCGGCTGCGCGCCTTGTCTACGCGGTAAAAGCGACGAAAGACGTAAGGAATGTCTTCTTGCGGAATTCCGATGCCAAAATCTTGGATCACCATGTTCGCTTTACCATTTTCTTTATAGACGAAAAGGTGAATTTCCTTCCGAGACTCTCGGCTATATTTCACCGCATTGTCCAACAAAATAATAAAAATTTGCTCGAGGTGCCGAACGGCGATTGGAATATGCACACGTTCTCTACAGATTTGTTGGAACGTGTAATCTTCATACACACTCGAAAAGTTGCGGACGACCGAGTCTAGTACAGCGCATGCGTCTACTGCTTCTGTCGCTTCTATCGTTTCTATTTCCGTCCGCGATAGCTGCAACAATTCATTCACTAAATGAATGAGCCGATCCACTTCTTTTAAACTTGACTGTAGCGATTTATTTAATACATCTGGGTCATGTTTCCCCCAGCGGTTTAACATCGTCAAATGCCCTTTAATGATCGTTAACGGCGTCCGTAATTCGTGGGAAGCATCTTCGACAAACTGTTTTTGCTGTAAAAACGCTTGTTCTAAATCGTCCATTAAGTCATTAAAAAGGTTGCCGAGCTGTGCCAGTTCGTCATTCGTATCATTGATCGGCACCCGTTCATTTAGTCCGTTTGTCTTGATTTTTTGCACCGTATTCGTCATCGCTTGCACGTTCACAAGAAGTTGTTTGGCAATAATCGTGCCGCCTAAAAAACTTAAAATAATCGCGCCTGCTCCCGTTGCAATCATGACGAGAAAAATGATATCGCGAAAGTAGTCAAACGCCTCCATATTACGAACAATTTCGATCGTACCAGGAAAAATCGTCAACGGGGAACGTAAAACAAGTAATCGATCCTCCCCATGGTGAACGATTTCATATTGTAGCGATGTGGTGTTCTTCGGCTTCACCCATCCGCTTGGGACAGCGCGAGAAACCGTCAAGATTGGGGTTCCTGTTTTGTCTAATATTCGAAAAAGTTGGTTTTTCTCATTAATGGTCGCAAAATACGATTCGTATCGTCGCAATTGTGAAGGGGTTTGAATCGATTTTTCTTTAAAAAACGCTTCCATTTCCGTTAGTTGGTGCCGCATGTTTTGTTGTTCATAACTAACGCTCCACTTTTCAATTACGATATACTGTAACAAATTGTACGAGATAAACAGCACGCTTAACAACACGGAAGACCAAATCGTCAATTTCCACTTAATCGGAAGTTTTTTAATCATTGGCGCATCACATATCCAACTCCCCGAACGGTCTGGATATATTGTTCTTTATCTTCTGCATTTAGTTTATTGCGCAAATAGCGGACATACACATCGACCACGTTCGTTTCTACAGCATAATCATAGCCCCATACTTGATCTAATAACATCTCGCGCGTTAATACGCGGTTAATATTTCTCATAAACGTTAAAAGGAGCTCAAATTCTTTATTGGTTAGCTCAATCAGTTCTTTTCCGCGTTTGAGCACGCGGGATTCAATGTCCAACTCTAAATCTTTAAACGTCAAAAGGGGCGGTTTTGCTTCCCGTTTTTCTTCGCGACGCAAAATGACGCGAATTCGTGCTAACAACTCTTCAATCGCAAACGGTTTAACGACATAATCATCTGCCCCACTATCGAGCCCCATGACACGATCCATGACGCTATCTCTTGCGGTTAACATAATAATCGGTGTCTCTTTTTCATTTCGCAAACGGCGACAAACTTCCACGCCATTCAACCCCGGTAGCATCAAATCAAGCAAAATAACGTCGTAATCGTTTTTTATGGCTAAATCAAGCCCACTTCTCCCGTCATGTGCTACATCCACTTCGTATCCTTCGTATCGGAGTTCAAGTTCTAAAAATTCCGCCAATCCTTCTTCGTCTTCAATTACTAACAGTCGGTACATCTCCCTTCCCTCCTCTACATAAGCAAGTGGACGGCTAAAGCGCCGCCAAATAAAAGCGCGGCCCATTGATGTAACTTTTTATAGCTTCTGCCCTGTTTTCCTTTGTTAAACCGTTGTAACACATACCCGAGCGTACTCACAAGAAGCAAGGCGACGAACGCTCCAATGCCGCTATATACTCTGCCCATTTTATCGTCATGATGCAAGAAAAAATATGTGCCATGACTAATGACAAGAAAAAGCGCAAGATAGCCAAATAACGTATGGTGTTTTCGGAAAAAAAGAAACGCTTCTTTTAGGTCGTGCTGCCAACGAATATTTCGCTTCTTTCCTTGCATAAACGCATGGCGAACGAGCCACATTCCGCCACCGGCGATTGCGCTAAATTCTGCTAGCGTTCCTAACAGTTTGTATAGTTCTTTATGTGGTGCTTGTCCGGTTAACCAGATAAGCACAAATAACGCAACACTTAATGAAGCTAACAGCGCGCCTGCTATTTTCACTCCTACATGAAGAATGGGATGGGAAAAAACTGCTTTCATTTGTCTTCACTCCTTTTGTATTTATCATACCGCATGATGTTAAAGAAAAAAGTGAAAGGAAATGAAAATTTTTTCATAAAACAAGTCCCTTCGCCAATAGCGAAGGGACGGAGCACTCATTCATTTTCGTCGTCAGCTTCTACTTTTACCACTTTTCCAGTTTCTGCATCGATTTTCACTTCTTGCTTTCCGTTGTCTGTTTGCACCGTAATGCTATAAACCGTTTCATCGTTATCTTTTTCAATCGTTGCTTCTGTTACTTTGCCGCTCACTTGATGTAGCGCAATCGTTGTTGCTTCTTCTTTCGTGATGTTGACGGAATCTGCCTCGCTTCCTTTCGCGTCATCGTTCGTTTCGTTGTCGCTTACTTCTCCTTCTGCTTTGTCTTGATCGTTTTTGTCAATCTTCACTACCACACCTGTTTGCGCATCGACTTTCACATCTGATAGTTTTCCTTGTTCATCTTTCACTTCGACCGCATACACAACGACACCGTCTTCATTCTCAAGTTCTGTTCCATTTTCTTGCCCTTTTACATGTTGCAATGCAATGTCCATCGCTTCTTTCTCCGTAATTTTCGCTTTTGCTTGCAGTTGATCCTGCTCTTGTTCGTCAGATACCTCTTTTGTTGCTTGCGTTTTGCTTGCGGCAAACGCATCATGCTTGAATGTAGCGCCGACGATTCCACCTCCAACGATGGAAAGTGCTAATGCTGGGATGAGAAATTTTTTGTTCATTTTTGTTCCTCCTTGTCATGGTATGTTTTACAGTTCTAATCGTACGGTTTGCAAATGAAACGAACGAAAAACGGATATGAACAAGCGTTAATATGTTCATGAAAAATTTTTCACATTTTCTCTCTTCGCTTGTATAATGATAACCGTACAAACGGAACAAAGGGGGGCTTTTTGTGCTTACGTTTATGCAACTTTTTGAAGCATACCGCTCGCTTTGGTCGAACCGGTCGCTTGCAAAAGAGGAGGCGTTGACAGAAGAAACGTGTAAAGCGTTGCTTTATGAGGCGATAGAAAAAGAGTTGCGCGATGAAATGACCCATCCGCGCGTTCGGCAAGCGCCAGAAGTAAAATTTCATTATGCCGTCAAACGAATCATGGCCGCACCTTTAGCAGAAGCGGAAAAACTAGATTTAATTGACCTGCATTTAGAAGTGATGGAGCAAATTTTATTTTAGCACAAGGGTGTTGATTATCCATTATTTTACTAAAAAAACACAGAATCATATGACTGAACACAAGCTTTTCTGCCTCTTCCCTCGAACAAGAACGCCGGCGGGCAAATGACATTTGCCCGCAAAGCGTTCATTGTTCGAGGAGGGCATGCTGCGCGCATGCCCAGTCGGCAAGCGGTTCGCTTGCCGACTAAGGCAGAAAAGCTAGAAATAGAGCGATGTCAACTGGTTTTTATTGGTTAATCAACACACCTGTTTATGTTACTATTTCCTACTCTTTGCTGCCTTATCATCAATATACCGTTTTCTAAACAGAAAATGCAAAAAAGAACCCGACGAAATGTCGAGTTCTTTTGCTTTTTACCGTTTCCCTTTTACATACGGCGTTCCGAGCGCTTTTGGCGCATCGGCACGACCGATGAATCCAGCAAGCGCTAAAATCGTTAATACATATGGCGCGATTAATAAGTAAACGGTCGGCACATTTTTTAAGAACGGAATCGCTTGGCCAACGATACTCAAACTTTGTGCTACGCCGAAAAACAGGGCAGCTCCCATCGCACCAAGCGGATGCCATTTCCCGAAAATCATCGCTGCAAGCGCCATAAACCCGTGCCCAGAAATCGTCGCATGGCTAAAATCACGTGAGATGATTGTCGCATATACCGCACCGCCAATACCGCCTAACGCACCGCTAATCATTACGGCAATATAGCGCATTTTCGTAACGTTAATTCCCATTGTATCCGCCGCCATCGGATGTTCCCCAACGGCACGTAAGCGAAGACCAAACGGAGTTTTAAACAAAATATACCAAACAACGAACGCTAACGCAATCGCAATATATGACGGAATGTAGCCGTTTGCGAAAAAGAGTGGGCCAATCACCGGAATATGGCTTAACACAGGGATATCAATTTTGTCAAAACCGACCTGAATTTGATCCGTTTGCCCTTTTCCGTACATTTTTTTCACTAAAAAAAGCGAAAGTCCAACCGCTAAAAAGTTAATGGCTACGCCGCTGACGACTTGATCGGCACGAAACGTAATGGATGCCACGGCATGAAGAAGTGAAAAAACCGCACCGACTACCATCGCGACTAAAAGCGCCAACCAAGGAGTAAGTTCGCCGAATCGATCAGCAAACGTTAAGTTAAACACAACGCTTGTAAACGCTCCAATAACCATTAACCCTTCTAAGCCAATGTTAACGACACCGGAACGTTCGCTAAATACGCCGCCAAGCGCCGTGAAAATAAGTGGAGCGGCAAAGAAAATCGCCGAAGGAACAATAATTTGTAAAGCCTCATAAACGCCCACTTATTTTCCCTCCTTTTGAAAACGAGATAGTAACAAACGAATTAAGTAACTAGATGCGACAAAGAAGATGATGAGCGCAATGACAATATCGACAAGTTCTGTTGGTACATCCGCACTTGACGGCATTTCAAGCGCTCCTACTTTCAACGCACCAAATAAAAACGCCGATAAAATAATCCCGAACGCGTTGTTGCTGCCAAGTAACGCAACCGCGATTCCGTCAAACCCGACACCTGTAAAGCCAGCTTTTACAGAAATATTCCCAAATGTTCCTAGTCCTTCCATCGCCCCAGCAACTCCGGCGAACGCACCGGAAATAACCATCGCTAAAATAATGTTGCGCGGCACGTTCATCCCTGCATATTGGGAAGCGTGTTGGTTAAACCCAACCGCACGCAACTCATATCCTTTTGTCGTTTTTTCTAGTAAAAACCACATGACAACCGCACCGATAAGCGCAACAATAATTCCGTAATGCAATGTCGAATAATCCGTAATCGATTGCAAAAACTCTGATTGTAATGACGCCGAAGCGTGCACTTTTGCGGACTTAAAGCCTTTATCTGACAACACAGAACGAATAACAGCGTTGGACACGTGCAAAGCGATATAGTTCATCATAATCGTAATAATAACTTCATGTACTTTAAATCGCGCTTTCAAAAAGCCTGGAATAAACGCCCATAACGCTCCCGCTGCGGCAGCTGCTAAAATCGCTAGCGGCAAATGAATGATTTTCGGTAGATCAAATGAAACACCAACCCATACCGCCGCAAGCCAACCAACAATAAGTTGCCCCTCGACACCGATGTTAAACAATCCGGTACGGAACGCAAATGCCACTGCTAGCCCCGCAAGAATGTATGGCGTTGCTTGTCGAATCGTCTCCCCGATATAGTAGCTATCACCAAACGCTCCGTATACGAGTGCAGAATAGCCAGCAATTGGGTCGTACCCGCTAACAAGCATGACAATCGAACCAGCAATCATGCCGAGCAATACAGCAAATACAGGAACAAGAAAATTTGTTACACGATTTGAACTCATGAAGAAACACCTGCTTCCTTCCGTTTACTTCCTGCCATTAATAATCCTAGTTCTTGTTCTGTCGTTTCTTTCGGATCAACAATCGCCACAATTTTTCCTTCGTAAATGACCGCAATTCGGTCGCTTACGTTCATTACTTCGTCCAATTCAAACGAAACGAGAAGAACGGCTTTTCCTTGGTCACGTTGTTCAATCAGCCGTTTATGAATAAATTCGATCGCCCCGACGTCAAGCCCGCGCGTCGGCTGTGCAGCAATGAGCAAATCTGGGTTGCGATCTACTTCGCGACCGATAATCGCTTTTTGTTGGTTCCCACCGGAAAGCGCCCGCGCTTGCGTATATTCATCTGGCGTCCGCACGTCAAACTCAGCGATTAGCTGGCGCGCTTTTTCATAAATAGCTTTAAAGTTTAAAATTCCTCGTTTGGAGTATGGTTCTTTATAGTACGTTTGTAGCACCATATTTTCCCCGATTGGGAAGTCAAGGACAAGTCCGTGTTTATGGCGGTCTTGTGGAATGTGACCGACTCCTGCTTCCATAATTTTTCGCGGTGACAAGTTAAAAATGTCATTTCCATTTAGCTTAATCGAACCAGATTCTGCTTTGATTAATCCTGTAATCGCTTCCACTAATTCTGTCTGCCCGTTGCCGTCAACCCCAGCAATCCCGACAATTTCGCCAGCACGAACGGTCAAATTTAAATGATCGACAACCGTCACCCCGCGCGCATCTTTCACTACTAAATCACGAATCTCTAACACTTCTTTTCCTGGTTGAGATGGTTTTTTCTCTGTTTTAAAATGCACTTCACGCCCAACCATTAATGCTGCTAATTCGTTCGGATTCGTTTCGGAAACGTTAAGCGTCCCAATGCCTTTCCCGCGGCGAATAACGGTGACGCGGTCGCATACTTCCATAATTTCTTTCAACTTATGCGTAATTAAAATAATCGATTTCCCTTCGCGAACGAGCGCACGCATAATTTGAATTAACTCTTGAATTTCTTGTGGCGTTAACACAGCTGTCGGCTCGTCGAAAATTAAAATTTCCGCCCCGCGGTAAAGCGTCTTTAAAATTTCTACCCGTTGTTGCATTCCCACGGAAATATCGGAAATTTTCGCCGTTGGATCGACCGCTAGCCCGTAACGTTCCGATAGTTCGCGCACTTGTTCTTCCGCACGTTTAATATCGATCGTCCCGCCTTTTGTCGGCTCGCTTCCTAAAATAATATTTTCTGTGACCGTAAACGTATCGACAAGCATAAAATGTTGGTGTACCATCCCGATGCCAAGGTCATTAGCCACGTTCGGATTGGCGATTTTTACTGGCTGTCCTTTGACACGAATTTCGCCGCCGTCCGGTTGATAAAGACCGAACAATACGTTCATGAGCGTCGACTTACCGGCACCATTTTCTCCAAGCAAGGCGTGAATTTCTCCTTTTTTCACTTGGAGTGTAATGTTGTCGTTTGCAACGAAATTGCCAAATACCTTCCGAATATTAAGCATTTCAATTACGTATTCCAAACAAATTCACTCCTCTTAAATGAGCTGTTAGAAATCATCAAATAAAAAGTTACAATTGCTTGCAACTTTTTATTTAACGATTTTTAGCGAATAAAAAGGCTAGCATACACTAGCCTTTTTATTCGATTGTGTTATTTCAAATTCGCTTCAAATTGTTTGTATTCGTCGCGAGTCGTTGGCACTTTCACTTCGCCGTTAATAATTTTTTGTTTCCATTCATCAACTACTTTTAAGATGTCTGGTTTAATGTTATCTTGTGTTGGCGCAATGCCTACCCCGTTTTCAGGAAGACCGTACTCAAGCACTTTGCCGCCAGGGAATTGTCCTTCTTTTGTTTTCTTCGCTACGTCATATACTGCTACGTCTACACGTTTTACCATAGATGTTAATGTGACGTTGTATGTTTTGTCGCCTACTTTTACTTCCCCTTCTGGCGCTTGGTCTTTGTCTACACCGATAACCCAAAGTTCACGGTTAGGGTCTTTTGTTTTTAAGTCTTTTGCTTCAGAGAACACACCGTTACCTGTTGCCCCTGCTGCATGGTAAATGACGTCAATGCCAGAAGCGTACATGCTAGAGGCAATCGCTTTTCCTTTGTCCGCTTGGTCGAACGCACCAGCATATTGTACTTCCACCGTTGCTTTCGGATTCACCGCTTTAACCCCTGCGCGGAAGCCGCTTTCGAATTTCTCAATTAATGGAATTTCCATTCCGCCAACGAAACCGATTTTGTTCGTTTTCGTTGTCAATCCTGCGACAACCCCGACAAGGAATGAACCTTCATGCTCTTTGAACGTAATGCTTGCTACGTTTGGTTTATCAACCACACTGTCAACGATGGCGAATTTTTGTTTCGGCTTTTGTTCTGCGATTTTTGTAATCGCATCTGTCATTAAAAAGCCGATACCATAAATTAAGTCAAAGTTGCTGCGCGCTAGTTTGTTTAAGTTTGTAGAATAGTCTGCATCGCTTTGCGATTGCAAATAGTCATAGCCGTCTTTTCCTTTTTTCATGCCATTTTCTTCACCGAACTTTTGCAATCCTTCCCATGCAGACTGGTTGAACGATTTGTCGTCAATTCCGCCAACGTCTGTTACCATTGCTACTGTGAAATTGTCTTTCTTTTCTCCTGCTTTCTGTCCTTGTCCACAACCGCCGAGCAATGTACCAGCAGCTAACACAAGAGAAAGCGCTAAACCACCAATGCGTTTTTTCTTCATCGCTTCTACCCCCTAAAAAAATAGTGAATGCGTATACTTTCTTATTATTGAATACATCCGACGTTTCTATGTATGAAATGTCACCCCCTTTAAAAATGAATGCGTTTTCGTAACACATGGAAACTAAACTTATCCGATTTGAAATAGTTAATCGAATACAAAATCGGTTCATCGTTGTTATCAAAATGCATTTGTTTTAAAACAAGGAGCGCCGTTTCCGGGTCGCATTGCAAAGTTGGTGACACTTTCTCATGGTAGCCGAGCGGTTCGATATGCGCTACCGCATAAGCGATGTCGTGATTTGTCTGGTTGTGTAAATTCTCAAACATTGATTCGTGTTCATACGAAATTCCTTTCGGCAAATATTTGCACGGGATTTTATCCACACAATATACCACTGGCTCTCCGTCAGCTGTCCGTACCCGTTCCACAAATAAAATGTCCTCGTCAGGCGCGCATTGGAACCGGCGAACGTCTTCTTCCGTTGGCCCTTGGATAGAAGAAGAGAGAAAGATCGTCCCTGGCTTTCGACCAGCTTGTTTAATCATATCGGTAACACTACTTAGCTGCTCGATACCAGACGTAAACATCGGGCGGGAATTGATAAACGTACCGACACCGTGCCGACGGATAATCACATTTTCTTCCTCTAGCACACGCAACGCTTCGCGCAACGTCGCTCGACTCACGCCAAGTTGCTTTGAAAGCTCAAACTCCGACGGAAGCTTTTGTTTTTCTTTATACACGCCTGTTTCGATATCATGCTTAATGCGATCGATCACTTGTAAATATAAGTGGCGATTGTCAGACTTAATAGACATTCGAAAGAGCCTCCAGTTAAATAAGTTTCCAGATATCAGACCTCTGACGTTAGACGTTGTAACCTAGTCGTCATTACTATAACATTTTTTTCGTCATAAATAAATAGGGAATAAAAATTTTGTCGAAAAAAGTAAAAACCATCAACGTAAACGGTTTCAATGTGTTATGCTGATTCAAGCGCTGCTTGAATCAGCTTAAGATGTTTTCGCATTTTCCCGCGGAATAAGCACTGCCCGCGGTTTACTGCCTTCGTAAGGGCCGACGACACCGCGTGCTTCCATCGCATCAATTAAGCGGGCTGCTCGGTTATAACCGATGCGGAAACGGCGCTGCAACATCGAAACAGACGCACTTTGCATTTCTATCACTAATTGAACGGCTTCGTCATACAATTCATCTTCAAATTCTCCATCTTCTTCTGCTACGTCTGTCGGCATCATTTCTTCTTGGTATTGCGCCTTCTGCTGCGAGATGACGAACTGGACGACTGCTTCCACTTCTTCATCCGATACGAACGCGCCTTGTACGCGCACCGGTTTCGCTGCCCCCATCGGCAAGAAAAGCATATCTCCTCTCCCAAGTAACTTCTCCGCCCCGCCCATATCTAAAATCGTGCGCGAATCGGTTTGCGACGAAACACTAAAGGCAATACGTGACGGGATGTTTGCTTTAATCACTCCTGTAATAACATCCACCGATGGGCGTTGTGTCGCAATAATGAGATGAATACCAGCAGCACGCGCCATTTGCGCTAGCCGAGTAATTGCATCTTCGACATCAGACGAAGCGACCATCATTAAGTCCGCCAATTCATCAACAATGACGACGATGTATGGAAGAAGCGGCTGTTTTCCTGCTTGTTCTCGTTGAATATATTCGTTATATCCCTCAATATTCCTTGTTCCAGTATGGGAAAATAACTCATAGCGCCGCTCCATTTCGTTGACGACTTTTTTCAACGCTTGCGATGCTTTTTTCGGGTCGGTTACCACTGGCGCTAATAAATGCGGAATGCCGTTATAGACGCTTAGCTCCACCATTTTCGGGTCAATCATCATCAATTTTACTTCGTGCGGCTTCGCCCGCATTAATAAACTTGTAATAATGCCGTTAATGCAGACACTTTTTCCGCTTCCGGTTGCTCCTGCGACAAGAAGGTGCGGCATTTTATTTAGCTCCGCAACGACCGCTTCTCCTGAAATGTCTCTTCCTAGCCCGATTAATAGCTTCGCATCTGGTTTATAATGTTCTGTTGCTTCTAATACTTCCCGCAATGAAACGGTCGCAATTTCTTCATTCGGTACTTCAATACCGATTGCCGATTTTCCTGGAATCGGTGCTTCGATGCGAATATCTTTTGCCGCTAGCGCCAACGCTAAATCGTCGCTTAAGCTGACAATTTTGCTCACCTTCACTCCCGCGTCTGGATATACTTCATATTTCGTCACGGCTGGGCCAAGATGAACTTGTGTCACTTTCGCTTTGACCCCAAAGCTTTGAAACGTTTTTTCTAATTTACGAGCATTAGCATAAATGTTGGCATGATCTTTCGATTGATTGATTGGCTTCGGTTGTTTTAGTAACTCAAGTGGCGGCAATTGGTAATCGGTATTTTCCATTTCCGAAAACGCCATCGGTTCGTTTGCCTCTTCCTCTTCGATTAGCGGCGATTGTTCTACTCTGACAGCGGCAAAATCGGAAATAATCGGTGGCGGCGATGATTCTTCTTCAGCCAATTCTTCTTCCATCGGCAACGTTTCCTCCGCAATGACTGTCTCTTCTGGCGGTTTGCTTGTTCGTTTCGTCGATGTCCGTTGTTTTCGATTGCCCCATGCTTGTTTTATATCGGCAATAAACGCTTGCCATTGGCGGAAAATAAACGAAACAAGCCAATGAACGGCTTTGCCAACCGTTTCGTTTAACGATTTCCCCGTGATTAAAATAGCGCCTATGACAAACAAAAAGAAACAAACCCACTTCGTCCCAAGTTCATCAAAGAGCTGATAACTCGCTGCAAATAAAATCGCTCCGACCATCCCTCCCCCTAAATCGTGCGGCGCAGCAGCCGCTCCGTTTGCTTCTTTCCAAAACAGTTCCCATGTTGTGCGAATAATGCTTGGATGGAATTCCCCTTGCCGTGACAGAAGCCGAAACAACGTCAGATGGCTGAGCAGTAAAAGCGCAATACTAATCGTATATCCGCCAATTAGCCATCGGTGAAAAAATGGCGGCCATGCCCGCTTCCAAATAAGATAAATGGCTAAAACGAATCCCCCGATTAATAAAAGGATGTACCATTCGCCAAGGAAAAAACGCGCAAATGAAACGACTGTTTTCCCGACGAGACCAAGTTGTGCCATCGCGATGACGGAAAGGGCAAGCAAGGCGAGTCCGGCCAATTCGAAACGAAAGGTTGTTTTCCATTCTTGTTTTTTCTTTTGTTGTTTATGACGTTGTCGTTTGCGTTTCGACATGTTTCTCCACTCCGATACAAAACTGGAAATGTCGAAAAAAGCAGCCAACGTTGGCTGCTTTCTTCCGTTTCTTTTTATTATACACTAAATACGTAAGGAATTCATTAAGATGTTATTGTCGATAACGGAAATCTAGCGCCTGGGGCGTATTTTTGCTCTAAAAAATGGGCGGGGTTTGTGCTTAAATTGCGAACAATTTCCCATTCTTTTGTTTCTGTTTCTTGTACGAGAAACGGAATACCGTCGTAATAAATGACTTGCTGTTTCGTATACGCTTGTTCATCTACCGGAAAAATGAGATGTTCAGGCATGATCGTGTATAAAATCATTGCAACATCGTTCCTCCTTCTTTTTTCCATTCGATGAGCTGCCGCAGTTTTTGCAGCGCTTGTGCCACGCCACCTACTTCATCAATTAACCCATATTGAACAGCATCTGGTCCAACAACGTTTGTGCCGATGTCGCGCGTTAAATTTCCCTTTGAAAACATGAGCTCTTTAAATTTTTCTTCGGTAATTTTTGAATGCTTCGTTACAAAACGAACGACGCGCTCTTGCATTTTATCTAAATACTCAAACGTTTGCGGAACACCAATGACAAGCCCTGTTAAACGAACAGGATGAATTGTCATCGTTGCGGTTTCCGTAATAAACGAATAATCACACGATACGGCAATCGGTACGCCAATCGAGTGCCCTCCCCCTAACACAATCGAAACGGTCGGCTTTGATAATGAAGCGAGCATTTCCGCAATTGCCAGCCCCGCTTCCACGTCACCGCCAACCGTATTTAAAATGACAAGCAATCCTTCGATGTTCGAATTTTGTTCAATCGCAACAATTTGTGGAATGACGTGCTCGTATTTTGTCGCTTTGTTTTGCGGTGGAAGTTGAATATGTCCTTCGATTTGGCCGATAATTGTTAAACAATGAATGGCTGTATCTTGCGTCATTTGCGGAATGTTCGTTTGCCCGAGCTGTTGAATGTTCGTAACTACTTGCTCTTGTTTTTCTTCTTGTTGGTCTTCTGAACCGAACGGTATGTATTGTTTTTTCTCCATGTTCATGCTCCTTTCTTGCCTAGTATTGTTTAGTATGTTCTATGAAGCAAAGAAAAATGCCGGCGGAATTTTTTCTCCGACCGGCATTTCCGTTCGACTTTGAGCATGATTCGTTTAAACTTCCATAATGATTGGTAAAATCATCGGTTTCCGTTTCGTTTTTTCAAATAAATATTGGCTTAACGCATCGCGAATATTAGATTTTAATGAAGACCATTCAATCACATACTCTTGCATACATTTATTGACGATTGTCGTCACTAGTTTTGTCGCTTCCTCAAGTAACGTTTCCGATTCCCGTACATATACAAATCCTCGGGAAATAATTTCTGGACCGGCGACAATTTTTTTCGCTTCTTTACTTAACGTCACAACAACAATTAAAATTCCGTCTTGGGAAAGCAAGCGGCGGTCGCGCAAGACGATATTGCCAACATCTCCGATTCCTAACCCGTCAATTAATACGTTCCCGTACGGCACTTTGCCGCCAAAGCGCGCCTGCCCGCTCCGAAATTCAATCACATCGCCTTTATCTACTAAAAACGTTCGCTCTTCAAAAACGCCAACTGCTTTTGCTAATGCGGCATGCGCTTTTTGCATGCGGTATTCGCCGTGAACAGGGATAAAATATTTCGGTTTCATTAAATTAAGCATCAATTTCAGTTCTTCTTGGCATCCATGTCCTGATACGTGCACATTTTTATAGACAACATTTGCCCCTGCACGGTATAGGGCATCAATCGTTTTTAAAAACAACAATTCATGGCCAGGCATCGGCGAAGCCGCCACAATGACCGTATCTCCTTCTTTAATGTTCACTTGTTTATGCGCCTGTTTCGCCATCCGCGCAAGCGCCCCCATCGGCTCTCCATGGCCTCCCGTCGTCAAAATGACTAGCTCTTCATCGCGATATTGTTGAATGTCTTGGATGGAGATGACCGTTTTTTCCGGTAGTTGTAAATAGCCGAGACGAACGGCGACATCCATCACTTTATGCATGCTTTTTCCGACGATTGCTACTTTTCGCCCGTGCGTTTTCGCTGCATGTAGTACTTGCTGAATTCGTGTAATATTGGAGGCATAGCAAGCAGCTATCACCCTGCCGTTAGCGTTATATACGACATCGGAAATCGCTTGGGCGACGGTCGTGTCCGAGCCGGTATACCCTGGTTTTTCCGCGTTCGTACTATCGGATAATAAGCATAGTACCCCTTGTTCGCCAATTTGCGCCATTTTTCCTAAATCCGCACGATTCATCCCGTACGGCGTTTGATCGAATTTAAAATCGCCCGTATAGACGATAGCGCCTTGCGATGTGTAAAAACTAATTCCGATGGAATCTGGGATGCTATGAATCGTTCGGAAAAACGTCACCGTTGCTTTTTCAAACACCACTTCAGAATCGGAATGAATTTCGATAAATGGCGCTGTTGTCGTCATATCATGCTCTTTTAGCTTTTCTTGCGCCAAGCCAAGCGTCAACTTTGTTCCATAGACAGGGGCGGTAATTTTCTGTAATACATACGCAATCGCACCGATATGTTCCTCGTGTCCGTGCGTTAAAAAAATCGCCTTTACCCGCTCTTTTTTTTCAACAAGATACGTAATATCTGGAATGACTTTGTCGATACCGAGCATCTCGTCTTCCGGAAACATCACTCCTGCATCAATGACAAAAATATCATCGTCTAGTTCAATCACATACATGTTTTTTCCGATTTCCCCAACTCCACCGAGGGAAAACACTCGTATTTTCTCTACTTGTTTCAAACGCTTCGTCCTCCTAATGCTAAACTAACCCGCTCAAAGTCACTTGACTTTATTATAACTGATGGAAGATTTTAAATACAAGATAGTATCGTGCATAAACGACGAACGAAGAGAGGGTAAAACTAAGAAAAGCGCAAAGCGCCCGCCTATCGGCGAAGATCGCACAAGCCCCACCGAGGAGGCTTCGCCGCCGCAGCGTGGGGCGGAGCGACTCGAGCCGATGGCGCTTGGAGCTGGACAGCGCTCCGCCTAATGGTAAGATTTTATACTTTCTTACCTTTGAACAAAAAAACCGATTCACGTGTGTGAACCGGCTTATCGTGTTTGCAGCAATGTCATTAGTTCATTGCGCTCTCGTTCCGTAAGCGGGACGAGCGGCAAGCGGACAGGGCCAACATCAAGTCCTTTTAGTTGCAACGCCGTTTTGACTGGCGCTGGACTTGGCGCCGCAAATAATCCTTTCATAATCGGGAGCAGCTGTTGGTGAAGCTTTGCTGCTGTTTGATGATCCCCAGCTTCAAACGCCTCGATCATTTCTTTCATTTCATTGCCGATGACGTGTGATGCGACGGAAACAATGCCTGCTCCACCAATCGCTAATACCGGAAGCGTCAAGCCATCGTCTCCGCTATATAATAGAAAGTCATCGTTCGTGCGCGCAATTACTTCGGTCATTGCATCAAGGTTGCCGCCTGCGTCTTTCAACGCAACGATGTTTGGAATTTCTGCTAAGCGGACGATCGTTTCAACAGAAATATTAACGACCGACCGACCAGGAATATTGTAAACCATCACCGGCAGCGGCGTGCTTTCGGCAATCGCTTTAAAATGTTGGTAAATCCCTTCTTGGTTTGGCTTATTGTAATATGGGGCGACAATCATGACCGCATCGACGCCAGCTTCTTCGGCTTTTTTCGTTAAATCAATCGAAGCACGTGTATTGTTGCTTCCTGTTCCAGCAATAACTGGCACTCGTCCGTTGACAACAGAAACGACGTGACGGAAAAGAGCAACTTTTTCTTCTGTCGTCAATGTCGGTGACTCCCCGGTTGTCCCTGCGACGACAAGTGAGTCCGTGCCATTTTCCAGCAAATAATTCACAAGTTGTGTCGTTTTGTCAAAATCGACATTTCCTTTATTATCAAATGGCGTGACCATCGCCGTTACGATCTTACCGAATGAAATCACTATGTTCACTCCTCATCCACATCATTCATCGACGGTTCCTCGGAAAGATGGAAAGCATCATGCAACGCATTAACGGCTTTCTTTAAATCGTCTTCTTTGACGAGTACCCAAATCGTCGTATGGCTATCCGCCGATTGTAAAATTTGAATGCCTTGTTCTGAAAGCGCGGTAACAATTTTAGCGGTAACCCCCGGTACGCCGGCAATTCCAGCGCCGACCGTTGACACTTTCGCACACCCCCGTGTCACGATCGGCTCATAACCAATCGCGCGCAACGCTTCAATGGCGCGGTCAGTCATTTCGCCAGCTACTGTATAGACTACCCCATTGGGAGAAATGTTAATGAAATCGACGCTAATTCCTTCGTTTGCCATCGCCTTAAATACGTCCGACTGCAATTCGTAATGTCCTTCTTTTGCTTGTACTTTAATTTGCGTCACATTCGCCACGTGCGCAATCCCAGTGACGAGCCGTTCTCTTACGTCGCTTCCTTTCGCTAGTTTAACGCTTGATGTTACAAGCGTTCCTAGCGAATCGGAGTACGTCGAACGGACACGAAGCGGAACTTTTGCTTGCATCGCAATTTCCACCGCGCGCGGATGGATGACTTTGGCGCCTTGGTAAGCCATGTTGCAAATTTCCGTATACGTGACAACATCAAGCGGGCGTGCGTTTTCAACGATGCGCGGATCGGCAGTCATCACTCCTTCGACATCGGTGAAAATGTCGACCCACTCAGCGTTTAACGCTGCTCCTAGCGCTGCGGCGGAAGTATCGCTGCCACCGCGGCCAAGGGTAGTAATATCACCATCTTTCGTCGCCCCTTGAAATCCGGCCACGACGACGACATCATACTCTTCTAATGTTTTTATTACCCGGTCGCACCGCATCTCAATAATTTTCGCATTGGTGAAATCGTCATTTGTTCGAAAGCCTGCTTGCGCTCCAGTAAAGGCGGTTGCTTTTATTCCGTGTTTATTCAGCATGTTCGTGAAAACGACGCTAGAAATAATTTCTCCGCACGCCATTAATAAATCTTGCTCGCGCTTGTTGACAAACGTGTCGCTGCCGCCAATGAGCTCAAGTAGCGTGTCGGTCGCATACGGCTCGCCCTTTCGTCCCATCGCAGAAACAACGACGACGACTTTATAGCCTTCGTCGAGCGCTCTTGCGATATGCTTTCGGGCTAGGTCACGTCCGTATTCATCACGAACGGACGTGCCGCCAAATTTTTGCACAATGATTTTCATGTTAACACCTCATTACAAGTTTACAAGCCCGAGCTTTAATAAGCTTTCGGCAATTTGCACCGAGTTCCATGCCGCTCCTTTTAGCAAGTTGTCAGATACAATCCATAGATGGAACCCATTGTCGCGATCTAAGTCTTTTCGAACGCGCCCGACAAATACGTCGTTTTTGCCGACACAATCGGCTGGCATCGGGTACAGTTGCTCTGCTAGGTCGTCTTGCAGTACAACGCTTGGCGCTTCTTTTAACAGTTGTTTCATTTCTTCGACGCTTATTCCTTCTTTTTCCACTTCGATATATACCGATTCGGAATGCCCTGTTATCACCGGAATGCGCACGCACGTTGCAGCTACTTCTAGCTCTGGCATGTGCATAATTTTTTTCGTTTCGTTGATCATTTTCATCTCTTCAAACGTAAAACCGTTCGCTTGGAATTTATCAATTTGCGGAATTGCGTTAAATGCAATTTGATAATGTTTCCGGTCGGATTTTACCGGCAAAATTTCTGGAGTAAACGACTCGCCAGCAAGAATCGCCTTTGCTTGCGTTTTTAGCTCCTCGATTGCTTGCGCACCGGCACCAGAAACGGCTTGATATGTTGAAACGATGACTTTTTTCAATCCAAACGCTTGGCGAATCGGCTCAAGTGCCACGACCATTTGAATCGTTGAGCAGTTTGGGTTGGCAATAATGCCGTTATGCCACGTTAAGTCGCTTTCGTTCACTTCCGGCACGACGAGCGGAACGTTTTCGTCCATACGAAAGGCACTTGTATTATCGACAACGATTGCTCCGCGTTTCACTGCTTCTGGTGCAAGTGCCTTTGATACCGCACCACCTGCGCTAAATAAGGCAATATCCACTCCTGCAAAACTTTCTGGTGTTGCGACTTGTACTTCGATTTCTTGCCCTTTAAACACGACTTTTTTGCCAGCAGAACGTTCAGAAGACAACAACGTCAACGTTTCCACTGGAAAATTTCTATTTTCTAACGTTTGAATCATTTGTTGGCCGACCGCACCAGTCGCTCCGACGACCGCTACATGCAACCCGTTTCGTCCCATTATTCATTCTCCTTCCAGTTCATTGTTCACTGTATCGATTTCGATAGTTTTTATTTTAACATATTCGTCTTTAAAGGAGAGAAATTTTTTATGCATGTGCATAAAATTTCTTTTTAATGATTATTTATTAGTTTCGGAACGCTTCGATAATGACGGGTTGCAATTGTTTTCCTTCCATCGCCGCAACGACAGTATCCCGCAACAAAGACATTTTCGCTACCATCGAATTCGGTTTTGCATAAGGGGCATCTTGCCCAAACGGTATAAAGTAAATATTTTTCGCTGCCATAAGCCGCATTAAATTCACGCCGTTTAGGCCTAGCGCGTCGTTTGTCGAAATGCCAACGACAACTGGGCGATGGTTGCGCATCGTCGCTTTCGCCGCCATTAACACCGGCGAGTCGGTCATTGCATTGGCTAGCTTGCTCATCGAGTTGCCTGTTAACGGGGCGATGACCATGCAATCGAGCGGAATTTTTGGCCCGAGCGGTTCTGCTTTCACGATTGTATCAATGACTTTGTTTCCTGTAATCTCTTCTAGTTTCTTTACCCACTCTTCTCCTTCGCCAAATCGTGTATTTGTCGTCTTGACGGTGTGCGTAATAATCGGCAATACTTCTGCCCCTTCCTTCACTAACTTTTCTATTTCGGGGATGACAGCATCGTACGTACAATGCGACCCTGTCAATCCAAATCCGATGCGCTTTCCTTTTACACTCATTTACGCTTTCCCCTTTCGTTTCGTTAAATCATGAAATAATAGTTGTGAAAGAACGTTCGCAATAATTTGTCCCGCTGTTTTCGGTGCTACGACCCCTGGAAGCCCTGGGGCAAGCAATGCTTTAATGCCGCGCTTTTCCGCATAGCGAAAATCAGTGCCTCCTGGCTTTGACGCCAAATCGATGATGAGCGTATGCGCCGGCATTTTTGAAATGACGCTCGCTGTCACAACCATTGTTGGGATTGTGTTAATGCAAACGTCGATGTCGCGCACTTCTTTTTCGAGGTCGTGAAGTGGAAACGGCTCTAGTCCCATTTCTGTAATGCGCGCTAAATGTTCGCTGCGGCGTGCACCGACTTTTACTTTCGCGCCTAGCGCAGCAAACGTACGAGCGACGGTCATGCCAACGCGCCCTAGCCCTAATACCGCGATGCGAGAGCCGTGAATAGTAAAGTCGGTATGTTGAATGACCATCATAATCGTTCCTTCAGCGGTCGGAATCGAGTTATAGATGGCGACATCGTCGCGTTCAAACAGCTGGACGTATTTTCGATTGACTTTTTTCATTAGTTCATCTAAATAGCTATTGCTAATGCCAGAGTAAACGACACAATGCTTCGGTGTTTTTAATAACACGTCTTCTGTAATGAAAATTTGTTCGTTCGAAAAAACCGTGTCAATCTTCCCTTCTAGATTGGTGCCGTGAACGGGTAAAATAATTGCGTCGATATCGGAAAAGTCAACTTCATCGATATACATTTTCGTTGCGCCCGTAAAGTTGTGCGCTAATTGGTCGAAGCCGACAAGGGATAACTTCGCATCAAGTTCCGTCAGTTTGCGAATCACTTCGAGCTGCCGCGCATCCCCGCCAATAATAGCGACGTGCATACCTGTCAGCATCATCTTTCTCACCTTCTTTATAAAACGTATTGGCACTATTCCTTCCACATCTTATGTCAATGGCGACTATTAGGTGAATGTATCAAAAAAAAGCGGAGCTGGCATGCGCCAGCTCCGTTATTCCTCTGGAAAATCAATAATGACCATATCTTCCCCGATTTTCCGAATATATTTCCACGGGATGCGAATTTCGTTTCCTTCTTTGCGAAAGCCAAACCATTTTCCCGTTGGGATTAACAATGCTTGAATGTGGCCTGTTTGCTCGTTCACTTCCAAGTCTGTTTGTCCTAACACCCCAAGCCTCTCTGCCCGTCGGACATCGACAATTTCCTTTCCGCTTAGCTCGCTTAGCCGCACCATCTATGCCTCCCTTTATCGCTTTACTATCATTGTAAGAGAAAAGAGAAGAAAAAATGCCTGCAAGTTGTTTTGCAGGCATCTCTATTCATTCAACTTGCTCGGCAGCTGACCATCCGGGCTAATTAACGCAACGGCATAGTCTTCGCTAAACATCCGAGCGGCAAGCTCGTTCACTTTTTCTAATGTCACGCTGTTCACTTCGTCGATGATTTCATCGAGCGAACGGTGACGACCAAGCAACAACTCATTTTTGCCGTTACGGCTCATGCGGCTATTCGTGCTCTCTAAGCTTAGCATCAAGTTTCCTTTCATTTGTTCTTTGCTGTTTTGCAACTCTTTTTCCGTAATGCCGTCCTCTTTTAACTTCCGAACTGTTTCTTGCATCGTTTCAAACAACACATCTAATTGGTTGCTTCCTGTTCCTCCATAAATCGCCAATAATCCGCCATCGCGATAAGAAGAATGATAAGAAAAGACAGAATACGCCAATCCGCGCTGTTCCCGCACCTCTTGGAATAAGCGACTGCTCATGCTTCCCCCTAAAATGTTGTTGAGAATGATTAAGCTATAAATATCTTCATGACCAACCGGAAGTCCATTAAAGCCGATGCATAAATGTGCTTGCTCGGTATCTTTTTGCCGCGCCAACTTTTGTGGGACGAAAACAGGCGAAAGGTTGTTTTCCTGTTTTTGTTTCGCGGTAAACGTGCCGAAATATGCCGCGATTTCTTCGATAAAGCGCTCCGGCACATTGCCGGCAACGGAAATGACGACACGGTCTGGCGTATAATAGTCTGCCATGTACTCACGTAACGAATCGCCAGTAAATGTGCACAACGTTTCTTCTGTCCCTAAAATTGGAAACCCAAGCGGATGGCTAGCGTAGCACGCTTTACTTAATAAATCGTGGACAATATCATCTGGTGTATCTTCATACATTTTAATTTCTTCCAATACGACGTTGCGCTCTTTTTTCAATTCGTCCTCCACAAACGTTGAGTGGAAAAACATATCCGCTAACATATCGAGCGCAAAGTGAGCATGTTCATCAAGTACTTTGGCGTAATAGCACGTATATTCTTTCGATGTAAAGGCGTTTACTTGTCCACCAATGCTGTCAAATGCTTCGGCAATTTCACGAGCGGTACGCGTTTTCGTTCCTTTAAAAAACATGTGCTCCAAAAAATGGGAAATGCCGTTGTTTTGTTCATGCTCGTTGCGCGAGCCAGTTCCAATCCAAATGCCGATTGCTACCGAGCGAACCGTCGGAATATGTTCGTGGACAATTCGTACCCCATTTTGACACGTATACTTGTTAATCAAATTCGCGTTCCTCCTATTTTTTCACAATTCTTTTTTCGTCTAACAACATAGAGACCGTTCCGATGTCATATGTTGGTTGAATGGCAGTAATTAACGGCTCTAACGCTTCCGCCGTCGAAGATGTCGGATGCATTAAAATCATCGCTCCAGGATGAAGTTTTGATGTTACCCGTTTCACTATAACAGATGGCGACGGTTTTTGCCAATCAATTGTATCGACACTCCACATAATCGTATACATGTGTAAATCATGTGCAATGTTTACGACATCGTCGCGGTAGCTGCCGCTTGGAGGGGCAAACCATTTACATGTCACCCCTGTTGTTGCCTCAATGATTTCGTTCGTTTTTTGCAATTCCTGCCGAATCGATGAATTATCCAATGTTTTTAAGTCTGGATGACTATAGGAATGATTGCCAATTTCGTGCCCAGCATCTACAATCATTTTTGCCATTTCTGGGTGCTTTTTTACCCAACGTCCTTCAAGAAAAAAGGTCGCCTGCACGTGATATTTTTTCAATGTCTCTAGCATTTTCGGAATGTATTCCTCTCCCCAAGCAACGTTAATTAAAAAAGCTACCATCGGTTTTTCTGGGTGTCCACGGTAAATCGGGGCTGGCGGTAAATCATTAAGATGGACAGAAGGCGATACTTGTTCGTATACAAGTTTTTGTGCGTCAAATACGCCACCTTTTTTCATATTGCGGTACGATGCTTCAACATTTACTTTTAAGCCATTATAGCCAGGAATTGCTTTCCAAACGCGATCAATGACCGCGTTTTGCGGCGGAATTTCGTATTGTTTTGCTTTTTGTTGAATTTCTATATACAACGGATCTTTCCATTTTGACGCTTCGCTGCTTTTTTCGCGCAAGTTTGCCGTGTAGTCGTTGATTGGTGATTGGCTAATAATGCCCCATATAAATAGCAGCATAATGATGAGTAAGCTGTAACGAGCGATATCCCATCCCCCCTTTTTATTACAAATATGTAGTCGAGGGACAAGATAGAACCCGTTTGAAACGACAAAGAAGCCTAGGTCGTCCTAAGCTCCTTAGTTGCTTTCTTTTTCTTTTTGTTCGCGCAGCACCGCTTTTCGTGACAAGTTGACACGTCCTTGTTTATCGATTTCTGTGACTTTGACTAAAATTTCGTCACCAATTCCGACGACATCCTCAACTTTGCCAACGCGCTCTTCTGCAAGCTCCGAAATGTGCACGAGGCCATCTTTGCCGCTGAACAACTCGACGAACGCACCGAATTTTTCGATTCGTTTCACTTTTCCTAAATAAATTTGCCCAACTTCGACTTCGCGAACGATGTCTTCAATAATCTTTTTCGCTTTTTGGTTCATTTCTTCATTGACCGAAGAAATGAAAATCGTTCCGTCTTGTTCGATGTCAATTTTGACGCCGGTTTCTTCGATAATTTTATTAATTTGTTTGCCGCTCGGTCCGATAACGTCGCGAATTTTATCTGGATTAATTTGCATCGTTAAAATTTTCGGCGCATATTTGGACAGCTCTTTGCGCGGTTCACTAATCGTTTGCATCATATGGCGCAAAATTTCCATCCGTCCTTTTTTCGCTTGCTGCAACGCCTCTTCTAAAATTTCGCGCGAAAGTCCTTTAATTTTAATGTCCATCTGTAGCGCTGTGACACCTTTTTCTGTTCCTGCGACTTTAAAGTCCATATCGCCAAGATGGTCTTCCATGCCTTGAATGTCTGTTAAAATCGTATAATGGTCACCGCTTTTGACAAGCCCCATCGCAATGCCAGCGACCGGTGCTTTAATTGGCACCCCAGCATCCATCATTGCAAGCGTGCTCGCACAAATGCTTGCTTGTGACGTCGAGCCGTTCGACTCTAATACTTCCGAAACGAGGCGAATGGTATATGGAAATTCTCTTTCGGACGGAATGACTGGTTCTAGCGCCCGTTCGCCAAGCGCCCCGTGCCCAATTTCGCGACGTCCTGGTCCACGCATTGCCCCTGTTTCCCCGACGGAAAACGGCGGGAAGTTATAATGGTGCATAAACCGTTTCGTTTCTTCAATGCCAAGCCCGTCCAAAATTTGCACATCGCCAAGCGCCCCTAATGTACATACGCTGAGCGCTTGCGTCTGTCCGCGCGTGAACAACCCAGAACCGTGCGTGCGCGGCAACAGCCCAACTGCGGATGCGAGCGGGCGAATTTCGTCAATTTTTCGACCGTCCGGACGCACTTTTTCTTCGGTAATGAGGCGGCGCACTTCTTCTTTCACAAGTTTGTATAAAATTTCGTTTACTTGTTTTAGCGTATTTTCATCGGCTTCTTGCGCTTCATATTTGGCAATGACGCTTGCTTTTACTTCGTCAATTGCTGCTTCGCGCGCCAATTTTTCCGGCACTTGCACCGCTTTTTTAATTTCCGCTTCCGCAAGGGCGCGAATTTCCGCCTCTAGTTGTGGGTCGAGCTCGTATAAAACGATTGCCATTTTTTCTTTGCCGACTTGTGCAGCAATTTCCTCTTGAAACGCAATGAGCCGTTTAATTTCTTCATGACCGAACATGATGGCTTCGAGCATGATTTCTTCTGGAACTTCGTCAGCGCCAGCTTCGACCATGTTAATCGCGTCTTTTGTTCCCGCGACAACAAGGTGAATGTCGCTTTTTTCCGCTTGTTCGACCGACGGGTTAATGACGAATTCGCCGTCGACACGTCCTACCGTTACGCCAGCAATCGGTCCTTCAAACGGAATGTCAGAAATCGTTAGCGCCAAAGAAGAACCGAACATTGCCGCCATTTCTGGTGAGCAGTCTTGATCGACGCTCATCACCATGGACACGACTTGTACTTCGTTGCGAAACCCTTCGGCAAATAACGGACGAATCGGTCGGTCGATGAGGCGGCTTGCTAAAATCGCTTTTTCGCTCGGACGACCTTCGCGTTTAATGAATCCACCAGGGATTTTTCCAACCGCATATAAGCGTTCTTCATAATTGACGGTTAATGGAAAAAAATCGACATTTTTCGCTTCTTTCGAGGCAGTCGCTGTGCTCAAGACAACCGTATCCCCGTAGCGAACGAGCACCGCTCCGTTTGCTTGTTTCGCCATTTGTCCAATTTCCGCAACGAGTGGGCGTCCGGCCCAATCGATGGAAAACACACGTTTTTCTTGCTCCATATAGATGAGTACTCCTCTCTATGTACAAATCGAAAATGTAAACTACTTATAGTATGAACGAATCGCTAGCCAACTATCAACCATGAATTGCACGTCTTCATGCATCGCTTATAACTAGCAAAAAAGCGGGAATGCTCCCGCTTTTTATCGACGTAATCCAAGTTTGTTAATCAATTCACGATAGCGCGTAACGTCTTTATTACGTAAGTACGTAAGTAGGTTGCGACGTTTACCAACCATTTTTAACAATCCGCGACGTGAATGATGGTCTTTTTTATGAACGCGTAAATGTTCGTTCAAGTTGTTAATTTGCTCTGTAAGGATAGCAATTTGAACTTCTGGCGAACCAGTGTCCGTGTCATGGATTTTGAATTGGTTGATGATTTCGTTTTTGCGTTCTTGTGTTAATGCCATCCTCGTTCACCTCCTTAAAATTAACCGCCAATTACCGAGCAAGCGTCGGTGACTCGACTTGCCAAGCAATGGCTATTTTGCATACAGTTATTAGCATACATCGTTTTGCGACAAAATGCAAGGATTTTCGCTTAAATTTAGAAAATATGCTTTTGCTTGCTCTTGGTCACGCTCGATTTGCTTTATTAATTGTTCAATGCTCGAAAATTTTTGTTCACTGCGTAGCCGTTTATGCCATTCGATCGTGACCGTTTGCCCATAAATATCGGCTGCAAAATTAAAAATATGCACTTCTATATGTGGTTGTCCTTGACGCTCGGCATGAAATGTCGGTTTGTATCCGACGTTACATACACCGTTGTACACTTCTGTTCCGATATGAATTTTCACCGCATATACACCAAGCGCTGGCAAAAGGTAATCGTCTGTTAGGGCAATGTTGGCGGTTGGAAAGCCGATTGTACGCCCCCGCTTTTCTCCGTCAATGACTGTCCCTTTGACTGTATAGAAACGACTAAGCAATGGCGGGAGTTGATCGACGTCCCCGCTTTTTAGCAACTGTCGAATGTAGGTGGAACTCACTTTTTCGCCGTTTCTTGCTAGCTTTGGAACGATCGTATGCGTAAATTGCTCGCGCGCATGAAACGGGAGTGTTTCCATCGTCCCTTTTCCGAGGCGGCCGTATGTAAAATCAAAGCCAGCAACGACATGTTTCACGTGAAAATCGATAATATATTGATCGACAAATTGCTGCGGAAGAAGATCGGCAAACGAAGGGGTAAACTCGACGACGTACAAATAATCTACCCCCAACTGGGCGATGAGCCGCTCTTTTTCGCGAAGCGGCGTAATCAGCTGGACGTGCGCTTCTTTCTTCCTAAGTACGACAGACGGGTGCGGGTGAAACGTCATGACGGCACTTTTATAGCCAGCCTCAGCTGCCAGTTCTACCGCTGTTCGAATGACTTGTTGATGTCCGAGATGAACACCGTCGAAATAGCCGAGCGCCATGACAGTTGGCGGGAAATTTTCTTTTTTTCGATCGTGCGGATGTGTAATAAACATTGTTTCCATAGTTTCACCTTCTGTTTTTCGCCGATCACGAAAATACTTTTAATGGCTTCCATAAATGCGGCTTCGTCGGATGCTTATAGTAAAGGGCAACTGCTTCATTTTTTTCATTAACCATTAATACAGGGCCTTCAAGTAATTGTAATTCTTCCGGAAGAGGTAAAATCGCACCGTTTTTTACTTTCTCTGCTACTTTATCATGCATTTCATATTTCGGCAAATGAAAAAGCGCTTTTTCGATCGGAAGGAGCAAACGTTCTCCTTCTCCACGGGCAATAAAGTCTTCTATTTCGGAAAATGTCACACATTGCTCAAGCGTAAATGCTCCGGATGCCGTTCGGACTAAATGTGACATATGCGCAGGAAAGCCAAGCTGTTCGCCAATCATCACCGCTAATGTGCGGACGTATGTTCCTTTGCTGCATGTCACGCGAAAGCGAAAAGAAAGATGTTCTCCGATGAAAACGGTTCGATCGTCCAATAACGTTAATTCGTGAATCGTCACGACTCGCGACGGCCGTTCAACTGCGATGCCAGCACGTGCGTATTCGTACAATTTTTTGCCGTTTACTTTCACCGCAGAGTACATCGGCGGTGTTTGCTGAATTTCCCCGGTTAGCTGCTGAAAAACATGCTCAATTTCTTGGCGCGTAATCGCCCGATCAACTGGTTTTGTCGCAACGATTTCGCCAGAAGCGTCTTCTGTTGTCGTCGCCGTCCCTAACGTCACTTCTCCTTCATACGTTTTGGTTGCTCCTGTTAAAAATTCCGCAATTCTTGTCGCTTTGCCAATACAAATTGGCAATACGCCAGAAACGTCTGGGTCGAGTGTGCCTGTATGCCCGACTTTTTTTGTTTGAAATAGGCGGCGAATTCGAAACACGCAATCGTGTGACGTCATGCCAGCTGGTTTATGTAACAATAATACCCCGTCCACTACACTCCCCTCCTATGCTAGATGGTGATATGTAAATAATGGAAATGGATAGACCGCACGTCTATCCATTATTCCTCTTTCGTATGTTCTTGGGAAATTTGGCGAATTAACGATTCAATGCGGTTTCCGTAATCGATTGATTCGTCAATTTCAAAATAAATTTCCGGCGTTTTGCGCAAACGAATGCGTTGGCCGATTTCGGAACGAATGAACCCTGTTGCTTTCGCTAGTCCTTTAAGCGTATTTTTCTTTTGTTCTTCATCGCCGAGAACAGAAATATACACTTTCGCTTGCTGCAAATCGCCAGTGACGCGAACATCGGTGACTGTCACAAACCCGATGCGCGGGTCTTTAAGTTTGCGCCCGATAATGTCACTTAATTCTTTTTTCATTTGTTCACCAACACGTGTAGCTCGCAAACTCATTTTTCTCACCTCGATTAAAACCAATCAAATGTGGTAACCGTCCGTTCGATTTCCGGAAAAGAGTCAATCATCTCTAACGCGCGATACAGCTCTTTTTCCGTCGCTGTCCGCTCTGATGTAACGGCAACAATCCCTAGTTTCGTCCGTTGCCATACGTCTTGGTAATCGATTTCGGCTACTGATATATTATATTTTTGCCGGAGCCGTGTCATTATTCGTTGCAACACGGCTCGCTTTTCTTTTAATGATTGCGCGTCGTAAATCAGGCATTCGCATTCGACGTAGCCAATCATTTCCGCTCGACTTCCTGCATAATATACGCTTCGATAACGTCGCCTTCTTTAATGTCGTTGAAGTTTTTAATCGTCACGCCGCACTCATATCCTTGCGCGACTTCTTTCACATCGTCTTTGAATCGTTTTAATGTGTCGATTTGTCCTTCATATACGACGACCCCTTGGCGAATGAGGCGCACGCTGCTGTCGCGCGTAATTTTTCCGTCCGTCACATAGCAGCCGGCAATCGTGCCAACTTTCGATACTTTAAACGTTTGCCGAACTTCTGCTTGCCCGATGACTTTTTCTTCGTATTCTGGGTCAAGCATCCCTTTCATCGCTGCTTCAATTTCTTCAATCACTTTGTAGATGATGCGGTGCAAACGAATGTCGACTTTTTCGGATTCTGCCACTCGTTTGGCGTTCGCATCCGGACGAACGTTAAAGCCGATGACGATCGCATTAGAAGCAGAGGCAAGCATAATATCGTATTCCGTAATCGCGCCGACGCCAGAGTGAATAATTTTGACGCGCACACCTTCAATATCGATTTTTTGCAAAGCGGCAACGAGTGCTTCGACAGAACCTTGCACGTCCGCTTTGACGATAATGTTTAGCTCTTTCATTTCGCCTTGCTTAATTTTTTCGAATAAATCATCGAGGCTGACACGCGTTTTGACGCTGCGCTGTTCAAGCAATTGTTTTTGCGCGCGCGCTTCGCCAATTTGTCGCGCTTTTTTCTCGTCTTCAAACACCATAAAGCGGTCGCCGGCTTGTGGCACGTCGTTTAACCCTGTAATTTCGACTGGTGTAGACGGCCCTGCTTCTTTAACGCGGCGGCCGACATCGTTTGTCATCGCCCGCACACGGCCATACGTGCTGCCGACGACAATCGGATCACCGATGTGCAACGTTCCTGTTTGAACAAGCAATGTAGCGACAGGTCCACGCCCTTTATCAAGCTTCGCTTCAATGACCGTTCCGAGCGCCCGTCGGTTTGGATTTGCTTTTAATTCTTCCATTTCACTGACGAGAAGAATCATTTCTAATAAGTTGTCAATACCTTCTCCTGTTAAAGCGGATAGTTTGCAATAAATCGTATCGCCGCCCCATTCTTCTGGAACGAGTTCGTATTCCATTAATTCTTGCATGACGCGGTCTGGGTTTGCCGTCGGTTTGTCGATTTTGTTCACCGCGACAATAATTGGCACGTTTGCTGCTTTCGCATGGTTAATCGCTTCGACCGTTTGCGGCATGACACCGTCGTCCGCAGCAACAACGAGAATAACGATATCCGTTACTTGCGCTCCCCTTGCCCGCATTGTCGTAAATGCTTCGTGGCCAGGAGTGTCTAGGAAAGTAATTTTCTTATTGTTGACGGTTACTTGGTAAGCACCGATATGTTGCGTAATGCCACCCGCTTCTTGCGCGGTTACTTTCGAGTTGCGAATTGAGTCAAGAAGAGTCGTTTTTCCGTGGTCGACGTGCCCCATGATTGTCACAACCGGTGGACGCTCAATCAAATTAGCCGGATCATCGACAATTTCAAGCGACTCGAAATCTGTTTCGTCGATGACGATTTTTTCTTCCACTTCTACTCCGTAATCCGAGCAAATAAGCTCGATCGCATCTTTGTCTAAGTCTTGGTTAATTGTTGCCGTAATGCCGAGCATGAATAGTTTTTTAATGATTTCTGACGGCTGTTTGCCTAGTTTTTTCGCTAGTTCAGCGACCGTTAATGAGCCTTCAAACGTGATTTTTTTCGGAAGCTCTTTTTCTTTTTTCACTTGTATTTCTTGTTGTGGCGCTTCATAGTTTCGTTTTTTGTTCTTTTTGTTTGTGAAAATTTTCTTTTCTTTTTGTTGGATTTGCAAGTCGTGTTTTTTTCCTTCCTTGTTTTTCGTCACCGCTTTTTTAATCGGTACTTTTGTTGTGATGACTTCTTCCTCGTCTTCATCAAACCCAGGGACTAGTCCTTTTGGTTTCACGGTCACGTTTTGTTTTTCTTTCACTGGCGGCTTTGGCGTGCTTTTTTTGGCCGGCTCAGCTTTTTTATACATACTATCAAGTTTTGCGATGACTTCTGGTTCGAGCGTTGCCATATGATTGGAAACTTCAATATTCATTTCTTTTAACTTATGAATGATGTCTTTACTGGAAACGTTATTTTTTTTCGCGTATTCATATACACGGATTTTAGACATAGATTCACCCCCACAATGATTCGTCGAACAGCGTCATTAACGTTTGTGCAAACCCATCGTCGATGACGGCGACGACTACCCGTGCGTCTTTTCCGATCGCTTGCCCAAGCATGTAGCGGTCGGGTGCATAGCGCAACGGGATTTCGTATGATGTACATTTATCCTCGATTTTTTTGCGCGTATTAGTCGATGCGTCGTCGGATAAAATCACAAGTTTCGCTCTCCCGCTGCGAATCTCTTTAACGACTAATTCTTCGCCAGAAACGACTTTGCGCGCTCGGGTCGCTAGTCCAAGCAACGATGACCATTTATTTTTCATTCGCTGCGTTTGTCTCCTTTTCTGCGAGTTGAAGCAGTTCGTCGTACAACGCGTCGCTAATTTCTGCTTTTAAATGGTGCGCCAATACTTTTTTCTTTTTCGCGAGCAAAATACATTCTTTCTCTAACGTGATGTAGGCTCCGCGACCAGCTTTTTTCCCGGTCGGATCAATTGATACTTCGCCTTCTTTGGAACGAACGATGCGAATCATTTCTTTTTTCGGTTTCATTTCACCCGTTACAACACATTTTCGCATTGGAATTTTTTTCATTCCGTTCCCCCCTCACTCGATTTCTTCTGTTGGCAAATCGAATGTTAGGTTCATGTCTTCTTCATTATTTCCTAATGGCTCAAAAGAAGCAAACAAAGTGTCTGGTTCGTAAGCGATTCCGAGTTGTTTTGCTTCCGATTCGCTTTTAATGTCGATTTTCCAGTTCGTTAGCTTCGCGGCTAACCGAGCGTTTTGTCCCCGCTTTCCAATTGCGAGCGATAGCTGGTAGTCCGGCACGATGACCGTCGTTGCCCGCTCTGCTTCGTTAACGATGACGCGCAGCACTTTCGCTGGGCTTAATGCGTTTGCGACAAATTCGATTGGGTCATCCGACCAACGGACGATATCGATTTTTTCTCCTTTTAATTCATCAACGACCGCTTGCACGCGTTGCCCTTTTGGTCCGACGCAAGCGCCGACTGGGTCGACTTCTGGATTGTCCGAGTGGACGGAAATTTTCGAGCGGTCGCCGGCTTCGCGAGCAATCGATTTAATTTCTACTGTCCCATCATAAATTTCTGGCACTTCTAGTTCAAACAAGCGTTTTAATAACCCAGGGTGCGTACGGGAGACGAAAATTTGTGGCCCTTTTGTCGTTTTTTCTACTTTCGTAATAAACACTTTGAGTCGGTCGTGCGGTTTATATGTTTCGTTTGGCATTTGTTCGCTGACCGGAAGCAATGCCTCGACTTTGCCAAGGCTGACATATGCATAGCGCGGGTCGACTCGTTGAACGATGCCTGTCATAATGTCTTCTTCGCGGTCGATAAACTCCGCATAAATAACGCCGCGCTCTGCTTCGCGCACGCGTTGGGTGACGACTTGTTTCGCGGTTTGTGCAGCAATGCGGCCGAAATCTTTTGGTGTGACTTCCATCTCGACAACGTCGCCTACTTGGTAGTTTGGATTGATGAGGCGGGCTTCGTCGAGTGAGATTTCTAGGCGGGAGTCGTATACTTCTTCGACGACTTCCTTGCGAGCAAATACTCGAATCGTGCCTGTTTCGATGTTGAAGTCGACGCGCACGTTTTGCGCTTGACCAAAGTTGCGTTTATATGCCGAGATAATCGCCGCTTCAATCGCTTCAACGAGCACGTCTTGGCTAATGCCTTTTTCTTTCACAAGCGCGGCTAACGCGTCTAATAGTTGCGTATTCATGAAACGAAAATCCCCCTTTTCGAACAATTAGAAAAAGATCACAGCAAGCCTTGCGCTTGCAATTTTTTCGAATGGAATGTCAATCGATTTTCGGCGCGTTTTTTGCTTGACGGTAACGGTGACCGTTTGGCCATCAAAGTTTGTCAATTCGCCTTCGAACTCTTTTTCTCCTTCAATTGGTTCGTATGTTTTAATATATACGTTTTTCCCGACGGCTCGCTCAAAATCTTTCGCTTTCTTTAACGGGCGTTCTGCTCCTGGAGAAGATACTTCCAAAAAGTAGTTATATGGAATCGGGTCAACAGCGTCTAATTTTTCGCTTAATTTTTCGCTGACAACGCCGCATTGCTCAATATCAATTCCTTCTTCTGAGTCGATGAACACTCGCAAAAACCAATTTTTTCCCTCTTTTACATACTCAATATCGACTAATTCAAGGTCCATATCGTCAAGAATTGGCACGACTAGTTCTTCGACGACTTCTGTTACCTTTTTGCCCATTTTTTCCCTCCTACACTTCGAGAAAATCATTTGTTAACGAGCGGAAATATAGCCAATCAATGCGAAAGAGTGGGTTTCCCCACTCTTCTCTTACCGATTATCTTCACCATTTCCCCTAAAACTATAACATATTGGAAAATATTTTTCAACCGGTCAGACTAGAATAACGAAAGTTGGTTATGGTCCGGCAGTGAGTCAAGGCAGCCGCGACTTTCTAAATACTCTAAAATCGTTTTCGATACTTTCCCGCGCTGCTGTAAGTCTTCTTTTGATAGAAATTCTCCTTCTTCGCGAGCGCGAACAATGTTTAACGCAACGTTTTCTCCGAGCCCCGGAATAGCATTAAACGGCGGAATGAGCGAGTTACCGTCGATGATAAATTCCGTTGCTTGCGAACGGTATAGGTCAATATTTTTAAACGAGAAGCCGCGCTCGCACATTTCTAAGGCGATTTCTAGCACCGTGAGCAAGTTTTTCTCTTTTGCGGTCGCATCTAACCCTTTGGCATTAATTTCTTCGATGCGCTTGCGAATGGCGGCTGACCCTTTCACCATCGCATCTAAATCAAAATCTTCCGCCCGTACGGTAAAATAGGACGCGTAATACAATAGCGGATGATGCACTTTAAAATACGCAATGCGCACTGCCATTAAGACGTACGCAGCTGCGTGCGCCTTCGGAAACATATACTTAATTTTTTTGCATGATTCGATATACCATTCTGGTACGTTGTGTTTGCGCATTTCTTCTTCGAATTCTGGGGTGAGTCCTTTTCCTTTCCGGACGGATTCCATAATTTTAAACGCTAGCGATGGCTCTAAGCCGCGATAAATTAAATACACCATAATATCGTCGCGGCAGCCGATAACTTCCGACAAGGTACACGTTCCGTTTTGAATTAGTTCTTGTGCATTGCCAAGCCATACGTCTGTGCCGTGCGAAAGGCCGGAAATTTGCACAAGCTCTGAAAATGTTTTTGGTTTTGTATCTTCTAACATCTGCCGGACAAACCTTGTTCCGAATTCCGGAATGCCAAGCGTGCCGACATTGCACATAATTTGCTCCGGCGTGACGCCAAGCGATTCCGTGCCGCTGAAAATTTTCATCACTTCCGGGTCGTCCGTCGGAATGGTTTTCGGGTCAATGCCGCTTAAATCTTGCAGCATCCGAATCACCGTCGGGTCGTCGTGGCCGAGAATATCAAGCTTTAGCAAATTGTCGTGAATCGAATGGAAATCAAAATGCGTCGTTCGCCATTCCGCGTTTGTTGCATCTGCTGGATATTGAATCGGCGTAAAATCGTAAATGTCCATGTAGTCCGGCACGACGATAATGCCGCCTGGATGTTGTCCTGTCGTCCGTTTCACGCCGGTGCACCCCGCGGCTAGACGGTCAATTTCCGCTCCGCGCAACGTTAAATTTAAATCGCTTGCATACCCTTTAACAAACCCGTACGCTGTTTTATCCGCAACAGTGCCAATCGTTCCTGCACGATAGACGTTGTCTTCGCCAAACAGCACTTTCGTGTAGTTATGAGCCCGCGGCTGATACTCACCAGAGAAGTTTAAATCAATATCTGGTACTTTATCCCCTTTAAAGCCTAAAAACGTTTCAAACGGGATATCGTGGCCGTCTTTTTTATATTTCGTGCCGCATTTCGGACAATCTTTATCCGGCAAATCAAATCCTGAACCGACCGAGCCGTCGTTGAAAAACTCGGAATGTTTGCAGCTTGGGCATACGTAATGCGGCGGAAGCGGGTTTACTTCTGTAATTTCCGTCATCGTTGCCACAAACGACGAGCCGACCGAACCGCGCGAACCGACAAGGTAGCCGTCATCGAGCGACTTTTTCACTAGCTTATGCGAAATTAAATAAATGACGGCAAACCCGTGGCCGATAATGCTTTTTAATTCTTTTTCTAACCGCTTCTCGACAATTTCCGGCAACGGATCGCCATATATTTCTTTCGCCCGCCGGTAGCTCATTTCGCGAATTTCTTCGTCCGCCCCTTCAATGCGCGGCGTATATAGCTCATCTTTAATCGGCTTTACTTCTTCGATTAAGTCCGCAATTTTGTTTGTGTTCGTCACGACAATTTCTTTCGCTTTCGCTTCTCCGAGAAACGAAAACGCCTCTAACATTTCATTTGTCGTGCGGAAATAGACGTCCGGCAACGCGTGGCGATTCAGCGGATTCGCCCCCGCTTGCGAATGAATTAAAATTTTTCGGTAAATTTTATCCTCCGGATGCAAATAATGGACATTTCCCGTCGCCACGACTGGGATGTTGAGCTTTTCGCCAAGCAAGACGATGTTACGAATCACTTCTTTTAGCGTCTCCTCGTCTTTCACATAGTCCATCTCAATAAGCGGTTCGTAAACCGCCGGCGGATGAACTTCTAAAAAGTCGTAAAACTTCGCCACTTCCTCTACTTCTTCTAGCGATTTTTGCATGACTTGCTCAAACACTTCCCCTTTGTCGCAACCGGACCCGATTAAAATTCCTTCTCGATGTTGTTGCAACACCGAACGCGGAATGCGCGGCACGCGATAAAAATATTGCACGTGCGCTAACGAAACGAGCTTAAATAAGTTTTTTAAGCCAACCTCGTTTTGCGCAAGCAGCGTCACATGGAACGGACGAGAACGCTGATACGCCGTTTCTTGGCGAGAGCGCTCGTTTAATTCATCGTGGTACAATATTCCTTTTTCTTGTGCATCTTTCAGCATTCGCATCAATAAATGCCCTGTCGCCTCTGCATCGTAAATGGCGCGGTGATGTTGTGTTAATTCAATGTCAAACTTTTTACAAAGGGTATTTAAGCGATGGTTTTTTAGCTCTGGATATAAAAATCGGGCAAGTTCTAGCGTGTCGATCACCGGATTCGTGACGCGCGGAATGCCAATTTTTTTCAAACCGGCGTTAAAAAAGCCGATATCAAAGCCCGCGTTATGTGCCACAAGCACACTGTCACCGATCCAGTCATAAAACGTTTGCAATACCTCTTCGACATCCGGTGCATCTTTCACCATCTCATCCGTAATTCCCGTTAATTCGATCGTCGTAATCGAGAGCGGATGGTGTGGATTTGCGAATGACGTAAACCGGTCAATAATCTCGCCGTCTTTGATTTTGACGGCAGCTAATTCAATAATCGTATTATATACGGCAGATAGTCCAGTCGTTTCAACGTCAAACACTACAAACGTATCGTCCGTAAGCAAGCGGTGCGCTTCGTTGTAAGCGATCGGGACACCGTCATCGACGATGTTCGCTTCCACCCCATATAACACTTTCATGCCGTATTTTTTTGCAGCGCTATACGCCTCAGGAAATGATTGCACAACCGCATGGTCCGTAACAGCAATCGCCGGATGCCCCCATTTTTTCGCTTGTTCAATCAGCTTGGTGACCGACGTGACTGCATCCATTTGACTCATTGGGGTGTGCAAATGAAGCTCTACCCGTTTCTCCTCCGCCGTATCTTCCCGCTCTTTCGGCTTGATTTCATTGACATCGTTCGCTAATAGTACTAAGTCGCGCACGAACGTATCGTTTTGCACGCTTCCGCGCACTTTCACCCACATGCCTTTTTTTATTTTTTCCATTAGTGCGACGTCTTCTTTGTCACGCGAGAACATTTTCACTAAAATCGAGTTCGTGTAATCGGTCATTTTAAACGTTAATAGCGAACGACCGCTTTTTAACTCTTTTACTTCCGCCTCGAAAATATACCCTTGAACGACGACGCGCTTTTCTTCTTCAATAATGCTATCAAGCGTGCGCACTTCCTCTTCCTCACGAATCGGATACCCGATGACAAGCGGTCCTGACGGTTCCGGCACGGACTCTTTCGCCGTTTCACTTCTTGCCGTCATTTCCGCTAACGCCGCGAACGCCCGCGCTTCGTCTTCTTGCTGTTTTTGCGCCAAAAATTGTTCATACGCTTGTTCCGAGTGCTTCACTTCCGTTTCTAGCCGAAGCAATGGAAAGCCGAACGTTTCATATATTTCCGGCAATTTTTCCGCAAATCGGCGCTTTACCGCTAGCGCCTCCGCTTCGTTGCGCGCCGTCACAATCATTTTATTGCCTTGTACCGTTGGAAGCTGCTCTTGAAGGAGCAGAAGAAGCGGAGATGACATATCTTCTAACGACCGTAAACAAAGCGGCCAATAATCGTGGACATCGGCTGCTGTAAATGATGTATCCGTCGTTTGAATAGTATGCTTTACCGTCGCAATGTGCCGAAACGCTTGCCCAAGCCGTTCGGTAAAAAGTTCGTACACGCGTGCCGGCAAAATGCGCGGCAGTAAAAAATAAAAATGCCAGCATCGTTTTTCTTTCTCAATGACTAATTTTTCTATCCCAGCGCCTGAAAAATACGGAACTAGTTCATCAGACGTCAAATCGAGTTGCTCTAATAACACGCGAAACCGTTGTTTTTGCTCGTTTGTTAACATGCGTTTCCCCTCTCAATTGGAATGAGCAGAAGGGCTGTCCTAGAAGGAATCAGCCCTTTACGTTTACGATGACTGTAATAGACGGTTTACTGTTTCGACTAGTTCATTTACATGTACTTCCATTGATTCCCCTGTTTGTCGCACCTTTACTTCCACAATGCCTTCACCGGCGCGTTTTCCGACGGTAACACGAACTGGAATTCCGATTAAATCGCTATCGGCAAATTTCACGCCTGGACGTTCTGGACGGTCGTCGTACAGCACTTCGAGTCCTGCTTGTCCTAATTTTTCGTACCATTCCTCTGCTAGTTCACGCTGTTCATCGTTTTTCGGGTTCACCGAAATGAGATGAACATGGAACGGTGCAACCGCTGCTGGCCAAACAAGCCCGTTTTCGTCGCCAAATTGCTCGGCAATCGCAGCAAGTAAACGAGAAACACCGATGCCGTAGCAGCCCATAATCATCGTTTGCATACGACCATTTTCATCAAGATACGTAGCATTCATCGCTTCGCTATAGCGCGTGCCTAGTTTGAACACATGTCCGACTTCAATTCCGCGCGCAAAGCGAATCGTTCCTTTTCCATCCGGCGACGGATCACCTTCTTGAATAAAGCGTAGATCGGTATATTGCGATACGTGAAAATCGCGGTCTGGGTTCACGCCGATATAGTGGTAGCCTTCTTCATTCGCCCCGCATACGCCATTGACGATTGCTTGCACCGCATAGTCGGCAATAACGGTAACAGATTCATCCACCCCAATCGGTCCAAGCGACCCAACAGAGCAACGCATCACTTCTTTCGTTTCTTCTGGCGATGCGAGTTCAACAACCGATGCTTCAAACACATTTTTTACTTTCACGTCGTTCGCCTCATGGTCGCCGCGGACGAGCACTAAGACGTAACGGTCATCTACTTTAAACAATAACGACTTAATGCATTTTTCCGGCGCGACTTGTAAAAATGCCGACACTTCTTCAATTGTTTTTTGCGTTGGCGTATGCACTTTTTCTAGGGAACGAATTGGCTCATCACTTTTTTCGTATGTCGTTACGACTGGGGCCATTTCAATATTGGCTGCATAATCGGACGCATCGGAATATGCGATTGTATCTTCTCCGATTTCAGACAATACCATAAATTCATGTGTATCTTTTCCACCAATTGCCCCTGAATCAGCGATTACCGCACGGAAATTCAAACCGCAGCGGCGGAAAATATTCGAATATGCCTCGTACATTTTGTTGTATACGTCATCTAAACTTTCTTTTGACGTATGAAACGAATACGCATCTTTCATAATAAATTCACGGCCACGCAACAACCCAAAGCGCGGACGTTTTTCATCACGAAATTTCGTCTGAATTTGATATAACGTCAGCGGTAGTTTTTTATATGTTCGTACTTCGTCTCGTACAAGCGCAGTAATGACTTCTTCATGTGTCGGGCCGAGCGCAAAATCGCGGTCGTGGCGGTCTTTTAAGCGCATAAGCTCTGGTCCGTACGAATACCAACGACCAGATTCTTGCCAAAGCTCCGCTTGCTGAAGCGCTGGCATAAGCAATTCAATCGCGCCCGCCCGATTCATTTCTTCGCGAATAATCGCTTCTACCTTTTGTAAGACACGCTGACCGAGCGGCAAAAACGTATATACGCCGCTCGCGCTTTGCCGAATAAACCCAGCCCTTAGCAATAGCTGGTGGCTTTTTACTTCTGCATCCGCTGGTATTTCGCGTAGCGTTGGAATAAACGACTGACTTTGTCTCATCTTCGTGCACCTCTTACAAGAAAAATTTTTGAATGTCGTTCCATGTCACCACTAACATAAGTAGCATTAATAACGCAAAGCCGATAAAATGAACCATGCCTTCTTTTTGCCGGTCAATCGGCTTGCCGCGCAACGCTTCAAGCGCAAAAAACATTAACCGTCCACCGTCTAATGCTGGAAGCGGCAACAAATTCACAATCCCGAGGTTAATGCTTAAAATCGCGCCCCATTTCATGACGTAATAAATGCCGGATTGGGCGACTTTGTTTGTCGATACGGCAATGCCGACCGGCCCTGATAGCATATCAAGCGAAAATTGCCCGGTAATTAAATGGCCGATGCCAACAACAATTTGTTTTGTCCAATAGTACGTTTCTAATGCCCCTTGTTTAAACGAGCCGACTACCGATTTTTCCATCGGGCCATAGACGCCAATTAAGCCGATCGTTTCTCCCTGGACTTGTTTCGCTTCTGGAGTTACAGGAATATCTAATGATTTCCCATCCCGCTGAATCGTAAACATGAGTTTTTCTTCTGGATGGGCGCGAATAATTTCAACGACTTCTGTCCATGTCGTCACTGGCTCATTATCAATCGACAGCACGACGTCCCCTTGCTTTAGGCCGGCTTCGCGTGCCGCCCCTTCTTTTGTTAACTCCCCGATAATCGGTTTATCGACCGGATAGCCTTGCAATAAACCGATGAGCACGAACACAGCAAACGCTAAGACGAAATTAGCTAACGGTCCTGCGAAAATAGCTAGCGCCCGCTGCCCGAGCGTTTTTGAAACAAATTGGCGGTGGTACGGCGCAATTTGAATTTCTTGATGATCGTGCACAAAGAACGCTGGTTCGCTCACTGAAAAGCGAACGAGCCGCTCTCCGTCCTCATCTTCGTAGCCAGTAATGTACATGCCATGCTCTAAATCGGCTTGCTCCACTTCAATGATTTTCGCCTCTGGATATTCGTCTTTATGATTGATAATAATTTTGTTCACATTGCCGTCTCGGTCGAATTCTAATCCGACGATTTGCCCTGGCTTTACTTCAATCATTTCTGGGTCTTCACCAGCCATGCGGACAAATCCGCCTAACGGAAGTAATCGAATCGTATAGACCGTTTCCCCCCATTTGAATGAAAACACTTTTGGACCAAACCCAACGGCAAACTCCCGACATAAAATGCCAGCGCGCTTCGCAAAAATTAAATGCCCAAGTTCGTGAAAAAACACGAGCGCCCCGAAAATGGCGACAAACGCAATAACTGTATTTAACGTGTTCAAATTTTCAACCACCCTTTATGTTAATAGTGACTGGATATAGCGGCGCGTTTCTTCGTCAACAGCTCGAATGTCATCAAGCGTCGGTTGATGAATGATTGTATGCTGCGCTAACGCCCGTTCAATGAGCTCTTCAATCATTAAAAACGATATGCGCCCGCTTAAAAACGCCGCCACCGCTTCCTCGTTCGCCGCGTTCAACACCGTCGGCAACGAACCGCCCTTTTTTCCTGCCTCATATGCAAATTGTAAACAACGGTAACGGTCAAAATCAACTGCTTCGAAATGAAGCTTCCCGACTTCTGCTAAATGTAGCTTTTTTGCGCCTTTTACTTCTAGTCGGTCAGGGTAGGTGAGCGCATATTGAATCGGGACGCGCATATCCGGTGTTCCAAGTTGGGCGATGATGCTGCTGTCGTGAAACTGAACGAGCGAATGAACGATGCTTTCCCTATGTAACAATACATCAATTTGTTCATATGGCAACTGAAAGAGCCAGTGCGCTTCAATGACTTCAAGCCCTTTATTCATCATCGTCGCCGAATCAATCGTAATTTTTGCTCCCATCGACCAGTTTGGATGGCGAAGCGCCTCTTCGACTGTTACATGGCGAAGCTGTTCGCGTGTTCGGTCGCGGAAACTTCCGCCTGACGCCGTTAAAATAATTTTCTCAATCGTTTTCGGCTGTTCTCCTTGCAAACATTGAAAAATCGCGGAATGTTCGCTATCGACGGGAAGAAGCGCCACGTCATGTTTGTTCGCTGCTTCTGTGACAATATGACCTGCTGTCACAAGCGTTTCTTTGTTTGCTATGGCAATCGTCTTGCCCGCTTCGATGGCCTTTAATGTCGGCACAAGTCCAATGCTGCCGACAACCGCATTCACTACCATATCCGCTTTTGGATGGGTAGCAACTTCAATCAATCCTTCGTCGCCAGCGACGATTTTCGCTTTTCCGTTATATTCCGCACGCAGTGCAGAAAACGCCTGCCAATCAGCGACCGCAACAAGTTCGGGCTGAAATTGGTCAATCGCTTGTTTCGCCGCTTCTACATTTTTCCCGACGGATAAAGCGATGAGGCGAAATTTTTCTCGGTGCGCATCAATGACATCTAGCGTCTGCTTTCCAATCGAGCCGCTCGCACCTAATAAACTAATATACTTCAACGTATTCACTCCCACTACATTTTTAAGAAAAGATGCAAAATTGGTAGCATAAACAATAAGCTATCAAACCGGTCTAAAATGCCGCCATGCCCTGGCAACAGATTGCCTGAATCTTTTACCCCATAATGCCGCTTAAACGCCGATTCGACTAAATCTCCCATCTGTCCAACGACCGAAAGCACGAGCGTCATCACAAGCAAAAGCGGAACGCTCGCAAAAGAATCGGTAAACCATTGGTAAATAAGGGCAACGATTAACGCACAAACCGTGCCACCAATCGATCCTTCCACTGTTTTATTCGGGCTAATTTCCGGCCAAAGTTTCCGTCTTCCGAACGCGCGGCCTGTAAAATAGGCCCCTGTATCGGTCGCCCAAATGATAAATAGCGCGTAAAACATAAGGGAAAGACCGGCTAGACGCGTTTCCATAAAGTAATGAAACCCAAAGCCGACGTAAAGACTAGCTAACATGGCAAATGCCGCATCATCAAACGTAAAGCGATTTTTTGTCGTCACCGTATAAATAAGCAAGAAAAGGGTGATAAGTAAAAGCAAGTCTAGTTTCGTTAACGGCAAAAGCCACGATTCGCGCGCAAGCAACCCCCACACGAATAGCGTGCTTATCACACCGGCGCTTGAAAGAAGCTTCGTATTTTTCATCCGCAATAATTCAAACAAGCCAATCGTTGCTAATACATATGTTACAACAATAAAAGGAATGCCGCCAAAAATAACAATCGGTAAAAAAAGGGCAGCGGCAATCACCCCTGTGATGATTCGTTGCTTCATCCTCGTTATACGCCTCCAAATCGACGGCCGCGCTGCTGAAATTCTGCGACCGCTTGTAATAAATGCTGTTCCGTAAAATCTGGCCAGAGCACATCCGTAAACCAAAACTCTGTATATGCCAGCTGCCAAAGCATAAAATTGCTTAAGCGAATTTCTCCGCTCGTCCGAATAAGTAAGTCAGGGTCTTTTAAATCTTTTGTCATTAAATACGAAGCGATGACATCTTCGGTAATTTCCTCCGGTGTTAATTGTCCTTTTGTCACTTGTTTCGCAATTTCTTGCATCGCATACGTAAGTTCTCGGCGGCTGCCGTAATTGAGCGCAAAATTTAAAATAAGCCCTGTATTATGTTTCGTTTCTTCCATCGCTTTTTCCACTGCACGACGCGTATGCTCTGGGAGCTGATCGCGATTTCCGATGACGCGGACATTGACGTTTTCTTCGATTAGCTCAGGCAAAAAGGTCGTCAAAAATTGTTCTGGAAGCTTCATTAAGTAATCGACTTCCTGCTTCGGACGCTTCCAATTTTCTGTGGAAAACGCATAGAGCGTTAACACTTTAATGCCTAGTTCATTGGCAAACCGCGTAATTTTCCGAACGACTTGCATTCCTTCGTAATGGCCGGCAACGCGCGGCAACGACCGCTTTTTCGCCCAGCGCCCGTTTCCGTCCATAATGATTGCCACATGTTCTGGAATCGGGTGCCGCAACACTTCTTCTTTTGTATATTCCGTAGAAAGTGGTTTATGACCTTTCCAAAGTTTATTAAACATCCTAGTCCTCCGTTTTCTCGATTGTTTCCATTCACTATGAGGCTAGTGTAATCAAGAAGTCATCGTTTCGTCAAACATGTACCTCATGTCGCTTTTTCATTATAGCAAAAAAACCCTCTTGTCACATAGAGGGTTTTATGTCGTGAGGGACTAAACTTCCATAATTTCTTTTTCTTTCTCTTTTGTAATCGTATCAATTTTGGCAATATGGTCGTCTGTTAGTTTTTGCACATCGTCTGTGTAGCCACGCAATTCATCTTCGGTAATTTCCCCGTTTTTCTCGAGCTTTTTCAACTCGTCGTTCGCATCGCGACGAATGTTCCGTACCGCTACTTTTGCGTCTTCCGAATATTTTTTCACAACTTTCACAAGTTCACGGCGACGCTCCTCTGTTAGCGGCGGAATGGTAATGCGAATAACAGAGCCATCGTTAGAAGGAGTCAATCCTAAATCTGAAGCTAAAATCGCTTTTTCAATATCTTTTAAAATCGATTTGTCGTACGGCTGGATGACAAGCAAGCGCGCTTCCGGCACATGGATGCCTGCTAGCTGATTAATTGGTGTCGGCATTCCGTAGTAGTCAACTGTAATTTTTTCCAACAATCCTGGGTTTGCTCTTCCGGCACGAACGCTTGCTAATTCGCGAGTAAACGCTTGAACAGCTTTGTCCATTTTTTCTTTTGTTGCTGTGAGTACTTGTTTTGCCATTGTTATTTCCCCCTTACAACTGTTCCAATATTTTCGCCAAGAACGGCACGCTTAATATTGCCTTCTTCCATAATGGAAAATACAATAAGTGGAATGTCGTTATCCATGCATAGCGATGAAGCGGTCGAATCCATGACGCCAAGTCCTTGTTTGATGACGTCTAAATACGATAATTCATCGTACTTCACGGCATTTTGGTCGACTTTCGGGTCAGCGCTATACACACCGTCAACGTTATTTTTCGCCATTAAAATGACGTCCGCTTCAATTTCGGCAGCGCGCAATGCAGCAGTCGTGTCGGTCGAAAAGTAAGGATTCCCTGTACCAGCGGCAAAGATGACCACACGCTTTTTCTCAAGATGACGAATCGCTTTTCTTCTGATATACGGCTCCGCCACTTGGCGCATTTCAATCGATGTTTGTACGCGCGTTTCAACGCCGAGATGTTCGAGGCTATCTTGTAACGCAAGCGAGTTCATGACGGTAGCAAGCATGCCCATGTAGTCTGCGGTTGCGCGATCCATGCCCATTTCGCTACCTGTTTTTCCGCGCCAAATGTTTCCGCCTCCGACAACGACAGCGACTTCTACTCCTAGGTCTGCTACTTCTTTCACTTGTTTGGCGATCGATTGAATAACGGATGGGTTAATGCCATATCCTTGATCGCCAGCTAACGCTTCTCCGCTCAATTTCAGCACGACACGTTTATATTTTGGATTACTCATGCGACTCCTCCGTATAGCTAATCTTTAAAAATAGGGAACACCGCTGTGTTCCCTATTCCAGTTATTGCTTTCTTACTTGGCTCATTACTTCTTCTGCGAAGTTGTCTTGACGTTTTTCGATTCCTTCGCCTACTTCGTAACGAACAAAGCTTTTCACTGTCGCCCCATTTGCTTCGACAAACTGGCGCACTTTCATATCTGGATTTTTTACAAACGTTTGCTCTAATAAGCAAATGTCTTCATAAAATTTGTTTAAGCGGCCTTCGACCATTTTTTCGACGATGTTTGCTGGCTTTCCTTCGTTTAGTGCTTGTTGTTTTAACACTTCGCGCTCACGGTCAATTTCTGCTTGCGATACTTGGTCGCGCGATACGTATTTCGGGCTAAGCGCGGCAATGTGCATCGCGACGTCTTTCGCGATTGTGTCGTCTCTTGTCCCTTCTAATAGCGTCAATACGCCGATGCGACCACCCATGTGCAAGTAAGCGCCGAACGCAGCATTGTCGCCTTTTTCGATAATTTCAAAGCGGCGAAGCGTTAATTTTTCCCCGATTTTCGCAATCGCTGCATTAATATGCTCTTCTACTGTTGCACCGTTCTCCATTTTTTGTTGCAACGCTTCTTCTAACGTTGCTGGTTTGTTTTTCAATAAATGTGTCGCAAGTTCTTTGACAAGCGCTTTGAAATCGTCGTTTTTCGCAACGAAGTCTGTTTCCGAGTTCACTTCGACGATGACTGCGCTGTTTCCTTCTACTTCAATGAATGTTGTTCCTTCCGCAGCGATACGGTCTGCTTTTTTCGCAGCTTTCGCAATACCTTTTTCACGAAGCCAGTCGATTGCTTTTTCCATATCACCGTTTGTTTCTGTGAGCGCTTTTTTGCAGTCCATCATGCCTGCGCCCGTTTTTTCGCGTAACTCTTTTACCATTTGAGCTGTAATTGCCATAAATATCCTCCTTTTATGTATATCCACAAAATTCGCAGCGCAAATTTTGTTTACGCTTTTTTTAGTATAGCCGATTTGCGCCATTTTCTGTCTCAAAAAAAGGTGATAAAAGGCTTTCCCCTCTTATCACCTTTCCGCCACTTGTTCAGGTGCACGTTATTCTGCTGCAACAACGGCTTCTTCGCCTTGTTTTGCTTCTAAAATCGCGTCCGCAATTTTTGCTGTCAATAGTTTCACAGCGCGGATGGCATCATCGTTTGCAGGGATAACGTAGTCGATTTCATCTGGATCGCAGTTTGTGTCAACGATACCAACGATCGGAATGTTCAATTTGCGCGCTTCTGCCACTGCGATGCGCTCTTTGCGTGGATCGATGACGAACAATGCATCCGGCAATTGTTTCATTTCTTTAATACCGCCTAAAAACTTCTCTAGACGTTCTAATTCTTTTTTCAAACCGATAACTTCTTTTTTCGGCAATACATCAAACGTTCCGTCTTCTGCCATTTTTTCGATTTCTTTTAAACGTTTAATACGTTTTTGGATTGTTTCGAAGTTTGTTAACGTTCCGCCTAACCAGCGTTGGTTCACATAGAACATACCAGAACGTTCTGCTTCTTCTTTTACAGAGTCTTGTGCTTGTTTTTTCGTACCGACGAAAAGAATTTTCCCGCCGTTTGCTGCTAAATCGCGAACGAAGTTGTATGCTTCTTCTACTTTTTTCACCGTTTTTTGCAAATCAATGATGTAGATGCCGTTACGCTCGGTGAAAATGTATTTTTTCATTTTTGGGTTCCAACGGCGAGTTTGGTGTCCGAAATGAACACCAGCTTCAAGCAATTGTTTCATTGAAATAACTGACATTCGTTCTTCCTCCTATAGTTTGGTTTTCATTCCTCCGCTTCTTTCATCTTTAAGCAAGACTGCCTCCGCAGCACCATTGCTTAAATCCTGAAGCGTGTGTATTCACACCATGTAAAAATATATCACAACTAGAAATGACAATCAAGCTGTATTTCACATTTGCCGAAATTTCAAGAGCAATTCAATTTCCGTTTTTCCTTTTTTTAGCGTTTTTGCGATTTCTTCAATCGTTTTCCCTTCTTTATAAAGCTGTGCCGCCTGTTCTGCTAAGGAAAGCGGCGCCGGCTTCGGTCGGATAGTGCGAATTTCGACCGTATCTTTCATTTCGTCAACGTGTGCTAGCGGCGACCATTCGCTCTCTTTTTGCTCCAGAGGAGCGGCGTTCGGTGTTGTTGCTGATTTTTCTACTTTCGCCTCATTCTTCACGCTAGAGCGGTGGTGTAATGTTTTCGATAAGGCTTGCAAAAACCGTTCGTTTTCTTCTTTCCATTCAATAAAATAGGCCGACACCGTCTGCTCCATTTCCTCGATTATTTGCGCCTGTCGCTTCTCTACCTCTTTAATTTTTGCCAGCTGTAAATACAATAAAATGATAATAAACAGCGAAAGCGCGTGTAAAACAAAGCTAATGGTTAATAAAAATGCTGTCATCGAACCCCTCTATCCCATTAAATCGATGTTTGTTCCTTTGTATGGATGCTCCGCTTGATGCGGCTCGTGCTTTTCTTTTTGCCAGCGGGCATCAAATGCTGTTCGTTTGTTCGTCACTTGCCGATTTCTTCGTTCTTCCTGCTTTTGCATGGCAGCTGTTAGTTGAGCTTGTAGCTGCTCAGGGTGGTGATGAAGTTGCTCTTGAATTTTCGCAATGTCGTACGTTCTTGGAAGTGCGATTTGTAGTTCTACTAATTTTAAACTCATATTGATCACTTCCTTTTTGCCGTTGTGGCGATTACAACGCTTTTTCTAATATTTTACGCAATTTAAAAAGCGCTTTAGAATGAATTTGGGAAATTCTCGATGTCGATAGTCCCATCACTTGCCCAATTTCTGTCAATGTCAATTCTTCTTTATAAAACAAGCTAATCACTAGCCGTTCTTTTTCGTTTAGTTGCTGGATGACTTCAGCAAGCTGTTGGCGTAATTCTTCGTGTAACACTGTTTCTTCTGGGGAAATCGCTTTTTCATCGCGCAACGTTAACGGACCGTCGTCTTCTTCTTTTGGCCATTCATCTAACGATAAAATGTTCGCAAAAAATCCTTCATTCATGACCGTATATACTTCTTCTTCCGCCATCCCTAACGCATCGGCCACTTCTTTCGCCGTCACTTCACGCATATATTGTTGCTCCATTTTGGCGATGGTCGCTTCAATTTTTTTCGTTTTTTCTCGCAAGCTGCGCGGAAGCCAATCTTCTTTTCGCAACCCGTCTAAAATGGCGCCGCGAATACGAAACGAGGCGTACGTATCAAATTTCAAATCGCGAGAAGGATCAAATTTTTCAAGCGCGTCATATAGTCCTAACAGTCCGAAACTGATTAACTCCTGTTTATTCACATTTTTCGGCAAAGAAATAGCGATTCGTTGCACCTGGTAATGCACAAGCGGCATATATTTTTGCACAAGTTCATCCGCCGCTTGTGGGTCACGATTCATCACCCAATTTTGCCAATGTTTTTGCTCTTCGCGCGCTGAAACGTTTGCCATACTACTCCTCCTCGTTTATCGTCAAACTGTCCGGCGCTGCTTTTACGAATCGTTTTCGTTTTGCAGCATATGACGAATATAGGCAGCCACTTTTTGCGCCTCTTCCTCGCTCAATCCTTTCATCAATTGTTGCAAATCTTCCTCTTTGGATGGTGGCATTACCGTTAGTTTCACCGGATCTTTCCGAATATACGCAAACATCCAACGAAATAAATAGCCACTTAGAAAAAAGAGAACAAATGTGACTGCACTGCGCGTCAACGTCGTAGTAATGCTATTAGCGGAAAAGGATAAAAGGAACACAATGAAAAAGCCAAATATCCCTAATAAAATGTTAATGATCACTGTCCCTGCCATTATATTTCTTTAACTCCTTGATTGACTGTACGAATGGATAATATGCACGTTTTCGGGTTGAATTCAATCGTTCGTCCGCTACTTCCCCCGACATCCTCCGCGACAACCGGGATGCGAAACCGCTCTAACTCTCGCTTTACCGCTTCGACATTCCGTGGTCCGATGCGCATCATATCTGTATTTGCCGATTGAAAGGAAAACATTTGTGCTCCCCCTGCCAACTTCGCCTTCAGCCAATTTTTCCGTCCTCCAGCTTTAATAATGAGTTCCACTAATGCTTCAACAGCCGTATCCGCATATTTGGCGATATTGATTGTTTCTGATCGCGCCAATGAAGAATCTGGCAACATGACGTGCGCTAATCCTGCCACTTCTTTCATTTGGTCAAAGATGACCACCCCTACGCACGAACCTAATCCAGAAGTACGAATAAGATGAGGCGGTTGAACGACATTCATATCCGCAATTCCGACTTTAATGACATGGACAAGTTCATTCATATGAAACACCTAATGAACGAAAAATCGGAACGAATGAATCTGGATCAGGAAGTAAAAAGAAGTGGCCATTAATGCTATCTTCCGGCTGTTGTTCTTCGTGAACAGCCGTATCAATCACAATCGCATAGTCTCCGACGCGAGACAATTCTAGCAACCCATATTGCAAAATCGCGCCAATCATATCGACCGTTAACGCCGGGACAGATGGGTAAAGCGTTAATTTTGTAAAATCGGCAAGCGCAGAAAGATAAGAGCCTGCTAGTATATTTCCTAATTCTTGCAAAGCAGATATTCCTAGTTCTGACGGGTGAGGAGAAGCGAGAGAAAACAGAGCGTCCCCTGTCATTTGTTTCACAAATCGCTCTGCTTGCGGCAGCGATAGTACAAAAAACATGCTCCCTGGCGCTTCTCCTTCAATCCGTAAAAATACTGCCGCGACAACTTGTTCAGCACCGCCTACTAAATCCATCATTTCATCAAACGAAACGATTTGTACATTTGGCACGTTCATTTCAATTTTTTTATTTAATAGCTGGGAAAGCGCGGTAGCCGCATTCCCAGCACCAATATTGCCAATTTCTTTTAAAATATCGATATGATCCGCGTTCAAATCACGAATAGTTGCCATTGATCAAACGACCTTTCCATTTACACTGTAGATGTGTCTTTCTCTAATACTTTTTCTAAATGAAGCAAAATTAATAATCGCTTGCCAACTTTCGCCACTCCTTTAATGTAATCGGCTTCCACCGCCTCAATTACTTCCGGAGGTGGTTCAATGCTTTTAACAGGAAGATCGAGCACATCGTTCGCCGCATCGACGACAAGCCCCACTTCCATATCATCAAGCGCGACGATAATGATGCGCGTCTGTTCGTTAAATGGGATCGCTTCGATGCCAAACCGTTCGCGCAAGTCGATAATTGGTGTCACTACCCCACGCAAATTAATAACACCCTTCACAAATTTCGGTGTCCGCGGAACGCGCGTAATGTGCTGCACTTTTTCAATCGAACGAACTTGCTGCACCGGGATGGCATATTCTTCGTTTTTTAATTGAAAAACAATCACCTTTAATTCGCTTTCTTGGTTGACCACCCTTCTCCCCCCTACTTAATTAATGCGTTGCAGTCGATAATTAACGCCACTTGACCGTCGCCTAAAATGGTAGCGCCTGAAATCGCAAAAACCGACGTTAAGTAGTTGCCGAGCGATTTTAAAACAACTTCTTGTTGCCCGATAAAGGAGTCAACGACAAGCCCTGCCATCTTTTCTCCTTTCCGGACGATAACGACCGAGAAAAAGTCATCTTCTTCTTTAACTACTGGCACGTCGAACACTTCTTTTAAGAAAAGAAGCGGAACGACTTTGCCGCGGAAATCGATCACTTTTTGGTGATGGGCGTGTAAAATATCTTCTTTTTTAATAATTGCTGTTTCAATAATCGACGACAGCGGGATGGCATATTTTTCTTGTTGAATTTCGACTAGCATCACCGAAATAATAGACAACGTAAGCGGCAATTGGATGGAAAAGATCGAGCCAACCCCTTCTTGTGAATCAATCGTTACCGAACCGCCAAGCGATTCGATCGTGCTTTTGACGACATCAAGACCAACCCCGCGCCCTGAGATGTCCGAAATTTTGTCGGCCGTCGAAAAGCCAGACGCAAAAATTAATTCATACACTTGTTTGTCTGTTAAATTGGCGGCGTTTTGTTTAGAAATAATTCCTTTGTTAATTGCTTTTTGTAATACTTTCTCGCGGTTAATGCCGGCTCCGTCATCTTCGATTTCAATAAACACATGATTGCCGCTATGATATGCTTTTAATTTGACCGTTCCTTCTTCCGGTTTCCCTTTCGCCCGCCGCACTTCCGGCATTTCAATGCCATGGTCAATCGCATTGCGCAACAAATGTACAAGCGGGTCGCCAATTTCGTCGATAACGGTGCGGTCTAATTCTGTTTCTGCCCCGATAATTTCTAGGTTAATTTTCTTGCCTAAATCACGGGCAAGTTGGCGCACCATGCGCGGAAAGCGGTTAAAGACTGTTTCGACCGGAACCATGCGCATATTTAAAATAATGTTTTGCAAATCACTCGAAATGCGCGACATCCGCTCGACCGTTTCGTGCAGCTCCGGATGGTTCAACTCACGCGAAATTTGTTCGAGCCGCCCGCGGTCGATCACAAGCTCTTCAAACAAGTTCATTAAAATATCAAGCCGTTCAATGTTGACGCGAATCGTTTTATTCGCCACTGCTTTATGGTGCTCTTTTTCTTCTTTCTGTGCTTCTACGTTCTCTTCTTTTTGTTCTTCTTTTTCAGCCGTCACCGCCGCTTCTGTTTTGGACAGCACCGGTTGAGACGATGCTAGTTCGCTTGGCCGCAATTTGTCGACATCAATAGCAGTTACTATTACTTCTTCTACTTCCGACACTTTACTAATTTGCGCATGTAATTGCTCCGCAGATTGTTTTGAGACAACGGTCACGACAAATTCTTGATCAAATTTTTCCTCTTCTAATAGCTCAACCGGCGGGTTCGCTTTAATCACTTCACCCACTTGATTTAATGCGTCAAAAACCATAAACACACGTGCGGCTTTCAACAAACAATCCGCCCGTAATTTGACGAGAATTTCGTACGTATGAAACCCTTGCTCTTTGGAATGTTGGAGCACGTTATATTCAAATTCCCCATACGTTTGCGTAAGCGTCGACGTCGTAGAAGGTTGTTCCGTTTTCGTAGTTGGAACGTCGCCTTGTTCAATTTGTTTCAGTTGTTGAACGACTTCGCGAACGTCCCGTTTGCCGTCGCCGCCGCTAGCAATGGAGTTCACCATCGCCTCTAAATCATCGACCGCCCGAAACACAACGTCCATTAACTCCGGCGTAACGACAATTTTATGGTTGCGAATACCGTCAAGCACATTTTCCATTTGATGGGTTAAATTCGCTAAGTCTTCAAATCCCATTGTTGCTGACATTCCTTTTAATGTATGTGCCGAGCGGAAAATTTCATTTACAATCGAAAGATCATCTGGGCTTTTTTCTAGTTCCAACAGCTGTTCGTTAATCGTTTGTAAATGTTCCTTGCTTTCGTCAATGAAAATTTCTAAATATTGGCTCATATCCATCGTTCTACACCCCTTGCCCGCCGGTATATTTCATAATCGTGTTCGCAATTTGTTCTAAAGGCACTACATCATCGACTAGCTGCGCAGCGATTGCCGCCTTCGGCATACCGAACACTACTGCTGTTTCTTCCGATTCGGCAATCGCTGTTGTCAAACCTCTTTCTTTCAACATTTTCAATCCGGCTGTGCCGTCAGCCCCCATTCCTGTCATAATGACGGCAACTTTCTCATACTCTTGCAATTCGCTAACGGACTCAAACAACACATCGACAGAAGGGCGATGACCGTTTCGTGGCGGAGAGTAATCGAGATGTGCCACGAGCGACCGACTCGACGGAACGACAGTAAAATGTGCTCCACCCGGCGCAATGTAGGCTGTTCCTTGCTTTAACTCTTCTTGATGCTCCACTTCTTTAACAGAAATCTCACATAGTGTATCAAGTCGTTGCGCGAGCGATTTCGTAAATCCTTTTGGCATATGTTGCACGATGACAATCGGTGCCGGAATTTGTTTCGGGAGGTGTGTTAACACTTGTTGCAACGCTCGCGGACCGCCTGTCGATGTACCGATGCATACAATTTTTTTCCGTTTTGTCGAAGGTTGTACTTCTATTCTACTATAAGAAACCGGCCGATAACTAGCTGTTGTTTGCGGAAACTCCTGTTTTTTGATTCCGCGCAAGTTAGCGCGACTTGCAAGAATTACTTTCTCCATTAACTGTTCTTTTACTTTATATAAATCAAGCGAGATGTTGCCAGACGGTTTAGTGACAAAGTCAACCGCGCCGTATTGCATCGCTAAAATCGTATTTTCCGCCCCTTCTTTCGTCGTACTCGAAAGCATGACGACTGGTAAAGGGCCGGTTTCCATTATCGTTTTTAGCGCCTCTAGCCCGTTCATCACCGGCATTTCAACGTCCATCGTAACGACATGAGGACGAAGTAACGGGATTTTCTCCAACGCATCTTTTCCGTTGCGAGCCGTTCCAACGACTTCAATTTGCGGATGTTCCGATAAAAAATCGGTAATTACTTTTCGCATAAAGGCGGAGTCATCGACAACTAATACCTTGATGTGCTTCATCCACTCACTACCTTTCTAATAGAAACTGGCGCAGTCTTGCAAAAAAATTGGCAGGACGGGAAGCAGTCGCTTCGTCGATCGTCCGATTGGCTAAGTAACGCTCCACTAATTCATTCATCGCCCGACTAATTTTCGTTGTCGGGTCGAAAAGCAAAAATGGCGTTTGGCTTGTGACCGCTTTAGAAACGGTGCGATCTTCCGGCAAAACCCCTAATTTGGTTACGTCTTTGCCAAGAAACTGTTTCATTGCGTTTTTCAATCGTTGTAACGTATCTCGCCCTTCTTGGTCCGTTTGTGCGCGATTGACGATTACATAAAACGGTACTCGTTTTTCTTGGAGATGAATGTATTTCATCGCTGCGTACGCATCCATAATCGCGGTCGGCTCGGGGGTCGTAATGACAAAAATTTCATGGACAGCCATTAATAATCGCAGCCGGTCTTCCGACATGCCTGCCCCCATATCAAAAATAAAGTAGTCGTACTGCGCAGACACCGATTGAAGTTGTTCTAAAAAATAATCGACTTTTTCATTATCCATCGTAAATAGCTTCGCTAGTCCTGTTCCACCAGAAATAAATGATAAGTTGCTCGGTCCTTTTCGGATTAACTCTTGAATGGAGATGCGCCGCTGAAACAAATCAATAATCGTCGCATGCGACGACTGACCAAGCAAAATATCGATGTTCCCCATACCAATGTCCATGTCAAATAGCAATACTTGAAAGCCACGGTTTGCTAACGATAACGCAAAATTGAGCGAAAAATTGGACTTTCCAACACCACCTTTTCCGCTAATGACCGCCATCGTTTTCGTTTCCGCACCTTTGTTCATTCGACTCAATTTTAGACGTAAGCTTTCGGCTTGATCTCTCATCTTCCATCGACCCCAAGCACCGTATTGACGATTTTTTCAGGAGTTGCTTCGACAATATCGTCCGGTACATTTTGTCCGTTCGTCAAATACGCAGCTCCGACACGAGATTCTGTCATTAAATTGATCATCGCACCATATTGGCTCGTTTCGTCTAGTTTCGTAAAAATAAAACGGTCAATCGGAATGAGCGAAAACTGTTCGTAAATCGTTTTCATGTCCATATACTTTGCCGTTAACGCAAGCACAAGAAACGTTTCTATCTCCGCATCAAAATCAATAATTTCACGCAAATCTTGCACATATTGCCGGTTGCGGAAGTTCCGACCGGCTGTATCGATAAAAACAAGATCATAAACAGAAAATTTTTTCTTCGCTTCACGGAAATCATCGATGTTGTAACATACTTCTAACGGAACATCTAAAATTTTCGCGTACGTTTTTAACTGTTCAATCGCCGCAATTCGGTACGTATCTGTCGTAATAAACGCCACTTTTTTCTGGTGCTTCAATACACAATGTGCAGCGATTTTCGCTAATGTTGTCGTCTTGCCAACACCTGTCGGTCCAACGACGTTCACATATTTTTTCGTAAATGAAATACCACCGAACGACAAATCGGCCATTTTTTTTAGCAACCACTCTTTCGCCCACTGCAACAGCTGTTTTTTATCTGCCTCGCCTCGCTGCAAATACCATTGCTCGACGAGTTCATCCATTATTTCTTGCCGAAGCGTGTTCGACAGTTCTTGTGCGGCTAACGATTCATGCAGTTCGCTTAGCGGTTGTGGATAAACGGCAAAATTTGTCGTCACATTCGTTGACAGCTGTTTGAGCATCGTTTTTAGTTCGTTTAACTCATTTAACAACGCAGCATCTGCCACTTGTTTCGCCTCCACAGCGGAACGTTGCAAAAGGGGCTCTACGGACTTCCCTTTTTTCTCCGCCATCGCAGAACGAACAGGCTTTGGATCAACGGCAGCAATCACTTCGATATTTTTTTTCGTGAACAATCCGAAAAAACCGCCTTTATGAACGACTTTTGAGTTTAAAATGACCGCATCGTTTCCAAGCTCTGCCCGAATCATTTTCATCGCTTCCGGCATTGACGGAGCGACAAATTTTTTTACTTTCATTCGATATCCACCACCCCAACACTTTGAACTTCCACAGTTGCCTCTAGTTCATTATAAGATAAGACAGGAACATGAGGAAAATAGCGCTCCGTGAGCTGACGCACGTACATTCTTACCGCCGGTGAACAAAGCAAAATCGGCGGCTGGTTTGGCACTGCATGTTGCTCTAGCTGCATCGCTACTGCTTCAATGATTGCTTGCGACGCGCTCGGGTCAAGCGACAAATAGTTGCCGTGCTCTGTTTGATGTACCCCTTCCGCAATGGCTTTTTCCACTTTTCCAGACAACGTAATGACCCGCAACGGTTCCCCTGGTACCGCGTACTGGCTTGTAATTTGTCGCGCCAACGCTTGGCGTACATATTCTGTTAATATGTCCGTATCGCTCGTCATCCGGCCAAAATCAGCAAGCGTTTCAAAAATGACTGGCAAATTACGAATCGATACTTTTTCTCGCAATAATTTCGCTAACACTTTTTGTACATCGCCGATAGAAAGAGGGGTTGGTGTGACTTCTTCCACTAAAATGGGGTACGATTCTTTCAAATGATCAATTAATTGTTTCGTTTCTTGTCTACCGAGCAATTCGTGTGCATGCGCTTTTAACACTTCCGTAATGTGCGTCGAAACGACCGACGGCGGGTCGACGACCGTGTAACCAAACATTTCTGCTTGTTCTTTCACTTCTTCGGAAATCCATTTTGCTGGCAATCCAAACGCAGGCTCGAGCGTATCAATTCCTTCGATAGCGTCATCGTCAATTCCAGGGCTCATCGCTAAATAATGATCAAGTAGCAGCTCCCCTCTTGCTACTTCGTCTCCTTTTATTTTCAACCGGTATTCGTTTGGCTGGAGTTGAATGTTGTCACGAATGCGCACAACCGGAAGGACAAGACCAAGCTCAAGCGCTAGCTGCCGGCGAATCATCACGATGCGATCAAGCAAATCGCCCCCTTGGTTCGCATCAGCGAGCGGAATAAGCCCATAGCCGAATTCAAACTCAATCGGATCGACGCTTAATAAGTTCACGACGCTTTCTGGGCTTTTCATTTGATCCATTTCTGTTACTTCACTTTGCGCTTCTACTACCGTTTCATCTTCTTTTTCTGCTTTTGTTGAAAAATGATATCCACCAAGCGCTAATAAGCTGGCGATTGGAATGGTTAATACGTCATTAATTGGCGTAAACAGCCCTAGTAAAAAAATTGTTCCTGCTGTGACGTACAGCATTTTCGGAAATGCAAACAACTGCCGCATAATATCAGCACCGAGGTTGCTGTCAGACGCTGCTCGCGTCACAACAATCCCTGTTGCTGTCGAAATAAGTAGCGCCGGAATTTGACTGACGATGCCGTCCCCAACGGTTAACAACGTATACCGATGGGCAGCTTCCGCTATGTCTAATCCTTGTTGGACGACGCCAACGACCATGCCAAATAGCATGTTAATAATGACAATAATAATCCCGGCAATCGCGTCCCCTTTCACGAACTTACTTGCCCCGTCCATCGCTCCGTAAAAGTCCGCTTCTTGCGCGACTTTTTCGCGACGATTCCGCGCTTCTTGTTCAGAAATCATCCCAGCGTTTAAATCAGCATCAATACTCATCTGTTTTCCAGGCATCGCATCAAGCGTAAAACGAGCCGCTACTTCGGATACACGCTCTGCTCCTTTCGTAATGACAACAAATTGAATAATAATTAAAATTAAGAAAACGACGAAGCCGACAACAACGTTTCCGCCAACGACAAACGTCCCGAACGTTTCAACGACGCCCCCTGCTTCGCCTTTGCTTAAAATCGAACGGGTTGTCGAGACGTTCAACCCTAAACGAAACAGCGTTAAAAGCAATAATAAGGACGGAAAAATCGAAAATTGTAGCGGCTCGCGCATATTCATCGATGTTAACAACACTAACAACGCTAACGAAATATTGATAATAATCAGCACGCTAAGAAGCCACGTTGGAAGCGGAATAATTAACATCGCCACAATGAGAACAACCATGAGCAATACTGACAAGTCTCTTGCTGGCATTTCATTTCTCTCCTTGATTAGCATCGCCATCGATGCAAATTTCCTAGCCGTTGTCGGCTAAAATAGGCTAAATTTTTCGTTTTAGTCGGTATACATATGCTAAAATTTCCGCTACCGCTTTAAAAAATTGCTCCGGAATGGCATCGCCAATTTCCGTTTGACTATATAATGCCCTAGCAAGCGGACGATTTTCCACCGTCACGACATCATGCTCTTTTGCTAGTTGTTTAATTTTCAGCGCCATATAATCGACCCCTTTAGCAACAACAATAGGAGCTTCCATTTCGCCATCTTCATATTTGAGCGCGACGGCGTAATGCGTCGGGTTCGTAATGACGACATCAGCTTTCGGTACTTCTTGCATCATGCGCTTCATTGCCATTTCCCGCTGTTTTTGCTTAATTTTTGACTTAATTAGCGGGTCACCTTCCGTCTTTTTGTACTCTTCTTTAATCTCTTGTTTTGACATACGAATGTTTTTTTCAAAATCGAACCGCTGATACAAATAATCTAAAAGCGCGAGAAACAATAAAGCAATCGACGCGTAAAGCCCCATTTGTACGGCTAAACTAGCTAACGAGCTTAATGTCGTTTGTAACGATTTCGTCGTCAATGACAAAATTTGTCCAAGCTTCATCCAAAGGACAAAAAAAGTAATAAACCCGACAAACGCGATTTTTAAAATCGATTTTAATAATTCGACGAGCGAACGTAAGGAAAACATACGCTTAAACCCTTGAATCGGGTCAAGTTTGCTTAATTTCATTTGCAGCGGCTCCGTCGTAAATAAAAAGCCAACTTGCAAAAAATTAGCAACAAACGCCCCAAAAAGAGCGACGAGAAAGATGGGGGCAACAACCCATGCCATTTGTTGCAAAATCGTTAAAAACAACAAATGCACCGAATCGATGGTCACATCTGTTTTTATATATTGTTGAAACGATTGTTGCAAAAAACGAAAAAACGTTTCCTTATAGAAACTACCAGAAAACAATAACGTAAGAAAGGTAAACAACAACACAACCGCCGTGTTTAAATCGGCACTTTTAGCGACTTGTCCTTTTTCGCGTACTTCTTGACGCTTGCGAGGTGTTGCTTTTTCTGTTTTTTCCCCAGCAAAAAATTGCAAATCAAGACGTAACGTTTTCATTTATTTGCCCCCTATAATGCCCATTAAATCGCGCAACGATATCACCATCGTTTCAAACAAATGTTGGGCAGCGATAAACAATGTTGTCATCATCACCATGAGCAGTAAAAACCCGACAATTACTTTGACAGGCATCCCGACAACAAAAATATTGAGTTGTGGTACCGTTCGCGCAACAACGCCAAGCGCAACGTCAACTAAAAATAAACTTCCAACAATCGGGGCGGACATTTGAAACGCAACGACAAACATTTCGCTGAACGTTTTTAATGCAAAGCGGGCAAATTGTTCATGGCCAAACGGAACGACTGTATGCAATGGAATAAAATGGTAGCTATAAAACACCCCGTCTAATAATAGATGATGGCCATTCAAAGCTAACAGTAGCAAAAGGGCAAATATATATAAATATTGCCCTAACAGTGGGCTTTGCGCTCCCGTTTGTGGGTCGATAACGTTAGCAATCGCAAACCCCATTTGAAAATCAATCAACCCACCAACAATTTGAATGGCTGCCATCATAAGATAGGCAAAAAACCCAAGGCATAGCCCGACAAGCACTTCTTTTCCTACTAGCAATACGTACGTGTCATCAAGTGGAATTGCCTCTTTTTTCATCGCAAGGAACATCGTCCAACTAAGAAAAAACGACAGCCCAATTTTATGGGTGTTCGGAATCGTTCGATACGAAAACAACGGCACCGTGGCAAAAAAAGATGCGACGCGAGCGAATACTAATAAAAACGCCGGAAAATAAGTCATTATTTCCATACGAATCAGCCTATAAACTGCGTTAAGTTATTGAAAATTTCATATGCATACGACACCATTCGCGACAACATCCACGGGCCAAAAAAGACGAGTCCGATGAGCACAGCTACAATTTTCGGAACGAACGCAAGCGTTTGTTCTTGAATTTGCGTTGTCGCTTGAAAAATGCTGATTAATAATCCGACAGCGAGCGCCAATAATAAGAGCGGACCGCAAACGATTAAAACCATATATACGCCTCGTTCGGCAAGCTGGACTACAACGTTGGCATTCACCTTTTCCACCCCTCTTTAAAAACTTTCTAGCAACGATTTAACAACTAAATACCAGCCGTCTACTAACACAAACAATAAAATTTTAAACGGCAAAGAAATCATGACGGGCGGAAGCATCATCATCCCCATTGACATGAGCACGCTCGCGACAACCATATCAATGACAAGGAACGGAATAAAAATCATAAACCCCATTTGAAACGCCGTTTTAATCTCACTAATCGCAAAGGCAGGCACGAGCGTCGTTAACGGAATATCTTGCACCGTCTTTGGCGTTTTAGCGCCGCTATATTTTAAAAATAACGCCAAATCTTTTTGCCTTGTATGTTCGCTCATAAATTCTTTCAACGGCACAGAAGCGCGTTCGTACGCTTGTTCTAAATTAATTTTTTCCGAAAATAACGGCTGTAGCGCTTCGTCGTTAATTTGTTTAAACGTCGGTGCCATAATGAAAAACGTTAAGAATAGCGCTAGCCCAATTAGCACTTGGTTCGGTGGCATTTGTTGCGTCCCAAGCGATGTGCGAACAAACGATAATACGATAATAATACGTGTAAAGCACGTCATCATAATTAAAATGCCTGGGGCAATCGAAAATACCGTCAGCAGCAAAAGCAACTTCACCGACGTCGAAACCGTGTCCGGAGCCACCTGGTTAAAAAACTGCATAAACTCATTCATCGGACGTTGTCCCCTTCTCTATCTGCTTCAGCAACTTTTGGCGCTCTTTCGTTAATTCTTGCATTTGTTTGGCAAATAACGTTCGGAACGAGGTTGTTTGTGTTTCTTCTTTTGCATTGTTTTTTGTCAACCGATTCAGCCAAGAAAGAAGCAACTCGTTCGGCTCTAACATTTTTTGCAATGATTCATTATGCATGGCGAGCAGTTCATTTATTTCTTTCTCATCCTCAATTTCTTTCAACAACTGCACAGAATCACCGACACCTACAATAAAAATACGTTTTCCTACTTTGACAAGCTGAACAGAACGGTTTGTTCCGACGTGTGCCCCGCCGAGATGTTCCACAAGGCCACGTTTTGCCAGCCAACGACTGCGTTTGTTCATAAATCGTAATAGCGCGTAAATAAGCGCTAACACAAACAATGTAGCGAAAATAAGCTTGACCACATCCCAAGCCGTAACCGAGACGGCTTGCGCTGGCTGCGTATCATTTGTTGCGTTTTTCGTTGCTGGTGCTTTTTCGCACGTTTCGGGATGGTCAATACATTGTTTCACGGTAGGAGACTGCTCCGCAAACGCTATATTTGTTTGCGAAGCAACCACTACTGCTACTAATAGAGCGAGTATTATCGTTCGGAGTTGAAGCAAATTGTTCCACCTCTTAGTTAACCAAGCGTTTTGTTAATCGCTTCAATGACGCGGTCGGCTTGGAACGGTTTGACGACGAAATCTTTCGCTCCCGCTTGAATCGCATCAATGACCATTGCCTGTTGCCCCATCGCGGAGCACATGATCACTTTCGCATTGCTATCAAACTTCCGAATTTCTTTGAGCGCTGTAATCCCATCCATTTCTGGCATCGTAATGTCCATCGTTACTAAATCTGGGCGAACTTCTTTATATTTTTCAACTGCTTGCACCCCATCCGCTGCTTCGGCAACGACTTCATGACCGTTTTTCGTTAAAATGTCTTTAATCATCATTCGCATAAATGCAGCATCATCTACGATTAAAATTCTTGCCATTCGAAAAACCCCCTACACTATTTTAATTTTTTTAGACGATCGCTCTGGCTAATAATATCGGTCACACGCACCCCAAAATTTTCGTCAATAACAACAACCTCGCCTTTGGCAATTAATTTGTTGTTAACAAGTATATCGACTGGCTCTCCTGCTAACTTGTCGAGTTCAATAATAGAGCCTGACGACAAACTTAAAATATCTTGCACCGACCGTTTCGTTCTTCCTAGTTCTACCGTCACTTGCAACGGAATATCGAGCAACATATTTAAGTTCCGCGTTTCAGCCTCAACAACAGGAGCGGGCTCAAAGCTAGCAAAATCGACCGGTTGAATATTTTGTTGTCCAGCTGCATAGGCGCCAAAATGGTTTGGCGTATGTTGCGGTGTTGCTACATATTGTGGCTCTTGCGGCATCGGTGTCGGCTGCCCATAGCCGTAAGCTGGTTGGCTTTTCCCTGCTAAAGAAGGAGGTGGTGTGCTTGTTCCACTATTCACATCCATTTTAGCCGATGTTGCTTGACTCGGACTAGACATTTGCAATAAATTTTGCACTAACTCTTTTGCGAAATCAACCGGCAATAGCTGCATAATGTTTGAGTCAATTAAGTTCCCAATTTTTAGACGGAATGAAATTTTAATTAAAATATCTTCTGGCGGCAAATATTCGATTCCTTCGCCTTCTTTCACATCTAGTAAATGAAGCGTCGGCGGCGAAATATCCACCTTTTTCCCGAAAATTGTTGACATCGATGTTGCTGCTGAGCCCATCATTTGGTTCATTGCTTCTTGAACAGCGCTTAACTGAATTTCTCCTAACAAATCAGCTGGGTTCAGCCCGTCACCGCCAAGCATTAAATCAGCGATAATCGCTGCGTCAGACTGTTTAATGACGAGCAAATTCGTTCCTAAAAAACCGTCTGTATAGTTCACTTGAATGGCTACGTACGGATGCGGAAACTCTTGCGGCACATCGTCTCGGCGAATGACCGATACGCTCGGTGTTGTAATTTCCACTTTTTGGTTTAATAACATCGAAAGTGCCGTTGCTGAGCTACCGAACGAAATGTTGCCAATTTCACCTAACGCATCTTGCTCCATCGTCGATAATACGTCGTCGACAGACGGAGTGGCGGGCGGGGTATCATCAAAACTCGCCGTTCCGCGCAACAGTGCATCAATCTCATCTTGGGATAGCATATCATCGCTCATCATCGTTGTCTTCTCCCCCTTTCATCGTATCCAACACTTGAATTGCCAAGCGTTTGTTCCTTTTTCCTGGCTGACCAATAAACTTCGGCACATCGCCAATTTTAATAATTAATGGCTCGTGAATCGATTGGTCAAGTTGAATAACGTCACCTACGTCCAATTGTAAAAATTCTTGCACCGTAATCATCGCTGTCCCTAACTCCGCAATAACTGGCAGTTTCGCCACTTTAATTCGTTTTTCCAATACTTCCACTTCTTCGGGAATCCGTTCTTTCTTTTGCGTCTGCATCCAATAATGAACGGAAAGACGAGGAATGATTGGCTCTAACACAACATGCGGAATACATATGTTAATCATCCCGCTCGTTTCGGCAATTTGCGTGTTTAACGAAATGACAACAACCGTTTCATTCGGTGATACCATTTGTAAAAATTGTGGATTCACCTCAAATTCGGTTAACATCGGATCAATTTCAGTGACCGATTCCCACGCATCACGCAAATTGCTGAACGCTTTTTCAAACAAATTGGACATAATTCGCATCTCAATTTCCGTTAAATTGTCCACTTTATTTAAGCTCACGCCCCGTCCGCCCATCACACGGTCAAGCATCGCATATGCAATGTTTGGGTTGACTTCCATAATAATGTGACCGTCTAATGGCGGCACTTCAAATACGTTTAAAATCGTCATCTTTGGAATGGAGCGAATAAATTCTTCGTACGGAATTTGATCAGCCGAAGCGACAGAGATTTGCACATACGTCCGTAATTGCGCTGAGAAAAACGTCGTTAGCAGCCTTGCAAAGTTTTCGTGAATGCGGGTAAGGCTGCGAATCTGGTCTTTGGAAAAGCGAAGCGCACGTTTAAAGTCATATACTTTTACTTTTTTATCCGCTTCTTCTTTTTTTAGTTCCTCCGCATCCATTTCTCCTGCAGACAACGCCGCTAACAACGCATCAATTTCACTTTGCGATAATACTTCACCAGACAACGCTATCACCTCCTCGCATAGTTATTGGAGGATGAAGGAAGTAATGTACACTTGCTCCACTTTTCCATCTTGCATAATTTGATTAATTTTTTCTTTCAAGCGATTTTTTAGATTCGTCTTTCCTTGCTCCCCATTAAAATCGACCGGTTTCATCGTCGATAGCTGCTCGATAATAATATCTTTTATTTGAAAATCGCGCTTCTCTGCCTCGGTTTTTCCATCCTCGCTATTCATTTGGATTTTAAATGAAATTTTAATAAAACTGCCGTCGGCTAAGTTTGTCGTAATTTCCGGCACATCAACCGAACTAGCGACAATTTCATCCGCTGTCGGTGCTTTTTTCTCTTGATTGCCGGTAAATTTTAAAACGATGACTAATGCTACTACCGATATAAGAGTAATACTTACTAAAATAACAAGCATGATTTTCCATAATTTACTCACTATTTGATCCCTCCACCTCTCGAGGAAGCCCGATGACCGAGATTTGGCGATAAAAATGGGTAACGAGCTCTACCACATCTTTTACAGATTCACGGACGACGATTTTTTTGCCGTTTGTTAACGTAATCGTTGTATCGGGAAAGGCTTCCACTTGTTCTATGTATAGCGCGTTTAACGTGAATATTTTTCCATTTAATCGCGTTAATGTAATCATATGTATTTGGGCACTAGACGGAGTCTAGTGCCCTCCCTCCCTTATTATTTCTTTAAGTTGACAAGTTCTTGCAAAATCTCATCCGATGTTGTGATAATGCGCGTGTTTGCTTGGAAGCCACGTTGGGCAACAATCATTTCCGTAAACTCTTCGGAAAGGTCAACGTTTGACATTTCTAATGCCCCGGAAATAATTTCTCCTGCGCCATTTAGTCCTGGACGCGACAATTCGTTAATCGTTAACCCATTCGCATTCCGGTCGAGTTTTCCTGAGTTGTTTGTTTCTTTAAACGTATTGCCACCCATTTTCTCTAAGCCGCTCGGGTTCGGGAATTGCGCCAGTAAAATTTGCCCAGCAATTTTCAATTGCCCATTGCTATCAATAAATGTGACTTTTCCATCGGCTGTAATTCCAAAACTTTTTGCCGTTTTTGGAATTTGAATCAATCCTGGTTCAAAGCTTGTAACATTTCCGAATTTCGGTTCGCTGTAGTCATTTAGTACTTGTTGAACGCTTTCGACAAACCCGCTAATTTGCTCTAAGTACGGTCCCATCGATTTTTCCGCTTCTGATAACGAATCCGGCCAATTGCTATCATTTTCTGGAAGGAGCGGAACAGGATTAATAGTTGCTTTAGGAGATACTTTATCATTGAAATATGTTCCGGCAGTTGGCGATGTCGTATCATTCGGGTCTGTTTTCCCAGTAATTTTTTTATTAAGGTCTTTCAATTGTGTATTGAAACTTTTCACGAGATTAATGAAATCCGTTTTAGTCGCTGGATTGTTATCTGGGTTTTTGGAAAACTCTGCTTTCCATTTTTGAATAAAGTCTACTAAGCCATTCGCACCATTCACAAAGCTATTCAAATCTTGTCGAGCCGTTGCCACATGCGGGGCATTTGCTTTGACCGTATCTACATCTTTAATCGCTGCTTCACCAATTAAATATTGTCCTTCCGAGTTGACAATATAGCCGTACTCATCTAAATAAAAGTTTCCTGCTCGCGTAAAGCTAAGGTTGAAGGCGCGATCGATCGGCACACCTGTATTTACTTTGTTCGTACCGAGCTTGCCAGCTGGTCCGTCGATATCAATTAACGTCACGTCGTTAATCGAGCCGACAACGAAAAATCCGTCGCCGCCGAGCGCTAAGTCAAGTGGCCGTGACGTCGTTTGCGTCGAACCTTGCGTGTGAATCGTCTCGATCGAACCTAACCCGCTTCCTAATCCGATTTGTTTGCCATTAATTCCCCCGCGCGTTCCAGTCGATGACGTCGCTGCAGAAATTTGTTGGGAAACGAGGTCTTTAAACGTTACCCGTGCTTTTTTATAGCCGTATGTGTTAACGTTAGAAATATTGTTACCAATAACATCTAATTTATATTGGAAGTTGCGAATCCCGCCAATGCCCGTAAACATCGAACGTAACATAAAAATCCTCTCCTTTTTTCATCATTGAGCTGCTTCAGTCATTCCGCAAGCTCGAAGGCCCCCAAACGGTCCAGCCTTACTCTAAAATAATCGCGCCGTTAATGTTCGTAAATAGCTGCGCTTGCGCTTCTTCGCGGTTCATCGCTGTAATCACCGTTTGATTCACTGCGTTGACAATTAGTGCTGCTTGATTGGTTAATACTAGCGAATCCCGTATCCCCTTTTGTTTTGCTTCCAATACTTTTTGGCTAATGAGCGCCCATTGCTGCTCATCAATCGAAATATTACGTTCTTCTAATCGCTGTTGCGCATGTTTGCTAATTTTCAACGTTTGCTGCGCTTCCGAGAACGCTTCACGAAACGATGGAGAAACGTTCGTCTTTCGCGTTTGGGAAGCATTCGGTACGATCGGTGTACGTGGGAAAAACTGCACCCGGTAACTCAAGCGCTCACCCCCCGAACGTTACTTTCGTTACATCAGACGGTGAAATCGTTTCGCCAGTATCTAATTCAAGCATCCACTTTGCTCCTTGTTGCAGCACCGATTTTACTAACGCTGATTTCTTGTCGCCTTCTGCACTACTCCATTCTACTTGCTTACCAATTAACTCGCTATATCTAGCAAGCGTCTGCATACTTTGCTGTTGGACGAGCTGCTGCAATGAGTCGGACATGCTCGTTAATTTTTCTGTCGTCGTGCTTTGCGAGTCAATAAACTTTTGCATCATCGTCGACATATTGACCATCTGCTCAAGCGTTGAAAAACTAGCCATTTGTGAGATGAATTCTTTATCTTCCAGCGGATTTAATGGATCCTGATGTTCAAGCTGCGCGATTAATATTTTTAAAAAGTCATCTTTTCCTAACGTTTGCTGTCCTGTTTTCCGTTCTGTCGGTTTATAGTTACTTAACAATAAACTAGAGTCAATCGCGTTAGTAGTAGCCATCCTACTCACCCCCTAGATAGTCGCATTTAATTTTTCTTGTAGTGCGTCTGCAAACTCTTCCGTCACTTGTTCGGATTGTTTAGATTGTTGTTCCTGTTCAAATGGCTGTTTCGATTGGCGCTGCTGCTGTTGACGGTTCATTCCCGCAAACTCAGGTTGCGTCCATACATCAAATCGTTCGACAATAATATTTTCCGTCGGAATAATATGACGAATTTGGTGAATGCTCGCTTCTACTAACTCTTTCGCTGCTGTTGTATTCGTTATGATTTTGGCCGCCAGTTCTCCGTCTTTTTGGGCAATAAGTTTCACCGTCAATGTTCCTAAATGCTCCGGATGTAAGCGAATGACCAGCTGCGCTTGTCCGTTTGCCCCTTTTGTAAACTTGCCTGTTTTCATTATTTCTGTCAACTGATGCGTAAACGAACGTTGCAACTCACCCTTTTGTTCATTGCCTGGCAACGAAATAACAGGTGATAGTTCTTTGTTTGTAGCAAAAAGAGGGATCGATTCTTCTCCATCCGTTAATGGCTCCGGCGGCAAAGGGACGACGGTTTCTAATGAAACAGGCGATTTTTCTTTTGCCGAAACAACCGGTTCTATTATTGCCTGCGAGCCGTTTGTCGTTCGCACAGAACGGTTAGTAAAATCGCTTGAGAAATTAGCAGCCTGTTCATTTTTCGATGACAAACTAATAAGCTTGTCAAAAAGTGATCGCACGTTTTTTATTTGTTCCGGAAGGCGGACATTGTTCCCAGAAAAGACAGCAACGAGTCGCTCCTTTACTCCTTCAAATACATCATCCGGAAGGGAGTTTTGCCTTTGCTCTAATTGAAACAGCATAAAAGCAACCGCCAGCAACGCTCCGTTGTCTTCTAACGTCTTTTCATCTTCTACCATTTGCTCAAACGGACGTCCAGGGACAAACGTTTCGGTCATTTGTTTTTTCAATGTCGGCGGCAATAGCTGAAAAAAATGGGAAACGGTCGGATTTTCCAACGTTTCTTGCCGCGCATATCCTTCTTCTATCGGAATTGCAGCAAACAGTTGCTGTAGTTCGCCGTACAGCTTGGGCGAATCAATCGAAAACGCTTGGACAGGCAACAGGTCACTTTTTTCAAGTTGCGGCGTTGGCTGTTTCATATTCGCTAGCAACATGGCAAAAGCAGAAGTTGGCGTTTCTTGTTTCTGTGCGGTCAACGGCAACATATTGGGCGAAAGAAAAGCGATCGGACGAATCATGTTCTCACCTCCTTTCATTGTTGGGCGTTCGCTTGTGCTTTTTTCGCTAACAGCGTCGTATATTTTGCGGCTTCTTCTGGCGTCATTTTTTCTAAAATGGCCGCTGCTGTATCGTTACTTAGTGCAGAAAGAATATATACCGCTTCTTCGTCTGACATTTTTGGAATGATTGCCGCCGCATTTTTTGGTGACATCGTTTCATATATTTTTGTAACATCTTGCACCGTTGGCTTCGTTTCATTTTTGGTTGTGGATGATGTCCCCTGCTGTTGTTTTGCGGCAGTCAGTTCGGCATTGAGCCGTTTGATTTCTTGCTTTAGCGCGTCGATTTCGCTTTGTTTCGTTTTAATCGTGTTTTCTAGCTTCTTTATTTGCTGCGTCTTCTCGTCAATCATTGCTTTTTGTTCTAGCATCGTCTTTTGTAAAATTTGCTCGGTGGACTGCTGTTTTCCGTTTATCCACTCCGACACATACGGGATGTTTCCCCCGTATTTTTGGATAGCGCCAAATACATTAAAACCAGCGACCGTCGCGATGACAAGCGCTAATGCAATCGCAAATAAAAGCGGAATGACGATGACAAATAAAAACCATTTAAATTTTCCTATTTTCCCTTCCTCTTCTAGTTCGGTTTCTTTCTCTATTACTTGTTCTTTCATCCTCTCACCCAATCTTTGCGATGGATAAATTGCTGAATCGACACTTCATCCATCCATCGGTTTTCGGCAGTTTGCAACACTTCGTGTACAGCTTGCTCATGCTTTTCTTTCATTTTCTCGTACTTTTTTACTTCGATTGCTGCTTCTGCTAGCTTCGCCTGCTTCAAAAGCATTTGTTCGCGCGCTTGCGCCACTAGCTGTTGGTAGTGAGAAATTGTTCGTTCTAAATTAGTCACGAACTGGCGAAAATGGCGGATTTCTTGAATGGAAAGACCTGTGCTCATTTTTTGTTTGTACGTTTCTTCATAGTCTTCTTTTTGTTTAAGCAAATGGTATAGCTTCTCGCCAACTTCCTCAAACCGCTTGGTCGCCTCTTGATATTCTCCAAGCGCTTTTTCTTTTTCCTTTTCTTTAATCGCTAACAATTTATGGAGTTTAAATGGACGAACCATCGTTTACTCACCCCGAGTGTACGAGTTGAAGCAGCATATGAACGCTTTCTTCTTTCGTAAATTTTTCATGCGTATCTTGTTTTAAAAAATCGAGAAGCTTCGGATAATAACGAATCGCTTCATCAATTTCCCGCGATGACCCTCGTTTATATGCCCCGATATTAATTAAATCTTCCGAATGCATATACGTTGACAAAAGCTGGCGAAACTTTTCCGCTGCCGCTTTATGTTCCGGTGTAATAATGTAGTTCATCACCCGGCTAATGCTTTTTAGGACGTTAATCGCTGGATATTGCCCTTTATTTGCTAGATTTCGTTCAAGTACAAAATGGCCGTCTAAAATGCCGCGCACCGTGTCCGCAATTGGTTCGTTCATATCGTCTCCGTCGACTAATACGGTATAAAACGCTGTAATGCTTCCATGTTCATTCGTTCCTGTCCGCTCGAGCAGCTTCGGCAAAATCGCAAAGACGGAAGGAGTATATCCTTTTGTTGTCGGTGGCTCACCAATCGAAAGCCCTACTTCCCGTTGTGCCATCGCCACGCGTGTGACGGAATCCATCATGAACATGACGTCCATTCCTTTGTCACGGAAATATTCGGCAATTGCCGTCGCCGTATACGCCCCTTTAATGCGCATAAGCGCCGGCTGATCCGATGTAGCGACAACAACAATCGAGCGAGCAAGCCCCTCCGGACCAAGATCGCGTTCAATAAATTCTCGCACCTCGCGTCCACGCTCTCCGATTAAAGCAATGACGTTTACATCCGCATTCGTGTTGCGGGCAATCATGCCGAGCAATGTGCTTTTTCCAACGCCTGAACCGGCAAAGATGCCGACGCGCTGTCCTTTTCCGACGGTCAACAAACTGTCAATCAAGCGCACACCGACCTCGACAGGCTCAGCAATTGGCGGACGCAAAAGCGGGTTTGGCGGCTCTTGTTCAATCGATAACGAACGCAACCCTTTCGGAAGTGCCCCACCATCTAGCGGTTGTCCGAGCGAATCAAGCACTTTCCCAATTAATTCTACGCCTACCTTTACTTGTAGCGGTTTCCCGGTTGCTTCGACAATGCAGCCAGGCGCGATATCTTGAACAGTGGAAAATGGCATAAGCAATACATGCTGCTCACGAAAGCCAACGACTTCGGCCGCTATTTTTTTTCTTCCCCCACCGACATGAATGTAACAAACATCACCGACCGAACTTTCTGGTCCTTTCGCTTCAATCATTAGTCCAATAACGCGTGTCACTTTTCCGAACCGTTTATACGAGTCAAGCGTTTCAATCTCATGAAGGAGCGTTTGCCAATTCACGATGTTGCCTCCTCGAGCCGCTCAAGCAACTGCTCTTTTATTTGTTGCAACTGTGTATCTACACTAGCATCGATGCGTCCAAATGGCGTTTCGATAATACATCCCGTTTCTTGTAGCTGTTCATCTGGATAGAGAAAAAGATCGACCGGCTCGCTAAACATCGCTTTTAGTTCTTCTTTTTGCTGCGCAAGCCAATCATAATAGCGTGGATGAACGTATATTTTCACTTCTGACTGCTCCCGTACTTCTTTTATCGCCTGCTTCACAAGCGAAAGAAAATGCTCGTGATTTTCTGTAAGTTTTTCTCCGACAATTCGTTCCGCCACTTTCAGCCCAATAAGTAAAATCGTTTCATTCGCTGCGTCAATTTGTTCATAAAACTGTTCGTTTGCTGTTTCGATGATGCGTTTTGCTTCGTGGATCAGTTGCTCATATTGGCGAAGCGCTTCTTCTTTTCCTTGAATAAACCCAGCGTCGTATCCTTCCTGCTGCGCTGCTCTCGCTAGCTGTTGTTTTTCGCTTTGCCATTGTTCTTGTTCTTGTAAAATTTGTTGTTTTACGGAGTGATAGTAATGCTCCGCTTCTTGTTGAATCAATTGCGCTTGTCGTTTCGCTTCGTCGATCAACATTTGTGCATTTTCTTGTTCGCTTTGCTCGAGTGGCGAAACGTCTGGTTGCTGCAAAAAATATTGCTTTATCTCAATCATTTTTTTATTATGATGGTCGGTTTTCGCAAACGGAGCTTTAATGACATTAGACAATAATATCATCTCCTCCACCGCGCGCAACAACGATTTCGCCCGCTTCTTCGAGGCGACGAATCACCGCCACAATGCGCGACTGTGCTTCTTCTACATCACGAAGACGAACAGGTCCCATAAATTCCATTTCCTCTTTAAACGTTTCCGCCATGCGCGTTGACATGTTGCGGAAGACAACTTCTTTCACTTCGTCGCTTGATACTTTCAACGCTAACATTAAGTCGTTGTTGTCAACTTCGCGAATAATGCGCTGGATCGCGCGATTATCAAGCGTGACGATATCTTCAAAGACAAACATTCGCTTCTTAATTTCTTCTGCTAATTCAGGGTCTTGAATTTCAAGCGCATCTAAAATTGTCCGTTCTGTCGCACGATCTACGCCATTTAACACTTCGACAACTGCTTCGATGCCGCCGGTTTGCGTGTAATCTTGTACAACAGTAGCTGAAAGCTTCCGTTCTAAAATTTGTTCTACTTCGTTAATCACTTCTGGTGATGTGCTGTCCATCAACGCAATTCGGCGAGCAATATCGGCTTGCATCTCTTGCGGAAGCGACGATAAAATTTGCCCCGCTTGCGCTGGCTCTAAATACGAAAGAACAAGCGCAATCGTCTGCGGGTGTTCGTTTTGAATAAAGTTTAATAGCTGCGCGGGATCCGCCTTGCGTGCAAAATCAAACGGGCGCACCATTAACGCTGATGTGAGCCGGTTAATAATGTTTATCGCTTTTTCAGAACCAAGCGCTTTTTCTAATACTTCTTTCGCATAGGCGATTCCGCCTTGGGCAATATAATCTTGCGCCAAGGCGATTTGATGGAACTCCTCAATCACTTCTTCTTTTTCCTGTCCCGCCACTTGACGAACGTTGGAAATTTCAAGCGTCAACTTTTCGATTTCTTCTTCTGATAAGTGTTTATACACTGACGCAGATACATCTGGTCCGAGTGAAATGAGGAGTATGGCTGCTTTTTGCTTTCCTGTAAGTTCCCCTTTTTTTTCTTTCTTCGCCATGTTCCCCCTCCTTTTAATCTTCCGCTAACCATGTTCTTAACAACTGCGCAAACTCATCTGGTTTTTCTTTCGCCAGTTTTTCGAGCTGCTTACGCCGTAACGTAGCTTCTGTTTCTTTCTCCTCATGAATATCTGGGAGTTCCGGCATAAGTGGTTCGTCCCCCAATTCATCCATCGCATCGTCATCTTTTTTCCGTCGACGCATAAGGAAAAAGACGACTAAACCGATTAACGCGAGTAAAAGGGCACCGCCAGCAATATATGCCCACGTTGGAATCGTCGTTTGCGGTTGTGTAAAATCTGTTTTCCCGTTGAATTTTTGTACGGAAACGACAATCCGATTTTGAATGTCTTGGTCAGTCAACGTTTGGCCATTTTGTTTATCAATCGATGTGCGAACAACCGTCCCTAAAATTTTCTTAATATCATCAACTGTTTGTTGGGATAACGAGTTCGGGTTTTTCGGGTTTGGTGGCTCGACCATCACTTGAATGCCTAAATCCCGTACTTTATATGGACTTTCGACAATTTTCTTTTTGATTCGGTTTACTTCATTGTTAATGGTTTCTTCCGTTTTTTCATAGTCTCCGTTCGAATTGCTTGTGGAAGATTGATACCCTGGAACGTCGCTTGTGCCTGTTCCAGTTGTTCCTCCCGGCTGTGCCCCTTGTCCGGAATACGTCTCTTTAATGCGCTGCACACTTACGGCAATTCCTTGTTTGTTCTGCTCATCAACCGGGGCAACTAGATTTTCTTCTCGATTTTCTTGGGTAAAATCGACATCTGCTGTCACCGATACGACCACTTTATCTTGTCCCATCATCGTACCAAGCATTTGTTGAACTTGGCGCTGAATGTCGCGTTCGATTTGCTTTTTAATTTCGTTTTGCGTCGCAAACGCGGTCGCTGTCGAAAATTTTTCATCATTTTTTAGGTCAAAGTACTCAAAATATTGGTTCATGATGACGATATTATCAGTAGGAAGATTAGGGACGCTCTTCGATACGAGATGGTACAGCGCCTTTATCTGTTCGTCGCTAAACTTATAGCCTGGTTTTGTTTTTAAGACGACAGAAGCAGACGCCTCGCCCTGGTCATCCGATACAAATACGCTCGGCTGTGGAAGATTGATCATCACCTTGGCATCTTCCACGCCGTCAATATTTTTAATTAAATTGGCAAGCTCTGTTTGCATCGCTTTTAGCTTGACAACGTTAAACTCATTATCGGTCATACCAAAACTGGCGTTTTTTCCGAAAAACGAATAGTCGATGCTTCCGCTATCCGGAATCCCTTCCGCTGCTAATTCCACTTTTAGTGTATCTGCCAGTTTTTCTGGTACTTTTATCGTTGTGCCGTTATCCGCTACTTCGGACTGAACGCCGCGCTGATCGAGCGTGGCTTTAATTTGCCCTGCTTCTTGCGGCGTAAGGTTGCTATACAATGGAACAAAATTCGTTTTCGTCGCAAAATACGAGGCCGTTCCAACAATCGTAAAGAAAAGAAGCGCTGCACCTATCGCCATTGTTTTTTGTGCTTTTGTTCTTTCCCGCCAAAAAGTAGCTATTCGTGTCAGCCACTCTTTCATTCGTTGATTCATAGTATTCCTCCGATTATTGCAAGATAAATAAAATGCTTGTTTAGCAGTGCACTAATTATACTTGCATCCGCATCATATCTTGATAGGCTTCAATCGCTTTATTGCGAATTTCAATCGCAAGTTGCATGGAAATGCTCGCTTTTTGGGCTGCGATCATGACTTGATGTAAGTCAACGTTCTCTCCTTTTACTAACTTTTCTGTCAGTTTGTCAGCTTGGATTTGTTCATCGTTCACTTTGTTAATGGCATCTTTTAGAAAAGTGGCGAACTCCTTTTGTGCCTCTGCTGGTTTTGTAGCCGTCGCCGCCGCAGTCGTTGAAAACAAATTATTTATTTTGTTAATCATCACTCATTCTCCTTATTTTCCGATTTCTAACGCTTTCATTAGCATTCCTTTCGATGCATTGAACACTGTCACGTTTGCTTCGTATGAACGAGTAGCGCTCATTAAGTCGACCATTTCTTTTAACGGATCGACGTTCGGCAATTGAACGTAACCGTCTTTATTCGCATCTGGATTCGTCGGATCGTACACGAGTTTAAACGGGGTTTGGTCTTCGACAATTTTCGTAACCATTACCCCATCTCCGGCAGAAGAGCGATCCATCGCTGCTTGCAAATACGAAGAGAATCCATTTTCCTTCGGCTCCATCACTACTACTTTCCGTCGATATGGTTCCCATTGTCCGTTAACAAATTTCGCGCGCGTCGTATCGACATTCGCCATATTGGAGGAAATAACGTCCATTCTTAGTCGTTGAGCGGTTAATGCTGATGCCGTTGTATTTAAGCTTTGAAAAATCGACATACATTATTTTCCTCCTTTAATGACCGTTTTTAACGTGTTAAACTGACCGTTCAACCGTTCCACTAGCGCATTATAGTAAATTTGGTTTTCGGCTAAATCCGACATTTCTTTGTCGATATCGACACTGTTTCCATTATGATTGTATACTACATCACTTCTTGTCGTCACTAAAAAATTGCTGGGATTTCCTTTAAACGAAAAATGACGCGGATCCGTTCGATACGCTTCTAGCGGCGCCATCGCTTGTTCAAGCGCTGTTTTAAACTGTACGTCTTTCGCTTTATAGTTTGGTGTATCGACATTGGCAATATTATTCGCGATTACTTTTTGCTTCAACGACGCATAATCAAGGCCTTGTTCGAGCATATTAAACGTGCGAGAAAATAGTTTCATCGAAAATCCCCTCTTTATCTGCTTTTTTCGACAATATCTGATATTTTCTATTTTAAAAGAATGTGTAAATAATGTATAGCCGGAAGTTTGTACTATTTTTACCTTTTCCAAAAGAAAAGGAGCTGATTGCCTCAGCCCCTTTTCTTTAATGCGCTTTTAATTTTTCTAACTCGGTTAAAAATTTGTCATTTAATACTTTAATATATGTCCCTTTCATTCCGAGCGAGCGCGATTCGATTACGCCGGCGCTTTCAAGCTTGCGAAGCGCGTTTACAATAACCGAACGCGTAATGCCGACACGGTCTGCGATTTTACTTGCAACAAGCAATCCTTCCGTTCCGTCTAATTCATCAAAAATATGTTCAATCGCTTCTAATTCGCTGTACGATAACGAGCTAATCGCCATTTGAACAACCGCTTTACTGCGTGCTTCTTCTTCGATTTCCTCCGCTTTTTCCCGTAAAATTTCCATACCGACAACCGTCGCCCCGTATTCTGCTAAAATTAAATCGTCGTCATCAAACTCGCGATCAAGTCGTGATAAAATAAGCGTACCGAGCCGCTCGCCACCACCGTTAATCGGCACGATTGTCGTTAATCCCGTTTTAAACAAATCACGGTTTTCAACAGGGAACGCAGTATATTCGCTATTAATATCTAAGTTCGGCGATGTTTCGGTAATGTTAAATAAGTTGTTTGTATATTCTTCTGGGAACTGACGATCTGCTAACATTTTTTTCATCCGTTCATTTTCAATCGATTGCTTAATCGCAAACCCTAATAGTTTGCCACGGCGGCTAACAACAAACACGTTCGCTTCAATTACTTCGCAAAGCGTTTCCGCCATTTCTTTAAAATTCACTGGTTTACCTGCCGCTTTTTGCAGCATGGCATTAATTGTTCTTGTTTTTTGTAATAAATTCATCTCTGACAGCCTCCTACAAAATAAACTCGCTTAAATCTTTGTTTTTGACGATATTCCCTAATTTTTGCTCCACATATTGTGGTGTAATGATAATTTTTTCAAGTGTAATATCTGGCGCTTCAAACGATAAATCTTCCAATAATTTTTCCATAATCGTATGCAATCGCCGCGCACCGATGTTATCCGTCGTTTGATTGACTTCATACGCTACTTCCGCAATCTTACGAATAGCATCGTCAGAAAATTCAAGTTGTATACCTTCCGTCGCCAACAGCGCAGTATATTGCTTAAGCAACGCGTTGTTTGGCTCCACTAAAATTTTGACAAAATCATCGACCGTTAGCTTCGATAGCTCTACCCGAATCGGGAAACGTCCTTGTAATTCTGGGATTAAATCGGACGGCTTTGCCATGTGAAACGCACCCGCGGCAATAAATAAAATATAGTCCGTTTTCACCGGGCCGTATTTCGTCATTACCGTCGACCCTTCGACAATCGGCAAAATATCACGCTGCACTCCTTCGCGCGAAACGTCTGCTGAAGAGGTATGCCCTCTGCTGGCAATTTTATCGATTTCATCAATGAAAATGATTCCTGATTGTTCTGCAAGGTAAATCGCTTCTTGTGTTACTTCGTCCATATCAATCAATTTTTGTGCTTCTTCGTTCGTCAACACTTTCCGCGCTTCGCTTACTTTTAACTTTCGTTTTTTGCGCCGCTTCGGCATAAAGCTACTGAGCGCATCTTGCATATTCATCCCCATTTGCTCAATGCCCGCACCTTGAAAAAAGTCAAACAATGGCATTTGCTGTTCTTCGACTTCGATTGTTACGAATTCGTCCTCAAGCTCCCCGTTCGCTAATTGCATCGCGACTTGCTTTCGCTTTTGCTCCACGTATTGATCTTCTTTTCCATCGTCTTGTGGCGTCGGTTGACTGCCGCCGAACAACAGTTCCAACGGGTTTTTCATCGTCTGTTTTTGCTTCCCTGGCACTAACAATTCAACGAGCCGTTTATTCGCTTGCTTCTCTGCTCGGTCTTTTACGTCGTTCATTTTTCGTTCTTTCACTAACCGGACAGCCGTTTCGACAAGGTCACGCACCATTGATTCGACATCGCGACCGACGTAGCCGACTTCTGTAAATTTCGTCGCTTCCACTTTAATGAACGGTGCACCAACAAGCTTTGCAAGCCGTCTTGCGATTTCCGTTTTTCCTACCCCTGTCGGCCCAATCATTAAAATGTTTTTCGGCACGACTTCATCGCGCAACTTCTCATCGAGCAAGCTGCGGCGGTAACGGTTGCGCAAAGCGACCGCCACTGCTTTTTTCGCTTCTTTTTGACCGACGATAAACTGATCCAACTTTTCAACAATTTGCCGAGGCGTTAAATTCATCGCGTTTCCCTCCGCTTATAATTCTTCGACGATGATATGGCCGTTCGTATACACGCAAATGTCTGCTGCAATTTCTAGCGCTGCTTTCGCAATTTCTTTTGCGCTCATTTGCTCACCAGCATACCGCTTCAATGCTCGACCAGCAGCAAGCGCATAGTTTCCGCCCGAACCAATCGCTAAAATGCCGTCATCCGGCTCAATGACTTCGCCCGTTCCAGACACTAATAGCAGGTGGCGAGCATCCATGACGATTAACATCGCTTCTAGCCGACGCAATACTTTATCGCTGCGCCATTCTTTCGCTAGTTCGACCGCTGCGCGCTGCAGATTGCCATTAAATTCTTCAAGCTTCCCTTCAAACATTTCAAACAACGTAAATGCATCTGCCACCGCGCCAGCAAATCCAGCCAACACTTTACCATGAAAAAGTTTTCGTACTTTTTTCGCCGTATGCTTCATCACGACCGCATTACCAAACGTCACTTGGCCATCGCCAGCCATTGCGCACGCGCCATTATGATGGATCGCAAAAATCGTCGTCGCATGGAACTCCATAAAACTCCTCCTTTAAAAAGGAAAATAAACGTCAGTCGCCTTCACTCTTCTTGGCTAGCTACGAATGAACATCCTCTGCGTCTACATCCGCCGTTCGACGTGCAAGCACGTCTTCGTCGAACGCTTGCGCTTCCGTCAGATGTTTCCTTGGCAAAGCCAAAGACCGTTCTTCGCTTTCCTTCGCTCGCGGATGGGCGTGTAAATAAATGTCGCGCAGCCGATCTTTCGTTACATGCGTATAAATTTGGGTGGAAGAAAGGCGAGCGTGACCGAGCAATTCTTGAACGGTACGCATATCCGCCCCTTCATTAAGCAAATGGGTGGCAAACGTGTGCCTAAATACGTGCGGGCTTACTTTTTGTGTTAGTGCCGCTTTCTCTACGATTTCATTAACAACATACCGTACCCCTCGAGGTGTTAAAGGACGCCCGCGAAAATTGACAAATAAATAAGAATGGGCGACGTTCCCTTTTTGCAACAGTTCGTTTCGGCCGTTTTGCACATATCGCTCGAGCGCTTCTTTCGCAAACCGTCCAAACGGAACGTACCGCTGCTTATTTCCTTTCCCATAAATTAAAATCGTCGACAACGAAAAATCGATATGGGAAAGTTGAATGTGACAACATTCACTAACACGAATACCTGTTGCATAAAGCAGTTCTAAAAGCGCTTGATTGCGCTGACCGAGCGCTGTATTTACATCATTGACATGGAATAAACATTCTAATTCTTGTTCGTACAAAAAATGCGGAATTTTTTGTTCTTTTTTTGGCAGCGTCGCAAGCGCAAATGGATTTTCGACGACTTTCTTTTCCCGCAGCAAAAATTTATAAAAGCTACGCAAACTAGAAATTTTGCGGGAAATGGAACGACTTGTGAAGCGTTCGTTATGTAGCTTTGTCAAATATAACCGGACATCGCTATACGTCACTTCGTCTAATCGTCCAATTGACTGCTCATGCATAAATGCAAAAAATTGTTCAATATCATGTGCATAACACGCAATAGTATATTGTGAATAATTTTTTTCAATTTGTAAATATTCTATGAATAATTGTAACGAAATTTTCAAATTTTCCATTCGTAACACCTCACAAGGGCTACTAAATATTAACACATATTAGTAGCCCTTGCAATTAGTTTTTTATAAAATTCTGAATTGTGTCCAATGCCCGTTGTGCGTATTGTTCGTTGCGCCGTTTTTTGTCTTTGATCGTTTCGTCTAACGGGGCAAACAAGCCGAAATTAGCATTCATTGGCTGGAAGTATTTTGGGTCGGCGGACGTAATATAATGCGCCATGCTGCCGATTGCCGTTTCTTGCGGAAAAACAAGCAACTCTTGTCCTAGCACAAGTCGAGCAGCGTTTATCCCAGCGACTAATCCAGAAGCGGCCGATTCGACATACCCTTCGACCCCTGTCATTTGTCCTGCGAAAAACAAATCATCACGCCCTTTATACTGGTACGTTGGTCGCAACAACTTCGGCGAGTTGATAAATGTGTTTCGATGCATGACACCATAGCGAACAAATTCTGCCTGTTCTAAGCCAGGAATGAGACGAAATACTTCTTTTTGATCGCCCCATTTTAAATGCGTTTGGAAGCCGACGATATTATAAAGTGTGCCAGCAGCATCGTCTTGCCGAAGTTGGACGACGGCAAACGGACGCTTTCCTGTGCGTGGATCTTCAAGTCCAACCGGCTTCATCGGACCGAACAATAACGTTTTTTTCCCTCGCTTTGCCATCACTTCAATCGGCATGCATCCTTCAAAATAAATTTCTTTTTCAAATTCTTTTAACGGTACCGTTTCTGCAGAAATAAGCGCCTCATAAAACCGATCAAATTCCGCCTCCGTCATCGGACAGTTGATATATGCGGCTTCGCCTTTATCGTAACGCGATTTTACATACACTTTATCCATATCGATGCTTTCTTTTTCCACAATCGGAGCAGCAGCGTCATAAAAATATAAATATTCTTCCCCTGTTAGCGCTTTTAGCTTCTCAGAAAGCGCTGGCGATGTTAATGGCCCTGTCGCAATGACCGTCGGCCCTGATGGAATGTCTGTGACTTCCTCACGAATGACCGTGACGTTCGGATGATGTTGCACAAGATCGGTGACGCGCGCCGCAAACTCATGGCGGTCAACGGCCAACGCTCCTCCCGCCGGAACCGAACATTCGTCTGCCGCTTTCATAATGACAGAGTTTAAACGGCGCATTTCTTCTTTTAAGACACCGACAGCATTCGTTAATGTATTGGCTCTTAACGAGTTGCTGCAGACGAGTTCCGCAAATTTTTCCGTATGATGCGCTGGCGTTTGTTTCACTGGTCGCATTTCGTACAAGCGCACTTGAACGTTTCGATTCGCTAGTTGCCACGCTGCTTCGCTTCCGGCTAACCCTGCACCAATGACGTTTACCATCATGTTGTTTTCCTCCTCGCATAAAAACGGTGAGAAGCTCTCACCGATTATGATTGTCGTTCTTCTTCGTAGTCACATTTTACACATTGCACTTGTATCCCTTTTTTTAACTTTTTCTCTACGAGCAATCCGTCGCATTTTGGACATGGGCGTGCCAGCGGTTTGTCCCACGACATAAAATCGCATGCTGGATAGCGGTCGCACCCATAAAAGACTCGCTTCTTTTTGCTGCTTCGTTCGACGATATTCCCTTCATGGCACTGTGGACATTTCACGCCAATTTCTTTTACGATTGGCTTCGTATGCCGGCATGCCGGAAAATTGGAACAGGCTACAAATTTTCCGAACCGCCCCATCTTATATACCATCGGACTGCCGCACACGTCACAATCGATGCCTGCGGGTTCGTCTTTTATTTCCACTTCTTTCATTTCTTTTTCTGCGATGTGTAAGCGTTTTTCAAATTCTTGATAAAACTCATCGACGACTTTTACCCATTCCATTTTTCCTTCTTCAATCTCGTCTAAGCTTTTTTCCATTTTCGCCGTAAATTCAACGTCTAAAATTTCCGGGAAAAATTCAAGCATTAATTCCGTAACGATTTCCCCAAGCTCGGTTGGAACGAAGCGTTTATTTTCGAGTACGACGTAATTTCGCTTTTGAATCGTATCTAACGTTGGCGCGTACGTAGATGGGCGCCCAATGCCAAGTTCTTCAAGCGTTTTGACGAGCCGTGCTTCCGTATAGCGTGGAGGTGGCTGCGTAAAATGTTGCTTTGGCTCAATATCTTTCCCAATAACCGTTTCCCCTTCTTTTAGTTCTGGAAGCAATCGGTCTTGTTCGTCCGTTTGGTCGTCCGTTCCTTCGACATACACTTTCATAAAGCCTGGAAATTTTACTTTTGAGCCGTTTGCTCGGAACAAAATCCCGCCATTTTCTAAATCGACGCTCATCGTATCTAACAGTGCCGGCGCCATTTGACTTGCGACAAATCGCTCCCAAATGAGCTTATATAACCGAAACTGATCGCGGCTTAAATACGGCTTTACCGACTGCGGGTCACGAAATACTGACGTCGGACGAATCGCTTCGTGCGCATCTTGGGCATTGGCGCTTTTTTTCTCTTTTCGCTTTTCTTGTGCTACGTAGTCTTTGCCGAATGTAGACTCGATATACGAAAGCGCGTCTTGTTGTGCAGTTTCTGATACGCGCGTCGAGTCGGTGCGCATATATGTAATTAACCCGACCGTGCCATCGCTCCCGAGGTCAATGCCTTCATACAGCTGCTGCGCTAACATCATCGTCTTTTTCGTCCGGAAGTTCAGCTTGCGCGCTGCTTCTTGTTGCAAGGACGACGTCGTAAACGGCGGCACTGGATTTCGTTTTCGTTCCTTTCTCGTTACCGCCTTTACAGTAAAATGGTTCCCGTCGAGACGCGCCAATACTGTTTTCACATCAGCTTCATTTCGTAACTCGAACTTTTGTCCGTCCATTCCGTAAAAAGACGCAACAAACACTTCGTTTCGTTTCATAAATTCCGCTTGAATCGACCAATATTCTTCCGGTTGAAATGCTTGAATTTCTTTTTCGCGGTCGATAATAAGCCGCAAAGCGACCGATTGCACTCGGCCAGCGCTTAACCCTTTTTTCACTTTTTTCCAAAGCAGTGGACTAATATTGTAACCTACCAGTCTGTCAAGTACACGTCGCGCCTGTTGGGCATCGACTAAATGCATATTGATTGCCCGCGGATGCTGAAACGACTCACGAATAGCATCTTTCGTAATTTCGTTAAAAACGACGCGGCAATCCGAATGAATATCTAGATCTAACATATGGGCAAGATGCCAAGCGATTGCCTCCCCTTCTCGGTCAGGGTCAGCCGCTAAAAACACTTTTTTCGCTTTCTTCGCCGCCGTTTTCAGCTCTTTAATCACCGGACCTTTGCCGCGAATCGTAATGTATTTCGGTTCGTAATCGTTGTTTATATCAACGCCCATTTGGCTTTTTGGCAAGTCGCGAATATGTCCCATCGATGCTTTTACTTTATATTTTTTTCCTAAGTAACGCTCAATCGTTTTTGCTTTTGCTGGTGACTCGACGATGACGAGATATTCTGACATACTTAATCCTCCCTTAAGAGGTAAAATTAAAATCTTCATTATTATTAATGATTACATAGGCATTTGTCAAACATGATGTGAAAAATTTTATCTTATTGGAAATATATGTTCGAATTCTTCCATAATATCTTGCGCCGTTCGAACAAGTTTTGCTCCTTGTTGAATCAGTTTATTCGTTCCGTTTGCCTGCTCTAAAAAAATCGAACCAGGCACAGCAAATACTTCTCTCCCTTGCTCCAAGGCAAGAGAGGCGGTAATGAGCGAGCCGCTTTTTTCTTTCGCTTGTACGACGACCGTCCCGAGCGATAAACCGCTAATGATACGGTTTCGCAACGGAAACTGCCATTTTTGTGGTTTCGTTTGCGGCGGATATTCCGAAAGAATCAGATGGTCGTGCATTAACTGTTCTGCGAGCGCACGATTTTGCTTCGGATAAATATGCTCTATTCCCCCTGCGATGACGGCAATCGTCTTTCCGTGTTGTTCAACCGTTAGTTCATGTACTGCGGTATCAATACCTAACGCAAGGCCGCTGACGATCGTCCATCCTGCTTGAATAAGGGGCGGAAGGATCGTCTTTAACGCGCGAATCCCTTCGGCTGTCGGCTGCCTCGTACCAACGACGCTAATCATTTTCATGCCCGAAAGCCATTCTAGTTTTCCTTTTGCATACAGCACCCACGGTGGCTGAAAAATATGCTTTAGCCAGTTCGGGTAACCGTCATCGAAAATCGTAATAACATGAATATGTTTATCCTTATATGTTTTTATCATACTTTTGATAACAGGGGAATGTAAATCTTGGAAAAACGAAGAATTTCGTTCGGGAAAAATCGACATCGTGGAAGCAGGAAGAGAAAAAAAAGAGGAAAGTGTTGGGTCAATACGTAATAATTCGTCGATTGTTTTCCAGCCGACACCACGGCAATGATGAAGATGAATTAACCGTTCCCGGACAGATGAATACATCGAATCTTCCTTTCTTTTATAAAATGGAAAAATCGTCCCGCATCACGCGGGACGGATTCGATTAATGTGTTTTACATTTTTCGTAAAGACCTTGCTCTTTTAACACAGCAATTAACGTTTCGCCAATCACAGCAGGTGTTTCTGCTACTTTAATGCCGCATTCGTTCATTTTCTTAATTTTTTCCGCAGCCGTTCCTTTTCCGCCGGAGATGATCGCACCAGCATGTCCCATTCGTTTTCCTGGAGGGGCTGTTTGCCCGCCAATAAAGCCGACAACTGGCTTTTTCATGTTCGCTTTTACCCATTCCGCTGCTTCTTCTTCTGCCGTACCGCCGATTTCGCCAATCATAATGACGGCATACGTTTCTTCGTCTTCATTAAACGCTTTTAAGACGTCGATGAAGTTCGTACCGTTGACTGGGTCACCACCGATACCAACCGCTGTCGATTGACCGATGCCAGCTTGTGTTAATTGATGGACTGCTTCGTACGTTAACGTACCAGAGCGCGAAACGATGCCGACGTGCCCTTTTTTATGAATGTAGCCAGGCATAATGCCGATTTTGCATTCTTCTGGTGTAATGACACCAGGGCAGTTCGGGCCGATTAGGCGCGTTTTCTTTCCTTCCATGTATCGTTTCACTTTCACCATGTCAAGAACAGGAATCCCTTCCGTAATACACACAACAAGGTCTAAGCCTGCGTCCACCGCTTCCATAATCGCATCTGCCGCAAACGCTGGTGGAACGTAAATAACAGAAGCGTTCGCCCCTGTTTTTTCTACCGCTTCAGAAACGGTGTCAAATACTGGAACGCCTTCAATTTCTGTGCCGCCTTTTCCTGGAGTAACTCCACCGACAATTTTCGTTCCATATTCTAACATTTGTTTCGTATGGAACAACCCTTGTGACCCTGTAATTCCTTGCACGATGACTTTTGTGTCTTTATTAATAAAAACGCTCATTCTTCTCCCTCGCCTTCTTAACGTACTAGCTCGACAATTTTTTGTGCGCCATCTGCCATCGATTCAGCCGCAACAATGTTTAAGCCAGATTCTTCTAAAATCTTTTTCCCTAACTCCACGTTTGTCCCTTCTAAACGGACGACAAGCGGAAGTTCAAGGCCGACTTGCTTCGTTGCTTCGACAATGCCGCTCGCGATAACGTCACATTTCATAATGCCGCCGAAAATGTTCACGAAAATACCTTTAACGTTCTCATCCGATAAAATGATTTTGAACGCTTCCGTTACTTTTTCAGCTGTCGCACCGCCGCCGACGTCCAAGAAGTTGGCTGGTTCGCCGCCATAATATTTAATAATGTCCATCGTTGCCATCGCAAGGCCAGCACCGTTGACCATGCAGCCGATATTTCCGTCTAAGGCGATATAGTTTAAGTCGTATTTCGATGCTTCGATTTCTTTCGGATCTTCTTCGTCTAAGTCGCGATATTCGAGCACGTCTTTATGACGATATAACGCGTTAGAGTCGAAGTTTAATTTCGCATCTAGCGCCATCACTTTGCCGTCGCCTGTCACGACAAGTGGGTTGATTTCCGCGATCGAGCAGTCTTTGTCGACAAATACTTGATATAAGCCCATCATGAATTTGACCGCTTGGTTGACTAGCTCTTTTGGAATGTTAATGTTGAACGCCATGCGGCGCGCTTGGAACGCTTGCAATCCTACCGCTGGGTCGATGTATTCTTTAAAAATTTTCTCCGGCGTTTTCGCTGCCACTTCTTCAATTTCCGTTCCGCCTTCTTCGGAACCCATTAGCACTACACGAGAAGTTGCGCGATCAACGACTAAGCCGATGTAATATTCTTTCTTAATATCGCAACCTTCTTCAATCAGTAAGCGCTTCACTTCTTTTCCTTCTGGACCTGTTTGGTGCGTAACAAGCACTTTTCCTAACAGTTCGCTTGCGTATGTACGAACTTCTTCCAAGCTTTTTGCAACTTTTACCCCTCCAGCTTTTCCACGACCGCCAGCATGGATTTGCGCTTTGACAACGCAAACGGCGCTACCTAATTCTTTCGCTGCTTCTACCGCTTCTTCCACGGTAAACGCCACGCGGCCGTTCGGTACGGCAACCCCATAGCTTCTGAGGATCTCTTTGCCTTGATACTCATGAATATTCATATCCCATCCTCCTATGTATAAAAAGTACTAGCGCTTTCATTGTATAATGTGAGTTTCCATATTGTCTACCATTTCGACATAAAATCAAAAAAATTCTTATAACAAAGAAGAGTTGTTTTCTAAAGAAAACAACCCGCTACTTTTTCTCGCGAAGCGTCCGTTCGAGTTGATAAACGAATGCAAACAGCTCGGCAACGACTTTATATAGCTGTTCTGGAATCGCCTCATTTATTTCTAGTTCGCTTAACAATTGAACAAGCGACGGGTCTTCTTGAATCGGAATACCATTCGCTTTGGCGATGGCAATGACTTGTTCTGCCACCTGCCCTTTTCCTTTCGCGACAACGACAGGTGCGATATGTTCTTGAGGGTTGTACGCTAAAGCAACGGCTTGTTTTCTTTTTTCGTTCATATGCGATAGTCTACCCCCGAATAATTATTCAATACTCGTAAAAATAATTCATCACGCCCTCTTTTTTCTGGCGCTCTGTTAACTTTAACCGTCGACAGTGTATAGCCAAAAGACGCAAGCCGTTCTTTCAACAACGGCTGCATAAGCGCGACGAAATGCTCCAGCTGTGGCATATCGTTCCATATCGAAACATGAACGACGCTATGTTGAATACGGACATCGAGCGCGATTTCTTTTAGGGTAGGAAGCTGTAAATAAAACAATAACCGACAATAGTGCGGATCAAGCTCACCGGTTTGTTTTTTTCGCGTTTGCCAATGGATGGTGACGTCCGTCTGCTCTCCGAAAAGAAACGGCAGTTGAATAACTAACGGTTGGATAGGGCCTTGTTCATGGGAAAGCAACTGTTGACCGGTCAAACGATGAATAAGTGTATCGATTTGTTTTGTTAACGTTTCGTCATTAGTTTCTTGTTTTGCGCGCAACAAAAGCGGTTTCAAGCTTTCGAGCGTTTGGGAAGTTTGCGCGTTTTTGGCTATGCTCGCTTCGTACTCCAACCCGAGTGATTTGACTAACGATTTCATATGTTTAGCAACTAATTGCGGCAGTTCATTTCCGCCTTTGTCGTCTAATAAAAAATGACTCATCCGCTCTAGCTCGTGAAGAAGCAATTGTTGCCCTTCTGATAGCGACTGTTTTGGACTCATTTGCAGGGAGCGCTGTAAATGAAGGAGCTGCGCTGCAAGCGGTTCCGGGCTTTGCACTGCTTTTAAGGCGAAGAAGACTGTTTCTGTCACTGGTAGACGATTCGTAAACATCATTTGCAACGCGCGAAAGTTGACGTCTTTTTCCGGTGTGGCTAACAGCCATTTTTCCGCTTGAACCGCTTCTGCTTTCGTAAAAGGCAGTTGCTTTTGCAACAAAAAACGAAGGAGCGGTTCCATTTCACGAGAAAGCCGCCATTTGTTCACTAGTTGTGTTGCCGTCTGCTCAATCGTTGCTTCGTTTCGTTCACTAGCTAACCGTTTAAGAACGATCGTGTCTTCTTTTTTCGTGACTTGAAACGAATAAAATTGACCAGCTTGCAGCGGCGTCTGTATCTCGGCTTCCATCAGCTCCCCACCAATTCTTACAAACGCCATCCCGTTCGCTCCGATTTTTTCTACTTTTCCGTAGACGACTTGACCATTTTGCAAAGTGCTAGCCACCGCTGGCCAACGCTGTTCCATCAAGCCGTCAATCCGTGGAATCATCGTCTCCCACTTCCTCTCTATCACAAAACTTGCGCAAAGATTTGCGAAGAATGGCGCCTTATACTAGTTCTCTCACCGGCGAAAACGAACGGCGGTGGTGCTCGGTAACCCCGTATGTGCGAATCGCTTGTAAATGGTATTCCGTCCCATAGCCCATATGTTTCTCAAACCCGTATTGCGGATATTGCGCGCCAAGCTGTTTCATGATGGTATCACGCGTTACTTTCGCCACAACGGAAGCTGCCGCAATCGAAACGCTGTTCGCATCCCCTTTAATAAGGCTTTGTTGTGGAATGGCAAGCGGAAGTTCCATCGCATCAATAAGCAAATACTCCGGTTTTGGCGTGAGTTGCTCAACCGCTTGTACCATCGCTTTTTTCGCTGCTTGATAAATGTTAAGTTCGTCAATTTCTTTCGCTGACACAATTCCAACACCAATCGAAATCGCGGTCGCTTGAATTTGGGTAAACAACGTTTCCCGTTTTGCTTCTGATAGCTTTTTGGAGTCGTTTAACCCAGGCAAATACGCATCTTGTGGCAATATTACCGCAGCCGCGACAACCGGACCAGCAAGCGGTCCCCGCCCTGCTTCGTCGATGCCGGCAATCGAAGTAATTCCTTTCGTATAAAGCGATTGCTCATATTGCGACATTTGTTCCCACTGCACTCGCTCTTTCTCAGCATTTTCTTTTTGCTTTCGCCAGCGAGCCAACAGCTTTTGTACACTTTTTCGTTCATCACAAGCGATTTCTTGAAAAAGCGGATGAGTTTCGTCTAATGTTAGTAATAGTTGTTCGATTTCTTTTACCGTGCGTTTCATTGAAGCTCGTTCCTTTCTATTTTTTATATCGGCACATTCATAAAAAAAATAAAGCCCGGTTTGTTCGGGCTTTACGGTTTCTCAAAGCTGAGGCGGCCGAGTTTTTCTGTTCGGATATCGCGAAGGACAAGTTCCGCCACTTTATCGTAATCGACCGCTCCGCCGCTTGTAAGGCAGCCGCGGCGTTTGCCGATGGCGTCAAACAACTCGACGATGTCGTCTGGAATGTCCGTAAGCGAATAGCGCTCTTTTAAACGTGCTGGATAGTGCTCGGATAAAAAGCGGAGCGCATACACGGCAACGTCTTGCAAATTTAAAATCGTATCTTTAATTGCGCCGGTTGTCGCCAGTTTCAAGCCAACTTCTTCGTCTTCAAACTTCGGCCATAAAATCCCTGGCGTATCTAATAGCTCCATTTCCTTTCCGACTTTAATCCATTGTTGTGCTTTTGTTACCCCTGGCTTATCGCCTGTTTTGGCGATATGTTTGCCGGCAAGTCGGTTAATGAGCGTCGATTTGCCGACGTTCGGGATACCGACGATTAGCGCGCGCAACGGGCGTGGATTTTTAATCCCTTTTGCCGCCATTTTTAAAAACTTTTCTTTCGTCATTTCTTTCGCCGCCGCAACGATTTGTTTCATGCCTGTCCCTGCTTGCGAGTCAATCGCAATGGCCTGCAATCCTTGCTCGGCAAAAAACGAAATCCATTCGTTTGTTACTTTTTCGTCCGCCATATCCGCTTTATTGAGCAAAATAATGCGCGGCTTGTTCGTTAAAATTTCGTCAATCATCGGATTTCGTGACGAAAGCGGAATACGTGCATCTAACAGTTCGAAGACGACATCAATCAGCTTTAGTTTTTCTTGCACTTCTCGTTTCGCTTTTGCCATATGGCCAGGAAACCATTGAATGGTCATTGCATTCACCTACTTATTTCATCATGCGGGCATCCGAAAGCGGCCAGTATACAATGCTCGCTCTCCCTACGACTTTTTCCATTGGGATAAAGCCAATATGCCGGCTGTCTTTGCTAAAGCGCCGGTTATCGCCCATTACAAACAAATAGCCTTTCGGAACGGTTTTTCTGCCCGTAATTTCTTCAAGTGTAAACGACTCGGTGAGCGGTCCGTCTACTAGCTGTTTTTTATATTCATCTAAATACGGTTCTTTATACGCTTTTCCATTGACATATAACGTATCGTCTTTATATTCGATATGATCGCCTGGCAAGCCGATGACCCGTTTAATATAATCTTTCCCTTCTTCCGCATGAAACACGATAATATCAAACCGGTGTGGTTCACCAATTTTGTACGCAAGCTTGTTGACAATCATTCGGTCGTGATCATGAAGGGTTGGCATCATCGATAGCCCGTCAACAATAATCGGCGCAAAAATAAAATAGCGGATTCCTCCAGCAAGAAGTACAGCGATGACGATCGCTTTCAGCCATTCCCACGTTTCGTTTTTTTTCTTTTCCATCCTTCTCCCACCTACATGTTCAAAATGGAGAAACGTCCATTTCGTCGTTTCCTCGTATTAGAAAAAAGGAGCTTGAACTCCAAGCTCCTTGTCTTTCTTTAGCGAATTTCTTTGATGCGGGCAGCTTTCCCACGAAGTTGACGCAAGTAGTAAAGTTTTGCACGACGGACTTTACCGCGGCGAACAACTTCTAATTTTGCGATTTTTGGTGTGTGCACAGGGAATGTACGCTCTACACCTACACCGTAAGACACTTTACGAACGGTAAACGTTTCGCTTACACCTGCACCGCGGCGTTTAATTACAACGCCTTCGAATACCTGAATCCGTTCACGGTTTCCTTCGACAACTTTGACGTGAACGCGCACTGTGTCACCAGGGCGGAAGTCAGGTAAATCTGTTCGCAATTGCTCTTTTGTGATTTCCTGAATTAAATGATGCATCGTTTCCACTCCTTCCAACAGATGCTCATACTAATGATTAGCAGCGGAACATCGTTTTAACGACTTAAGCCTAAGTCACAAAGATTATACTAGCATAAAGGGGTATCGTATGCAATAGTTACCGTTCGTTTTTTTGAAATTCTTCGAGCCATTTTTTTTGCTTGTCCGTTAATTCGTATTGCGCTAACAAATCCGGACGGCGCAAAAACGTCCGCCGCAACGATTCTTTTTGCCGCCATTCGTCGATTAAGCGATGGTTGCCTGATAAGAGTACATCGGGAACTTTAAGCCCGCGAAAGTCGGCTGGGCGCGTATATTGTGGATGCTCTAATAATCCAGAACTGAATGAATCGTGCACAGACGACGCTTCGTTTCCAAGTACGCCTGGCAACAGACGGACGACGCTGTCGACGATGACCATCGCCCCTAATTCTCCGCCAGTTAGTACATAGTCGCCAATCGAAATTTCATCGGTCACTAAATGTTCGCGAATGCGCTCATCATACCCTTCGTAATGTCCGCAAATGAGGATAAGGTGCGACTCTTTCGCCAACTCCTCCGCCTTTTTTTGCGTGTAGCGCTCCCCTTGCGGACAAAGTAAAATGATGCGCGCATCGTTTTCTTTTGTTAAATGAGCAACGGCGTCAAAAATCGGTTGTGGCTTTAACACCATGCCTGCTCCACCGCCGTACGGATAGTCGTCCACCGTTTGGTGTTTGTTGTCGGCGAATTCACGGAAATTGACGACGTTAATCGAAACCGCTTGTTTTTCTTGCGCCTTTTTTAAAATCGATTCGTTCAGTACGCCGGTAAACATATTCGGGAATAACGTTAAAATGTCAATGTTCATCAGTCAAGCAGTCCTTCCATTGGGCGAATCGTAATTTGTTTATCGCGTACATTGACGTCGATGACGACGTCTGCGATATACGGGATTAAGGCGTCTTTCCCGTTTTTTCGCTCGACAACCCAAACGTCGTTTGCCCCTGGGGTTAAAATTTCTTTCACAACGCCAATCGTTTCGCCATCTTCGGTGGCGACGGTACACCCGATAATTTCATGGAAATAAAATTCCCCTTCGCCAAGTTTCCTAAGCTGGCTTTCTGGCACTTTTAATATGCCGCCTTTAAATTTTTCGACGAGGTTAATGTTGTCGTATCCTTCAAACGATAATAAATCAAACGATTTATGGACGCGGTGGCTTTTTACTTTTACTTCGATTGGTTGTGAAGCGTTGTCCATAAAAAGATAGAGCGTATTGCCGATTTTATAGCGCTCGTCGGCGAAATCGGTTTTAGAAATGACGCGCACTTCGCCGCGAATGCCGTGCGTATTAACGATTGTGCCGACATGAAACCATTTCATCGTTCTCACCTCTTTTTCAGCGAATTTCTTTCACAATGCCGTCTTCAATGATGATGGCGCGCGTGTTCATTATATCGTCCCAACGGTCACCGATTTGGACGTCCACTAGCGCTTGTACTTCCCGTTCTTTTAGTTCGCTTCCTAACGGTAGGATGTGTAATTGTTCGAGCTGAAACTCCAATAATTTGATTTTTTCAAGCCGATCGTCAATTTCTTTCGTGAAATATTGTTTTAAAATCGTCGGCGAATATTTGGCGGATTTTTCGAGGCGCTTTTGTTCAAAACGAAGTTGGTCGCATTCTTGTTGCAGTTTTCGCTTGCGGGCAGAAAATTTTTCGTGCAGTTCTGCGCGGCTTTTTTCAGTTAAAATTTGCTTCACTTCAACGGTTTGGATAATTTTCATAGCGACACCCCTCAAACGGTAATAAAAAAGGGGAGGATTTCCCTCACCCTTTGTCGTTAATTTGCACGATGACGCGCTTCGGTAGATCGGATGCCGCTGCATATACAACCGTTCGAATCGCGTGAATCGTGCGTCCTTGCTTTCCGATTACCTTTCCGATGTCTTCTTCATGAACGGATAACGTATAGGTAATCGTCTGTTCGTCCGCAGTTTCCGTAACAACAACCTCGTCTGGATAATCGACAAGCGCCCGTACAATCGTTTCAATTAGCGGCTTCATTTACATCACATTATTTGCCGTATTTTAAGTTGTGGAATTTTTCTAAAATTCCTTGTTTCGAAAGCAAGTTGCGAACCGTGTCCGACGGTTTTGCCCCGTTTTGTAGCCATTTTAATGCTAGGTCTTCGTTGATTTTCACTTCTGCTGGCTCTGCCACTGGGTTGTACGTACCGATTGTTTCGATAAAGCGGCCATCACGTGGAGAACGAGAGTCCGCTACAACAATACGATAGAAAGGTGATTTTTTCGCACCCATGCGTTTTAAACGAATTTTTACTGCCATTTTTTCTAGCACCTCCGTAAATAGTTCACACAAGATAGTATATTAGCAATAATCGTGTAGTTTGTAAAGTGTTTTTTCTTAACACATTATTCCCTACATAAACGGGAATTTAAACCCTTTTTTCTTTCCTTTTGTCATCGTTGTCATCATTTTCATCATTTTTTTCATTTCTTCAAATTGCTTTAATAACCGGTTCACTTCTTGAACCGACGTGCCGCTTCCTTTAGCGATTCGCTTTTTGCGGCTGGCATTAATAATTTCTGGGTTGGCTTTTTCTTCTTTTGTCATCGAGCGAATAATTGCTTCGACGTGTGCAATTTGTTTTTCATCGATTTGAATGTTGTTTAAGCCTTTGATTTTATTCGCGCCAGGAAGCATTTTTAAAATTTCATCCAATGGTCCCATTTTGCGCACTTGTCCGAGCTGTTCGAGGAAGTCATCGAACGTAAACGACATCGTGCGCATTTTTTGTTCGAGTTCTTTTGCTTTTTCTTCATCGACCGCCGCTTGTGCTTTTTCGATGAGCGTAAGCACATCCCCCATGCCTAAAATACGGGAAGCCATCCGCTCCGGATGAAACGGCTCAAGGGCATCCATTTTTTCGCCCATCCCGACGAATTTAATTGGGGTGTTGGTGACCGCTTTAATCGATAGCGCTGCCCCACCGCGCGTATCGCCGTCCAGTTTCGTTAAAATGACACCGGTTAAGCCGAGCTGCTCGTTAAAGCTTTGCGCCACATTGACGGCGTCTTGTCCAGTCATCGCGTCGACGACGAGGAAAATTTCATCCGGTTTCGTCAGCTCTTTGATTTGTTTCAATTCATCCATTAACGCTTCATCAATATGAAGCCGCCCAGCGGTGTCAATGATAACATAGTCGTGATGGTCTTCTTTCGCTTTCGCAATCGCTTGTTTGGCGATTTCGACTGGGCTGACTTGATCGCCGAGGGAAAATACCGGGATGTTTAGCTGTTTGCCGAGCGTTTCAAGCTGCTTAATGGCAGCCGGACGGTAAATGTCGGCAGCGACTAACAGCGGCTTCCGGTTATATTTTTTGCGCAATAAGTTCGCTAATTTTCCGGTCGTCGTCGTTTTTCCGGCCCCTTGCAAGCCGACCATCATAATGACGGTTGGCGGGCGAGTGGCGACGGCGATTTTACTTTGTTCTCCGCCCATAAGCGCCGTTAGTTCTTCTTTGACGACTTTAATGACTTGTTGGCCTGGCGTTAAGCTTTTTAGCACTTCTTGGCCAACCGCGCGCTCGCTGACGCGTTTAATAAAGTCTTTAACGACTTTAAAGTTTACGTCCGCTTCTAAAAGCGCAAGCCGGACTTCGCGCATCATTTCTTTCACATCGGCTTCCGTCACTTTTCCTTTGCCGCGGATTTTGTTCATCACGCTTTGCAGACGGTCGGCTAATCCTTCAAATGCCATACGTTACCGCCTCCTACTCTAGTTTCTCCAATGCTTCAATCGTTTCCCATAGTTTGTCGTCGGCATATTGTTTCGCTATTTCCTTCAGCCGCTTGATTAGCTGTTGCCGCGCTTGAAACTTTTGGAACAATGCGAGTTTTTCTTCGTATTCCTCGAGCATCGCTTCCGTTCGTTTAATGTTATCGTAAACGGCTTGCCGGCTGACTTCGTACTCTTCTGCAATTTCGCCGAGGGAGTAATCGTCTAAGTAATAAAGCGACATATAGCTTCGTTGCTTCGGGGTTAACAACGACTGATAAAAATCGTACAAATAGTTCATTCGCGTTGTTTTCTCAAGCATCGAACTCCCTCCCCGCTTGTTAAGTAAAATACCTTTACAAACATTTAGTGTACCGTCTTTTCCGCAAAGTGTCAAGGGTTAGGGACTTAATCCTTCTTATTTTCTTCATCGTCCTAATCGTATAAAAGGCGGATGCACGTAACTTCCTTCTCGATGAATCGATGAAAAAATGACAAAAATGGTGTGGTCGTTTAAAAGCATCCGTCCTTCTCCGTCCCATGTGTATTGATAACGGTCGTCTTGTAGAAGGTTGCCGGCTTCATCATACGTAAATCCTTCGACTTCGTTCGCGGCGTTAAACGTAAGCGTCTTGCCATGCGGATTTTTCAAGTTCCCCGCCGCGTCGTAGTCGTATTGAACCGTGTTGCCTTGGTACGCCCATGACTTCAAACGGTTGGCAAAATCGTACGTAAACGTATGCGTGTTCACGCCGTCAAAGTACGTCACGATATTGCCATCCGCATCGTATCCGTACGTCAAATCCAACGCGTCGCCGATGACACGCTAACCAGTTAATCTTCCCTTATGTTGTGATCAATCGACACGTGCTTATCTAATAAAAATAACACTTGCAAATATTAACTTTAAAAACGTTGTGGCAAATTATTCTCAAAGACGTATCCGCACTCCCAAGTACCAACTAGCAAATATTGATCATCGTTGCTAAATTCAGCAAAACTCGCATATGGGACACTCTCAATCCATATCGTTTTTAAATCTTCATATCTTAGAATCACAACACTTTCACTATAAGTCAGTACAATAAACCTTCCATCTTGGGATTGATGAAGGTGTCGGAAAAAACCAATTTGTCTCTCGGTGAAACGATTACCAACAATGTGTACTTTCTTTAAAACTGATTTACAGTCAGAATCCATTAATATGACTTCATAGTCGTTTACTAAAATATAAACATCGTGAACAGGGTCGAAAACGACAGAATCCCAGATAGGAACTTCCGAATGACTTTTTAACTCAATGGGCTGTTTATTAATAGGTTCCTTTAATTTAACAATTCTATTCTCTCTATAATCCATTTCATTTACATAACTTAATGTAAACAAATGTTCATTCCGATCTCTTACAAATTGATGATAGTAAATAAGTGTATCGTCATTCTTAAATTTTGTAAGAACCATATACTCCCCTGTATGAATATGAATCGCTCCAATTTGTCGCCCATTATTGGTTTCTACAGCTGAAAGAATCAAGGGATGGTCTTTAGTGAAATTCACATCTCCTTCCACTAACTTAAAAGATTTTTTGGATTGTACTTTTCTAACTAATTGAAAATCTGCCGTACGATAAACACATATAGTACCTGTCGTACTTTTAATTAACAAATAGTTATTGTCTAAGGAAAATCTTATATCTTGTGGATAATTCGGTTTGTTCAGTTCGGCAACCTTTTCCCAAGTTGTTATATCGTAAACGATTGTCTTATTATTCATGTTATGACATAAAAATCGTTTGTCTCCCGATAGTCTTATGCTATAGGAGGTTTTTAGCTTTTTTATTAATTTCATTTGAAACATATTTTGTTTACTCCTTCAATGAGAAATTTAAGTGGATGTTTATGTAAATTTTCAAATTCGTTATAATGTTTATCTAAACAATAAAGGACATAGAGATTAACATAGAGCAATGGTTTCGTTTTACTGACACTTTTCCCCTGTTTATAGTCATACTCACTCTCTATGTTAATCCCCATTTACACATCCATGCTTAAGAATCCGTGGTTAACGATGTCCTAAAAAGTTATTTTAAATTTATAATTTAGAATGGTGAGAGGAAACTCTGCACTTCTAACCATGTTCTAATTGCTTCAAGAGCAGCGACAACTCTCTTTCGGTTCACTTTTCGGCCATATTTTGTATTATAAACAGAACCTATAATGGTATTAACTGCTTGGTAATATTTTGTTGTATGCAGCCTTCTATGCAGCCCGGTTTTGATCCTAACTAAGTTTTCTTTATCATTTACGCCGATTCCAACTTTCTCCAATATCCGTCGAGCTGGTTCTGCTTTTCCAGCCTTTTGTGCAACTATATGGTGTAATTCAGTTTTAGATTTATACTTCGGCCTTTTCTTTACTCTAGCAAAACTTTGTTCAATTAGTTTCGATACAGCATCAAGTGTCTGAACCGCATAATAAACTAATCCAACACCTAGAACCGCTAATGCGGCAGCATAAATTACAGGAATGGCAACAGCAAAATATCCATTAGGATCCATCATCATTACTGGATTATCATTCGCATACGTATACGCATTTTGAGTGATCGGATCGTCTTGGTCCCCCGGATCTGGATCCCTTGAAATAAACCTCGCTGTCTCCGGATCGTAATACCGCGCTTGAAGGTAATACAATTTCGTTTCTTTATCATAATAATACCCGGCATATCCCAGTGGTTGTCCAGAGTCAGCCGCATCTTCAGAAGCAGACAGGACTTTGCCCCACGGGTCGTAGCTGTAATTCGCAACCGCCGCACCGTTCTCATCGACAATGCGGACGACATCACCACGGTAGTTCGTGACGTATTAGAACGTATCGCCATTCGCATTCGTGACACGTGCCTAACACTCTTTACGAGGCGTCTTAATATAAGGACATTTTTGTTGATGCAGATCCGTATTCACTAATCACCGAATATTTCCCCATTTCCTGTATAAAAAAGCCCCTTTGATTCGGCTCACTCAGTGTAATATTTGGAGTTCCGAATCAAAGGGGACTTCAAAGCATCACAACTCCTCAAGCCAGATGAAGATTAACAGAAAAAGATCGGTTCAAACGTGGCGTCCCTAATTTGATGTTTCAAAAAACAATCGCGTACTTTTTTTGAAACGATTACGTAAGGCCTTGGGAAAAATCCAGAACCAAAATATTCGAACGTCCGATTAAAATCAGCAAATTGGTCGATCTCCTCTTGCGCATAGTACATCGCATGTTCCGGAGTTAAGCGGAAGCTTTTAAAATGGCAAGATGGACAAGGAGCCACTCGATTTAGTTCTGTTTTAGCATGAATAGGAGGAAGGATGTGCGTCACTATTAGTTGATACGCAATGGGACTAGTCTTTTTCACCTTGTTAAACACAGGCCTAAATTCAACATGTTCCCAGCCATTTTCCTCTATAAGGGATTTAACATCGGGAGAAACAATCAATTCTTCCTCCCAAGTCATTGCAACCATTTTAGGACGAAACGTTTTTTTCTTAATGATCAAGTCTTGTTTTTGATCGATGTAAACATTACAACGGGTACAACGTCTGACATAGAGCGCTTCTGGTTCATCCTCGTAAACACTGTCTACTAATCGAAGAGAGCCTAGTATAAAATAGCTAGCTCGGTCATAATCTTCTTTTGAATATTCCAGCTCAAATCCTTGGGATATTCTTAATAAATTCGCACGAACCTCTAGTAAAAACTCATGGTATTCGGGAATATCCGTATACATTCGAATTTGATTAATATCAGGGTCGAATTTAATATATTTTCCATACTTTTCAATCAGTGTTTGTGGCTCCGTTTTGGAGAAAGGGCTTTTACTTAATACAATTTTAGCGACTTTCCTCATAAACCTACCTCCATCCCGTAGAACGTAAGTATTTTAAGCTGGCATAATGTAAGGCTCTATTATCATAATAAACCTTTTCTAACGCCTTTCTTATTTCCTTTCTAGTAACGGTTTTTTTGCCATAAGGTATAGCCTTTCTCCATCTATTCGTATAAACCCGATGTTGCTCTTTTGTTAATGCAACAGAAAGCATATGTCCTTTATTTACTCCCATGCTCCTAGCAAATCTTTTTTCAATTAAATGGTGAGTTTCTAAACCTGTTCCTTTTATCACTTTCCTTAACTTATTATAAGAACCTAAAAGCCTTCCTGCATGACCTGCTGTTGATAGCGCTCCCGTCGGATCCGCAAAGGAAGCAAAGTCGGCCGCAATCCATGCTGCACCGGATAACGATGGATTGGACGCAAATGCAGCGGTATCCATAATCAGCCACATCGCATCCACAGCCCAATGCCCATCCGGATCGACATTCATCACCGGATTGTTATTGGCATACGTATAGGCATTTTGAGTGATCGGATCATCTTTATCTCCCGGATCTGGATCCCTCGAAATAAACCTCGCCGTCTCTGGATCGTAATACCGCGCCTGCAAGTAGTACAGCTGTGTTTCCTTATCATAATAATATCCCGCATATCCTAACGGTTGTCCAGCTACTGCCGCATTTTCCGAAACCGAAAGCACTTTGCCCCATGGGTCATAGCTGTAATTCGCGACGGTCGCACCGTTCTCATCAACAATGCGGACGATATCACCGCGGTAGTTGGTGACATAGTAGAACGTATCGCCATTTGCATTCGTCACCGTATTCGGCTTTCCATTCGCCCACGTAAACGCCCATACCGTTTGGCCGTTGTCATCAGTGATGCGGATTAAGTTCGAGCCGTCATAGTGGTAATGGTACGTTACACCATTCACCGTTTTCGTTTTCCTCAAGCCGTTTGGATGATAGGTGAAACTTGCGAGCGTGTTTCCATTTAAATCTTTGACGGTAAGCAGGTGGCCTTCTCCGTCCCACTCGTATTGGTATTTATCATCTTGAAGAAGATTCCCTGCTTCATCGTAAGTAAAACCTTCCACCTCATTCGCGGCGTTAAACGTAAGCGTCTTGCCGTGTGGGTTTTTCAAGTTCCCCGCCGCATCGTAGTCATATTGAACCGTATTTCCTTGATACGTCCATGACTTCAAGCGGTTGGCAAAATCGTACGTAAACGTATGCGGATTCGTGCCATCAAAATGGTTCCAGACTCTTGTTTCTCCGCTTTTAACCCTTGGACTTTGATATGAAACTCAAAACGATTTTTTCCTTGATAGGAATCGAAAATAATATTTTCCTTGACTTTCGTTCCGTCTAAAGCATAATCAAATGTCACACTAGGATAGAGCTGCTTATATTGAACGCGCTCTTTTTGAAAAGTTCCGGCTATATCCTTGATTCCCTTAAATTGTTTGGCTGCTGGAGCATCATCATCGGATAACTCTACCGTTATGTTGTGCCCTGCGATTTCGTATGTAAACAATCTTGCTTGGCGATTTTGTTTCGGTTTTTTTGGAAATTTCACTTTAAATTGGTTCGCTTTGTTTTCGAATTCTTGTTGCGAGTTTTCAACCAATGTGTTGTCCATGTCTACCCATTGGCCGTTTTTCTTAAAATGGATGGGTTCAGTATACACTTCTGCGGTATACGTTCCATCCGAGTTTTCATAGACCTTCGTTGTTTCCGTTCGAAGAGAGGGGATCTCTTTTTCCTTCGGATACGGGTCACGAGAAGAGGGCTCTTCTTTTTGCACTTCGTTCGGAAGAGAAACGGTGTGGTCTTGAATAGGTTCTGTCACAGACGAAGAAGAGGTTTCCTCTGCCTTTACAAACGGCGTCCATGTCGAAATGGTTAGCGTAAACGCAAGCACATACGATAGAAATGAATACCTTTTCCTTTTCTTCACACGATGTCACCTCATAAGCTAGTAATATCCCATCGACGGAATATCGACGACCGACACTATTATATTGACAAACCCCTCTTAAAAACGTCAATTCTTTTTTCAGTGGTAAAATAATCCTCCCTCCTCTCCTTTGTTTTCCATAATGCTGATCACATTAATACGCAAGAAGGATGCCCCGCCGTTGGAACATCCTTTTTGCCCGTCGATTTTCTTTATTCTTCTAATAAATCCGCAAACAGTCCATAGACGTACTGCTCCGGGTCGAAGGCTTGCAAGTCGTCCATTTTTTCGCCGAGGCCGACGAATTTGACTGGGATGTTGAGTTCATTGCGGATCGCTAGGACGATGCCGCCTTTGGCGGTGCCGTCCAGTTTGGTGAGCACGATGCCGGTCACGTTCGTTGCTTCTTTAAAAATTTTCGCTTGGCTCATTGCGTTTTGCCCTGTCGTTGCATCGAGTACGAGCAGCACTTCATGGGGAGCTCCTGGAATCTCACGCTCGATGACGCGTTTCACTTTTTCTAGCTCTTTCATTAAGTTTACTTTATTTTGCAAACGGCCAGCCGTGTCACATAACAACACATCGACGTTGCGCGCTTTCGCTGCTTGAATCGCATCATACATAACGGCGGCTGGATCTGATCCGGCCGACTGCTTAATGACGTCCACCCCGACGCGCTCGCCCCATACTTCGAGCTGCTCAATCGCCCCAGCGCGGAACGTATCGCCAGCCGCTAAAAGCACCGTTTTCCCTTCCGATTTCAACTTATGCGCTAATTTTCCGATCGTCGTCGTTTTCCCGACCCCGTTGACACCGACAAATAAAATGACCGTCAATCCATGTTCTTGCATATTTAATGTCGCTGGTTGGTCATCGCCGCCTTTATAAATGTCGACAAGCTTCTCGGAAATGACCGCCTGCATTTCTTTCGTCTCTTGAATGTTGCGGCGCTTCACTTCCATCTTTAATTCGTCAATTAACTCCATCACTGTCGTCACGCCGACGTCAGCAGCGATTAAAATTTCTTCCAGCTCTTCAAAAAACTCTTCATCGACTTTCCGGTAGCGGGCGATTAAATCGTTCACCCGTCCGGCAAACGAATCGCGCGTTTTCGAAAGCCCTTGTTTAAACTTTTCCGTTACTGCATCCGTTTGTTGCGTAATTTTCTCTTTCAGTTTTTTAAAAAAATTCACCGCTTTTGCCACCTTTCGTTATGATTTCACCAGCTGCTTGGAATCTTCTAAACGAACGGACACTAATTTCGATACGCCAGACTCTTGCATCGTCACCCCATAAAGCACGTCCGCTTCTTCCATCGTCCCTTTCCGATGGGTAATGACAATGAATTGCGTTTGGCTGCTAAACTGTTTTAAGTAGTGGGCGTAGCGATGCACGTTCGCTTCATCAAGCGCCGCTTCCACTTCATCGAGCACGCAAAACGGCACCGGCCGCACTTTTAAAATCGAAAACAATAGCGCAATCGCCGTCAGCGCCCGCTCGCCACCTGATAATAAACTTAAATGTTGCAGCTTTTTCCCCGGCGGTTGGGCGACAATTTCGACGCCTGTATTTAACAAATCGGCTGGGTCGGTCAGCTGCAAATCCGCGCGCCCCCCGCCAAACAGCTGTGCAAAAACGTCGCCAAACTGTGAGCGAATTTGCTCAAATGTCGCGAAAAAGCGTTTTTTCATCTCTTGGTCCATCTCGTCAATCACTTGATAAAGCGTTTCTTTCGCTTGTTGTAAATCACTTTTTTGCGTCGTTAAAAACTGATATCGTTCCGATACGCGCTCATATTCGTCAATCGCGCCTAAATTCACCGTTCCGAGCTCTTCGATCGCTCGTTTGATGAGCTTCACTTTTTTCCGCGCTTCCGCCGCCTCGATTTCCAACGGATAGTTTGCTTTCGCTGCTTCAAACGTTAACGTATACTCTTCTCGCAAACGTGCTAGTAAATTCTCCAGCTCCACGTCCAAGCGATTCAATTTCACTTCTTCGTCTTTGATTATATCGGTGAGCTGTTTGTAGTTTCGTTTTTTCTCTTTTACTTCGCGTTCAAGGTTTTCAAGCGTTTGTTGATATTGCAAGCGCTGTTCACGGCGGCTAGCAATGAGTTCGACCGTTTCGTTTTTATCTTGTAGCTTTTGTTGCCGCAACCGTTCGAGTTGTTCTTCGCCCGAATCGTTCGACTCCATTTCCGCACAGAGCACCGCTAACTCTTCTGCTGCCGTTTTCCGCTTTGCTTCTGTGTCGTTTTGTTCAAGCTTCATTTGTTCGATTTTTTCTTGCAAATGTTTAAACAGCTGCTGCTTTTCCGCAAGGGCGATTTTTTGTTCCGTCATCGCTTGTTGCAACGCTTCTTTTGACTGTTGTTCATCTTGCTTTTGCACCGCGAGTTGTTGCATTTGCTCATCGATTTCCGCGAGCGCTTGCTCCATTTGCCGCAGCTTTTCATCGGCGGCAGCTATTTTTGCTTCAAGCTGCTTTTTTTCTTGCTCGTCGTGCGCTTTTTCGTGGTCATATAACGAAAGCCGTTCGTTTACATGTTTTTCTTGCCATTCCACCTCGCGCCATGCACTTTTTATTTCTTGCAGCGCCACGCGCCATTGTTCGATTTGCTTTCGAAGCTCTGCGATTTCCGCTTCGTGTTCGTTTGCTTCTTTCTTTTTCGTTTGCACGTATTGCTCTAACTGCATTGTTTTCGTTTCCATTTCTTGCAGTTTGCTCGTAATCGCTTCTAGTTCGCGCGTTCGACCTAAAAGCGAATTCGTCTTTTTCGCTACGCCGCCGCCCGTCATCGCACCGCCTGGGCTAACGACATCCCCGTCAAGCGTCACTAGACGGTAGCGATAATGAAGGAGACGGGCTAATTCGTTTGCCCCTTTTAAGTCCGTTGTCACAATGACATGGCCGAGCAAATGCGCCATGACCGTCCGATACATGGAATCATAAGAAATAAGCTCACTCGCCACACCGACAAACGCCGGATGGTGCTCAACAAGCGCTAGTTGTTCTTTTGGGATATGCTTGCCTTGAATGACGTTTAGCGGCAAAAACGTCGCCCGGCCGTATGCGTTCGTTTTTAAATACTGAATCGCCGCCCGCGCCGCTTCTTCATTCGCGACAACAATATGCTGCATCGCACCGCCAAGCGCTATTTCAAGCGCCGTTTCGTATTCCGTTGGAACAGAAATGAGCTCCACTACCGCTCCATGAATGCCGGAAAGCTGATGGCGCGCTTTTAAAATTTCTTTGACGCCTTGGAAAAAACCTGCGTAATCATGCTGCATTTCTTCCAACATCTCTTTGCGCGATTTCGTTTGCTGCAAATATTGGTATGCTTGATAAAGCATCGCTTCTTTTTGCTCGATTTCTTGCTTTAGATGCGACAGCTGTTCGAGTTTTTCTTGCAATTTGCTTTCGCACGCGATCATCATGCGCTCTGTTTTTTCGTATTGCGCTTTCAGCTCTGCTTGTTGTGCTTGTACGTATTCGCGTTCACGCAAATATTTTTCATTTTCTTTCGCCAGCGTTGCTTGTTTTGTTGTTAGTTTTTCAAGCTGTGTTTGCAAATGTGAACGCTCGTTTTTTAACGATGCTTGCTCGTGAACGAGTTCGATGTAATCGCTTTTTAATTGCTCCATTCGTTCTTCGACGTTGACATTATAGAGAGAAAACGCTTGCTGTTTTTCTTTTAGTTCTGCCTGAAGCGCGGCAATTTCTTGCTTTACTTGCAGAAGCGTTTCTTCTTCTTTCGTAAGCGCCTCAATAAGCCGCGCTTGTTTCTCTGTCAAAGAAACGATCGCCTCTTCTAGCTGGTTTTTATATTGCGCTGCATTTTTTTTCCGTTCCTTTAATACTTCTTTCCGACCTTCTAGCTTTTCGAGTTCTTCGCTGACCGAAAGCAATACTTGCTGCAAGCCGTCAATCGATTCATCGAGCGCCGTCAACTGGTCGCGAAGTTGTTCTACGGCTGCTTCTTCTTTTTGCATCGTTGCCGCAAGCGCCATTTCTTCTTGCTGATGAATCGCCACTTGTTCATTTAGCGCGCTCCATTGCCGATGAAGTTCTTCAATTTCGTGCGCAATAAGCGCCACTTCTAATTTTTCCAGTTCGCCGCGCTTTTCTAAATAGTCTTTGGCAATCGATGCCTGTATTTGGAGCGGTTCGAGCTGATGCTCTAACTCATGTAAAATATCGTTGACGCGCTGCAAGTTATCTTGTGTTTCTAAAAGTTTATGTTCCGCTTTTTTCTTACGAATCTTATATTTTAATACCCCAGCCGCCTCTTCAAAAATCGTGCGCCGCTCTTCCGGTTTGCTGCTTAAAATTTCTTCGATCCGCCCTTGGCCGATAATCGAAAACGCTTCTTTCCCTAGCCCGGAATCCATAAATAAATCGACAATATCTTTTAACCGACACGGTTGTTGGTTAATAAAAAATTCGCTTTCGCCTGAGCGATATACGCGCCGTGTGACACTTACTTCTTGGTAGTCAAGTGGCAAAAATTGGTCTTCGTTATCGAGCGTCAACGTCACTTCGGCAATGTTCAGCGGCTTACGGGAATCGCTGCCTGCAAAAATGATGTCTTCCATTTTCGCACCGCGAAGCGATTTTGCTGACTGCTCACCAAGCACCCAGCGAATCGCATCGGTAATGTTGCTTTTACCGCTACCATTTGGGCCAACGACAGCCGTTACCCCTGGAACAAATTCAATTGACACCCGATCTGCAAACGATTTAAAGCCGATAATATCTAACCGTTTGAGGAACATACGTACCCCGCCTCGCTATCTTTCATCTAAAATCTTTCCTATTGTACCATAATTGCTCGTTCAAACATAGAGCCGACAAAAGGGCTGACTATCGGTTGCTCAGCCAGCCCTTTTGCTTATTCGGTCGCTAACGCTTTTAGCTTCTCTAACGCCATTTGCGCTGCTTTTTGCTCCGCTTCTTTTTTCGATCTCCCAACACCAACACCAAATTCTTCACCGTTTAACGACACGCGTGAAACGAACTCTTTATTGTGCGCAGGCCCTTTTTCTTGCAAAATCACATACTCGATGACACCGCTGCCATCGCGTTGTACAAGCTCTTGTAATTGGCTTTTATAATCCATCACATGAGAAAAAGCACCTTCGCGAATTTTCGGAAAAATCGTTTGTTCCAAAAATCGAATGACCGCATCCATTCCTTGATCTAAATAAAGCGCCCCGACAAATGCTTCAAACACATCCGCCAATAGCGATGGTCGCATGCGCCCGCCCGTCATCTCTTCCCCTTTTCCGAGCAGCACAAGCTGACCAAAGGAAAGGGCGTTCGCAAATTTCACAAGCGACGGCTCGCATACAATCGCCGCCCGTAACTTCGTCAACTCCCCTTCGCTCATATGCGGAAACTGTTGAAATAAATATTGAGAAACGGTTAACTCTAGCACAGCGTCGCCTAAAAACTCAAGGCGCTCATTATCTTCTTGCGGTCGTTTGCGATGCTCATTCACATACGATGAATGGGTAAACGCTTGAATTAATAGCTTTTCGTTTTGAAAGAAAATGCCGATTGTTTCTTGCAACTGTCGGAATTTCGTTCTCCTTTTTTCGTTCGCACGCTGCTCTTTTTCTTTCTGCTTCGACATATATGAACCTCCGGACTTCCATCATCTGCTCGACAAGAGCCCTAATAAAAAAGCATAGAAAGCCCCGTTTAGGCAACGGGACTTTTCTTCATTATTTACATGCGGCTTTTTATGTAGTTCACAGCGTCTCCAACTGTGACGATTTTTTCTGCTTCCTCATCGGAAATCTCCATGTCAAATTCGTCTTCTAATTCCATCACAAGTTCTACTACGTCTAAAGAATCCGCGCCTAAATCTTCTTTAAAAGAAGCTTCTAGCGTTACTTGCGATTCTTCTACCCCTAGACGGTCAACGATAATTTTCGTTACACGCTCTAATACGTCTGCCATAATTGCATTCACCTCCTCTCATGATTATAGACAATTTCTTGCCAAAATACTAGCGTGAATTTACATGACCATTCCGCCATCGACGTGAATCGTTTGTCCGGTAATGTAGTTCGCAGCGTCAGAAACTAAAAAAGAAACGACTTTCGCAATATCTTCCGGCTCACCAAAACGAGCAAGCGGAATTTGCTTTAACATTTCCGTCCGCACATCCTCGCTCAAGCGGTCCGTCATATCCGTTGTAATAAAGCCTGGCGCAATCGCGTTTACCGTAATGTTGCGGCTTGCCAACTCTTTTGCTGCTGTTTTCGTAAAGCCAATCACGCCCGCTTTCGCCGCAACGTAGTTTGCTTGCCCTGGATTGCCGCTCACCCCAACAATCGAAGCGATATTGACGATGCGACCAAAGCGTTGTTTCATCATCGGGCGCGTGACCGCTTTCGTGCAATGGAACACGCCTTTTAAGTTCGTGTTAATTACATCATCCCATTCTTCTTCTTTCATGCGCATTAATAAATTATCGCGCGTAATGCCGGCGTTGTTCACTAAAATATCGATGCGGCCAAAACGTTCCACCACTTCTTTTACCATTTGTTCTACCGCTTCGCTGCTTGCGACGTTCGCCTGCACCATAAACGCTTCGCCGCCCATTTGTTCAATTTCTTCGACTACTTCTTTCGCTTTTGCTTCGCTGCCGGCATAGTTGACGGCTACTTTTGCCCCATGACGCGCAAGTTCGAGCGCAATCGCTCTGCCGATGCCGCGCGATGCCCCTGTAACGAGTGCGACTTTTCCTTGCAACATGTTTATTCCCCTTTCAATGCCGCAACGGTTGCTTCGAGGGAAGCAACATCATAAATCGAATAGACGGTGACATTGCGGTTAATTTTTTTCACAAGCCCTGCTAATACTTTTCCAGGTCCGATTTCGACGAACGTGTCGACACCTAATTCTATCATGTTCACCACCGATTGTTCCCAACGAACCGGCGAATAAAGCTGTTCAATTAACAAGCGCTGAATCGTTTCCTTTTCGGTCATCGGTTCTGCCGTCACGTTAGCGATAACAGGAATCGCAGCGTCGTTAATTGTGATCGTCGCTAATACGTCGGCTAACTTCCCGGCTGCTGGCTTCATGAGCGCAGAATGGAATGGACCGCTTACATCAAGGGGGATGACCCGCTTCGCTCCTTTTGCTTTGGCAAGTTCTGCTGCACGTTCTACCCCTGTTTTGGAGCCGGAAATCACGATTTGCCCAGGGCAGTTTAAATTCGCTAATTGCACAGGATTGCCTTCCTTCGTTACTTGCTCGGTAATCGCTTCAAGTTCTTCCGCCGCCATTCCAAGTACAGCCGCCATCGTTCCTTCTCCGCTAGGCACAGCTTCCTCCATAAATTCGCCGCGTTTGCGCACCGCATATACCGCATCTAAAAACGAAATCGCTCCTGCTGCTACAAGTGCTGTATATTCTCCTAAGCTATGGCCAGCGACATAATCAGGCACGATTCCAGCTTCTTTTACTTTTTCCAGCAACGCGACGCTTGTTGTTAGCAATGCCGGCTGGGCGTTGTACGTTAACGTCAACGTTTCTTGCGGCCCTGCAAAAATAATGGAGGAAAGCGAAAAGCCGAGCCGCTCATCGGCCGCTTGAAAAATAGCTGCTACTTTTTCGTCTTGTGCCGCTAATTCTTTTCCCATGCCAACGGTTTGTGACCCTTGCCCTGGAAATATAAATGCTAATTTGCCCATGCTAGTTCCCTTCCTTTTGCATCCGTTCAAGTTCGGATTTAATCGTTTCTGCGAGACGATGCAACACCATTTCGCGTGCTTGGCGAATCGCATGGAAAATGGCGTTCGCATCAGATGAGCCGTGCGCTTTAATGACCGGAGCGTTTAATCCGAATAGCGCAGCGCCACCGTACTCCGAATAATCCATTTTCTTTTTAATATCAAGCAGTTTCGGCTTCAGCACCGCTGCTGCAAGCTTGCTAGAAAAGCTGCTTGTTAGCGCTTCTTTTAACATTGTAAACATCGAAATCGCCGTTCCTTCAATCGTTTTTAACGCCACATTGCCTGTAAACCCATCGGTCACGACGACATCTGCGACCCCTTCCAGTAAATCGCGCGCTTCGACGTTGCCGACAAAATGAATATTTGCCGATTGCATGAGCTGAAACGCCCGCTTTGCCAACTCGTTTCCTTTTTGGTCTTCTGTTCCGACGTTTAGTAACCCAACGCGCGGCTTTCTAATTCCGCGTGCTTTTTCCGCATAAATCGACCCCATTAATGCATATTGCAGCAAATGTTCCGGACGGGCGTCGACGTTCGCGCCAACGTCTAAAAAGACAAATCCTTTTCCATCAAGCGTCGGCAACGTTGGCGCTAATGCCGGACGCTCAATCCCTTCAATCCGGCCGACGATAAACAACCCTGCCGCCATCAATGCTCCTGTATTGCCTGCAGAGATGCACGCATGTGCGCGCCCTTGCTTCACTTCTTCGGCCATTAATACCATCGACGCTTGTTTTTTCCGGCGGACAGCCCGCACTGGTTCGTCTGTTGCTTCGATGACTTCTTCCGTATGAACGAGTTGAATTCGGGCGGTTTCTGAAAGAAATGGTCGCACCGCTTCTTCCTTGCCAAATAGCGTAATTTCCAAATCGGAAAAATGTTGGACCGCTTTTACTGCCCCGAGAACAATTTCTTTCGGAGCATGGTCTCCGCCCATAGCATCAATTGCAATTCTCATCGTTGACTCCATCCTTTTTTGCGATGTTCGATCGATACATTTCAAATTCTCCAGAAAAAACAAGTTCTTGCCCGACGTAGCTATTTACTTCGACAATCGTCCGGCCGGCTTCGTTTACCCCTTTGACTTTCGCTTTTGCTACGACGCGTTCGTTTTCTTTCACTTGTCGAGTAAAGCGAATGTTCGCTTTGGCTGTCAGCGCCAATTCATCGTTAATGACGGCAACCGCCAGTGAATTCGCTTGGGCAAATAGATGATGGCCGCGCGCGATTTGGTTTCGTTTGAAGACGTGTTCTTTTTTCACATCAAAAATCGAAATCGCGCTTTGATCCGGTTCGATGTCGATAATTTCCCCGATCACTTCTTCAATTGGAAGCGATTTTACTTTATCGGCAAACGATTTTTCTGCGACATGTTTAATGCGTTCCCTTAGCTCAGGAATCGATAACTCCAGCCGATCAAGACGAATCGTTTGAACGCTAACAGAAAATTTTTCTGCCAATTCTTCGTCTGTAATAAACGGATTTTCCTCAATCGTTTCTTTTAATAACCGCTGCCGTTCTCGCTTCGTTCTTCGCATGATGTATACACCGTCCACTTCTATGACTAGGTACTAATAGTAGTATATAATCCTAAAAAACAGATTGCAAGAATAAGTTTGCAATCTGTACCGACTAATCTAATTTTTCGCCATTCAACACGCCCGACTGCTCTAAATACGCTCGCAGCGGACGATACGCTTCCTCGTGCCAAAAGGCGCGAGAATGAATGAGCTTCGCTGCATCGTTCCGCGCCACTTCTAAAATGCGGTAGTCATGCACGACATCTCCTAATTTAAATTCCGGCATGCCGCTTTGCTTTGTACCGAAAAAGTCACCAGGCCCACGAAGCTCTAAATCTTTTTCCGACAACAAAAAGCCGTCGTTCGTTTCGGTCATAATGCGCATCCGCTCTTTTCCCGTTTCCGATTTCGGGTCAGCAACGAGAATACAATACGATTGTTCGCTGCCGCGTCCGACGCGCCCACGAAGCTGATGAAGCTGCGCCAATCCGAACCGTTCGGCATCATAAATGACCATTACCGTCGCGTTTGGCACGTTGACGCCGACTTCGACGACGGTCGTCGACACTAAAATATGGACGTCGTTGCGGCTGAACGCCTTCATCACTTCCTCTTTTTCTTCTGCCGAAAGACGACCGTGCATTAAGCCAATTCGGTATTTCCCCCGGTAATGGTGGACGAGCATGCTATGAACATCGATGGCATTTTGCACGTCTAATTTTTCCGATTCTTCAATAAGCGGACAAATGACATACGCTTGCCGCCCTTTTTGCACTTCTTTGTCGATAAACTGTAACACGCGCTCTAGCATGTTATGCTTGACCCAATACGTTTCTACTTTTTTGCGTCCCGCTGGCATTTCATCAATCACGGAAACATCCATTTCACCAAACGCAGTAATTGCTAACGTCCGAGGGATGGGGGTGGCGGTCATAAACAATACATCTGGCGATTCGCCTTTTTCTCGCAAAACGCGCCGCTGTTCCACCCCAAAGCGGTGCTGTTCGTCCGTGATGACTAACCCAAGCCGATGAAAATTTACGTCCTCTTGAATGAGCGCATGTGTACCAATCACGATATCGAGTTGCCCTGCCATCAGCTTTTCGAGCAATTCTTTTCGTCGCTTTCCTTTAACCGAACTTGTTAATAATTCGACGGAAACGCCTACCGGCTCTAACAACTGGCGAAGCGAGTGGGCATGCTGCTCTGCTAAAATTTCTGTCGGCACCATTAATGCCCCTTGGTAGCCAGACAACACGGTAGCATATAAAGCGATAGCGGCAACGACCGTTTTTCCAGAGCCGACGTCCCCTTGCAATAGCCGATTCATTCGATACGGTGCTCGCATATCGTTTATAATTTCGCCAACGACCCGCTGCTGGGCGCCAGTTAATGGAAACGGAAGTTGCTCAATAAATTGCTGCCATTTTTCTTGCGGAAAGTCATGGGCAATTCCTTTGGAATGTTCGCGCTGAATTTTGCGGAGCGCGTGCATTTTTAGTTGAAATAATAAAAACTCTTCATAGACGAGGCGGCGCCGCGCCTGTTTCAACGCCTCATGCGAGGAAGGAAAATGAATCGCGGCGAGCGCTTCTTTTTTCGTCCATAACCGATATGCCTGTAGTAGCGACGGTGGCAACGTTTCTTCAATGGACGCCCCAAATTGTGCTAATGCCAATTTCATAAACCGGCGCATCCCTTTGACCGTAAGTGCTCCTCTTGTTGAGTAGACCGGCTCTAGTTCCCGTTTTTCCGGAAGTGCGCCAAATTTTATTTCCATCGCCGTAATCGTTTGGCGATGTTGGTCCCATTTTCCGGTGACCGTCACCGTTTCGTTGATCGCAAGCTTCGTTTTTAAATATGGCCGATTAAAGCAAGTGACTGTAATTAAATACCGATCGACGAGCAGCCGAAACGTTAGGCGCGATTTTTGGCGGGCATAATACGTAAGAGAAGGTTCGCTATGAACCTTCCCCTCGACTGTTACTTTTTCCTCATGCTTCACGTCCGCTAAATCACGAACTTCATAGTCTTCATAACGAAATGGAAAATACGTTAATAAATCGCCAATTGTTTCAATGCCCATCTCCCGAAACGATTCGCTCGTTTCTTCGCCAATTCCTTTTATTTCTGTGACAGGTTGTTGCCATATATTCACGTCTGTGAAACGCCGAAAATTTTCGCCGCTAGTGCGCGGCCAGTCGGCGTTGCTGCTAACCCCCCTTGTGCAGTTTCTTTTAAAGCGGTCGGCATCGTTTCGCCGATCCGATACATCGCTTCGATGACTTCGTCGCACGGGATGCGGCTTTTAATGCCGGCAAGTGCCATATCGGCCGCCACCATCGCATTCGCTGCCCCCATCGCATTCCGTTTTACACATGGGACTTCTACTAAGCCTGCGACAGGGTCACATACTAATCCTAACATATTTTTTAACGCTATCGCCATTGCTTCCGCTGCTTGGCTTGGCGTTCCCCCAGCCATTTCAACAAGCGCTGCTGCTGCCATTCCGGTTGCAGAACCAACCTCTGCTTGACAGCCGCCCGCTGCTCCAGAAATCGAAGCGTTGTTGGCGACAACGAAGCCAAACGCACCGGCGGTAAATAAAAATTCAACCATTTGCTCTCGCGTCGGCTGCAATTTCTCTGTTACTGCAAACAACGTCCCTGGCACAACACCAGCAGACCCAGCAGTCGGCGTTGCGCAAATGATCCCCATCGCTGCATTGACTTCGTTTGTGGCGACCGCTTTGCTAACCGCATCTAAAATCGTTTCACCTGACAAAAAGCGACCTTGGCGAATATAGTTTTGCAACAAAACAGCATCACCGCCCGTTAAGCCAGAGTGCGAGGAAACGCCGGCTAACCCTCTCATCACCGCTTGTTCCATTACTTGTAAATTTTTATCCATTTGCGCAAAAATTTCTTCGCGACTTTTTCCGGTCACTTCGATTTCTTGCCGAATCATCACTTCAGCAATTTTGATTTGCTGGCTTTCTGCCAATTCCACTAATTCCGCCACATTTCGAAACATCTCAGTTGCCACCCCTTTGTGTCTGTAAACGCTTTCTTGTCGTTAGTCAACAATTTTCGTCACTTGAATAATATGCGGAAGCTGTTCTAATTCTTTCACGATTGCGTCATCGATCGATTGATCGACCTCAATCGTCATAAGTGCTTCTTTCCCTTTTTCTTTTCGCGATACTTCCATATGCCCGATATTAATGGCGTATTTCGCGAGGACATTTGCCACCGAAGCGATTGTACCATAGCGGTCGTTGTGCATAATGAGAAGCGCTGGATGATGTCCGGAAAGCTTTAATTCAAAACCGTTTAATTCGGTAATTTCAATTTTTCCTCCACCGATCGAAATACCGACAAGCTCAAGTTCTCCATTTTCGTCGCCAATATGGATTTTCGCCGTGTTTGGATGGTTCGGCACTGCTTCTTCTTCATAAAAAGTTACTGCAAGCCCTTCTTGTTTGGCAATTTGCAACGACGATTTAATGCGTTCGTCAAATGTATCGAAATCTAACAAGCCGCCGACAATAGCGACATCCGTTCCGTGTCCTTTATACGTTTGCGCAAACGAGCCGTAAAAGAAAATATGCGCCCACTTTGGCTGTCTGCCAAATAAGCTGCGGGCCACTCTGCCGATTCTTGCGGCGCCTGCTGTATGCGAGCTCGATGGCCCAATCATAATCGGACCGATAATGTCAAATACGCTTTTATACTTCATGCTGCCTTCTCCCTTCGCCCCAATAAAATAGAAGGGGGATTCCCCTTCTACTATTCTAACATATTATTCAACCGAAAAGATAAACGGATATAACGGTTGTTCACCGTTATGTACTTCCACTTCCACGTCTGGGTATGTTTCTTCTAAGTAATGGACGATTGCCGCCACTTCTTCTTCGGTCGCGTCTTCTCCATATAATACCGTCGCAAGTTCAGCGTCTTCGTCGATTAACGCTGCAAGCAACTGTTTCGCAACGTTTAATTTATCCTTTTCTGATACGACAATTTTTCCGTCGGCAATGCCCATATAGTCGCCTTCTGCAATTTCGATTCCATCAATCGTCGTATCGCGCACCGCAAACGTTACTTGTCCAGTTTTTACTTGCGATAGTGCTGCGAGCATCGCTTTTTCATTTTGCTCCGCCGCTATGGATGGATTGAACGCTAAAATAGCGGTCATGCCTTGCGGAACTGTTTTCGTCGGAATGACGATGACGCGACTGTCGGCGACCGATGCTGCCTGCTCTGCTGCCATAATAATGTTTTTATTGTTTGGCAAGACAAACACCGTTTCCGCATGAACGCTTTCGATCGCTTTGATGATTTCTTCGGTGCTTGGATTCATCGTCTGCCCGCCTTCAATGACGGCATGTGCTCCGATGCTTTTAAACAATTCGGCAATGCCATTCCCCATCGCAATCGTCACGATTCCGTACGGCTGTTTTTGTTTCGGTTTTGTGTCTGTTTTTGGCTCGTTGACGATATTGGCATGTTGTTCGCGCATGTTTTCAATTTTAATATTTAATAAGCTACCGTAGCGTTGGCCGTATGTTAACACTTCGCCTGGATGCTCTGCATGAATATGGACTTTCACGAGTTCATCGTCTGCAATGACTAGTAACGAATCGCCAAATTGGCTTAACGCTTGCCGGAATGTTTCTTCGGAAAACGGATGCTCACGCAGCTTGTCCGCCTCAAATCGAACCATAAATTCTGTGCAATACCCAAACTCAATCTCATCGGTATGAATATGGCTTTGCACGCTTTTATGATGCTCCGTCTTTACAAGTTCTTCCATGGAAACGGTTTCGGTTTTTAAGTCTTCGACCGCTTCGCCTTTTAATTCTGCTAAAAACCCTTCGTACACATACACTAACCCTTGACCACCGCTATCGACAACGCCGACTTCTTTTAGCACAGGAAGCAAATCAGGCGTACGCGCTAACGATGCTTTTGCTTCTTTCACGACTTCTTCCATCACCGCTACGAGATCAGGCTGTTTTTTCGCGACCGCCACCGCGCGTTTCGCCGCATCTTTCGCAACCGTTAAAATCGTTCCTTCCACCGGCTTCATAACCGCCTTATAAGCAGTGGCAACCCCCGCTTCTAACGCTTCGGCAAACTCTGTGCTTGTAATTGTTTGCTTTCCTTCTACCGCTTTGGCAAATCCACGGAACAATTGGGATAAAATTACACCCGAATTGCCGCGCGCTCCCATTAACAACCCTTTGGCGAGCGCGCCAGCCATTTTTCCGATATGTTCTGACGATTGCGCCTTCACTTCTTTTGCGCCAGAAGTCATCGATAGATTCATGTTCGTTCCTGTATCTCCGTCTGGAACCGGAAAGACGTTGAGCGCATCAACTGCTTTCGCATTGTTTGCTAAATGTTGCGCCCCCTTTACGACCATATTGGCAAACCGTCTTCCGTCTAACGTCCGAATTGTCACCAGTGTATTCCTCCTTACTGTACTACGGGTTCGTGACGCGAACCCCTTGAACATAGATGTTAATCGACTGCACTGCTAACCCTAATGTTTGGTCAAGCGTATATTTCACTTTCGTTTGCACGTTATGAGCCACTTCAGAAATTTTCACACCGTAGCTGACGATAATGTACATATCGATATGCACTTCGCCATTTTCTTCACGGACAATGACACCTTTCGAAAAGTTTTCGCGGCGTAAAATGTCCGAAAGACCATCTTTCCATTGATTTTTTGATGCCATCCCAACGATGCCGTAACAATCTACCGCTGCTCCTCCAGCGATTGTGGCAATTACATCATTCTCTACTTCAATGCGTCCATACTTTGTTTGTAGTTCCATGGACATATCGGGTTCCTCCTTCGGAAATATAGCTACCGCCATTTTACTACACAAGCACCCTTTTTAAAAGTACCCCTTCACCCACTAGTATTATTTAGCCGAAAATATAATCATATGTCAAGGGAATTTTCTTGAAACACTGCACTTGAGCTATTGCAATCTCTTCTTTTGTATGATAAATTATAGTAGTGTTTTTAGCATGCGATGATTTGTTTGGAAAGCAAGGAGGGAAAAAAGATGGCAAAATGCTTTGTAACTGGAAAGAAAAAATCTTTCGGGAACTCTCGTTCACACGCAATGAACGCTAATAAACGTACATGGAAAGCAAACCTTCAAAAAGTGCGCATTTTAGTAGACGGAAAACCAAAACGTGTTTGGGTTTCTGCACGTGCGCTTAAATCAGGAAAAATCGAGCGTGTATAATCCCTACACGAAATAAAAAAGCACCAAAGACTGGTGCTTTTTTATTATCCTTTTTTAAAGGAATTTAACACCGCCCGTACAATTCCGCCGAGAAATTTTGGCAGCTTAATCGTGTAAAACTTCATTCCGATCCCTCCTCAACTATCGTGACGAGCTTCGCTTCTCTAACTAGTATATTCGCCTGACGAAAAATAGTACCTAAACGTCCCCGCCTAAATCTTTGCTTCTTATCATCATTAATATGCCTTCCGTAAACGAAAAAGTACCGGAAGATTGGATGAGTTCATTACTAATACATAGTGTCGAACCAAGCGGAATATGACAATTTGTTAACGGATATTTAAATCCTTTTAGCGTTAAGCCCGTGACGTCAAGAGAAATTGGAACGAACGAAACATACGGATATTCGTTTGCGAAAACGGTGTACGTCCCTGGAAGATGAACGGTGATGGTGTTTTGTTTGTCGACCATTTCGATTCGTTTGTTTATATATTTCACTAATAACTGAACGTTGCCAAATAAATGATCAAGCCGTCCACCAGTCGCACCGAAAAGTCGAATCAGCTCCACATCACGCTGCACTGCCCAGTCTAGCGCAATTTCCATATCCGTTTTGTCTTTTTCCGCCGGCCATATATCTAATTCCAACGCTGTTTGCACGTGTCGGAGTTCCTCTGCATCGAGCGAATCGAAATCGCCGAACGCTTTGACGGGACGTATGCCAGCGTTCAATAATGTCCATACGCCGCGATCGACGCCGACCCACTGAACTTCTTCTCCGTCGTAACGCTGAAAAGAAGGCATGCACTCGTTTGGACCACCGCCGACAATATGAATAATCATCGTTTTCCCTCCTATCGAAAAACGGAAGGCGACTGCCTTCCGTTTAATGATCTCCACGAATTGCCCGAATCGCTGCCGCCCGATCGGTTTCGTTGTAAACAGCGGAACCAGCGACAAGCACGTTCGCCCCTGCTTCGATGCAAAGACGAGCCGTTTGTGCATTTACTCCCCCGTCCACTTCAATTTCCACTTGCAAGTTCCGCTCTTTCACTAATTGGGCGACACGAGTAATTTTCGGGAGCACCGAATGAATAAATGTTTGCCCCCCAAACCCTGGATTTACTGTCATTAACAACACTAAATCGACATCATCTAAAACGTGTTCAATCATCGAAACAGGGGTATGCGGGTTTAAAACGACCCCCGCTTTTACCCGATGTTCTTTTATGAAATGAATCGTTCGATGCAAATGCGGACACGCTTCAACATGAACCGATAAATAGTCAGCGCCCGCTTTTGCAAACGCTGGGATGTATCGGTCAGGCTGTTCAATCATTAAATGGACATCGAGCGGCAATGTTGTCACCGGACGAATCGCCTCTACGACAAGCGGACCGATTGTCATATTTGGCACAAAATGACCGTCCATGACATCGACATGAATATAGTCGGCTCCGCCTCGTTCAACGTCGCGAATTTCTTCTTCTAATTTAGCAAAATTAGCCGATAAAATCGAAGGAGCAATTTTAATCATCATCTAATACCTCGTCTTTCGTTCTTTTATTTCCTCCATAAACCGAACGTAATGGTCATAGCGGTAGGAAGGGATTTCTCCCGCTTCTAGCGCTTTTTTCACCGCACATTTTGGCTCTGCTATATGCATGCAGCCGCGAAACTTGCATTCGTCGCTCCGTTTCACAAACTCCGGAAAACACATAGGGAGCTGCTCTTCTTCGATGTCGTTAAATTCAAGGGCGCTAAATCCAGGTGTATCAGCGACAAGTCCGTCGCCAATTTCGATTAGTTCCACATGCCGTGTCGTATGTTTTCCTCGCCCTAAATGCTGGGAAATATCGTTTGTTTTTAACTGTAAATCCGGACGAATCGCATTTAAAATCGATGATTTTCCTACACCGGATTGACCAGCAAACACGGATGTTTTATTGGCGAAATACGGAAGAAGCTGTTCCACTCCGCTATTCTCCACCGTCGATGTTTGAATGACATCATACCCAATGCGGCGGTAGTCATCGATATACGCTTCAACTAACGGCTTCGTTTTTTCTGTCAATAAATCCATTTTATTGACGACAATGAGTGGGCGAATGTCTTTCGATTCAATGAGCACAAGAAAACGGTCGAGAAGAACGGCACTAAAATCAGGTTCTACCGCAGAAAAAACGAGCACCGCTTGGTCAACGTTAGCAATCGGCGGGCGCACGAGTTCGTTTTTTCGTTCATGTACTTTCATAATGTATCCGTCCGTTGGCGACGTCGCTTCAAAAACGACGTCATCGCCGACAAGCGGCGTTATTTTTTGCGCGCGAAACACTCCTCGTCCGCGGCATTGAACGATTTTCCCTTCGCTAAGTACGTAATAAAATCCGCTTAATGCTTTAATAATTTTTCCTTCTGCCATAGCTTCACTCCTTTTTTTCGTTTGGATACGGAATCGTTCCTTCTTGTTTCACGACATGATTGACAATCACCCGATAGTACGCTTGTCCATTATACGGAATGACAAACTCTACCGTTTCTTTAACCGGTGCTGTCAATCGATACGTCTTATATGGTTTCGTCATATCATGGTTAGCATCTTGAATATACAACTGTGCTTCTATTACTTCTCCATGTTGGTCGGAATCGTATGGAATGTCAATTTCTTTAATGACCGTTTTATTCGGCTTTGGCTCTTGCCCGCGGGAAATAATAACGGTGATCGTATCTCCTTTTTGCAGTTCCGTGTTGGCGCTTGGGAGTTGCGAAATAACGATCCCTTCTGGCACTTGATCGGAATATTCGTGTTTGACGACAACGTTTAACTGTTGCTCTTGGGCATAGTCACGAACGCTTTTTTCCGTATAACCAGTTAAATCTTTTAGCATCACTTTCGGCGTTCCGGCGCTTACCGTAAATTCTACTTCCGTTTCTTCGGGAACGACTTTTTCCCCTGGAGAAGGGAATTGCTCGAGAATCGTTCCTGCCGGTTCTTCGCTATATCGTTCGATGCGGCGAACGATTAAAAAGTGTTCGTTTTTTAATTGCTCTTCGACGGTTGGAAAATCTTGGCCAACATAATCGCCAAATTCAACTTTTTTCTTGCCGATGCTTTTATAAATCGTCACCGCCGTTCCTTCTTTCACCACTTCGCCTGCTTTCGGCTCTGTGCGGACGACGTATCCTTCTTTAATTTCGTCATCTTCCACTTCTTTCGTTTCTTTAATTTCAAACCCAAGCGACGATAACTTGGCGACCGCTTTGTCGTACTCCTCGTTCGTCACGTCGGGAACGGTAATGTCTTTTGGAAAAAACACCGCTGGAACCCAAGTGAACATACTTACCCCGGCAATAGCTACAAGGAGAAGCAGTGCGACAAACCAACTAAGCCATCTCTTTTTCTTTTTTTCTTTTGCTGGCTCTTTTTCTGGCTCATTTCGCTCTTCGCGCACAGTCGTTTTTTCTGCGAATGAATCTTTCATAATCGGTACCGCTTTTGTCGCTTCTTCGTCGTCTGGAATGGTGAATTTGGCTTCATGCAACCGGTCAGGGTTTAAGGCGGTTCGAATGTCTTCGTTCATTTCCTGCACCGATTGATAGCGATAAAACGGGTCTTTTGCTGTCGCCTTTAAAATCACGTTTTCGACGCTTTGTGGAATAGAGGGATTCCACGCTTTTGGCGACGGCGTTTCCGTCTGTAAATGTTTTAGTACAATCGACACCGCTGATTCCCCAGAAAACGGAAGACGACCAGTCAGCAGCTCAAACATGACAATACCAAGCGAATAAATGTCTGATTTTTCGGTCGCCACTCCTCCGCGCGCTTGCTCTGGCGATAAATAATGCACCGAACCAAGTACGGAATTGGTTTGCGTAATCGTCGTTGAACTTAATGCTACCGCGATGCCAAAGTCGGTAATTTTCACTTTTCCATGCTCGTCAATTAAAATATTTTGCGGCTTAATGTCACGATGAATGATTCGATTCGCATGAGCATGCGCAATAGCGGAAGTGAGTTGCTCCATAATATCAAGCGCTTTTGGTACACTTAATGGAGCGTGCTGTTGAATATATTGTTTTAACGTCGAACCGCGCACATATTCCATCACAATATAATAAACGCCTTCGTCTTCGCCAACGTCGTAAATGCTGACGATATTTTCATGGTTTAAGCTTGTTGCTGCCTGCGCTTCCCGACGAAACCGTTTAATAAATTGCTCATCGTTCGCAAAGTCAAAGCGAAGCACTTTAATGGCGACGTCGCGATCTAAAATCATGTCTCTCGCTAAATATACATTAGCCATGCCGCCGCCACCAAGCAAGCTAACGATTTTATACCGTTCGTTTAATCGTTTGCCAATGAGCACGCTCCTCACCCGCTTTCACATTCCGATGAAAATTGTACGATTGCTAACGTAATATTGTCTTCGCCGCCATGCTCATTAGCTAAGCGAACGAGCGTCTCTGCTTTCTCTTTTAACGGTCGGTCCGACATTAAAATATCGGTCATCGTCTGTTCCGATACTTTATTCGATAGCCCGTCCGAACATAAGAGCAATTGATCGTGTGCATCGACGGTAATTGTCTTCATATCTAGCTTTACTTCTTTTTCTGTTCCGAGCGCTCGTAATAACACGTTTTTCCGTGGATGGTGCTCAGCATCTTCTTTGGAAATTTGCCCTGTTTTCACAAGCTCATTTACAAGCGAATGGTCTTCGGTAATTTGTTGAAATCCGTGCTGGTTTAAAATATAACAGCGGCTGTCGCCAATGTGACCAATCGTCGCGAATTGCTCGGTGCAAATGGCGCTTACAATCGTCGTTCCCATTCCTTGGCATTCTTCATGCTGTAACGAATGGTCAAATAATAGACGGTTAATAGTAGCAATATGCTCTTTTAACCATTGCTCTGCTTTGTCAGGAGAAACGATGTTTTCCGTTTCTTCCCATTCTTTTTTCAAGTAGGCAATCGTCATTTCGCTCGCGACATCGCCTGCTCGATGACCGCCCATGCCGTCGGCAACAACCGCTAAATAATAACCGTCTTTATTTTGAAAAATGCCGCCACAGTCTTCATTGTGTAAACGAATTTTTCCAATATCCGTTTGGAAAACAGCGTCCATCGGTTTCACCTCGTCTCTTCTTTTCGCTCCTTCGCGCGAAGCTGCCCGCATGCTGCATCGATGTCGTGCCCTTGTTCGCGGCGAATCGTTACATTAATTCCGTGTTTTTTCAGCGTTCGTTCAAACGCAAAAATTTGTTCGCGCGGCGTTCGAACGTAGTTGCGTTCTGGGACGTAGTTCACGGGAATTAAGTTGACATGGCACTTGAGTCCTTTTAACAGGGCGGATAATTGTTCGGCGTGCTCGATTTGATCGTTGACGCCACCGAATAAGCCGTATTCAAACGTGACGCGCCGACCTGTTTTTTCGATGTAGTAGCGTACCGCTTCCATTAGTTTCGGGAGCGGATATGCTTTGTTAATGGGCATTAATTTCGTGCGCAATTCCGTTGTCGGTGCGTGCAAGGAAATGGCAAAATTAATTTGCATTCCTTCTTCCGCGAACTGATAAATTTTCGGAATAATGCCACTCGTCGACACGGTAATATGACGGGCACCGATATGCAGCCCTTTCGGATGGTTGACAATTTTTAAAAATTTGATGAGTTCGTCGTAGTTGTCAAACGGCTCGCCAATTCCCATGACGACGATGCTGTCGACGCGCTCATTTTGCTCATCTAACGCTTTTTGTACGTTGACCACTTGGGCGACAATTTCGCCTGCTTCTAAATGGCGCTTCAATCCGCCGAGCGTCGAGGCGCAAAACGTACAGCCGATGCGGCAACCGACTTGGGTCGTGACGCAAATCGAATTGCCGTAGTCGTGGCGCATGAGCACCGTTTCAATCGAATAGCCGTCATGCAGCTCAAATAAAAATTTCATCGTTCCGTCTTTCGATGTTTGTTGCACAAGTGTTTTTAGCGTTGTAATCGTAAACTGCTCGGCTAGTTTTTCGCGCAAGCTTTTTGGGATGTTTGTCATGTCTTCAAACGATATGATTCGTTTCCCGTATAGCCATTCATAGATTTGTGTCGCCCGAAACGGCTTTTCTCCATGCTCCACCATCCAATCTTGCAACTGTTCGAGTGTAAGCGAATAAATGGATGGCAAATACGTTTTCGTTTCGTTTGATCCTGCTGTTTTTTCCAATATTACCCCTTCTTTCGTAATGATGCGATAAAAAATCCGTCGGAATCGACATGATGCGGCAATAACAATAGCTTGCCGCCTTTGACATATGGGCGGACTATTTCTGGCATTCTTTCTTGCAACGTATCATCAAGCACAAATTCCGGATGCTTTTGCAAAAAAGTGTCCACGACTGCGTCGTTTTCGTCACGGTCGATTGTACATGTGCTGTACACAAGCGTACCTCCAGCCTTTAACAATGGTGCTGCTGCCATTAAAATATCGAGTTGTAATGAAGAAAGCGCCGGCAAGTCAGCTTCTGTTTTCGCATATTTAATTTCCGGCTTGCGGCGAATGACGCCAAATCCAGAACAAGGCGCGTCCACTAAAATTTTGTCAAATGACGACTCAGCAAAATAGTCGCGAACATGGCGGCTATCGAGCGCCCGCGCTGTAACGTTTTCGAGCTTTAACCGCTTCGCCTGTTCATTAATTAACTTTACTTTATGGTCATGAATATCAAGCGCGATGACTTCTCCTGTTCCGTGCATTCGTTCAGCAAGATGCGTCGCTTTTCCGCCAGGGGCAGCACAACTATCAAGTACTCGTTCACGGTCGCTTGGGTTTAGCGCGGCTGCAACGAGCATTGAACTTTCGTCTTGAATGGTGATGTAGCCATCGCGAAACATGGCGGTATTCGCTAAGTTTCCTTTTTTCGCTTTCACCGCTTCTTTCGCCACTTCGCCGCGCACGACGTCGACGCCTTCTTCCGCTAGTTTTTCTATCGCTTCTTCGACCGTTATTCTTGCGGTATTGACGCGAGCCGTTTGTTTTGGCGGCAATAAATTCGCTTCACATATTTTTTTTGTCGTATCGAACCCGTATTGCAACACCCAGCGGTTCACGAGCCAATGTGGATGGCTTGTCGCAACCGAAAGCCGCTCTACCTCGTCCTCGATTGCCGCAAGCGGCGGGACACCTTCGCGCTGAATCGCGCGCAATACGCCATTTACCATTGACGCGATGCCGCGATGGCCGCGCTTTTTGGCGATTTCTACCGCTTCAAAAATGACGGCACGGTCCGGGACGCGATCTAAATATAGCATTTGATAAAGCGACAACCGAAGCAAAATGCGCACCCACGGTTGCAGTTTCCGCGCTTTTTGCAGAAACGGGCGCAAATAATAGTCGAGCGTGTCACGGCGTTGGATGGTGCCGTACATAATTTCTGTCAATAGCCCCTTATCTTTTTCCGACAGCGGTTCTGTGCGCAACAGTTGATTGAGCAACAAATGGCTATATGCTTTTTTTTCTTCGACTGCTAAAAGCGCTTCAAGCGCTATTTCTCGTGCGTTTTTACTCATTGTCATCTCCTAGCTTTTTCCCAATCATAATGTCAGCGCCGAGCAAAAATTGCGCTGCGCTCATTCGTTTTTTGCCGGACGGCTGCAATTCGGTAATTTTAATGGCCGTTTCATTGCCTGTCGCAACGACGATACCATCGCGTTCTACAGCGATAATCGTTCCTGGTTCAGCGTTTGTTTGTGCTGCGACTTTTTCTCCCCACCAAATTTTCCACACTTGCCCTTCGTATGTTGTATAGGCGACCGGCCACGGATGTAAGCCGCGAATGTGGTTGTAAATCGTTTCGCCTGTTTTTGTCCAATCGATTTTTTCTTGTTCCCGCTTAATATTTGGCGCAAACGTTGCCTTTTCCTCTGCTTGCGGAATCGGCGTAATTTTTCCGGCAAGCAATAAAGGAATCGTTTCCGATAATAGTTTCGCGCCTGCTGTACTTAATTTGTCGTGAAGCGTACCGACCGTATCTGTTTCTGTAATCGGCACTTCCACTTGCGTCAACATATCGCCGGCATCGAGCTTTTCGACCATATACATAATGGTAATGCCCGTCTTTGTTTTTCCTTGCAAAATCGCATAATGAATCGGTGCACCGCCGCGCAATTCCGGCAACAATGACGCATGGACGTTAATGCAGCCGTACGATGGCGCTTCAAGCAATTCTTTCGGCAAAATTTGCCCGAACGCAGCCGTCACGATTAAATCAGGCTTCAGTGCAAGCACTTGCTCGTATTGTTCTTTTTCGCGAATTTTTGTTGGCTGCAATACCGGGATGCCATGTTTTTCCGCTTCCACTTTCACTGGTGGCGGCGTTAGTTCTTTTTTGCGTCCTTTTGGTTTATCGGGCTGTGTAACGACACCGACGACATTATAGCCGTCGTGAATGAGTTGTTGGAGCACCGGAACAGCAAAATCCGGTGTTCCCATAAAAACAATTCGCACCATACGTATCTATCCGTTACAGAAAACTTACAAGACTTTATAAGAAACCTATAAAAGTCTATGTTTCCTTCCTTGTTCATCGCGCCCGATTTCGCGAAAAGCTACTCTCGTTTCCTTGGCGCTCCGAAGGCTTCACTTCCCCACTAACGTATGGGTACATGTTGTGCTTTACTTAGCATAGTTTTTCAAGTTGATGCTCGCGTTGAGGTCGCGATCCATTTCTATCCCGCAAGCTTCACAGCGATACGTCCGTTCGGATAGAGAAAGCTTCTCTTTTACATGACCGCAACAGCTGCACATTTTGCTTGACGGATAAAAACGATCCGCCACGATCAACTCGATACTATGCCATGCACATTTGTACGTCATTTGCCGCTTGAACTCGTGGAATGTTTGTTGTTGAATCGCTTTCGATAGCTTCCGATTCTTTAACATGCCGATTGTATTCAAGTCTTCCATCACGACATACGCTGGCTTGGTTTTCACCAACGTCGTTGTGATGTGGTGGGTATAGTTTAGCTGGATATTTTTTAGCCTTCGGCGTTTTTTCAAAACAAGGAATTCATATTTCTTGATGTTTTCCGTTTTTCTGTAACGGAATTCACCTCCTTCGATTTGGATTTTGTTCATTTCATATTTTCGCGATATTTTTCTTTGCATTCGTTTGATTTGTTTTTCAAGTTTTTTCACTTGAGGCATGTGATGGATGTTAGGAAATGTCATCCCACTGCTGACGGTAGCGAACGATTTTATCCCTAAATCAATGCCGATGCCTTCGCTGTACGTTTCGTGTTTCACTTCCCCTTCCTCTACGCCGACCGTTAAAAACCAGTTCATTCCGTCAAACACGATGCGCGGATTGACATACTTTATATTTGCACCGTGAGGAATACGACCTCGTTCCGCCAAACGTATCCAATTGAATGTCTGTTTCTTTTTCTTTTTGGAAGGGGTGAGTTTTTCTAATTTCACGTGCGTGTCGGTCACTTTGATTTTGGCGGTGTCTTGATAAAAACTTGGGCGTGTTCGCTTTTTTGTTTTAAACTTCGGAAACTTCGCCCATCCTTCGAAAAAGTTTTTGTAGGCTTGACACGCATCTTTAATTGCTTGTTTTGTGATGTTGTTTGAGAATTGATTGAGCCAACTGTACTCTTTCGTTTGTTTAAGCTGCGTTAACCTTTTTCTTAGTTCGCCATCACTCAAAAATTGACCACCTTGTTTATAATTTTCTTGTTGTTGCGCTAATGCAAAGTTATACGCCCATCTGGCAACACCTGCGCATTGAAAAAGCTTCGTCTTTTGCTTATTGTTGGGCAGAAGCATGACTTTGTACGTGCGAATCATCTTCTCCCAGCCCCTTTTTGACTTTTTTCACATAAAATGATCGTCAGATTTTTATAAATATTTATACATTTATCATTAACAGTCAAAAACCTTCCAATTCTTCTGATTCGTAATATCGAATGACTTTTGTCGTAAATAAAACGCCATGCAAATGGTCGATTTCATGTTGCAACGCCCGCGCTAAAAAGCCTGTCGCTTCGAGCGTAAACACGCGACCGTGCCGATTTTGCGCGCGCACTTTTACGTATTCCGCTCGGCTGACATCCCCAAATAGCCCTGGAAAACTTAAACATCCTTCCGGGCCAATTTGTTCGCCGCGCGCTTCTAAAATGACGGGATTGATTAACTCCATTCGACCGTGTTCATCGCCAATATCGACAATGGCGATTTGCTTGGCGATGCCGACTTGCGGAGCGGCTAAGCCAACGCCGTCCGCTTCTAGCATCGTGTCGTACATGTCGTTTAGTAGTTTGACAAGCGAGCGGTCAAATTGTGTGACTTTTTCACATACGGTTTCTAATATTTCTGCTGGATACGTAACTATCGTTAGTTTCGCCAAAATGATTCCTCCAATTTACATCATCATATACGGGTTGGTGTCAATCGTCAGCTGCAACTCTCCCTGGGAGATATCTTGCTGGTAGCGGTCAATCACGTTTTTTAACACAGCAGTAATCGCCTCCCGCTTGTATTTTATCATGCATTGGTAACGATATCTATCATGGAGCCGCGCAATTGGCGAAGCGACCGGTCCGAGGATGACCGCTTCTTTTGACAATTGGCTGCGCACGTATGCCGCAATTTTTTCTGTCACCGCTACGGCTTTTGTTATTTCTGGATGCGAAACGGTGATAAGGGTTAAATAGTAAAACGGCGGATAGCCGTGTCGCTTGCGAACGAACATTTCTTTTTGATAAAACGTTTCATAATCGTGGCAAGCGGCTAATTCAATGCTGTAATGATCCGGTGTATACGTTTGAATGACAACTTCTCCTGGCAAGTGATGCCGACCCGCTCGTCCGCTCACTTGCGTTAATAGTTGAAACGTTTTTTCGCAGGCGCGAAAATCCGGAAGGTGGAGCATCGTATCTGCCGTTAATACACCAACTAACGTCACCTTCGGAAAATCGAGCCCTTTGGCAATCATTTGGGTGCCAAGCAAAATGTCCGCTTTCCCTTCACCGAAAGCAGAAAGTAACTGTTCGTGCGCCCCTTTTCGGCTCGTCGTGTCGACATCCATCCGAATGACGCGCGCTTGCGGCAGCAATTTCGTTAATTCCTCTTCCACTTTTTGTGTTCCTGCTCCAAAAAAGCGAATGTGTTCGCTTGTACACGACGGGCAACGCGAAGCAACGTGCTCTTCGTAGCCGCAATAATGGCATTTTAGCCGCTGCTGCACGCGGTGGTACGTAAGCGAAATATCGCAGTGCGGACAACGGATCACATACCCACAATCTCGGCACATGACAAACGTAGAATAGCCGCGCCGATTTAAAAAGAGCACCGCTTGTTCCCCTTTTTGTAGACGGTCTTGTAATTTTTCAAATAGCGACCGCGAAAACATTGAACGGTTGCCGCTCCGCAACTCTTCACGCATATCGATAATGTTGACCGTCGGCAAGCCGTTTTCGCTCATCCGTTTTTGCAACGTCAACAGACGATACACCCCTTTTTTCGCGCGAGCAAACGATTCGAGCGATGGGGTGGCGCTGCCAAGCACAACTGGGCACTGATGAAAGCGCGCGCGGTAAATAGCGACATCGCGAGCGTGATAGCGCGGCGTTTCTTCTTGTTTATAGCTTGCTTCATGTTCTTCATCAATAATAATCATGCCTAAGTTTTCAAACGGAGCAAAAATCGCCGAGCGGGCACCGACGACAAGTTTTACTTCTTTTCGTTGAATTTTCCGCCATTCGTCGTATTTTTCCCCAACGGAAAGACCGCTGTGAAGCACAGCGACTTGCGAGCCGAACCGCCCTTTAAAACGCTCGACCATTTGCGGCGTAAGCGAAATTTCTGGAACGAGAACGATCGCTTCTTTCCCACGGGCTAACACTTCTTCAATCGCCTGCATATATACTTCTGTTTTGCCGCTGCCCGTCACTCCATACAGCAAAAAGACGTGATGCTCATTTTTTCGCACACTGTCAACAATGGCATCTAGTGCTTGTTGTTGTTCGTTCGTTAGCGAAAGCGGCACGGTTTTCGCAAAATGGCGCTGTTCATACGGGTCGCGATACGTTTCGACTTCATATTCGCGAACGATTCCTTTATCGATAAGTGCCTTGACTGCCGCGTGCGACGCGTTGCTTTGCTCGAGCGCTTCTTTCAGTGGTAACCCTTTTTGTGCCGATACTAACAGCTCAAGTAGTCGCCTTTGTTTAGTGGCATTTGCCGGAAGCGACCGGAGCGCTTCGCCGCACTGCTCTTTTGTAAGCGTGCAGGCGATATATTTCACCATTTTTTTCGACCCTTTTTCTTTCACGTGGTAAACGACTTCTAAATATCCGTTTTGAATGTCTTTTTGCAAGCGTGAAAGGACGGTTGTTTCGTCGATTTCTTTCCACAACAGCGCCGAGCGGTTGGCAAACAGCGGCTGGACGCTCGGGTGCAATTTTTGGCGATACGCTTCGTCAACGAGCCGAATTTCTTTTTCATACTTTGCTTTCATCGCTGCCGGAAGCATCGCTTGGTAGGCAGAAATAGCAAAGCAAAGCGTCGTTTCTGTTAAATATTTTCCCAGCTGCAACAGCTCCTCGTTTAAAACTGGGGTGACGTCTAACATGGCTTCGATCGGTTTAAGCGACTTTGCTTCTGAATGCGTTTTAATGTCGACAACAAATCCTTGCAGTCGTCTTGCGCCGAACGGAACAGTGACACGCATCCCCACTTGTAGCACATCTTCCCATTTTGCAGGAATTTCATAATCAAACGGTCGGTCGGTTTGCCGCGCTGGAACATCGACAATGACAGAGGCAATTTTCACTGAAGTTCCTCCGCAATCACTTTTAAAATTTCTTCCGCCACTTGCTTTTTCGCTAGCAGTGGAAGAGAAATGACCGACCCGTCCCGTTTAAAAATGGTGACAATGTTCGTATCCCCAGCAAATCCTGCCCCTTCTTGCGCGACGTTGTTGGCAACAATCATATCTAAGTTTTTGCTTTCTAGTTTCTTTCGAGCGTATTGCTCGACGTGTTCCGTTTCTGCTGCAAATCCGACTAAAAATTGTGTCGTTTTTTGCTCGCCAAGCGTTTTTAAAATATCAATCGTTCGCTCTAATTCAATCACTAAATCACCCGGCTGTTTTTTCATTTTTTCTTGAAATACATATTTCGGGCGATAATCCGCCACTGCCGCCGATTTAATGACAATGTCTGTATACGGAAAATATTTCATCACTTCTTCGTACATTTGCTGCGCTGATTCAATGCGGATTGTTTTCACACGTGCTGGTGCTGGCAAGTTCGTTGGCCCAGAAATGAGTATCACTTCCGCCCCTAATGCGGCGGCAGCTTCGGCAATCGCATAGCCCATTTTTCCTGTCGACCGGTTCGTAAAAAAGCGGACAGGATCGATTTTTTCCCGCGTCGGTCCTGCGGTGACGAGCACTTTTTTTCCTTTTAAAAGTTGGGAAGACGGAGAAAAATAATGTTCGATGGCAGCGATAATCGTCTCTGGTTCTTCCAACCTTCCTTTTCCGACATATCCGCATGCCAAATGCCCTTCCGCTGGTTCAATAAACCGGTAGCCAAAACGAATCAGTTTTTCAATATTTTCTTGAACTGCTGGATGCTCGTACATATGAACGTTCATCGCTGGGGCAATCCATACAGGTGCCGTTGTGGCAAGCAGCGTTGTCGTTACCATATTGTCAGCGATTCCGTTGGCGAGCTTCCCGATCGTATTGGCCGTTGCCGGTGCGACTAAGACAAGATCGGCCCAATCGGCTAAATCAATATGGGCGATGACCGCTGCCTGCTTTTCTTCAAACGTATCAATATAAACGTCATGGCGTGATAACGCTTGAAACGTCAGCGGCGTAACAAATTTGCAAGCCGCTTCGCTCATGAGGACTTTCACGTTCGCTCCCCGCTGCGTTAATTTGCTTGTTAACGCAGCTGCTTTATAAACGGCAATCCCGCCAGTGACACATAATAAAATATTTTTTCCTTGAACCATGCGCGACGCTCCCCTTTCACTTTTTGTAAAAAAATAACAACCTAAACGTAGGTTGTTATTTCTCTTCTTTTATTAGTTCGATATGACCGGCAGCAATCTCCTCTAACGCTTTTCCAACGAATTTTTTCGATACTGGTTTTTCAATCGTTAAATCATCCTCGTTTTCTTGCAGTTGGCGTGCCCGTTTCGCCGCAACACTTACAAGCGTATATTTTGAGTCTAGCTTTTCCATTAATAAGTCGATGGAAGGATACAACATGCTACTCAACCTCCAGCATTTTTTTATAGCGTTGCGCTACGCGTTCGCGCTTGCAATGTTCTGCAACGACAATCGCTTTAATGCGTTCGCACGCTAGTTCAACTTCATCATTTTCGACGACATAGTCGTACGCATCCATCATTTCAAGTTCTTCTTTCGCTGCTTTCATGCGATCGTTAATTAATTCTTCCGATTCGGTTCCTCTCGTGACAATGCGATTTTTCAATTCGTTTAAGCTCGGTGGCGCTAGGAAAATAAACAGCCCTTCCGGAAACGCTTTGCGCACTTGCAGCGCCCCTTGTACTTCGATTTCTAAAAATACGTCTTTTCCTTCTTGTAGTGTTTTTTCGACGTAGTCAATCGGTGTGCCGTAATAGTTACCGACGTATTCCGCCCATTCGAGCAACTTGTTTTCGCGAATCATTTGTTCAAACTCTTCGCGCGTTTTAAAGAAGTAATCGACACCGTCTATTTCGCCTTCGCGCGGTTTTCGTGTCGTTACCGAAATGGAATAATGCAAATTAATGTCCGGTTGCGAAAATAACGCTTTGCGCACTGTTCCTTTTCCGACACCAGATGGTCCTGACAATACGATTAATAGTCCTCGTTCACACATAAACGCCTAAAACCCTACCCTTCTTCTGATAAATCGTCACGTCCGTACAGCCGATGGGCAACCGTTTCCGGCTGTACGGACGATAAAACGACGTGGTCGCTATCCATAATAATGACTGCACGTGTTCGTCTGCCGTGCGTCGCATCGATTAATTTTCCGCTCTCGCGCGCCTCTTGCACAATCCGCTTAATCGGCGCAGAATCTGGGCTAACGATTGAGATAATGCGGGAAGCTGAAACCATATTGCCGTAGCCAATATTGATTAATTTAATCCCCACGAACGTTCCACCTGCCATAAAATTTATTGTTGCCGCAACTTCCTCACAATAAACAGTTATTCTATATTTTGCACTTGTTCTTTCACCTTTTCAAGCGCGCTTTTCATTTCAACGACTTGTAAGGCGATGCGGCCGTCATTTGCTTTTGCGCCAATCGTGTTCATTTCGCGGTTTAACTCTTGCACTAAAAAATCAAGTTTTCGTCCGACCGTTCCTGCTTGCTGCAACGTATGTTCTATCTGCTCAATATGGCTACGAATACGCGTTAGTTCTTCATTAATATCTGCCTTTTCTGCCAATATCGCGACTTCTGTTAAAAGACGCGTTTCGTCAATTGCCCCTTGCACCCATTCGTTCATTCGCTTCATAAGCCGAGTGCGGTATTGTTCTGCCACTTCTTTCGCGAATTGATGGACGTTTTGCACACAACGTGCAATGACTGAAAGCTGTTCTTGAATATCGCGAGTGAGCGCCTCTCCTTCTTTTTCCCGCATCATTTTTAGCTGCTTAGCCGCTTCTTCTGTCGCCGTTAGAAGAAGCTGTTCTACTTCTTCATTTCCCGTTTCTTCCTCGATAACTTCAACTACTCCTTCGAGCTGAAACAACTGCTCTAACGTCACACGGTCTTGCAACGTAAAGCGAGCAGCGGCTTCTTTTAGCTGCTCATAGTAATCGTTTAGCAACTGCCAATCGACGTGCAGCTTCCGTTTCGTCCATCCTTCTCCTTCAATCGTAATAAATACTTCGACTCTTCCTCTTTGCACGTACTGTGAAATCACTTTTTTTATTTTATCCTCAAAGATTAACAGTTGTCTAGGGAGACGAATAGAAATTTCACAAAAGCGATGATTCACTGATTTCATTTCGACGGTTACGCTCATGCGTTCTGTCGTCTGTTTGCTTCGTCCAAAACCTGTCATGCTACATACCATGTTATCACTTCCATTGCACGTCTTCGAAAAGAAAAGGTCATAGGAAATTCCCTATCACCTTGCATATTATAACATATTTATCCGCGATTTTCTTGCAAAAAACGAACCGGCAAATAAAAATGTCGGTAATGCCGAGAGTCCGACAATGAGCAACCAGTCAACGAACGCAAGCGGAACGGTATGAAATACACTTTGCAGCGGCGGATAATAAATGACCACCAACAGCAACAACACCGATAACAGTACCGCACCAACAAGGTATAGGTTGCCAAACGGATTACGATCTAAAATAGAACGCTCACAGCGGCAGTCAAAGACGTGAATCAACTGCGCCATTACTAATGTCGCAAACGCTGCCGTCTGCGCATATACAAGGTTTTCTCCGCTGCGTTCATAAACGGCCATAAACGCTGCAAGCGTCACAACCCCGATGACAAAGCCGCGGCTGACGATTTTCCAGCCGAGCCCGCGGGCAAATACACCTTCTTTCGGATGGCGCGGCTTTCGTTTCATCACGTTTTCTTCTGCTTTATCTAATCCAAGCGCCAACGCCGGCAGTCCGTCTGTGACAAGGTTGACCCATAAAATTTGAATCGGCACGAGCGGCAGCGGCAATGCAAGCAACATCGCAAACAACATCACTAAAATTTCGCCGACATTGGAGGCAAGCAAATAACGAATAAATTTGCGAATATTTTCGTAAATATTTCTTCCTTCATGAATAGCGGCTTGAATCGTAGCAAAATTGTCATCCAGTAAAACAAGCGCTGCCGCTTCTTTTGCTACATCCGTTCCCGATTTTCCCATGGCAACGCCGATATCTGCCGATTTAATCGCTGGGGCGTCATTGACGCCGTCGCCGGTCATCGCAACGATATGTCCTTTTCGCTGCAGCGCCTTCACAATTTTTAGTTTATGCTCTGGTGAGACACGAGCAAATACGTAAATATCATCGACTACTTCTTCGAGTTCATCAACGGAAAGCCGAGAGAGCGTCGCACCATCCATCACTTTTCCGTTCGGGGGCAAAATGCCGAGCTGTTTCGCGATTGCTTTTGCAGTTAACACATGGTCGCCGGTAATCATGACCGTTTTAATACCTGCTTCTTTGCATTGCTGTATCGCTTTTTTCACTTCCGGGCGCGGCGGGTCAATCATTCCTTCGACACCGACAAAAATAAGCGTATTTTCCGCCTCTTTTTCCGTTATGATTCGCTCGTGAGCACCAATCGGGCGATACGCGATAGCAATTGTACGCAACGCTTTATTTGCCATTGTTTGGATTACTTCTTGTACCGTTTTTCGCCAAGCAGACGTCATTGGCTGTTCGCGTCCGTTCCAGTTGATGCGGTCACATCTTTCTAAAAGGACATCCGGTGCCCCTTTTGTGATGATAAAGCGGCGACCGCTTCGATCTTTGACGATGACCGTCATCATTTTTCGTTCAGAGTCAAACGGGAATTCTTGTTCAATGGTAAATTCAGCTTCAAGACGTTCTTTTGTAAAACCGGCTTTCATGGCCACAACGAGCAGTGCCCCTTCGGTCGGGTCGCCGTCGATGTAACGGCGGTGGTTTTTTTCTTTTAATTGCGCGTTGTTGCAAAGCGCACCGAACGTTACTAGTTGCTGCAGCATCGCTTCTTTTTTCATATCAATAGGGCGATCGTGCTCATAAAACGTACCGCTCGTTTCTAGCCCTGTTCCGCTTACCGTCCATGTTTTTCCGCTCGCCCATAGATGCGTGACGGTCATCGTATTTTCTGTCATCGTTCCCGTTTTGTCTGAACAAATGACCGAGGCGCATCCTAACGTCTCTACCGCTGGAAGTTTGCGAACGATCGCATTTTTCTTAATCATGCGCTGCACGCCAAGCGCTAACGCGATTGTTACAATCGCCGGCAATCCTTCTGGAATGGCAGCAACTGCAAGCGATACCCCTGCCAAAAACATTTCGTACAACTCGTGTCCTTGCATCACGCCGACGACAACGACAAGAAACGTAAGCAACAGCGCGACAACGATCAAAATTTTCCCAAGTTGTTCTAGTTTGCGCTGCAGTGGGGTCGTTACCGTTTCTGCTTCTTGCAGAAGGTTCGCGATTTGCCCCATCGCTGTTTTCATGCCGGTCGCAATGACGATGCCGATGCCGCTTCCACGCGTTACTAGCGTCCCCATAAACGCCATGTTATGTAAATCACCAATCGTCGCATGTTCATTCGTCAGCGGAGCGGCTACTTTATTAGTTGGTACTGACTCCCCCGTGAGCGCTGATTCTTCGATTTCTAACCCTTTGGCGTCGATGAGCCGGACGTCTGCGCCGATTCGGTCACCGCTTGAAAATTTAATCACGTCGCCGACAACAAGTTCTTGAGAACGCACCTTTACCCATTCGCCGTCTCGCAAAACGGTCGCTTGTGGGGCAGATAACTGTTTCAACGCCTCCAGTGATTTTTCCGCCCGCCGTTCTTGAAAAAAACCTAAGCAGGCGTTCATAACGACGATGACGATAATGGCGACCGCATCGACGTATTCGCCAAGAAAGCCGGAAATAACGGTTGCCACAAGTAACACGAGCACCATAAAATCTTGAAACTGGTGAAGAAACAATAAAAGTGCGGATTGTTGTTTCGCTTCTTTTAACTTATTTTCCCCGAACCGTTTCAACCGTTTTTTCGCTTCCTCTGTCGTTAACCCTGTTGTTACGTTCGTGCTCGTTTCTTTCGCCACATCGTTTGGTGCAAGCGTATGCCACTGCATGTCTTTCCCTCCTCTTTAAAAATCTTCAACCCTATAAGCTTAAGTGAAGCACCACATTTGCCCATAGGCGATGTGAAATGGTTTTAGACGGCGAATGAAAAACGTTTATCGCTCGTTTCTATGAAAGCTTATTCAGACATGTCCGAAAAAATGATATGGTATAATGAAAGAAAAAGGTAGAAAGGTGTTTTTTATGGCATTTGACGGAGTGTTTACATATGCAATGACAGAAGAGTTGAAAACAGCGCTCGAAGGCGGACGGATTACAAAAATTTATCAACCGTTTTCCCATGAGTTGTTATTACATATTCGTGCGCGCGGACAAAATTATAAGCTGTTGCTGTCAGCCCATCCGAGCTATGCACGCGTTCATTTGACGAACGAAACGTATGATAATCCTGCGGAGCCGCCGATGTTTTGCATGCTGTTGCGCAAACATTTGGAGGGAAGCATTATTGAATCGATTCAACAAGTCGATTTTGACCGTATCATCGTCATCGAGGCGAAAGGGCGAAACGAAATCGGCGATATATCCATAAAACAGCTCGTTGTGGAAATTATGGGACGCCATAGCAACATTATTCTTATCGATAAACAAACAAATACGATCATTGATAGCATTAAACATCTTTCCCCTGCCGTCAATCGTTATCGGACGGTGTTGCCTGGTTATGTATACGTTGCCCCACCGTCGCACGGAAAGGTGAACCCGCTCTTTTCCTCGGAAGAAACAGTGTTGAAAACGATTGATTTTCATGCAGGAAAACTAGCTGACCAACTCGTTGCTTCGTTTGCTGGCATTTCGCCGCTCTTTGCCAAAGAAGTCGTCTTTCGCGCAGGGTTAGCTAATCGGGCGACGTTGCCGAAAAGTTTTATTGCCGTCATCGAAGACGTGCGAAACAAAAAATTTACGCCGATCATTTATACAAATGGGCAAAAAGAAACGTTTTACGCGCTGCCGCTTTTGCATTTGCAGACCGAAGGAAAAACGTTTCGTACATTAAGCGAGCTACTTGACCGTTTTTATTTCGGAAAAGCCGAACGCGACCGTGTCAAACAGCAGGCGTACGATTTAGAGCGGTTTGTTGCCAATGAAAAAGCGAAAAATGAGAAAAAGCTATTGAAGTTAGAACAAACGTTAGAAGAAGCAAAGCAAGCAGAACAATATCGGCTATATGGAGAATTGTTAACCGCGAATCTTTATGCGGTTCAGCGGGGAATGAGCGAAATCGAAGTCGTCAACTATTACGATGAAAACGGTGCAACGGTCACGATTCCGCTTGATAAACAAAAATCGCCGTCGGAAAACGCGCAAAGCTATTTTCAAAAATACCAGAAAGCGAAAAATTCACTTGCGATTGTCCAAGAGCAAATTGAGCGCACAAAAGAAGAAATTGTGTATTTCGATACGCTATTACAGCAGCTTGAAACCGCAGCACCTAAAGACATTGATGACATTCGCGACGAATTAATCGAGCAAGGCTATTTGCGCGCGAAAGCAACAAAACAGAAAAAACAAAAGCCGCGCACGATTGAACTCGAGCGCTACATCTCAAGCGACGGAACAGAAATTTTCGTCGGCAAAAACAATAAACAAAACGACTACTTAACAAACAAATTCGCAAGCAAAGACGACATTTGGCTCCACACGAAAGACATCCCAGGCTCCCACGTCGTCATTCGCAGCAAAAACCCATCGGAACAAACGATCATCGAAGCTGCCCATTTAGCCGCTTACTTCAGCAAAGCGCGCCACTCCAGCTCCGTCCCGGTCGACTACACGCGCGTCCGCTACGTCAAAAAACCGAGCGGGGCAAAGCCTGGTTTCGTCATCTACGAAAACCAACAAACGATCTACGTCACGCCGGACGAGGAGTTGGTGGTGAGGATGAAAAAACCCGTCTAAGTAGGCGGGGTTTTTTCTAACAAATATTCCTGCTTCTTTTTGTCGAATGATGATATAATAGAAACGAAAAAAGGAGGTGAGAAAGAATGGAGCAGTTGTTGCAACGCATTTTCGATGAATTGGCCTTTTTGCGGACAAATATGGCAACGAAAGATGATATCGCCGCCATGGACAAGCGCATTAGTCACATTGAACAAACGATGGCGACGAAAGATGATATCGTCGCTGTAAACAAGCGAATCGAGCAGATTGAACAAACGATGGCAACAAAAGACGATATCGCTGCCATGGACAAGCGTATTAGCCACATTGAACAAACGATGGCGACAAAAGACGATATCACTGCCATGGACAAGCGCATTAGCCACATTGAACAAACGATGGCGACGAAAGACGATATCACTGCCATGGACAAGCGCATCGAACAAATCGAACAAACGATGGCGACGAAAGATGATATCGTCGCTGTAAACAAGCGAATCGAGCAGATTGAACAAACGATGGCAACAAAAGACGATATCGCCAGCATCGAACAGCGAATGGCTACCAAAGACGATATTGTCGCTGTAAGCAAACGAATCGAACACATTGAACACACAATGGCAACGAAAGAGGACGTTGTTGCGCTAAAAGAGGATATTCAATCGCTAGAAAGTCGTGTGAGCCACATCGAACAAACAATGGCAACGAAAGAGGATGTGGCTGCGCTAAAAGAGGATATTCGGGCTCTAGAAGGTCGCGTGAACCGCATCGAACAAACGATGGCAACGAAAGAAGATGTGGCAGACATTCCGTTTATTAAACAAGCGGTGATGGAAACGTTAGAAGCCATTAACGAAATCCCAGCAATGAAACAAACCCTCGCCGAAGCGCTACGAAAACTAGACGATGTCATCGCCAGCCAAGCGCGGCAAGAGCTCGTTCTCCAATCACTCGCATTTCGCTCACTAGAACAAGAAAATGAAATTCGCGCATTAAAAGCTAAATAATCTGTCCATGCAACAACAGTACTCCTCATCGCAATCATAAATCCATGAGAAGCATAAAAAAGATCCCCACTTCAACGAGTGAAAGGAGTAAGTGGGGGAGGAATGCGCTTTTTCTATACCCTTTACTTTTAAAACTAATTGAAATATAATAAAGAAAAAAGAGTACAATCAACATGAAATTCACATATATTTTATTTAGTGAGTTATGGTTATCATAGCTTATGGGTACAACCGTATAGACCGAAGTGGTCGGTCACCAGTTAGGCAAAAGTAATCCACCTAAAGCTTGGCGGCAGGGTGGATTACTATTTTTTTGAAGTCATTTTGTCAACGATAGTAATCACCAATGTGATGAGCAAGACCATAAACGTTGCCGTTTCTACGTCGAAATTGCTCTTCATGGTCACACCCCCTTTCTGTAGGGGATAGGGTGTGACCAACCACCCTGCCTATACGATTGCACCTAAAAAACATGATAACACAAAAGCCCTCCTAAGGGGAGGGCAATTTGGATAAATTTACTTATGAACAACCGCACGCACGGTTGCTTTTCGCCATTAATGGAATATTTCTTGCAAATCAACGCACAGGCTAGGAAAACAGACAGATTGAACCGTTCCTGTACTAACCTTAATATCTGCTTGTTCATAAAGCCCTTCTTCATTTAGTACATAGACAGTGACAGCTTGTTTCATCGGATTGACAATCCAATATTCTTTTACACCATATGCCATGTATAAATTAAACTTCGTTACTAAATCATGCGCTTGGTTCGACGGGCTTAATATTTCGACAATCAACGTCGGGACACCGACATATTTCGTTTCCGTAAATCCTTTTTCCTCACAAATAACGCTTAAATCAGGAATGACAACTTTTCGTTCCGGAAATTTTTCGTTCACTAACTCGATATCGGTCGGAGCCGCAAACACTTTGCATTGTTTTCCTTTGAAATACATCCCAAACTGTGTATGAAGATTGCTCGATACGAGCTGATGTTGAATGCTTGGTGAAGGTGTCATATAAACAACACCGTCAATATATTCTAATCGCTCATCACTATTTTGCCGCAAAGCAACGTATTGTTCATACGAAACGTTCGAAAAGCGAGGCAACGACATGTGCATCCCTCTTTTCTTTTCTTCCATTATACAACATGAGACGAATATAAGTCATTGCCCCCACGTTTCTGGCTCGTTTCGCCAAGCGCGCAATGTCGCAAGCTCTTGTTCGGTGACGACCCCGAGTTCCACAGCAGTTTCAATTAGCGTATCATAGTCGGTCAACGTGTAGACAGGAATGTGTTCTTCTTGAAATGCTTGTTTCCCTTTATCCAACCCATATGTAAAAATCGCAACGACCCCAAGCACCTCACAACCTGCTTCGCGCAACGCCCGCACAGCATTTAACGAACTCCCACCAGTCGAAATTAAATCTTCGACGACAACCACTTTTTGCCCTGCTTCGACTTTTCCTTCAATTTGTTTCCCTTTTCCGTGCCCTTTCGCTTGGCTGCGCACGTAACACATCGGCAAGTTGAGACAATCGCTCGTCCATGCCGCATGCGGAATGCCAGCAGTTGCGGTGCCAGCAATGGCTTCGACATTCGGGAAATGCGTGCGAATGAGTGAAACAAGCCCTTCGGCAATCGCACTTCGAACCGCCGGATACGCTAACGTCAGCCGATTATCACAATAAATTGGCGATTTTATCCCTGATGACCATGTAAACGGTGCGCTCGGACTTAATGATACCGCCCCGATTTGCAGTAGCTGGATAGCAATGTCTTTTCTCACGTTCATTCCTCCCTATTCCATTCCCGTTGTAGCCGCTCATACGCTGCATATGGATCAGACGCGCGCGTGATGCTTCTGCCAATGACGATAAAATTCGTCCCCAGCTTTCTTGCTTCAGCCGGGGTCACCACACGCACTTGATCTCCCTTCGCTTCATTGGCAAAGCGAATGCCTGGCGTTACCGTCACAAACGCTTCTCCTAGATGTTCGCGAATGAGCGGCACTTCTTTCGCCGAACAAACGACGCCATCAAGCCCGCTCTCTTTTGCAAGCGACGCATAATGCACCACCGTTTCTTCCATCGAGTGCGCAATCCAAAGCTCGGCGCGCAACATTTGTTCACTTGTACTTGTCAGTTGCGTCACCGCAATGCACATTGGCCGACGCACTCCGCTTGCCGTCCCTGCTTCTAATCCTTCTAGCGCTGCTTTCATCATTTGCGTTCCACCAGCCGCATGCACGTTCACTAAATCAACTCCTAGACGAGCGAGCCCTTTCATCGCCTGCTTCACCGTATTCGGAATATCGTGAAGCTTTAAGTCTAAAAAAATGCGGTGCCCTTGTGCTTTCAATTCTTCAATCATCGCTGGTCCTTCTTGGTAATATAGCTCCATACCGACTTTGACAAACAATGGCGTATCGGAAAACAGCCGCAAAAACTCGTTCACTTCTTGTTTCGATGAAAAATCAAGTGCCACAATGAACGGTTGGTTCACCTTTTTTCCAGCTCCTTCCCGTACACTCCGAAATATGGTCAAAGCCAAGCTCTTCAAGCAATGCCGGTAGCTCGGCAATGATATTTGGACAAACGAATGGATCGATGAAATTCGCGGTTCCGACCGCCACGGCGCTTGCGCCAGCATAGAAAAATTCAATCACATCTTCCGCTGATTGAATGCCGCCCATCCCGATGATCGGAATCGATACTGCCTGGCTCACTTCATAAATCATCCGAATCGCAATCGGTTTAATTGCTGGTCCTGATAATCCCCCAGTCCGATTCGCTAAAATTGGTTTTGCCGTTTTTACATCAATACGCATCCCAAGCAACGTATTAATCATCGTCAACCCGTCCGCTCCCGCCGCTTCAATTGCTTTCGCCATCTCGACGATGTTCGTCACATTCGGCGATAGCTTCACATACACGGGCACTTCTGACACTTCTTTCACGAGTTTCGTCAATTCAGCCGCTACTTCGGGAACTGTTCCAAACGCAATCCCACCTTTTTTCACATTTGGACAGGAAATGTTTAGCTCGAGCGCATGGACGTTTGGCGCTTGTGACATGCGCTTGGCGACTTCGACGTACTCTTCCATTGTCGAGCCAGCAATGTTCGCAATAATTGGTACATCGTATTGCGCCAACCACGGGAGTTCTTCTTCCAGCACTTTTTCCAAGCCGGGATTTTGCAGACCAATCGCGTTTAACATCCCGCTTGGGGTTTCCGCTACGCGTGGGGTCGGGTTGCCAAAGCGCGGTTCGAGCGTCGTTGCTTTAATCATAATTGCTCCAAGCATGCTTAAGTCATAAAAACGAGCATACTCCCGTCCAAACCCGAAACAACCGGATGCTGGCATAATCGGATTTTTTAACGAAAGCCCAGGCAACTGCACCGCTAATCGATTCATAACACGACCTCCCCTGCTTTAAATACCGGCCCATCGCTACACACTTTTTTGTACGCCGTTTCGCTGTTTGGCACGTGGCAAACGCAAGCAAAACAAGCGCCAACCCCGCAGCCCATCCGCTCTTCTAACGACAAATATACTTCTTTCTGGGGAAATTGTTGTTCTAACGCTTTTAACATCGGTTTTGGACCACACGCATACAATACATCGAAAGAAAGTGCTCGCTCATTGATAACATCCGTCACAAATCCTTTCGTTCCGTAAGAACCATCGACCGTCGCCACGTACGTTTCCCCATAAGTTAAAAACTTTTGCTCATAAAACACGACTTCTTTTGTTTGAAACCCTAGCACCATCGTTACCGACACTCCGTTGCTGGCTAATTGTTTCGCTAACTCGTACAGCGGGGGAACGCCGATACCTCCCCCGACAAGTAGCGCACGCTGCCCTGCTTTCGCCGCCTCTACCGGAAACCCGTTTCCGAGCGGACCGAGTACATCGATCGTTTCCCCCGGACACTTCTTCGCAAGAAGCGTTGTCCCCGCACCTTCCGCGCGGTAAATAATCGTGCATTCGCCCGCTTCTTTGTTGATATCGCAAAGGCTGAGCGGACGGCGCAGTAGCGGGGCATATTCTGCCACTTTCACATGAACGAATCGCCCTGGCTCGTTCATCGTTTGAACGAGCGAGCCGGATAAGGTTAGTTCATAAATTTGCTTAGCAAGTGGCTCGTGACGAACGATCGTCATTTGTTCTTTCATACGTACACCTTCTTTTCTGACATCGCCGTTGTTGAAAACGTCATCGACTCTATCACGAAAAGCATTGCTTTTGCCGTATCTAATGACGTTAAGCACGGAATTCCGTTTTCGACTGCTTCACGACGAATGCGGAACCCGTCGCTTTCCGGTTGCTTGCCTTTCGTTAGCGTATTAATAACAACTTGCGCTTTTCCTTGGCGAATAATATCTAAAATGTTCGGCGATTCGGAGTGAATTTTATTGACAACCGTCACTGGAATATTCGCAGCCCGTAATGTTTCTGCCGTTCCGTTCGTTGCTAGTAGCTGATAGCCAATTTCGTAAAAACGGCGAGCTAACTCGACTGCCTCTTCTTTATCTTTATCGGCAACCGTCAACAATACGGCACCGTGCGGACGAATGTGGATGCCAGATGCTACAAGTCCCTTATAGAGCGCTTTTTCAAACGTTTGGTCCTTCCCGATGACTTCGCCGGTCGATTTCATTTCTGGTCCTAGTGAAATATCGACGTTGCGCAATTTCGCAAACGAGAAAACCGGCGCTTTTACATACACCCCTTCGCTTTCCGGCTGTAATCCTGTAGAATACCCGAGTTCGTTTAGCGTTGCCCCTAAAATGACTTTCGTTGCAATATTCGCCATTGGCACATCTGTAATTTTGCTTAAAAACGGCACCGTTCGGCTTGAACGCGGGTTCACTTCCAATACGTACACTTCGTTTTTGTACATGACAAACTGAATGTTTAACAACCCAACAATGCGTAACCCTCTCGCTAACTTCACGGTGTACTCCACAATTTTTTGCTTGATGTCTTCCGTTAGCGTTTGCGGCGGATAGACCGCAATCGAGTCACCAGAATGAACGCCAGCCCGCTCAATGTGCTCCATAATGCCTGGAATGAATACGTCTTCCCCATCAGAAATCGCGTCTACTTCAATTTCTTTTCCGATTAAATAGCGATCGATTAATACCGGATGTTGTGGATTTACTTGAACGGCGTGCTCCATGTAGTGCAATAGTTCTTCTTCTTTATAGACAATTTCCATCGCGCGGCCACCGAGGACGTATGACGGGCGAACAAGCACCGGATAGCCGATTTCTTCGGCAATACACACTGCTTCTTGCACCGAAAATGCCGTTTTTCCTTTCGGCTGTGGAATGCCTAGTTGCGCAAGCGTTCGTTCAAATTTATCGCGATTTTCTGCACGGTCTAAATCTTCGAGCGATGTGCCAAGAATGCGAACCCCGCGCGCTGCCAGTTCCGCTGCTAAATTAATCGCCGTCTGACCGCCAAATTGCACGATAACGCCAATTGGCTGTTCTAAATCAATGACGTGCATCACGTCTTCGATCGTTAACGGCTCAAAGTAAAGCTTGTCAGAAATACTAAAGTCGGTCGATACCGTTTCAGGATTGTTATTAATAATAATTGCTTCATATCCTGCTTCTTTAATCGCCCACACCGAATGGACCGTCGCATAGTCAAACTCAATGCCTTGTCCGATGCGAATCGGTCCAGACCCGAGCACGACGACGCTCTCGCGCGGTGTAACAACAGACTCGTTCTCCTCTTCATACGTGCTGTAATAATACGGCGTTTCCGATTCAAATTCTGCCGCACACGTATCGACCATTTTGTAAACAGGGACGATGCCGGCTTGTTTGCGCATCGCGTATACGTCACGTTCGCTCATATTCCAACATCTCGCAATCGCTACGTCAGAAAAGCCTAGTTGTTTCGCCTTTCGCAACACGTCGATGTCGCCAACATGCTCACGCACAACCGCTTCATATTGGACGATGCGGTCGATTTTCGTTAAAAAGAAGCGGTCGATTTTGCTCCATTCGTGAATTTGCTCGATCGACACTCCGCGGCGAAGTGCTTCGGCAATGTAAAACAACCGCTCATCGCCTGCTTTCCGAATGCGCTTTTCGATTACTTCGTCAGTGACGTCACCTTTGATGTCTAAATGATAAAGGTTCGTTTCTAGTGAGCGCACCGCTTTCAATAACGATTCTTCCAACGTCCGCCCGACGGCCATTACTTCGCCCGTCGCTTTCATTTGCGTACCGAGATGACGGTTGGCGGATTCAAATTTATCAAACGGAAAGCGCGGAATTTTTGTTACGACATAGTCAAGCGCTGGTTCAAAACACGCATACGTTTTTCCGGTAACAGGGTTAATCATTTCATCAAGCGTCAGCCCAACCGCGATTTTTGCCGCAAGCTTCGCAATCGGATACCCCGTCGCCTTTGACGCAAGCGCGGAAGAACGGCTAACGCGTGGATTCACTTCAATAACATAGTAATGAAAACTATGTGGATCGAGTGCAAGCTGGACGTTACAGCCACCTTCAATGCCAAGCGCACGAATAATGCGCAACGATGCATTGCGCAACAATTGATATTCGCGATCGCTTAACGTTTGGCTTGGCGCTACGACGATAGAGTCGCCTGTATGAATGCCGACAGGATCAATATTTTCCATGTTACATACAACAATCGCATTGTCTTTCGAGTCGCGCATCACTTCATATTCAATTTCTTTATAGCCTGCAATGCTTTTTTCCAACAAACATTGATGGACAGGGCTCATTTTCAACCCGCTTGACACAATCTCGACTAGTTCTTCTTCGTTCGTGCAAATGCCGCCGCCTGTTCCACCGAGCGTAAACGCTGGACGAACGATGACCGGATAGCCAATTTTCTCCACAAATGAAACCGCTTCTTCTAAGCTATGGATAATTTCACTTTCCGGGACTGGCTCGCCTAACTCGTTCATCAAGGCGCGGAACAATTCACGGTCTTCTGCTTGTTCAATCGCTTCTAGTTTCGTCCCAAGAATTTCTACCCCGCACTCGTCCAAAACACCTGCTTTTGCTAATTCGACCGCTAAGTTTAAGCCCGTCTGGCCGCCGAGCGTCGGCAAAATCGCATCTGGGCGCTCTTTACGAATAATGCGGGAAACAAACTCTAATGTCAGCGGCTCCATATATACTTTATCCGCGATTTCCGTATCAGTCATAATCGTCGCTGGGTTTGAGTTGACGAGAATGACTTTATATCCTTCTTCTTTTAGCGCCAGACACGCTTGCGTTCCGGCGTAGTCAAATTCCGCTGCTTGCCCGATGACAATCGGGCCAGACCCGATGACGAGAATCGTTTCAATATCTTGACGTTTAGGCATGGACGACCTCTCCTTCTTTTTTGAACTGTTCAATCATCGCCATAAACTCATCAAATAAATCGTTCGCATCTTCCGGTCCTGGCGAAGCTTCCGGATGGTATTGCACCGTAAACGCAGGGAAATCGAGATGGCGAAGCCCTTCAATCGTTCCGTCGTTCAACGCAACGTGCGTCATTTCTAAGCGAGTATTTCGCAATGATTCTATCGTCACTGTATAGCCATGATTTTGCGATGTAATTGCTACTTTCCCCGTCGCAATATGCTTCACTGGATGGTTGGAACCGCGATGGCCAAATTTCATTTTTTCTGTATCCGCCCCGCAAGCGAGCGCAAACAACTGATGACCAAGACAAATGCCAAAGAGTGGAACGCGTCCAACAATTCCTTGAATCATTTCAATCGCTTCCGGTACATCTTTCGGATCTCCTGGTCCGTTCGATAACATGACACCGTCTGGATGCAATCGCAATACCTCTTGAGCAGTTGCATTGTACGGGAGAACGATGACATCGCAGTTTCGTTTATTTAATTCGCGCAAAATGCCGTGCTTCATGCCAAAATCGATTAAAACGACCCGATGGCCGCGACCTGGGCTTGGATAGGCACTTTTCGTCGACACTCGCTTTACTTGATCATGCGGCAACTCTGTTTTTCGCAAATACGCAACTGCCTCCGTGACATCAACGTCCATATCGCAAATCATTCCTTTTAATGTCCCGTATTGGCGAATAATGCGCGTCAATTTACGCGTATCGATACCTGCTAACCCAGGGATGTTTTTTTCTTTGAAATATGCATCAAGCGTCCGTTCACTTCGCCAGTTGGAAGGGACATCACACATTTCTTTGACAATCAATCCGTGAATGGATGGTTCAATGGATTCAAAGTCGTCGCGATTAATGCCGTAGTTACCGATGAGCGGATACGTCATCGTCACAATTTGCCCACAATACGATGGATCGGATAAAATTTCTTGATAGCCGGTCATTCCTGTATTAAAGACGACTTCTCCTACCGTTTGTTCCGTACTTCCGAACGCTTCTCCGACAAAAAATGTCCCGTCTTCTAAAATGAGTTGTCGCTTCATTGTTCTCTTCCTTTCTCCCAAACAATTTTCCCGTTCACCATCGTCATCGTTGGCCACCCTTTGCATGTCCAGCCGACAAACGGTGTATTTTTTCCTTTCGATACAAACGTAGCCGGATCAATCGTTTGTTCCGTCTGTACATCAATGACCGTAATATCTGCTTTCGCACCAACGGCTAATTTTCCTTTCTCTAATCGAAACGCTTCTGCCGGTTTTTTTGTGAACCAGTCAATAAGTTGTTTCAGCGTCCAACGGTTTGTTTCGACAAAGTGCGTATAAAGAAGCGGGAATGCCGTTTCTAGCCCGACGATGCCAAACGGAGCGAGTTCCATTCCTTCTTGCTTTTCTGCTTCTGTATGCGGTGCATGATCGGTCGCGATAAAATCAATCGTCCCGTCTAGTAGCCCTTCCATGAGCGCTTCACGGTCTTCTTTGCTTCTTAGCGGCGGGTTCATTTTAAAGTTCGCATCAAGCCCTGGGATATCTTCATCGCAAAGAAGAAGATGGTGCGGCGTCACTTCTGCCGTGACGCGAATGCCCGCCCGTTTCGCTTCACGCACGATTCGAACCGATTCTTTCGTGCTAATATGACAGACGTGATAATGACATCCCGTTGCTTCCGCTAACAGCACATCGCGGGCGATGTGAACGGATTCCGCTACCGATGGAATCCCTGAAAGACCGTGCTTTTTCGCGAACACTCCGTCATGAACGCAGCCTTTATACGTAAGCGATTCCTCTTCGCAATGAGCAACAATCGCCATGTCAAGTGCAGCCGCTTGCTTCATCGCTTCATACATCATGCGCGCGCTCTGTACGCCAACCCCATCATCGGTAAAGGCAAATGCTCCTGCTTCTTTTAATGCCGCAAAATCGGTCTGCTCTTTTCCGAGCTGGCGAAGCGTAATCGACGCATACGGAAGGACGTTGATGTAGGCCGTTTCGCGAATGCGATTAACGAGCCATTCCATTTGTGTTTTCGTATCTGGCACAGGGCGGGTATTTGGCATCGCCGCCACCGTTGTAAATCCACCTTTTGCTGCTGCGAGCGTCCCTGTCGCAATCGTTTCTTTATGTTCTCCCCCAGGCTCGCGCAAATGCACATGCAAATCAATCAATCCTGGAGCAATAAGCTGACCATCGACATCAATTAGGTCATCCCCAGCTGCTGCAGCAATGGTTGGCGCGATTTCAGCAATAACTTCTCCTACAATTTTCACTTCTGTCACTACCAATTCCCCTGCTTCGTTAAGCGAGCGACCATTTTTTAAAATAATAGCCATTGTTCATTCCCCTTTCTTCGGCTTGAAGCGCCCGTTTTAATACCGCCATGCGCACGTATACACCGTTTTCCATCTGTTTAAAAATACGTGAGCGTTCACACTCGACTAAACTGCTCGCAATCTCAACGTCGCGATTAACTGGCGCTGGGTGCAAAATGATGCTCGTTGGTTTCATCAGCTGTTCTCTTGCGACCGTTAATCCGTACTGTTCATGGTATTGCGCTTTCGTCAGCCCCATTTTTTCCCCGTGCCGTTCGTGTTGAATGCGAAGGAGCATGACGACGTCTGCTTCGCGAACAGCGGTATTTAAGTCGACATACGTTCCATATGGGTTAGCCTCATCCTCCCACTGCTTCGGACTAGAAAACAACACTGTCGCACCGAGCCTTGTTAATACTTCCGCGTTTGAGCGAGCCACTCGACTATGGCGAATATCGCCGACGATGGCAACCGTCAACCCACGAAACGTGCCGAACTCTTGTCGAATCGTCAGTAAATCTAACAATGACTGGGTCGGATGGTGGCCGCAACCGTCACCGGCGTTAATAATCGGAATGCCAACCGAATGACGAAGCGGTTCAAAATAACGATCTTCTGGATGGCGAACGACAACCGCTTGTACCCCGATTGACTCAAGCGTGCGAATCGTATCATAGAGCGTTTCTCCTTTTTGCACGCTTGACGTTTCCACATCAAACGGGATGACGTGCAGCCCTAGCTTTCTTTCCGCTATTTCAAAACTACATTTCGTCCGCGTGCTCGGTTCGAAAAATAAGTTTGCGACAAATGTCGGCGTTTGTACGTGCCAGTGCGACCCGCGCGCAAATTGTTCCGCTTCATCTAACAATGCGACAATCTCTTCTAACGATAACTCGGTTAACGTTAACAAATGGTTCATCGTTCGCTCCCCCTTGTATGTAAATCGAAAGTAATTTTCCTTATAGTTTGCAAAAAAAGCACCCTGCCTAACCGACAGGGTGCTGCACCGTTTTTTGGCGTAAAAAGGTGTAGGAAAAGAAACCAACGCTTTTCGCATTCGTGTTTTCCTTTTTACGCGAACAGGAACACCCTTTTAAGTCTCGCGGGACTTAATTAAAAGGTGATGTTACGCTACATGGTCATTATCTAGTTCAAACATATTTTCGTTTACTGGCGGACGGCCAGGTAAAATTAAGTTTAAGATGACCCCGATAATCGCGGCAAGCGCCATTCCTTGAATTTGGAACGTTTCTGACACTTTTAAAATCGCACCGCCGATACCGATGACAAGAATAACAGACGAAATCACTAAGTTGCGTTTGTCGCCGAAATCAACTTTGCTGTCGACGAGCATCCGTAACCCGGAAGAAGCGATAATCCCGAAGAGAAGAATCGATACACCGCCCATGACCGGCGTCGGAATCGAGCTGATTAGAGCAGTAATTTTCCCGACAAATCCGAAGATAATCGCTAATACCGCGGCGCCTGCTAACACGTATACGCTATAGACGCGCGTAATGGCTAGCACGCCGATGTTTTCCCCGTACGTCGTTTTTGGCGGTCCGCCGATTAACGCGGAAATCATCGTCGCCGTACCGTCGCCTAAAATGGAGCGATGTAAGCCTGGATTTTTAATGTAGTCACGTCCAACGACTTTGCTTAATACAAGCTGGTGACCGATATGTTCAGACAATGTGACGACGGCGACCGGTACCATGAGAAGGACGATTTGTCCCGTAAGATGAATCGGATAGTCGATGCCTGGCAATAAGAAGTCCGGCATTTCAAACAGCTTTGCTTTTGCTACTTTCGATAAATCGACAACCCCGATGATTAGCGCATACACATATCCGACGATAATTCCTGCTAACACAGGTACTAAGCTGAACAAGCCACGCGAGAAAATAGAGCAGACAATCGTTGCGGCAAGCGTCACAAGCGCTACCGAAAAATACGTAAGGTTATATTTGCCGTCTGGTCCGTTCATTGCCATACCGACCGCGACGTTCGCGAGTCCTAAGCCAATCACGATAATCACTGGTCCAACAACAACTGGTGGTAATAAATTCATAATCCAGCGGTAGCCAGCCTTTTTAATAATGAGCGCTACTACCCCATATACAAGCCCAGCGAGAAAGCTACCAATCATCGCCGCACCTGGCCCGCCTGCTGCTTTTGCTGCAATAATCGGCGAGATGAACGCAAACGAAGACCCTAAGTATGCCGGCACTTGCCATTTCGTGATAATTAAAAAGGCAAGCGTGCCAAGACCGCTCGAAATGAGCGCCATCGCAGGACTTAACCCGACGAGATATGGGACTAAAATCGTTGCTCCAAACATCGCAAACAAATGTTGTAAGCTTAATGTTACCCATTGTAACGGTGACGGGACGTCTTTAATATCCAATACTGGTTTGTTCATTGCATTTCCTCCTCCATAATAAAACCCTCTTCGCGCAAGGCACAAAGAGGGTATGACAACATCGCCCCCCTTTGTCAGCCTCGCAGGACTGCTTTTAAAAAGGGTGTTTCGTTATTTTTCATGAATGCTTACTTGATCTAATCCGTCCACTTCTTGCAGTTCGACGACAATCATTTCCGCGCTTGACGTCGGAATATTTTTGCCGACAAAATCAGCACGAATCGGCAATTCGCGATGACCGCGGTCAACTAACACGGCCAGCTGAATTTGCGCTGGGCGACCAAAATCCATAATCGCATCCATCGCTGCGCGCACCGTGCGACCGGTAAACAACACATCGTCGACGAGCACGACCTTTTTCTCCGTGACGTCAAATGGAATCGCTGAGCCTTTTACAAGCGGCTCTTTGTCGCTCGTTTTCGTCGTTAAATCATCGCGGTAGAGCGTAATATCTAGCTCCCCAACCGGAAGGGCGGCACCTTCAATTTGTTCAATCCGCTCCGCGAGCCGTTTGGCTAAATAAATGCCGCGCGTTTTAATACCAACAAGCACACAATCGTCAATGCCTTTATTCCGCTCAATAATTTCGTGGGCGATGCGCGTCAAAGCGCGGCGAACGGCTTGTTCATCCATGACTACTGCTTTTTGCATGCTTTCACCTCCATACAAAAAACCCTCTCACCGGTTGGCGAGAGGGTAGAATGGCATACTTCACCTATTTCCGCTACCTTCTCAGCCTCACGGGACTGAACTTAAAGGTTCTTGCTCACTTGAATTTATTGTACGCGTCGCTTTATCGTTTGTCAACGATTATTTCGCAACGAATCGAGCAACTGTTCAAACTCTAGTGGCAGCGGGGCTTCAAATTCTAAATACGCTCCCGTGCGCGGATGATGAAACCCTAAAATGCCCGCATGCAACGCTTGCCCATCAATCGGCAACGTCTTTTTGGGACCGTATTTCGGGTCCCCTGCAAGCGGATAGCCAATATATTTCATATGGACGCGAATTTGATGCGTCCTTCCGGTTTCTAGTTGGCATTCAATAAACGTATAATCGGAAAATCGCTCTAGCACGCGAAAGTGCGTAACCGCTTCTTTCCCATCTTCAACGACCGCCATGCTTTGCCGGTCGTGTTTGTCGCGGCCAATCGGGGCGTCAATCGTACCGTAATCATGCGGAATGACGCCATGAACAATCGCTTTATATTTACGCGTCACTGTTTTGTGAACGAGCTGATTGACAAGCGATTCATGTGCCATATCATTTTTTGCAACCATTAATAGTCCAGACGTATCTTTATCAATTCGATGAACGATTCCAGGACGTAAAACGCCGTTAATCCCTGATAAATCTTTACAATGGGCAAGCAGCCCGTTTACGAGTGTTCCGCGCATATGTCCTGGCGCTGGATGAACGACCATCCCGCGCGGCTTGTTGACGACGAGAACGTCCGTATCTTCATAATAAATATCGAGATTCATTTCTTCTGGTTCTACGTCCAGCGGCTCTGGTTCTGGCAGCGTAATCGTTACTTCGTCGCCAGCCGAACATTTATAGTTCGCCTTTACCGTTTTTCCGTCCACCGTCACGAAACCGTCTTTGATCCATTGTTGTACTTGCGAGCGCGACCATTCCTCATTTAAAGCGGCAATGACTTTGTCAATTCGCTCGCGATCGTATTCTTCCTCAATATGAAACGTTACTACATCCATTATCCATTCTCCTTCTCTTTCGCACCCATCATAAACGTTTGCAAAAAGACGAGCGCTACGCCTATGCATAACGCAGAATCGGCAATATTAAAAATCGGAAAATTGTATGTTCCGATGTACGTATGAATAAAGTCGACGACTTCTTTGCGGATGAGCCGGTCGATAAAATTCCCGATTGCTCCGCCAAGCATCAAACCAAGCGCCACACCGAACAATCGCTCTTGGCGCGGCAAGCGCTGAATATAAACGACTAAACCGATCACAACAATAATGGTAATCAAATAAAACAGCCAAAACTGCCCCTGTAAAATGCCCCATGCCGCCCCGCGGTTGCGGTGGGAGGTAATATATAAGACGTTTGGGATAATCGTAATACTCTCGCCAATTTTCATTTTCGTGGCAACTACCCATTTTGTCAATTGATCGAGCGCGATCACTAGAAGTGCAATCAAATAATAAAGCACACAAATTCCCTCCACCTCGACGTTTGTACTTATGAATTGTAACACAATAAGAAAGCGATAGACAACGATAACGGCTAGAAAAATAAGCCCACCTAATATAAGGCGGGCTTTCGGTTAGGCACTATAATGTTCTTTGACAATATGTGCGCAGCGTGGGCATAACGTCGGGAACGATTCATTTTGTCCAACGTCTGTTGTCACCACCCAGCAACGTTCGCATGTTTCCCCATCCGCTGGACGTACGACAATCGCCATGCTCGCAAATTTTTGCGCTGTTTCCGGTGCGGCTTCATACGCTCCAGCGATTTCGAAACCGGATACGATAAAGAGCTGTTTTAAGTTTTCATTGATCGAATCAAGAAGTTGTTTCGTTTCCGCTGTCGGGTACACCGCCACGTGCGCTGTTAACGATTTGCCGATTACTTTTTCGTTTCGGGCAACTTCTAGCGCTTTTAATACATCGTCACGCACGTTCATAAACGCATCCCATTTCGCAAGCAACGCTTCTGCTCCTTCGATTTCCAATGCGTCTGGCATATCAACAAGCTGGACGCTTTCTTCTTTTTCTTTCCGGTTCGGAATATGCCCCCATACTTCATCGGCTGTGTGCGGCAAAATCGGGGCGACGAGCTTCGTTAACGCGACAAGCGTTTCGTACAACACCGTCTGAATCGCCCGGCGGTCATGGTCGTCTTTCGCTTCAATATAGAGAATGTCTTTGGCGAAATCTAAATAAAAGGCGCTTAAATCGACCGTGCAGAAATTATTCACTTCATGGTAAATCGCCGCAAAATCGTACGTTTCGTAAGAACGTTTCACTTTGGCAATTAAACGGTTTAATTTAACGAGCATGTAGCGATCGACTTCGCGCAATTCGGCAATCGAAACAGCGTTTGTATTCGGATCAAAATCAAACAAGTTCCCCAACAAGAAACGGAACGTATTGCGAATTTTTCGGTACACTTCTGCGACTTGTTTTAAAATGCTGTCGGAAATACGCACATCCGCTTGGTAGTCGACAGAGGCAACCCAAAGCCGCAAAATGTCCGCCCCTAGCTGCTCCATCACTTTGGCAGGGACGACGACATTTCCGAGCGATTTGCTCATTTTTCGCCCTTCGCCATCAAGCACAAACCCGTGGCTTAACACTTCTTTATACGGCGCTTTTCCCGTCACTGCAACAGCTGTGGAAAGCGAGGAGTTAAACCAGCCGCGATATTGGTCTGAACCTTCTAAATAAAGATCCGCTGGGCGCTGTAAATCATCGCGCTCTTCTAGCACTGCTTGATGCGACGAACCAGAGTCGAACCAAACATCCATAATGTCCGTTTCTTTCGTAAAGCGGCCGTTCGGGCTGCCTGGATGCGTAAAGCCTTCTGGCAATAACTCTTTCGCTTCCCGCTCAAACCAAACATTCGAACCATGCTGTCTAAATAAGTTCGATACGTGTTCAATCGTTTCATCCGTAATAATTGGTTCCCCGTTTTCCGCATAAAAGACAGGAATTGGAACCCCCCATGCACGTTGACGCGAAATGCACCAATCGCCACGATCGCGCACCATGTTATATAAACGCGTTTCGCCCCAAGCTGGCACCCAGCTTGTTTCTTGTACTGCTTGCAATAGTTCGTCGCGGATTTTATCAATGGACGCAAACCATTGCGCGGTTGCGCGGAAAATGGTCGGTTGCTTCGTCCGCCAGTCGTGCGGATACGAATGCGTAATGAACGATAGTTTCAACAAAGCACCCACTTCTTGCAGTTTTTCTGTAATCGCTTTGTTCGCCTCATCGTAAAAAAGACGAGCAAAGCCCGGAGCTTCTTCTGTCATATATCCGCGCTCGTCAACTGGACAAAGCACACCTAAGCCGTATTTTTGTCCGACGATAAAGTCATCTTCCCCGTGCCCTGGCGCGGTATGAACACAGCCAGTTCCAGCATCTGTCGTCACATGCTCCCCACAAACGACGAGCGAATCACGGTCATAAAACGGATGTTTTGCCACGACATACTCAAGTTCTTTTCCTTTCAACGTTTTACGGACGACCGCGCCTTCCCAGCTAAGTTCGTTTGCCACCGCTTCTAATAATGCAGAAGCAACGACGTATTTTTCTTGACCTACTTGCACGACGCTATACTCTAACTCAGGGTGAACGGCAATTCCTAAGTTCGCCGGAAGTGTCCAAGGAGTTGTCGTCCAAATAACGATTTTTTCATCTCCTTCGAGTACCCCTTTTCCGTCCTTAATCGAGAACGCTACATAAATGGACGGAGAACGTTTATCTTTATATTCAATTTCCGCTTCCGCTAACGCTGACTCGCTTGATGGGGACCAATACACTGGCTTTAATCCTTTATAAATCAAACCTTTTTTCGCCATTTCCCCGAACACTTTAATTTGTTGCGCTTCATATTCTGGCTTTAACGTAATGTACGGATTGTCCCAATCTCCACGTACCCCAAGCCGCTTAAATTGTTGGCGCTGATTGTCAATTTGTTCATACGCATACTCTTCACAAAGTTTACGGAATTCGGCAACGCTCATTTCTTTTCGGTTGACGCCTTTATTTTTCGTAAGCGCCGTTTCAATCGGTAATCCGTGCGTATCCCATCCAGGAACGTATGGCGCACAATAACCGCTCATCGATTTATAGCGAACGATAAAGTCTTTCAAAATCTTATTGAGGGCATGCCCCATATGAATGTCGCCGTTCGCATACGGCGGCCCGTCGTGCAACACAAACAACGGCCGGCCTTTCGTGCGTTCTTGTACTTTTCGATAAATGTCCATTTCTTCCCATTTCGCTTGAATTTGTGGCTCACGCTGCGGCAAATTTCCGCGCATCGGGAAGTCAGTTTGTGGCATTAATAACGTGTCTTTGTAATCCATCCTTCATTCCTCCAGTTTATTAATCAATAAAAAAAACCGCCCTCTCCCAAAAAGGGACGAGAACGGTCTCGCGGTACCACCCTTATTGACTATGTAAAATAGTCCTCTCTGCATTCGTAACGGGAATGACGCGCCATTGCCTACTTTCTTTCAGCATGGAACTCGAGGGTGATCTTCACTCTTTCGCTTATACTAGGCTTCCACCGCCCCTAGCTCGCTGTCATAAGTGGAGAAAGAGCTACTGTCCCTTTCATCGTCCATTCGGTATTCTTTTCCCTCATTTTCGTATTATGATTATATGCAAACGAACAAAATTCGTCAAGATTGGCTCATTTTTTCCTGTTCGTCCAACTCAATCTCTTTCACTTCATATTCCATTAAGTGATCCCAATCTTCGTTATTTAACATCTCAAGCTGCGCTTCGACAAGCATGCGGAAGCGCGTCCGGAACACTTTGGACTGCCGCTTCAACTCTTCAATTTCAAGCGCAATTTTCCGCGATTTAGCAAGCGCCTCGCTAATGATGCGGTCGGCGTTTTTCTCCGCTTCTTTGATGATGAGTTTTGCTTCTTTTTGCGCATTTCGCTTCACTTCTTCTGCCGTTTCTTGCGCAATTAATATCGATTTATTTAACGTTTCTTCAATGTTTGTAAAATAATTCAATCGTTCGGTCAATTCTGCCACTTTTTCTTCCAGCTGTTTTTTTTCGCGAATCACCATTTCATAATCTTTAATCACTTGGTCTAAAAACTCATTTACTTCATCTTCATCATACCCGCGAAAGCCTTTGCTAAATTCTTTATTATGAATATCTAATGGCGTTAAAGGCACGAATGCCACCTCCGTCTATATCTTTCCTTTTTACGTTTATTCGACACTTTTCCCGAAATTCCTGCCACAATTCGATTATTTTTGCGTCCCTATGTGGAGGCGAAAGCGATCTTTTTTTGTTTTTCCGTCAATTGAAATCAGCTTCAACCGACCGAGTCCGCGCGCCGAAATTGTATCGCCTTCTTTACATTCAACGTGCGCTTGTTCGACAATTTTCCAATTTATTTTAAGGAGCCCGTTTGCAATTAGCGTTTGCACATGTTGTCGTGACGCGCCGAACGCTTGCGCAACTACCGCATCTACTCTTAAAGAAGAAACGGTAATCGTTGCTTCGTTCCACTGTTCGTTTAGCACCATTATTTCTGTTAACGGTTTTTCTTCGACCGTCACTTTCGTTTTTCCAACTGCTTGCAAATGCAGCTGAACGTATGGAGCGATTTCTTTTGCCACGAGAAATTGAACATCGTCTTCTTGCATTAGCACATCGCCAAACTTGCTGCGCTTTACCCCAAGCGACATTAACGTCCCGAGCACTTGGCGATGGGTGAGCGAAACAAATTTGCGCGGGTAATGAAGCGAAAAAAGTGCCAGTTGAAAATCTTCTTCTCCCGGCTGAAAGTACGGCGGATATAAAAGCGCTCGTTTGCGCTCGACAAACGGGGCACCGCCAAAAAAGGAAACGCGCACGTCCTCATCGTCCCCGATCACAAGCTTGACAATTTCTTGTTCGCGCGGGTCGAGGAAATCGGTAAGCCTAGCGCTATATTGCGTTTGCACACTTTCTCGCCATTCCATCACTTGATCGATAAAATGGTGTTCTTCTTTGCGAAAATGCTGATATATATTCATTTCTATCCCTTGCTTTCTCACGAAGAAAGGAACCCTTTTTGGATTCCTTACACTAAATGTAGCATGCTAAACAGCGCATGCAGCCCACGTGTTGCAAAATTAAGCACAATTAACGCGGCAATCGGTGACACGTCAATCATGCCAATTGGCGGAATAATACGGCGAAACGGCTCTAAATACGGCTCGCAAATTGCCGCTAACAGCTGACCGATTTTCGTGCCGCGCGCGTTCGGAAACCATGACATTAAAATGTAAACGATTAGCGCATACGAATATATTTCAATAAGCGTTGTTAAAAACGTAAGCAACGTATACATACATTACCACCTTTTCATTGTTGTCTCATCGTCCGATATGGCAGAAATCGTGCCAGTTACATCAACGTTGTCCGGCGTGCATAAGAAAATTTTTGTCCCGACTTGCTGAATATCACCGCCTATCGCATACACCGTTCCGCTTAAAAAATCGACGATGCGCTTCGCTTGATCGTGTGGAATGCGCTGTAAATTCACAACAACCGCACGGCGATTTTTCAAATGGTCAGCGATTTCTTGTGCTTCTGCATATGCTCTCGGTTCGATAAGCACCACTTTCGACGATTTTTGCACGCTTTGCAAGCTGACGACGTTTTGTTTTGTTCCTTTTGCTGGCTGCTGAGGCTCTTCCTCTTCTACATACTCTTCCTCATACTCTTCGTATTCATCTTCTAAAAAATAATCTTTAAACTTTTTAATCAATCCCATACTAACACCTCCCTGTCATTCTTCACCAACGAGCGCACTTCCTATCCGAATAAATGTCGCTCCCTCTTCAACCGCAATGACATAATCGTTTGACATTCCCATCGATAATTCCGTGCACGGTGCGTTCGCCATATGTAATGCTTGTACACGTTGTTGCAGTTGCTTCAGCTCGCGAAAGCAACGGCGAAGCAACTGCTCATCGTCTGTATACGGCGCCATTGTCATTAGCCCAACTACTTCAATTTTCGTAAAGTTGCGTAGCTGTTCGATAAACGGAATGACATCTTTACTCGAAAGCCCATGCTTCGTTGCTTCGCCAGATACGTTTACTTGGACAAAACATTTAATCGGTTTTGTTGCCCTTTTTTCGATTTCCTGCGCCAACGATAGACGATCGAGCGAATGAAGATAGTCCATTTTATCGATGACATTTTTTACTTTGCGCGACTGCAACGTCCCGATAAAATGCCACGTCGCCTCTCGTCCGATCGCTTCGTATTTTTGTAACAATCCGTCGTCACGGTTTTCCCCTAAATCGATTACTCCAGCAGCTAACGCTTCTTTTGCCCGTTCGATACTCACATATTTTGTTACCGCAATTATACGCACATCGTTAGGATCGCGACCGATGCGATGACAAGCTTCGGCAATGTTGCCACGAATAATGGCTAAACGTTCATGAACGGACATTTGTTTCCACCTTCCTCCCGATAAATGCCATCATTCTTCCCGTTCGACCGTTGTCGCGACGATGCGAGAAAAATACATCGGTTTCGCAACTCGTGCAATAGTTCGACACTTCAATACGTTGTACCCCTTCTTTTATAAGTAATAGCCGATTTAGCTCTTTTAAATCAAGAGCATATTGTCCTGCACTTCGTTCATCAAATGGTAATGCCTCGCTCGTGCCGAGCACGTTTCGGACAGCATCGATCACTCGGTCATCGACCACATAGCAACAAGGACCAATTGCCGGGCCAATGGCAACCATTATTTCTTCCGGCATAATCCCTTCGTCGCGAAAGCGCTGAACCATGTTGCCGGCAATATTTTTCACCGTTCCCTTCCAACCGGCATGCGCTAGACCAATCATGCCATATGTTGGTGCGAAAAAATAAAGCGGCACACAATCAGCGAAACATAACGTTAGCAATATCCCTGTTTCATCGGTATATAAACCGTCTGTATCCGCAATCGCTGTTTCAAACTGCACCGTACCTTTCCCAGCGCCGCGTGCAGTTACTTTTTCGATGCGAGAGCCGTGCGTTTGCTCACAACATACCCATTGTTCTAGCGGAATCGCTAAAAGCTCAGCCAACTTTCGACGGTTTTGCTCGACAACTACCGCCTCATCCCCAACATGCAGCCCAAGGTTCAATGAGGCAAATGACGTTTGGCTAAAGCCGCCTTGTTTCGTTGTAAAACCAGCGATGACGTTTGGCCAAGAAAGCATAAGCAGCGATTCATTCACTGGGTAAAAAATTTCCGACATGTTCGTCATCCTCTTTGTAGATTTTTATCACTTTTTTTCCTATTTTATCACAGTTTGCTGATAGATGATAACCATTATTTATTCTTCCTCGTTTAAACGGACTAAAATAACGTCTGCACCAATTTTTACAATGTTGCGCCATGGAATAATCGTTTCTTCTTCTCTTCCGAACAACCCAAGCACTTTTCCTGCTCCTAAAATAATGAGCGACTCAATTTGCCCCGTTTGTAAATTGATATCAATATCCCCAATATTCCCTAATTTTTTTCCGTTCGCAACATTCACAACATCTTTCGTTTGAAATTCAGAAATTTTCACCATCGGTATCCTCCCGCTTTCATCGTTTATTTTACTATATGATTTATTCGCTATGACCTTTCCGAAAAAAAGAGCTGTCCGCGACGGAACAGCTCGTTACACTTGAATATTTTTATTCATTTGGCGGATGGCCGCTTTTTCTAGGCGCGACACTTGCGCTTGCGAAATGCCAATTTCCTCGGCCACTTCCATTTGCGTTTTTCCTTGGAAAAATCGTTTGCGAATAATCATTTTTTCCCGTTCGTTCAACCGACGAAGTCCTTCTTTTAGCGCAATTTCTTCAATCCACTGGCTATCGCGATTTTTTTCGTCGCTTAGCTGGTCCATCACATAAATCGGGTCGCCGCCATCGTTATAAATTGGCTCAAATAAGGAAACCGGGTCTTGAATCGCGTCAAGCGCAAACACGACTTCCTCATGCGGCACGCCAAGGACATTCGCGATTTCTTCCGCAGTTGGCTCTTTTGCCGTTTCCCCCATCAACTTTTCCCGTACTTGTAGCGCTTTATAGGCGATATCACGTAACGAACGTGACACGCGAATTGGATTGTTGTCGCGTAAATACCGCCGAATTTCACCGATAATCATCGGTACGGCATACGTAGAAAATCGAACGTTTTGGCTTAAATCAAAATTATCAATTGATTTCATAAGTCCGATACAACCGACTTGAAACAAGTCATCGACAAATTCCCCGCGGTTATTGAAACGCTGAATGACACTTAACACGAGGCGTAAATTTCCGTTAACAAGCTTTTCCCTTGCCTCTAAATCCCCTTCATGCATTCGTTTAAACAGCTCACGCATTTCTTCGTTTTTCAATACCGGAAGCTTTGATGTGTCTACACCACAAATTTCTACTTTGTTTCTTGTCAAGTCTTTCCCTCCCATCAGGAGATGCTGTCAAAGTTCAGTATCTCCTGCGGAAGGAAAAATATGCACTACATCATTTTATTAAACTCTTTGCGCAGCCGCTTAATGATTCGCTTCTCTAGCCGCGATATATACGACTGCGAGATGCCAAGCAAGTCAGCAACGTCTTTTTGCGTTTTTTCTTCTCCGCCGGAAAGGCCGAAACGGAGTTCCATAATTTGTTTTTCGCGATCGCTTAACTGGCGGAGCGCATTTAATAAAAGATGGCGGTCAACATCTGCTTCTAAATCTTTTGTAATAACGTCATCTTCCGTACCTAGTACGTCGGACAAAAGCAGTTCGTTTCCATCCCAATCGATATTGAGCGGCTCGTCAAATGACACTTCCGAACGTACTTTATTGTTGCGACGTAAATACATTAATATTTCATTTTCAATGCAGCGGGAGGCGTAAGTCGCTAATTTAATTTTTTTCTCTGGATTAAAAGTGTTTACTGCTTTAATAAGCCCAATCGTACCGATGCTAATTAAGTCTTCGATGTTAATACCGGTATTCTCGAATTTTCGTGCAATGTAGACGACAAGGCGTAAATTTCGCTCAATGAGCATTGCCCGTGCGGTTTCGTCGCCAGATGGAAGCTTTTGGAGCAATAACTCTTCTTCTTCTTTTGTCAGCGGCGGCGGTAACGCTTCACTCCCGCCGATGTAATAAATTTCATCTGTTTTTATGCCGAGCTTTCGTAATAATTTGTACCATAAATAAATGATGCGGAGTTTCCATTTCCCCATAAAAATCCCCCTTCTAAATTATCGGAAAATGCGTATGATATAGTAAAAACTTATGAGGCAGTAAGGCGCTTTCCGGTTTGAATCATTTTTGGATGCACGATGCATTGATACTCTCCGTCGGTAGATAAGTCCGCTTCGTTCAATCCAACGAGTCCTTTCGTGACCTCAATCCACTGCGATTCGTAATAAATCGTCACTCGGTCGGGTTGAATCGCCCATAAAAATCGCTGCGTTTGCCCGATTCCTCGATAAGGAATGAGGCGCAACCGAGTTGCCCATTCTTTCCATCGTTCGTCGTCAAGCCACGTAAAATCATTTAATTCATTCATGCGCGCTAGCAATTCAGTCGGTAACATCCCTTTTACCGCGCTTGCGCTAACAATCATCACAGGCGTTTTTGTCAGCGGGTCGTATAGTTGATTGCCGCTGTCAATCAACCCTTTCAAGGAAAATGACATTTCTCGGAATGTTAATACAACATTCACGATATGTTCGAAACGAAGTTTTTTTTCCCGAACGGCATTCATCCTTTTTTTAGAAAATATCCATAACATCGGAAAACCAATGAGTACAAACAACCAGCTGACCGGGTCGCCTGTTCCGAGCGAATACGTCGTAAGCATTCCACTTATGACGATGTCGGTTTGTAGCAAATAATGAACCGCAATCAGTCCTCCTCCGACCATAAAAGTAGCGAGATAAAAAGTGAATAAGTTCTCGAAAAAATAGCGAAATCGTTTAAATCCGAACGAAGCGAGTACGATAAGAATAGAAAAAAGCAGTTTCATCAGTGGCTGTTGGACGTATGGCGAAAATGGCGTAAACAGTAATAGTACGATAAGCGAGCCAATGAAAGCACCGGCTGTCAATCTCCACCACCTTACTTCCCGCTTTAAAATAATGGCGGTCAACCAAAGCAATAGCCCATCAAAACATACGTTCAACAACCAAATGACATCTAAATAAATCGTCAAACGAATAGCCTCCCTCGGCCAAGCAATTTCTGAAAATAGTATATAGTACATCTTACTGGAAAGTCTGTCAATTCATGATGGAGAAAAAGCGAATTTTTTGTCTAAAAAAAACGAAAAAAAAAAGAGGGATCAATCCCTCTTTTTAGTATAGTGGCTTTCGCCAAGAACCGTTCTCCGCTTTTCGATGTTGTCTAGCTGCGAACTAACATCCTCCTCCGCGTCCGCTTTCTCCGTCCGACGTGCACGCACGTCTCCGTCGAAAGCTTGCGCTTCCGTCGGATGTTTCCTTGGCTTTCGCCAAGGACCGTTCTCCGCTTTTCGATGTTGTCTAGCTGCGGCTCCTAGCCCCTCGAATCGCTTCAGTCCTGCTGCGGCGGCAACAGCCTCCTCGCAGGTCTTTCGCTCTCTTCGTGGCTGAACAGTCGCCTCCGCTTTTCGATGTTACCGGCGGCGGTTGCGATTTCGGAGAAATGCTGGAATGTCTAGCGGGTCTTCGACTTGTGTCGAACGAACGGTATAATCTTGAGCTGGCTCCTCGCGTTTTTCCCGCTTCACGCCGACCGCTGGTTTCGGTGTTGCCACTCCGGTGCGAAGCGGTCGGGTTGATTGCCCTTCATTTTCACTAAATCCAGTAGCAATCACTGTAACGATAATTTCATCTTTCAAATTCTCGTTAATCACCGAGCCGAAAATCATATTCACGTCTTGGTCAGACGCTGAAGCAACGATATCGGCTGCTTCTTGCACTTCGTATAAGCTTAAATTCATGCCGCCTGTAATGTTCATTAACACGCCTTGAGCGCCATCAATGGACGTTTCTAATAATGGGCTTGAGATCGCTTTTTTCGCAGCTTCAGCCGCGCGGTTTTCTCCGCTAGCAATTCCGATTCCCATCAACGCTGAGCCTTTATTCGACATAATCGTTTTTACGTCAGCAAAGTCTAAGTTGATAAGTCCTGGAACAGCGATTAAGTCAGAAATGCCTTGCACCCCTTGGCGAAGCACGTTGTCCGCTTCACGAAACGCTTCAAGCATTGGGGTGTTTTTATCGACAATTTCTAAAAGGCGATCGTTCGGAATGACGATTAACGTATCAACTGCCTCTTTCATCGCTGCAATTCCATTTGCTGCTTGCATCGCCCGTTTCCGCCCTTCAAACGTGAATGGACGTGTCACAACACCAACCGTTAGTGCCCCTAAGTCACGTGCGATTTGAGCGATGACTGGTGCTGCACCTGTCCCTGTTCCACCGCCCATCCCGGCCGTGACAAAGACCATGTCTGCTCCCTTTAACGCTTCCTCAATTTGCTCTTTGCTTTCTTCCGCAGCTTTTTTTCCCACTTCTGGATTTGCCCCTGCTCCTAATCCGCGCGTCAATTTTGCGCCAATTTGCAATTTGATTGGAGCTTTGGACAAATTCAAGGCTTGCGCATCGGTGTTGACCGCAATAAACTCTACACCTTGTACGCCATGTTCTATCATTCGATTTACAGCGTTGTTTCCGCCGCCGCCAACACCGATGACTTTAATCGTTGCTAACTGATCAACTGTAGTGTCAAACTCCAACATGACAAATCCTCCCAATAATTCGATCTCTATTCAAAGAAATAGCCGAAAAATTTTTTTACTTTTTGTCCTAAATTCTCTTCTTTTTCTTTTGGCTTTGCTTTTGCCGGCTGTTGTTTTACCGGTCGCTTTTCCGGCGCTTCGACCGTTGCTGCTACGGGAGTGCGACGCCCTTGTAACTTTGCTTGACGATAGGCAAACTTAATTAAGCCGACTCCTGTCGTATATTGTGGGTCGCGGACGCCGATATAATCAGGAATTGCGACGCGGACACTGCTTCCTAACACAACTTGGGCTAATTCTAAAATTCCTGGCATGTTCGCAACGCCACCTGTCAGCACATATCCGCCTGGCAAGTCCCGAAATCCGAGTTTACGAATTTCTTGATAGACAAACTGAAAAATTTCTTCTAGCCTTGCTTCAATAATATCAGCAAGCTCTAATTGCGTAAACTGTTGATGCTGGTCTGTACCGATGACTGGAACGCTGAACACTTCTTCTTCAGATGCAAAATCGTAAAACGCATGTCCGTGTTTTAGCTTAATTTTTTCCGCATCTTCCGTCGATGTCCGTAACCCAATCGAAATATCTTTTGTAATGTGGTCGCCACCGACTGGAAGCACAGATGTCGCTTGCAAAAATCCTTGCTCAAATACGGCAACGGTCGTCGAACCACCGCCAATATCAACTAAAGCAACCCCTAAATTTTTTTCATCTTTCGATAACGCAAGGGAACCAGCGGCAAGCGGTTGCAGACAGATATCACTAATCTCTAGCCCCGCTCGTTCTACGCAGCGAAGTAAATTATGTAAAACCGTTTTTGCACCTGTAATCATTGTTCCTTCCATTTCTAACCGTACGCCGAGCATGCCACGTGGGTCGTTAATGCCGTCTAGTCCGTCGACGATAAATTGTCGCGGGATGACCCCGATAATTTCCCGATCTGGCGGAATTGACACGACTTGAGCCGAATCCATCACGCGGGCAACATCTTCATCGGTAATTTCACGATTTTCACTAGAAACGGCGACAATGCCATGGCAGTCATGGAGTTGAATATGATTCCCATTCACTCCAACAACGACACGCTGAATCGTAAGCCCAATCATTCGCTCTGCTTGGTCGATTGCGCGTTTAATTGATTGCACCGTTTCATCTATGTCAACAATGGCTCCTTTTTTGAGCCCTGCGGATTTCACATTACCGATGCCAATAATATTTAGTGATTCATTCAACATTTCTCCGATAATAACCTTAACACTGGATGTACCGATGTCAAGACTAACGATGATTTCATTGCTGTTCATTCTTTGGCACCCCCTTATAACAAACTCCATCGACTCGGTCGAACAGCGACGAACAAGGTTTGTTTCATATATTCAACATGCTGACAAGCATTCCCTTTTATTTCACTTAACTTTTTTGCCGCCTCTTGAGCCAATTGGCTAGCAAAATTCGGCGAATGACGGCGATATTTTGAAAGAGCCGTACACCGAAAGCAAATACGGCTGCTAAATACAAGTCTACACCAAGATGCACACCGAGAAAAGCTAAACTTGCAGCTAAAATAATATTAAAAAAGAAACCGGTCAAAAAAACGCTTTCGTCGTACACGTTTTGCAAATGTGCACGAATGCCGCCAATTAACGTATCTAACGCTGCCAGCACCGCGATTGACAAGTAGCTTGAATATTCGTCAGGAATGCGCCAATCCGTTAACCACCCTAGCACAATGCCAACGATAAGACCGATAAATGGGAGCCACATCTCTATTCTCCCCCCTTTTCGGTACTAATCGTTTCCATATAGCGAACATGCCATTTTTCCTCGGATTGTGGAATGACAACGGTCGATATCGGTTCTGAAACGGTAAGTTGTAAATTTTCAATCACAAAATCATCAAAAAGCGGTGACACTTTTAAATGATGATGCAACGCTGCGACGTCATCGGCAATGATTTTGACTTCGAGTGGAAACGAAGCAATTTTCACATTTCCCACTTTCGTCAAACCGTTCACATCACGAATGGCAGTTGTATTCGTCAACCGCGTATTCGCAATAGCAATTTCTTTTGCCCCGTACTCATTTAGTTCGTTGATCAGCCGATGTAATAATTCCGGGGATACGGTACGTACAACCGGCCCTACATAACTTTCTGGATAAAATGGTTCAATTGTTAAAATAAGTCCCGAACCTTGAGCAGCTGTCTGTCCTGCTTCTTCTTTTAATTCAGCAAGCGCTTTTCTTAACGCTGCTTCTTGGTCGGTCGAACGTGCTTGTTCGTAAGCCGCCAACTGATCATCACTGCGGCGAATCTCTGATAAAAGCTGTTGCTGTAACTGCAATTCACGCTTTAAATCTTGGCGCAACTCCCATATATCACGTGTATCACGCACGGCTGGGTCTTTTGTCGACCGAATCTGAACGGCGAGCATCCCCCCGATAATGATGGCAATAAGCGTAAACTGAAACATTTTTCTTTTTTGCAATGCGCCTCACCAATCTTTCTTCGATGTCACCTTCTCCTATTCACTATGAAACACCGGATCGAAAACAAGCGACTCTTTGCTGGCGATTTTTACAACAATATGGTCGTTCACTAACTCGTCTTTCACCCCTCCGGCAATGTTGAGCGCCGACGCGAGCACATGTGGGTCGCCGATTGCTGCGATGACAAATGGGGCAGCATGTTGCACTCCGTCTACTTCAATGACTGGACCGTTACAAACAATATATGAGCGATGCGAGATGCGCTGCCCATTAATCGCTATCGCTTCCGCTCCGGAAACGAGCAACTCGTGAACGACTTTCCACACATGCTGCTCATGGACGATGTAATTCGCCGCGTTTTGTTCGTTTGGAACATACGATGCATCTGCTAGCGTCACTTCGACTCCTTTTCCTTGCACTTTCACTTTTCCCGTATACATGCGCAGCTGCTCCACTTCCTGCACAAGCCAAGCATACGCCGTTTTTTCGTCTGCTAATTCTTTTTCACTATGCTGAAGCTGCTCTTGCTTTTGCAACAATCGGTTTTTCAGTTTACTTGTTTCTTTTTGTGCTTGGATGAGCAATTGCCGATATTCGTATTCTTTTTGCCATTGCCGGTCGGTCACGTCCGGATGCATTTTTTTTGTATGTTGATAAGAAAAGGAAAGCATAAATCCGAGCACAAGGAAAACAAAGGAAAGGATGACATCATTGCCCCTTATTTTTTTCATTGTCATCCCCCTTATAAGCTTTAAAATAGTTGCTTACTTCTAAATGAATAACACCTTTCACATTCGGATTTAGTTGCTTCACAATTTCAGGATACAATCGCATTTTTTCCGCAAAATTCGGTACAGTTGCACTCACTTCAAATCCATCATTCATATAGACCGTGATATGATATGGGTCGTATTTCGTCGGCGTATGATGAATTTCGGAAATGGCGTTTAGTATATAAGAAGGCAAATGCGCCAATTGCCCAGCGATTTCTTGAATCTTTTCTCTATCTTTCCAGTTGACTAAAATCGGTGCATCGCTTAGCGCCATTTTCGGCTTGTTTTTCGTTAAAATTTTTCCGTTATCCAAAATCGGAAAAAACAATTGTTTTTCTTCAATGTAAGCGACCCGTGTCCGCTCTTTTATGTATAGGACAATCGTGTTCGGAAACTGTTTCTTGACTGTTACCTCCTTAATTTCTGGAAGCGACTCGATCGCCTGCTTTACTTGATCGGTGTTTATCCTCCAGAAGCTTGTCCGATTTGTTACACCGCTCGCTCGAACAATTTGTTGAACAGAAACGTGTTGGTTTCCTTTCACCTCGATATGTCGGACATTGCTTAACGGTGATTGAAAGTAAATGATGCATAAAATAAGCATAAAAAAGAAGATGATATAGGCAGTTAGGCGGCGATTTACTTTTTGCCTGCGCCGCTGTTTCAGCTTCGGAACACGTTCTTCAAGAACGACCACTTTCCCTTTTTTCAACTCGCTCACCGCTTTCTCACTTACAAACAATAAAACAAACGGCATTCGCTCATGCCGTTCTTAGAACAAGCTTATTTTTATTATAACATACTATTGAAAAAGAAGGTGACCTAATTTTTAGGACTTTCGACCAATGATTTCTACTTCCGTTTCTAAATGAATGCCATATTTTTGCTGAATCGTCTGCTTGACATAGGAAATTAAGTCTAATACATCTTTTGCTTTGGCGTTACCTGTATTCACGATGAAGTTCGCATGTTGTTCAGAAATTTTTGCTCCGCCAATCGCATATCCTTTTAATCCAGCGGCTTCAATCAGTTGACCAGCGTAGTTTGGCAACGGGTTACGGAAAATGCTTCCTGCGCACGGGTAATTCCAAGGCTGTGTATCGCGCCGGTAATCTTTATTTTTTTGCATCATCGCAACAATCGCATCCCGCTCTCCTTTTTTCATTTGCAATACAGCGGCGATACAAATACCTGGACGTTTCGTCTGCAACACCGATGTACGATACGAAAATTCCAATTGTTCGTTTGTTAGCCATTCCATTGTTCCGTCGGGGAACAAAATTTGCGCTTTTTTAACAATCCGTGACATATCCGAACCGTGCGCACCAGCGTTCATATACACCGCCCCGCCGACCGACCCAGGGATACCACCAGCAAACTCTAGTCCAGACAGTCCTTGTTTGCTAATGACTGTTGCCAGTTTAATTAAAGGATAGCCTCCACCAACGGTCACTTCTTCCCCGTCAATCACTAGCTCATCTAATCCTTCCCCGATTTTAATGACTACTCCTTCGATGCCTCCGTCCGATACAAGTAAGTTCGAACCACGTCCAATCGCGCGCCACGTGACTTGGTGTTTGCGCACAATGTCCATCACTTTCCGTAAGCTTTCTATGCTGTTTGGTTCGACAAATATATCGGCAGGCCCGCCTATTTTCATCGTTGTATGTTGGGAAAGCGGCTCGTTTTCTTTCACTTTTCCTACGTTAGCTTCCATCAATTCTTTGAGCAATGTCTGCACGAACATTCTCCTTTCTTACGGTTTTCTATCATCGTATGTGCTTTTTTTCTTCATGTCACTGCAAACAAAATGAGAGGGGCAGGCCTTTGGAAGAACCGTCCCCTTTTCTTTAGTAGCGCGCATGCTTACTAATGTTTAACAACACACCGATTGCCATCAACATGAGCGTCAATGACGACCCTCCGTAGCTTAAAAACGGCAGCGTAATCCCTGTTACTGGCATAAGCCCTGTCACGACACCAATATTAATCATTACTTGAATGGCGACCATCGCGATAATGCCGACCGCTAAAAAACTGCCGTATAAATCTGGCGCACCGAAGGCGATACGCACCCCGCGCCAAAGAAGTAGACTGAACAATAAGATGACGAGCGAACCACCAATAAATCCAAGCTCTTCCGCCAAAATCGCAAAAATAAAATCGGTTTGTGGTTCTGGCAAATAAAAAAATTTTTGTCTGCTTTGCCCCAATCCTAGCCCAAGCAATCCACCTGGGCCAATAGCATAGAGTGATTGAATAATTTGAAAGCCGCTGCCAAGCGGGTCTTCCCACGGGTTTAAAAAGGACGTAATTCGTTTAATACGATACGGAGCGGATAACACGAGCGCCGCAAACCCAGCTAAGCCAACCATTCCAAGCCCAACGAAATGGCTAATGCGGGCGCCGGCGACAAAAATCATTGCAATACACGTACCGACCATCACGGTCCCCGTTCCTAAATCAGGCTGCAACATAATCATGCCAAAGGCGGAAAACACGAGCGCCAACGAAGGAAGCAATCCTTGTTTAAACGATGTTATCGTTTTTTGACGTTCCGATAAATATTTAGCCAAAAACGCAATCATCGCCAGTTTCATAAATTCTGATGGCTGAATCGAAAACGCTCCAACACCAATCCAGCTGCGCGACCCGTTGCGCACCATTCCGACACCTGGAATAAGCACGAGAGCAAGAAGGATGAAACAAATGATGAGCAACACTTTCGCCCAATCGCGCCATACCCAGTAATCGACATTCATAATGAAAAACATCGCAACAACGCCAACACCAGCAAACAATAATTGCCGTTTCGCAAAGAAAAACGGGTCGTGAAATTTGTATTCCGCCCACACCGCACTGGCGCTATATACCATAATAAGCCCGATTGCAAGCAACGAGAACGTAAGAAAAAGGAGCAACACATCAGGCGCAGATTTTTTTTGCGGCAATGCCCAACACCTCAGCTTTATGAACGGTTTGTCTATTTCAGCATATGCACCGCTTGGACAAAAATGTCCCCTCGCTGCTCAAAAGTTTTGTATTGATCCCAACTTGCACAAGCTGGCGACAACAAAATGACATCACCAGGCGCAGATAGTTCGTAAGCAACGGGCACAGCTTTTTCCACATTATCGACATGACAAATCGTTTCTATTCCTGCTTCTTTCGCAACCCTTTCTAATTTCGGTGCCGTTTGACCAAATAAAACGATCGCTTTTACATGACGCAAATATGGAATAAGGGCATCGAATTCATTGCCGCGATCTAATCCACCAGCCAAAAGGATGACCGGCTGACTAGTAAACGCCGCTAGCGCTTTTTGTGTTGCTAATATATTCGTTGCTTTTGAGTCGTTAAAAAACTTTCTTCCAGCCACCGTTCCCACATATTGCAGGCGATGTTTGACGCCAGTAAACGACGTCAACACACGAACAATTGCCTCATTATCTACACCAACTAGCTTCGCCACAGACAACGCAGCTAAAATATTTTCCACATTATGCTTCCCAGGTAAAGCAATATCGGATAGATTTATTATTTTTTCCTCGTCCCAATAAAGGGCGTTCTCGCAAACATAAGCACCGGACGACAACGGCGTTGTCGCGGAAAACCATATTTTTTTCGCCTGCGATAAATCCGCTAGCTTCCTTACCCATTCATCGTCCGCATTCACTACTGCATAGTCGCTTTCCGTTTGATTTTTAAATAAATTTCCTTTCGCCTGTGCGTATGCTTCTTTCGTTCCGTGATAATCTAAATGTGCATCGAATAGGTTTAATAACACCGCGATGTGCGGACGAAATGTTTGGATGCCCATTAGTTGGAACGAAGAAAGCTCCGTGACGATCCAATTGTCTTCAGCAGCTGTTTGGGCTACTTCACAAGCAACCGCCCCGATGTTCCCAGCAATGAGCGGTTGCTTCTTTCCTTCTTTTAGCATTTCATAAATTAACGTCGTCGTTGTCGTTTTGCCATTCGAACCAGTAATACCGATAAACGGTGCTTCGCTAATTTCGTAGGCAAGTTCTACTTCGGTGATAATCGGCAGCCCTTTTTCCATCGCTTTGACGATGAGCGGGTTTGTGTATGGAATTCCTGGATTTTTGACAAGCAAATCGAACGGTTCATCGAGCAACTCAAGCGGGTGCCCTCCACAGACGACACGAATGCCTTTCTGTTCTAACGTTTGTGCCGCTTCGTTTTCTTCTTTCGGCTTTTGGTCATTGACAGCTACAATTGCCCCAAGCTGGTGAAGCAGTTGCGCTGCGGCTAATCCACTTTTTGCTAACCCAACAACAAGTACACGTTTTCCTTGATACGTTGTTACATGTTTCAATTACATCCACACCTCGATATAGATTCCGAGTATCGCAAACAGCAAGCCAACCGCCCAAAAAGTGACGACGACCCGCCATTCCGACCAACCAATTAGTTCATAATGATGGTGAAGCGGACTCATGCGAAATACTCGTTTTCCTGTTGTTTTAAATGAAATGACTTGAATAATCACTGATAACGTTTCGATGACAAACACCCCGCCAATAATGACGAGCAACAATTCTAACTTTGTCAGCATTGCCACTGTTGCAATTGCTCCCCCTAACGCTAGCGACCCCGTATCCCCCATAAACACTTTCGCAGGATGAGCGTTAAAAACGAGAAAGCCAAGCACTGCGCCAACAACGGCAACGCTGAAAATCGCCACATCGTACTGTTGTTGATTCCATGCCAATACAGCGTAAGCACCAAACGCAATCGCCGCTGTTCCCGATAACAACCCGTCAAGCCCGTCGGTTAAATTGACCGCATTAGAGCCGCCGACAAGCATCACAAGCATTAACAGAAGGTAGCCAATACCTAAATCGAACGACACGTTCGTCCCTGGAATATGTAGCACCGTTGAAAATTGCTCTTGACGATACACAAAATAAAAAATAACAGCGATGATTAATTGTCCTACTAGTTTTTGTTTGCTCGTTAAGCCAAGGTTCCGCTTCATCACCACTTTAATAAAATCGTCAAGAAAACCGAGCAGTCCGTATCCAATCGTCACAAATAAAAGCAAATACGTTTCTACTGTGAGATGCGAATACTTTTTCGTCATCAACCATGTCGTGACGACAATCGACAACAAAATCATGATTCCGCCCATCGTTGGCGTCCCAGATTTTTTTTGATGGGATTTCGGTCCTTCTTCTCGAATACTTTGCCCAAATTTTAACCTCCGCAAAAACGGAATGAAAAGTGGGGATAGTACGACCGTAATAAAAAATGCTGTTACAATTGAAATGAGTATTACTTGTTCTGTCATGATGATTCACTTCCTTCTTTCCTTTGAGCACGGAACCATATATGCCATGGTCGTTCTTATTAACGATATATCATATGTGCCATTTTTCGCAATATGATGGCAACTCCCCGCTAACATGACCCCTCGCGCTCCTTTATCGCTTCGCGGGCAACAAGTCGGTCATCAAAGTGCAACACTTGTTCTCCGATAATTTGGTACGTTTCATGCCCTTTTCCTGCGATTAAAATAACGTCACCTGCTTGCGCCTGCTGAATGGCATAGCGAATCGCTTCTTTTCGGTCGACGATCGACACGTACGACTCACCTCTTACCCCGTCTTCCATGTCTTGCAAAATCGCTTCTGGTTGCTCAGAGCGAGGATTATCCGAAGTAAAGATCGCCACATCCGCATGTTGGACGGCAATTTTCGCCATTAACGGACGTTTCGTGCGGTCGCGGTCGCCACCGCAGCCAACGACGACATATATATTGCGCTTAGCAAACTGGCGAATCGTTTTTAATACATTTTCTAAGCTATCTGGCGTATGGGCATAGTCAACGATTACTGTAAAGTTTTGCCCTTCATCGACTGTTTCAAACCGACCAGGTACCCCTTGGATCTCCCCTATCGCTTCCACAATCGTTGACAGCGAAACGCCTGAGGCAAGGCAAGCAGCAGTTGCCGCTAATATATTATATACGTTGAACCGCCCGATGAGCTTTGTTTGTATTTGCGTTTCTTCTGTCGGTGTCACGATCGTAAACACCATCCCGCTAGGTGTGATGTCAATCGCTTTCGCCATAATGTCGCTTTTCGTTTCTATTCCGTACGTAATAATCGTAGCGGCAGTCATTCGTTTATATTGTTCAGAAGCCGAATCATCGTTGTTCAATATAGCGAATTTCGGACGCGTATGATCAAAGCGGTTGCCAAGCTGCGCAAACAAAAGCCCTTTTGCCAACCGATACTCTTCCATCGTGTGATGATAGTCTAAATGGTCTTGCGTTAAATTCGTAAATACCGCCACATCATAATCACAGCCATGGACGCGCCCCATATGAAGCGCATGGGACGACACTTCCATCATCGCCACATCGACACCGGCATCAACCATTTGCTTAAACGTTTGTTGGAGTACGAGCGATTCTGGAGTTGTGTTTTGCACGTCGTACGTTTCATCGCCGATTTTTGTGTAGAGCGTACCGATTAATCCTGTTTTCTTCTCGGCTTTGCGAAAAATTTGTTCGATGAGATGCGTTGTCGTCGTTTTTCCGTTTGTTCCTGTAACCCCGATTAAGTGCAGCTTATGCGTCGGTTGCCCGTAAAACGCATCCGCTAATACCGCCATTGCTCGCTTGCTGTCGCGAACGAGAACGACAGGAACGGGAACATCGACAGGGCGTTCAGCAATCACCGCTACTGCTCCGTTTGCAACGGCTTGCGAAGCAAACGCATGCCCGTCCACCGTAAATCCTTTAATACAAATAAATAACGCGCCTTTTGTTACCTTTCGCGAATCCATTTCAATTGACGTAATCGTCGGATTTTCTCCACTATATATCGTAAAATCATGCAAATAAGAAAGCAATGTTTGTAACTTCATCATGTTCATCCCTCTCATGAAAGTTCTCTTTTCCGGAGAAGCAATCCCTACAAAAACGGAAAAGAAGGGGTTGGAAGCCCCTTATTGATTGCGACTAGTTTCGCCGCTCGCTTTCGGTCCTAACAAAATGCGAATCGTTGACCCTTCCTCTACTTTGACGCCTGCTTTCGGTGCTTGGTCAATGACGACTTCGCCATCGCCACTAACATCTAATTTTAAGTTAAAAAGCTGCTCTTGCAAGTCTTTTTTTGTTAAACCTTCTAAATCCGGAACTTCGACCATTTTCGGTTCGTTCCATGCCCGCTCTTTTTCCAATTGTCCTTGGCGTGGTTTGACCCCAAGTGTACGCAAGCTGTCTTCCATAATTTTTCCGACAATTGGTGCTGCTACGACCCCGCCAAATTGCACTGTTCCTTTCGGATGGTCGACCGCTACATAAACAACTAATTTCGGATCGTCCGCTGGAGCAAAACCAATAAACGACACAATATAGTTATCTTTTAAATAGCGGCCCCCTTGTGCTTTTTGTGCCGTTCCCGTTTTTCCGCCGACGCGGTATCCTTCCACAAATGCCCCTTTCCCTGTTCCTTGTGCCACAACGCTTTCTAATGCAAACCGAACTTGCTTTGACGTTTCCTCGGAAATAACACGTCGCTTCGCTTTCGGGGTATTACGGCTAATGACTTCCCCTGTTTCTGGGTCGACCCATTCTTTCGCGATATATGGGGTGTACAATATTCCACCGTTAATTGTTGCTGCCACGGCTGCTACTTGCTGAATTGGTGTCACGGAAACCCCTTGGCCGAACGCAGTCGTTGCTAATTCCACAGGTCCAACCCGCTTTGTATCGAATAAAATCCCTGTTCCTTCCCCTTGCAAGTCAATGCCCGTTTTTGCACCGAACCCGAACGATTTAATATAATGAAACAGCTTTTCTTTCCCTAGCCGCTCTCCTAACTCAACAAACCCAGGGTTGCATGAGTTTTGCACGACTTCTAAAAATGTTTCGCTTCCGTGTCCACCTTTTTTCCAGCACCGTAACGTTGCTCCAGCCACTTTCACATATCCCGGATCGTAAAAATGATCTTTTAATAAATTGACTTTTTTCTCTTCAAGCGCGGCTGCTAGCGTAATAATTTTAAACGTCGACCCTGGCTCATATGTGCTCCATACTGGCAAATTACGATTGTAAATTTCGGCTGGGACGTTGCGATAGTTTGCTGGGTCGAACGTTGGACGGCTTGACATCGCTAATATTTCTCCTGTATTTGGATCCATGGCAATGGCAATCATCCCGTCCGGATGATATGTTGCTTCAGCAATATCTAGTTCCCGTTCGACAATCGTCTGAATACGCGAATCAATCGTTAATTTTAAATTTAACCCATCCGTTGGTGGGGTGTAATGATCGGCTAAGTTGGGCATTCGCTTCCCTTTTGCATCCGAGTAAAACTCGACCGAGCCTTTTTGCCCCTTCAACTCTTTGTCATAATATAACTCTAACCCTGTTAATCCTTGATTATCAATCCCAGTAAATCCAAGCACATGCGACAAGTAACTCCCAAATGGATAATATCGTTTCGTATCTTCCGCAATATATACCCCTTTTAAATCAAGGGAACGAATTTCTTTTGCTTTCTCGTTCGAAATTTTTCTTCCTTGTGGAATACGTACGATGAGCGTTTGTTTCGTAATGTACTGATATACTTCTTCCACCGACATGTTGAGTGCCTCTGCTAGCTTTTTTGCTGTATCGGCCGGATTTTCCACTTGTCTCGGCATGACGTACACGGTTGGAGCGCTCATGTTCGTCGCCAACGGGACACCATTTCGATCTAAAATCTCTCCCCGTTTCGGCTCAAACGGAATGTTACGACTCCACGAGTCTTTCGCTTTTTGGGCAAGCACATCCCCAAGAATTAACTGCACATACCCTAACCGAATATCGATAATCGCAAAAATAAGCACCCCAATAAACAGTACGATGGCAAGCCGTTTGCGCACCATTACGTTAGACACGCGCATATAAATGGAACCTCCCTTATAAATAGGCTCGTTCCACTATATGCTTGTACTTGTTTTTATAGAACGTCCCCCGCTTTTCCCTTTAATCGACAGGGCCTTTATCCTCTTTGTTCGTTTGTGATGTTTGTTCTTGAGTAACTTTCTCTTGCCATTTCGATGGTTCCGCTAGCTCTAAAATGACATAATCCCCTTCTCTCACACTGCTTCGCGGTTGAATGCTTTGTGCTACAACGTACCCGCTTCCTTTGACGCTCGGTTTCAAACCAAGCAATTCAGCCACTTTTAGCGCATCACGCAACGACCAGCCCCGCAAATCTGGCATGTTCACTGTTCCATTTGTTTTCAAAAGAATTCGTTCGCCGCTCATTATTTTTTCTCCTGCCATTGGAAGCTGTACTTCTACCTCTGTCCCGCCGCCAATTACAACAGGCAATAGCCCTCTTGCTTTCGCATCTTTCACTGTCGCATCGACCGTTTGCCCAACATAGGATGGCAATTCAATTCCTTTGTTATCAACCGATTTCTCTTGTTTTTCAGCGGAAGGACGAATGTTTAAATATTGTAAACTGTTTTTCATTACCGTATTAAAAATGAGCGAAACAGGGGCTGACCCCGTTTCCGTCGGGGACAATTTCGGTTGTTGAACAGCAACGTACATTAATAGTTGCGGATTTTCTTTCGGCGCCATTCCTAAAAACGAAAAAATGTAGTTTTCATAACCAGTTAAATAGCCGCCTTTCGGGGAAGGAATTTGCGCAGTCCCTGTCTTCCCAGCCACTCGGTATCCTTCAATTTGGTACGGACGCCCCGTCCCTTTCTCCGACGTTACAACCGTTTCTAATATATCTAGTACTTTTTGCGCCGTTTCTTTTGTAATCGGTTCACCGACCACTTCTGGGTGGTGTTGCACAACTACTTTATTCGTATCCGGGTCGACAATGCGGTCGACCACATACGGCTTCATCATTTTCCCACCGTTCGCAATCGCTGTTGCCGCTTGAATTTGCTGAATTGGGGTTATGGACGTTCCTTGTCCAAATGCCGTCGTTAACTTTTCAATCGGATAGCGATACAAAATATTGCCAAGCGCTTCCCCAGGCAAATCAATGCCTGTTTTCACATTAAAGTGAAACCGGTATAAATATTGCAAAAAGCGGTCTTCGCCCAATTTTTCTTTCACTAATTTCGCAAAAGCTACGTTAGAGGAACGCTGGACCCCTTCGTTAAACGTAATCGTTCCCCATCCTACTTTGTTATGGTCGCGAATGACATTTGCTCCGACTCGATAAGAACCGGAACGATACAGTTCATTGCCGTTATACACTCCTTCGTTAATGGCTGCGGCGAGCGTAAACATTTTCATCGTCGAGCCTGGTTCGTAAGGGTATGAAATGGCGTCATTTAAATAGTTCGTAATGTTGCGTTTGTTTGGGTCGAAGCTTGGTCGTGTCCCCATCGCTAAAATTTCGCCTGTTTTCGGATTAGCAACAATCGCAATAATTTTTTTCGGCTCGTACTGTTTTTCCACTTGATTCATCGCATCTTCTAAAAACGTTTGAATTTTTTGGTCGATTGTTAAATACACTTCATCTCCATTATCCGGTGGAACGATTTTTTCTTTCGTATCTGGTAGCCGAAAACCATCTTTATCACGTTCAAAGACGACGTATCCATTTTTTTCTTGCAAATAACGGTCTAAACTTTTCTCAATCCCCATCATACCAACGGTTTCCGTTTTTTCACTACTTACTTCTTGTTTTTGTGCATACCCAACGACATACGAAGCAAACGTCCCGTTCGGATAAAATCGCTTCGTATCCCGAATAAATCCGATGCCTGGAAGTTTTAATGCTTCAATTTTTTGTTTCAATTCATAGCTAATATCACGGCCATGCAACCCAAACTCTACTTGCTTTGCCTTTTTTGTTAAAATACGTTCCACGTCATGAACATCCATATGTAAAAGGGGGGCAAGTTTTTCTGCTGTTCGCTCCGGATCGACGACGTGCTTCGGATCATTTGGGTCGATCGTCATTTTCGGGTCAAGCACCGCCATTAGCGTATAAGACGGTGTATCTTCTGCTAATACTTCTCCATTCCGATCGAGAATCGCTCCTCGCTTCGCGGCAAGCGTTTGTTGTTTTTCGTATTGTCTTTCCGCTTCAATCGCCAGCACTTTCCCATCTGCCTTGCCAGTTGCTTGAATTTGCACAAACCGAAACATTAACACAAAAAAGAGCAGACCAAATATCACAAACAGAATGACTGCTCCTTTATGCGTATTTTTATGCTTTTTCTCACTCATCGCCCATCATTCCTGTACAACTTTTACGTTATTTTCGTTTAACGATAACCCTAGTTCCTTCGCCTTTTCTAAAATGCGCTCATACGTGCTTAATTGCTGGACTTCGACGTATAAATCGTTGTTATGTTTTTTTTGCTCGTCAATCGCCCCTTCTAGTTGTTGAATATGTTTATTTACTTGATAAATAGAAACTTGGTTAGAAACGATTTGAATCGATGCATACACAGCGAATAAAAAGAACGAAACGAAAAGAAGCTTCTCTGCTAACGTCAAACGGAATTTCCGTTTCCGTTTAACTTTCGGACGAACAGATGGCTGTTGACGCTGTTTCTCTTGAATTTTAACTGCTGTATTGCTCACATCTTTCCCTCCTTCTCCTACAATTTTTCCGCGATGCGCAACTTGGCAGAGCGAGCGCGGTTGTTTGTCGCGAGTTCCGTTTCCGATGGAACGATCGGTTTTTTCGTAATAAGTTTTAATTTTGGTTTGTATTGTTCAGGAATCATCGGCAACCCCGGAGGCAACTTTGGTCCTTCACTTGCTTCTTTAAAAGCTACTTTGCAAATGCGGTCTTCTAAAGAATGGAACGTAATAACGCTAATTCTCCCTCCCGGTGCTAATAAATCAATGGCTTGCTGAATCGCCTCTTGAAACGCCTGCAGTTCATCGTTCACCGCAATTCGAATCGCCTGAAAAATCCGCTTTGCTGGATGTCCACCGCTTCTTCGGGCTGGCGCTGGAATCGCTTCTTTAATCAATTCGACGAGTTCTCCCGTCGTGTCGATCGGTTTTTGTTTTCGTGCAGCTTCAATTTTTCGAGCTACTTGTTTTGAAAACTTTTCTTCTCCGTAATGAAAGAAAATATGTACGAGCTTCTCATATGGCCACGTATTGACAATATCGTATGCCGTTAACGGCTCGTCGCGATTCATTCGCATATCGAGCGGCGCATCGTGATGATAGCTGAAACCGCGTTCTGGTGTATCTAATTGCGGCGAAGAAACACCGAGGTCAAACAAAATGCCGTCCACTTCATAAACGCCATATTCCGCTAGTTTTGCGGCTAAAAAGCGAAAATTGCTTTTAATGAACGTCACTTGCTGCTCGTAGCGTGCTAGTTTTTGTTTTGCATGAGCAATTGCTATCTCATCTTGGTCAAAGGCAAACAATCGCCCGTTAGAAAGCTTTGAAAGCAAATATTCGCTATGCCCTCCGCCACCAAGTGTACAATCAACGTAAACGCCGTTAGGCTTTATTTGCAATCCATCTACCGTTTCTTTTAATAAGACTGTCGTGTGTTGAAACACCGTCTCACCACCTTTTGTCATGTTGTCTCTCCTTCTATGTGTGCTGTTCATTTATTATACAACAAAATCAAACAAATTTTTAGGTGTTTTCTGTAAAAAATCGTCTTGTTCTGTTTTATTTTGTCGCTTTTCGTCTAATGATTCCATCGGTCAAACCGAACATTTATTTTACTTTTATTTCCACGATTATATTCTTTCTGTACTATTCTCTTTTCCAAAAAAAAATCCTGTAAAACACAGGATTTTTTCGTTCGACGTTTTCTGTTATATATATACAATTTTATGCAAATTGTTCCATTCATAACGACGTTGCATGAGGCGAGGCAGAAAATCAAACCCGTATTTATTGATATAATAGAAAACGTTCCAAACCCGCTCCTGAGGCGCTTTATTCGGCCATAACGACGTCTCGAGACGGGCAAACTTTCTCCACTCTACGTCATATTTTTTCTCAATCGCTCGTTGCAACGTTTGGTGAAGGAAATCGATTTGTGCCTGAAGGAAAGCGGCATTTTTCGTCAAAACATTCGCTAGCCCGCGATCGATTTCCATGCCGATTTCTCGCAACGGTCGATGAACCTCTTCGATTTTCGCTTTTGCCGTTATAATCATTTCATCGAGCGGATAGTTGATTTGCCGATTTCTCCATTCTGCTTTCGCTACATCCATTTTTCCTTGCAATACTTGTTCTACCGTCAGTCCTAATTCTTGCAAATCCGTTTGAATCGAGCGCTCGACTAATGTGACAGTAAAGCGTGGAATGACTGGTGGCATCGTGTAGCCAAACAGCGGAAACGTTTCTTTCAGCTCCGCCCAATATGCAATTTCTCCCGGACCAGCAATAAAGGCAAGCGTCGGAAATAAAAACTCTTGCATCAGCGGACGGGTTACGACGTTGTTGCTTAATTTGTATGGTTCTGTTTGTGCCAGCAATAATAGTTCATCTTGCGAAAACTGAATGCCGCCTTTTTTGTTGCAGAACTTTCCTTCCTCATACTCTAGCAACCATCGTTCTTTTCCGTCGTAATAAAAAAGATTGGCACACGATGAGTGGATCATAAGCGCCTTTTGATACCCTAGTTCGGCTAGTCGCTCTTGCTGTAAAAGCACCGCGTTCGTCACGTCTTGATGACGTTTAATGAGCGAGGCAAAAAATTCACTTTCCATCGTTCGTAATTCTCGATGAGCAGCATCCACCACTACTAATCCTTCTTTGGCAAACAACCGCAACACAATCGCGGCAAAAAAATCGACAAACGTCGCTGCTTGCTCTAAGCAATCATCGAAAAAGCGAAGCAGATCATTCGTCGTCTCCGTTTCTCCGTATGTTTCTACAACTTCTCTTACCCATTTTTTACACAATGCTCGGTCGATGACACATTCTGAAGCCATGCGTTTCTCCCGAATGCCATGCGGATACGTTCGTTTTTGAATCGTTCCGTTTTCCGCAATGTATACGTGGTCAATTTCGGCAATATCGTGATCTTCCCCAGCAATCCAAAAGACCGGGATCACCGGTACACCGAGCTTTTCTTCTTGTTCTTTCGCAAGCTGAATAATTGATATTATTTTATAAATCGTGTAGAGAGGACCAGTCAACAGCCCGGCTTGCTGTCCACCGATGACAACGACACTTTCCGGATTCGCTAGTTTTTGAATGTTTGCAAACGTTTCTTCGCTTGCTTGCAACGTTTTATGATACGTAAGCAAGTGGTCGACAAGTAATTGCCGCGGATATAGTCGTTCGCGAATGTCACGCACTCTTTGTCGAAACAAATCGCTCGTTTTTAAGTTGTATGAAAACCCTTTTTCGATTGGAAACGTTCCCGCCATGTAGTCAGTGGCTAGCGGGTTCGTTGCCCCTAAAGCGATTTCCCCTATCTCCATCGAAAAAAACTTCCTTTCTCAGTCATAATATTCTTGCCTGATTATACCACGCTTCCACCTAAAAATGAAAAAATATGCGCTTACAGATTCGTCACGCGCACGAAAATACCGTAACTAAGCAATCCTACATAAAGAAAGAAAAATAAAAGAAAACTAAATCGCCAAAATAGGCGGAAAATCGTTGGAATATGTATGTCCCCTTTTTTCTTCCAATAGCCAATAACAAATACTAAGTGAAGTAAAAGCAAACTAATCAGCATGACCGGAAAATACGATTTTCCCCAAATCGCCACGATGAAAAAATGGACAGCTACAATAAAAAAGAACGTCGACACATTAATCGCCACATAAAACGATTTTTTCTTTTTCCGTGTCCATTTTCTTGCGATGAAATAGACAACAAAAAACGCCAATAATGGAATTGTCACAAACGCTGCAGTTATATGTGCAACAACGTTACCCATGCTTCTCCATTCCTTTCACCGCATAAAATAAAAACTGACAAAGCGAGGTTGCTACTCCTCTTTTTTTTCCTTCCTCAAGCACATAGCCTAAAATCGCTTCTACTTCCGTCTTTCGCCTATGCTCGATGTCTGATAGCATCGACGACCGATTCGCTGCTGTTTTTTCGCAAATGGCTACAATGCGATGCCATGCGCTTTCTCTATTCGATAACGCCAACGAGTCGCACACTTCGGCAAACAATTGTTTCATCATTTCTGTATATTCTTGGATGCGGATCAGTTCGCCATTTTGAATGCGCAAAATGGTCGTCAACGGATTAATGACTGCATTGACGACTAATTTGTCCGTTAACATCGTCTGCCAATCGTCTGTATATTCAATCGGAAAATAAGGAATTTTTCCATCTAATAGCTTTTCTGCTTGTCCGAGCGTTCCTTGAAACAGAGAAAGCGTCATTTTTCCTATCCCTGTATGTTCAACTGTACAATCATCATGTTTAAGCGCTCCGTGTTCAACGACTCCTAATACAATGTTCCGCTCTTTCCATTGGGACAATAGCCGAAGATGGTTCATTCCGTTTTGCAAAAATAATAACGTTGTCGTAGAAGGCACGTTTGTTAACTGCGAGAGCACGTCGGACAGATGATATTGTTTCACCGTAATAAATAATACGTCTGCTTGTACCTTTTCCGCCCCAAACAACGCGGCACGAACACGGATACGTTGTTCCCTCCCTTGTTTGCATAAGCGCAATTGTTGCTCGTTTAAGCGATCAGCTTGCTCTTGCCGCCGCGTATAAACGGTCACTTCAAAATATGGCGACAAATAAGCAGCGAGTAAAAGCCCAATCGCTCCACCGCCAATGATACCTATTCTCATCATCAATTTCCCCACTTTCTCCAAAACAGCCCTTGCGCCTATTTTACCAAATTTCTCATTCATCCGTTAATAGAAAAAGCTGATCGAAATCGACCAGCTGGCTCGTTATTTTTCTAGTTTTTCAAGATTTCCGTTCCGATCCATTTGGAATTTCATTTTTTTTGCTTGTTCTTCTTCCTCGAGAACGACCATTTTGCGCGCCCGTTCCATAATGCCCATAAGCGTTTGGTAATCTTCTTTCATCGTGTTTAACTCTTTTTGGAGCTGCTCTTTTTCCATTTGCAGCTTTGTCACCATTTGCTGCAGCTGCTCCATGTCCCGTTTTAACGCCCGGTTTTCATCGGCGATATGCTGGTAGTGAGCAAAAGACTGCTGGGATGATTGCAAAAAGGCAATGACATCTTGCCACGTCACTTTTACTCGTTCGCCTTCCCGCTCTTCTTTCAGCGGCGATTTTTCATGTTTCCGTTTTTCTTTCCGCTGCTTTTTCGCCAATTCAATCGCTTCTTGGTACTGTTTCCGTACATACGAATTCCAGCGAAAGCCGCAAGCAGCAGCGGTGCGCGACAAGCGTCTTCCCACTTCTTCAAACGCTTGCAGCTGCGTCCCACCTTCACGAATATGACGTAACACTACCTCTGCTAACAACAAATCTTCGTCTTGTGTCCATGCATCTTGGCGCACGTTCGTCATTTCCCTTCCCCCTAGTCGCTTTTTTCACTATATGTATGCAACTAGTAGAAAAGATAGAAGGGGGAAGTCATTTTCGATTTAAAAAAGTTCGCACTGCTTCTTCATGTTCTTCCGACTCCCAAAGAACGGCGCATTGCTCGATTTCTGCAAAAAATTTGGCGCGAAACTCATCTGTCTTCCATTTTTTCACGGCATATTGTTTATACGCACGGAGTACAGGCACCGATTGGGCTAAATACGGAGAGAGCAACTTACGACACTGTTCTTTTCCATTTCCTTCCGTAAGCACCGCATGAACCCATCCGTACTCGACCATTTTTTCGATTGGCACTCGCTCGGCCCGAAGCAAAAGATCTAGGGCATACGCATATGGCAATTTTTCAAACAGCATGCTTGCTCCGCCCCAGCCGGTTGTAATGCCTAGCGTCCCTTGAATAAACCCTGCTTTAATGCCTTGTTTAGCGTAACGAAAATCACAAGCAGTCGCCAGCTCACAACCACCGCCGACCGCCATGCCATTTAATAAAGCAACTGTCGGTTTAGAAAGCGTTAATAGCGAGTATAAAATAGTGCCCATTTTCGACAACATACGGTACGCTTCTTCTTTCGTATGCAAATGGTGAAATTCGCTTAAATCGCCGCCTGAGCAAAACGCCTGATCGCCGGCTCCGGTAATGACAAGCACTTTCACTTTATCATTTTCTTCTACGAGCCGAATCGTATCTTGCAGCGCATCCATCACCTCATCATTAATCGCGTTTCGCTTCTCTGGTCGATTAATCGTAAACCAAACAATGCCATCGTAATCTCGCTCCAATAACACTGAACTCATCTTTTTTCCCTCCTCCCTATATATGTTGGCTGTTCTTGTTCATTTTCCTTCTAGCAAAAAGCGAGCGTAAGGAAGTTTCCCCACGCTCGCTTTTTCATTATTTGTTCACAACGTCTTTTCCTTTGTAAGTTCCGCAAGCTTTGCATACGCGGTGAGCTAATTTCATTTCACCGCAGTTTGGGCATTCTACCATGCCAGGAACTTGCAATTTGAAATGTGTGCGACGCATTCTTTTTTTCGTTTTTGATGTTCTTCTAAAAGGTACAGCCATTATTTCCACCTCCTTAACAGGATTTCGCATCTTAGGAAGGCCGGAGCATCCGGTTTATTCCTCTTTTTGTTCAAAAAACTTCGCTAATCCAGCCAGACGAGGATCGATTTTTTCTTTCGGCTGCTCCTCCGTAATGACTTCCCAACCGACCCCTGCTTGTGGTGCACCGCCTTCAGCCGGTTGTTCCGCAAATATTTGCAGCGGAATTTCTAGCAGCACAAGTTCTTTTACAATCGGCAATAAGTCAATGGAGTCTCCTTGCACAAGATGCGTATCTTCGTCTGGATTCACATCATAGTCGTTTAAAAAAAACGTCTCCGTCGTTTGAATGGTAAACGGATAGGAAACGTCCACTAACGTTCGGGAACAAGGCAAAACCATCGTTCCTTCAATCGTTAAATGGAAAGTAAATTTCGTCGCGCCAATATCAGCTCTTCCTTCGACACGGATAGGCGAAATGTCGCGAATTAATTTGTCGATTTGTTTTAAGTCAGACACATCGACAGTTTCTTCAATCGCAAGCCCTTTTGCCTGCAACTGATGAAGCTGATGAATCGACCATTTCATAAAAATCACCTCAAGGCAACAAAGAAAATTATACGGTGCGTTTTTCCGTTTGTCAATATTTTTTCTTTACAGTATAATGATGCTCAGCTTACATTCAATTTACCACGTTTCCAATAAAAATACAAAGAGGGGAGAAAACATGAAAGCGGTCGGCATTATCGTAGAATACAATCCGTTTCATAATGGGCATTTATATCATCTAGAGCAAACGAAGCAAAAAACAGGCGCTGATTGCGTTATTGCCGTCATGAGCGGGAATTTTTTGCAGCGAGGAGAACCGGCCATTGTGTCGAAATGGGCACGTACGGCGATGGCGCTATCCGCAGGGGTAGATATCGTCATCGAGCTCCCTTACGTGTTTGCTGTGCAGTCCGCTGAACGATTTGCGAGCGGGGCGGTTGCACTCCTTGACGCAATAAAGTGCAGCGAACTTTGCTTCGGAAGCGAGCACGGGGAAATCGCTCCATTTCTCGACACCGTTTGTGCGTTACAAAACCGAAAAAATGAATACGACGCTTTCATTCGCCAAGCGGTAAAAAAAGGACTAAGCTATCCACAAGCGTTAAACGAAGCCTGGAAGCAGCTTCATCTCGCTAGTATTGACTTAACAAAACCAAACAATATTCTTGGTTTTTCCTATGTGAAGGCGATCGTCGAACAACAGCGTGCAATCGTTCCACAAACGATTCCGCGCATCGCTTCTGGCTACCACGAAGAAACGTTTACCCATCCGTCCATTGCTAGTGCCACAAGCGTTCGAAAAGCGCTCGGCGGGTCATTAGAAAAACTCGAAACGGTTGCGCCATACGTTCCTTCCTATACAAAGGAAGCGTTAGCTAATTACTATTCGACTTACGGCACGTTTCACGAATGGGAGCACTATTTTTCGCTGCTGAAATACCGCCTGCTGACCGCTGAGCGAAGCGAATTGCAGCAAATCGCTTCCATCGAGGAAGGGCTTGAATATCGCCTCATGGAAGCAATTACAGAAACGAACACGTTTTCTGAATTTCTTCATGTCGTCAAAACGAAGCGGTACACTTGGACAAGGCTGCAGCGAGCATGCGCGCATTTATTAACGAATTTTCCAAAACAAGCAAGCGATGTCAAAACGCCGACATACATTCGCCTGCTTGGCATGAATGAAAACGGTAGACGCTATTTGCAAAAAGTGAAAAAAGTGCTCTCCTTACCGCTTGTCACAACCGTTTCTCAGCTTCGCGATGATTATATATATGCGCAAGAAAAAAAAGCGGTCGCCGCCTATGCCGCCATTTTTCCGGAACCGCTTCGCACAAAAGTAATCAAAGAAGAATATGCTACCCCACCGCTTTATTGGCCAACCTTGGCATAAAATTATGCGTACTATTCATGCAATGTGTCTAAATAGTGAAGCGCTTCGTCGAACGTGTCGACCGGAACAATTTTCATCGTTGTTCCGATTTTTTTTGCCGTTTTTACCGCTTCGCGATAATTAGAGTCTTTCGCACCTTTTTCGTTCGGGGCAAAGAAAACGTCTGCCCCAGCTTCAGCAGCAGCAACCACTTTTTGTGAGATTCCACCAATCGGACCAACTTCCCCGTTCATGTTAATCGTCCCAGTTCCAGCAATTTTATGGCCTTTTGTAATATCTTCTTCCACTAATTGGTTATAAATTTCTAGGGAAAACATAAGCCCCGCCGACGGACCGCCAATTTTTTCCGAATCGATTTGCACTGGTGGGTCTGTTTCGACGTCATAATCGGTCATTGGGGAAAGTCCTAAGCCAACTTGTTTTGGAGCTTGTGGAAACGGTGCAACGGTAAGCGTTGCCGTCTCTTCTTTTCCGTCCCGTTTCCACGTAATCGTGACCTGATCCCCTTTTTTCTTTTGGCGAACGTACCCAATCAGCTGTTCCGCCGTCGATACTTGCTTTCCATCGATTTGCACAATACGGTCGCCTACTTGTAATACGCGATCAGCTGGCATCCCTTTAACAACGCCCATCACATATACGCCACGCGGCTGATACGTAACCGGTTTATGCGCATGCTGATACGCGACAACAATCGCCGCTTCTTTCGATTCCTCCATCAACTGCAACTGACGAAGTGTATATTCTTCATCTGTTTCCCCTGCTTGCTTAATCGCCTGCATTGGATAAAGCTCGTAATATGGACGAACATGGGCAAGCACGTATGCAGCGATATTCGCTCTTCCCATTCTTACCGTCGTTAGCATTAACTTCCCTTGATCTTTATCTCCATGTTCAACATGGACGAGTGGCTCTAGCACTTGCGCTGTTCCAGGCATCGTTACATAATAGGGAAGCTGAACGAACAGAGCAAGTAAGCTAACGACTGCTCCGAGCAAAAGCGCAACGATGTATGTTCTTTTCATGAGTGGAGCTCCTTCCATTTTTGAATGGCACGATGAATAGCATCAATTTGTTTTCGTGCTTCTTCTTCCCCTATCTTAATAATTTCTTCCGTATGTGTAAATGCTCGTGAACTGTATTGTTCGACATGCGGACGAATCATGACATCGGAATCGTATTCGCGATGGCGAACGAGCTCGTCTTGTAAAATATCAATGCTTTGTAAAATAATATCAAAAATAGAGGCTATATTCCCGTCCGCTTTTACGTGCGACACATCGACCGCAATGACAACATCCGCTCCCATTTCCCGCACGACCGAAATAGGGATGCGATCAATGACACCACCATCTACAAGCATTCGCCCGTTCACTACTTCCGGAACGAAAATCCCAGGGATAGAAATGCTCGCACGCACAGCTGTCGCCAAATCGCCATGGCGAAAAACCACTTTTTCCCCTTTTTGAATATCGGTCGCTACAATCGCAATCGGGATGGACAGTTCCTCCATTCGCTTTCCTTTTGTTACAAGACGAATAAACTCTTTAATTTTGTTACCGGACACAAGCCCCATTTTCGGAATCGTCCAATCAATAAAATCATTTCGCCGAAACGCTTTTGCCAATTTGTACAGCCGGTCTATGCCTAATCCACTTGCGTAGAACGCCGCAACGAGCGCCCCCATGCTGCTCCCAGCAATATAATCAATCGGTATTCCTTCTTCTTCCAATATTTTAATCACTCCTAAATGAGCAAAACCTCTTGCTCCTCCAGAGCCTAGTGCCAAGCCGATTTTTGGTCTCACCGCTTTCCCTCCTTTTCAAACTGATGGTCTAAAACGGCTGACTGTCCTCGTATATTAAATTATATGAGGTTGTACATCGATGCAGAAAAGAAAGGAGAGAAAAAATGCTGCAGCTAAAAAAGAAAACGGGCATGATGGACAAATGGAACACCGTTGTTTTAGCGACTGTCGTCACCGTCTTTGCATTCTCACTCATCCGCTATCCACAACAGTCGCTAGAAGCATCCGTTCGCGGCTTAAATATGTGGTGGGAAGTCGTATTTCCGTCGCTATTGCCGTTTTTTATCGTTTCTGAGCTATTAATTGGCGTCGGCGTTGTTCGCTTGCTCGGCGTATTATTAGAACCGCTCATGCGGCCGCTATTTAACGTGCCGGGTGTCGGAGGATTCGTCTGGGCGATGGGAATGGCTTCTGGATACCCGTCAGGAGCGAAGCTAACCGCTCGCCTTTATCAAGAAAAACAACTTTCGCTCATTGAAGCCGAGCGACTGTCTACATTCACGAACTCATCAAACCCGTTATTTATTTTCGGGGCGGTATCGATTGGCTTTTTCCATAACCCGCATCTTGGAATCATTTTCGCCCTTTCCCACTACATCGGCAATGTAATGGTCGGAATCATGATGCGCTTTCATCGAACAGGAGAAGAAAAAAAACGTCCACAAACTAAGCCGTATACGTTTTCTGTTCGTTCTGCATTTCACGCCTTGCACGAAACGAGACTAAAAAATAAACAGCCGCTCGGAAAACTGCTTGGAGATGCTGTTCGTTCTTCTGTGCAAACATTGTTAATGATCGGAGGGTTTATTATTCTCTTCTCTGTTATTAATAAACTACTATATCTCATTCACGCAACACAACATATCGCGCAACTACTTCAATACGCTTTTTCTTTGTTCCAATTGCCAAAAGAACTAGGTATTCCATTCATTTCGGGAATTTTCGAGATTACGCTCGGCAGCCAAATGATTAGCCAAGTAAACGAAGCAAGTTTGTTGGAAAAAGCAATTGTCACAAGTTTCATTCTTTCGTTCGGCGGCTTTTCTGTGCAAGCACAAGTTGCTAGCATTCTTTCAGAGGCAAACATCCGGTTTCATCCGTTTTTTGTCGCCCGCATTTTCCACGGCATGTTTTCCGCTTTCTTTACATACGTGTTATGGGCGCCGCTTTACGTTCGCACACATTCGGTGAGTGAATCGAAAGGAGCTGTTCCGGTATTTTTAGCCGAACAAGCCCCTCTTTGGCTTCATGGATGCTTTCAGCTACTTAGCAAATACGGCCCGTTAGTCACATTGCTGTCGCTTTGTGTATATATACTGCTGTTAAACAAAAAGGCGTTCTGGAAAAAATAACAACTTTTCCAGACGCCTAGTTTCTGTTTGCTTTTACTCTTTTTCGATGAGAAGCGAAAACTTTTTGCGGAGCGCCTCTTCGACAATCGGTGGAACAAGGTCGGAAATGTTTCCGTTATACTTTGCCACTTCTTTAACAATACTCGAGCTTAAAAACGCGTACTGGCTATTTGTCATCATAAAAAACGTTTCAATATTTTCATCTAATACACGATTCATCGATGTAATTTGCATCTCGTATTCAAAATCAGATACGGCACGCAAGCCGCGTAAAATAGTCGTAGCGTTTTTGCTACGGGCATAATCGACTAAAAGCCCGTTAAACGATTCCACGACGACGTTTGGAAACGGCTTCACGACTTCTTTTAACAGTTCCATTCGCTCTTCGACGGAAAACAACGGTTTTTTCGATGAATTTTTCAACACCGCCACATATACTTGATCAAACACTTTTGCGCCGCGACGAATAATATCTAAATGTCCGTATGTGACCGGGTCAAAGCTTCCCGGACAAACCGCAATGCTCGCCATTAAAACTCTCCTTTCTCCATACAGGCGTAAATAGAAACCGCTGTAATTCCATAAACTTCATGTTTTATTTTCGTTAACCCACCAATTTTCTCAGGAAGTTCGACGTCGTGCGAATGCTCGGCAACGATATACCCCGATTGGGCAAGCAGCTGATGTTCGTCAATAAACGAAAGAAGCGCTTCCAACTTCTGTTTTTTATACGGCGGGTCGAGAAAAATAAGATGAAACTTTAGCTCCCGCTTTACGATTGCTTTTAAGGCGCGTTCTGCATCGTTTCGGTAAATTTCCGCTCGTTCCGTTAATCCACACGATTCAATGTTTTTCCGAATCGTTTGGATTGCTTTCGTATCGTAATCGACAAAAATCACTCGCTCTATCCCGCGGCTTAACGCTTCAATCCCTAATCCACCGCTTCCAGCAAATAAATCGAGGGCAAGCCCTTCCGAAAAATACGGACCAACCATATTAAACATCGCTTCTTTTACTTTATCTGTCGTTGGTCGTGTGGACATTCCCGGAACAGCCTGCAACGGTCTTCCTTTGCAAATTCCTGAAATGACTCTCATCTTCATTCACCACGTTTTCCTTCCTTATCCTATCACAAACTTTCTGATAATACCACTTTGTCATTTTTTCGCCAAACGATGTATACAAACCGAAGTATTGGTCATAATGAGTAATGACAATGTCCGTATGGATGTTGTTGCCAACCGCGGAGAAGACTTACGTTCCCCATAAGTTCTTCCTCCGGTTTCTCCTCTCCCTTTTCCTTTGGCTTAGACGTTCCTTTCGATGCGCGGGAACGAATAAGCATCAAAGGTCCCTGCAGATACCTGCAGGGTTTTTTTATAAGGTAAGAAAGTATAAAATTTTACGATTAGGTGGGGCGCTGTCTAGCTCCAAGCGCCATCGGCTCGAGTCGCTCCGCCCCTTCTTTCGGCGGCGACACACTGAGTTCGCTTCTTTGAAATATCCCGCGCAAGCCCAAGCTTTGCTTGGGCTGAGCCTCCTCGGTGGGGCTTGTGCGATCTTCGCCGATAGGCGGGCGCTTTGCGCTTTTCTTATGGACTAAAAACGATTACATCCCGCTCCGTCAGCGATATTTGCACAGGAAACCAATATTGCATCATATCTGGCGTCATGTAAAGTGCGCCGTTTACGTCATAAATAATAATCGCTGGTGCGCCAAATCGGTCATTGCCTTTCATATAGATGGAAGAGTTGACGAAAAATCGCCAACGATTATCTCCTTTTTCAATAAACACAGCTTCTCCTGTGCGTCTTACATGATAGCCTAACGCGTTCATTACATCAACAAACGGCAATAGCACTTTTTCGTTTTGCAACACTGCTTTTGCATGTTTCAACGGAACACCATTTACATATATTTTTCCTTCATTTGTAAAAACGAGCGACATTGAGCGTCTAGTTGTAAATGAATCGGTAAAATACGTTGTTTTCCCTGTATGGGAAGCAGATAATGCCTCGTCTAACATAGCTGGCGTCAACGATTTTCCACGCTGTTTTAACACCGCAGTAAAAAAGGCTTTTTGTTCGTCTTTTGTTAGCTTTTGCGTAAGTTGCTGCCAAATCGCTTTTCCTTTCGGGGTAACCGGCTGTTTTTGTAATGTAAATGCTGTTAATAAATCCGCAACGACTGCGTTAATTTCACCGTTCGGCAAAAAATAAGCAGCGTAGTACGTGCGCATATACATTTCTTTAAGCGATGACAGCGAAATAGTTTCCGGTACGACCGCTAATGTCGGCGATAAATGCTGAGTGCCTCCGTTTGTCCAAACGAGCGTAAACGAAGGGACGTTTGCCCATTTTGTCACGTTTTCCTTTCGTCCCCCGTATACTTCTATTTTCCCATATACGTTCCGCGGCAATTCTACCGGATGGAAGTAAAGCGGGAAGGAAGTGATTCCTTTTTGTGACCACGAGTAAAAAGTCGACATTTCCTTCTTTAGGCTAGCATCCAGTGGGGCACCAGCAACCCATATGCCGCTTTTTGTATAGTCGGTAAGCTGCACATATAGGTGCTGTGGCTGGCTAGAAAGAAACGACGCCATCCAGCGCTCTAACCAAATAGGTTTGGTTGCCGGAAGTGGCATTACGTAGTGAAACACTATTTTATCGTGCCCATTTCTTTTTACCGCTGCCTTCCCATTTCGGTCGTACGTCAGCGTTCTTTTATCGTCCCCAATCGTATACGTCAGCTGTTTTGCATTAATTGGCACTTGAATGGTATATACCGGCGTCGTAAGCCCTGTCACCGTCTGTTGAATCTCTAACGTTTTCCCATCATGTTTAATATCAATGAAATGAACAAGCGGCACATCCTTTGCTTCGTTGTGCACTTGTTCGTAATCGCGCCATTGCATATAAAGTGCTCCGCCACTAACGCCTAAAAAGAGGACAATCATTAAAATAGCTGTCCGCATCATGAAGCAATCCCTCATTTAATTTGGTTCTTACCAATAAAGATACCAAAAAATATACTTCGTTTGTATAAAAACGTCGAATTTTGTTCAACTTTTCCCGAAACAATGATAAAGTAAGGAAGGGAGAAATAGAGGAAAGGAGAGAAGCGCATGATCCAACGATTTATCGAGCTAGGAGAAGGATATTCGGATATTTATGAGCTGTTAGAATTGGCAAGAGCGAACCGGCATCGCCTATCGGGACTATTTGCTCTCCATACCGTCAAAAATGGACAAGCCGTCACTTCTTGTGTCGTTGTTCTTCACCCGACAGATCCCGGAGATTTTCAACCGTTATATATTTGCCGTGAAGGTATTCCAAATCCTTACGTGAAACCGAACAAGCGGTTTGAACTATTCACTCAACTAGCAAACGAACTAGGCATGGAAATTATCCATATGGAAGTAAAACCATCGTCTTTTTTTGCCGAAATTGACTTATACTATCAACATTTAATCGGCATTATGCGCATGAACCGATTTATCCCGCCATTACAATAAGGCTGACCTTCAAAAAGTCAGCCTTATTCAAACAAAAAATATTTCGCTTCTTTTTCTTTCTCGCCTTTCGATTCAAAATCCATTTTTAAAAATGGGCGATAAGAAGGCTCTACTTTTTTCACAAACGGCAAGGAGGCAATTTTTCGCATCAAATAGTCCATATCGTCCATATTGCAATAAAGGACGACATATTTTAACCGTTTGGATACATAATGAATATTGCCAAATTTGCGTAAATGTTTACTATGCTTTAACGAATACAACCAAACAATCATCCCTTGACGTTTCGGAAACATACTTTTCTTTCCCCTTTTTCAAATTACGTTCGACACCCGCAGCTTCCTCCTGTCCCGCACCCGCCAGAACAACTGAGCGACGAAAAATACGGGTTTCCTGTCGGTACTTTTACTTGTTCAGATACTGCTTTGCCAATAAGCACACTAATTTCATCCAATAGTTGCTGCATTTCCTTTTCTGCTTTTTTAAACGCTGCGACCGTTTCGTGAAAATCGAGCTGCCGCTTCAATTCACGCGTTTCTTTTACGACTGTATGATAATCTGGATGATATTTGCCAAAACGTTGTACTTCCTCGTAACGTTCTTTTGCTTTTATAAACTGTGCGATTAGTTTTTGCGCGCGCTCGTCTTCTTTTAATCGCTTGAAGCAATGTCGATAATGTTCCGCCACTTCGGATTCCACAATCATTCTCCCTAACCACTCGGCTTTATTTAGCACCTCGAGCCGTTCGAGTGTGGCAACAATCACAGCATGCACCTCCAATTCCATCATATCATGACAACTGGCTAGAAGAAAAGAAGTCTGGCGAAAAGCGCCAGACTGTTAAGAAATGTTGACTTCAAACTCATAAAATATACCGTATTTCGTGGCATCGTTATGAACGAGTTCAAGCCGCACGATATGTTTCCCTGGCGGCAATCCTCTCACAACAAAGGCAGCTGTAAACACTTCCGTCACTTTTTGTCCGTTGACGTAAACGTCTATATGACCTTCCCCTTCCTTTTTACGTTGCACACCTTTTATAAAAGAAAAGTGGTCGATGACACATTCGACAAATACGTCTTTCCCACGCACCTCATGCTTGACGTGTAACGTCGGAGCAGTCGATGCAGTGGCAAGCGATGAAGTCGGAGTTATTTCCCCGAACATTCCTCCCACGAATCCCAATAGCAGAAAAAAGCAAATAATTATTTTTTTTCCCAAAAGACATCACTCCTTTACGGAGTAGTCTTTACCGTTTCAAAAAAATTAATCGCGCATCGCTTGGAACATATGCCACATCAGTGATGCCATTTCCAAAGAATTAGCAATTTTTTCTACTTTTTGCGGAATCGTTTGTTCATAATAATGGCGAGCCGCCCGCTCAAAATCGGCTAATTTCTGCGGTTCGCGCGCAAGCGTTCGATACCATCGCGGTTGTTCACGAATAAATGATTGCAACATTTTTTTTGTTCGAATGTAGTCCAACACTTCTGTTCGCATAACACTTCCCTCTAATCTTTTCGAAAGGAAAACGGATGTTGTTCGCGCGAAACATTCTCCGATTGCCTCATCCCTTGTAGTTGGCCGATGACGTTTTGAATGGCTGCAATCGCTTCTTGGACAGTTGCGATATGTTTTTGCATTTCGTTCGGGTCGATGTTTTTTACCACCGATAACACTTTATAAATCAGCGCCGATCCGTCTGTTTCTTGCTTTTTCTCCCCTTCTCTATACTCATTCCATAGTTCATCTTCCTCGCCAAATAAATACCAGTCTTCATAAAATTGTTTCCACGTTTTTTTTCCTTTCCGTACTTCTTGAATGATTTTCGGATGCTTTTTTACAAATTGTTTAAACTGCTCAACAGAAGGATGTAGATGTTTTTCCATACTCCTCCTCTACCTCCCCTTTATTCATCTACCATATACTATCAAAGAAGAGGATATGGCGTGCGCCCATTTTTTGTTACAATAGATGAAGGGAGGGATTATCGTGGTTACAGCTATTGCTATTCCGTTATTATTTCTTTATTTTTATTACGTCACGCGAAAAGAACGAAAACGAATGTATCACCAATGGCGACAAGCTGGGAATATTCCTGCTGAATCGGTCGTTAAAGGAACGATTATCGCCATTCAAGAAAAGACAGAGCGATATTACGGTCACTATCTCCTTGCCGTTATCGATTTGCAACTGGAGCATCGCAAGGAAAAAATAATGGCTCGTATGCAGTTCCCACTGACGGAATCGTTACAAAAACCAACATTTTCTATCGGTGATACGATTGTTTGTTACGGCCAGTGGCGCAATCAATTGTTCCTGTTCGCTACTTACCAGGCAACTCCCACGGCTTCAAAAAATCTTGTGTATAATACAACGAAGACACCCCTACTCCAAGATGAGTAAATTCGTTATTTAACAACGTATCGCGATGGCTTTTGCTATTTAGCCACCCTGCTACCGCAGCAATGCCATCCACATATTGCGCCGCAATGTTTTCCCCCGCTATTTGGAACGGAATGTGCGCGGATAGTAGCCGCGCTTTTAAATCTCCGTGCTTTGGGGAAACGTGAGAAAAATAATGGAGATCGCTCATCTCTTTGCTATGAGCATAAGCTACTTCCGCCGCCTTTTTATGCCAATATAATAATGGAACGTGATAGCGAGCGCGGATAACGTTTGTCATATCAAAAATTTGCCGTGCATTCGCCTCTTCTACTTTTTTTTGCTGCTCAAGGGATAACGACTGTGAAGATAGGAGCGCGCCGCGATACATTAATTCATATGGGCGTAGCTTCACAAACGTCTCTGCATCCATTATTCGAATTCCTGTAATCGTTCCTGTAAAGTGATCGACATAAAGTTGCACGTATACCCCATCCATTTTAACGACCGGCTGCATCGAAACATCTTGTTCAGACAATTCAAATCGATACGTCCCCGCAGGTAGCACGACTTCAATCGTCGAAGGGAAGGAAATAAGCCGATACACTTCTTGAAGCGGCTGACCAATGCGAAACGGGGAAACGTTAATTTGCTCTCCACCGATAAATGCCGTCACCGATCGCCCGTTAAGCATCCCAATTTGCAAATATGTATTTGGATTTTTATTGTACACCCACCATTTATAATCATAGCTAGAATCGTCAATACGCGTTGGTTGTCCGAATCGCTTCGTTACTTCCTCTTCTGTTTTTCCAATAAATGACTGAACCCCCGCTACGTCCACCGCCTTCGTTTTAACCATCTTTTGTTCCTTTACTAGTTGCGGAGAAGTAGATGTGGGAATTTGATTAGGCAAAAAATAAAACAAACCAATAAGTAAAAGAAAAAACAGAAAAAACCATTTCACTAGGCAACCCTACTTTCCCGAAATCTCTTTATTGCTATTATATATTGTTTTGTCCTAAAAAAAAATGAACCCCCTAAAGGGGATTCGTTTAGTGAAGAAACGTTTGCTCAGAAATGGAACTCAATGCACGTCCAGCGCTTTCATCGGAGTAGCGGTACGTCGCTAAATCACCAAGCGATACAATGCCGACAAGGCGGCCATTTTCGACAACTGGCAGACGGCGAATTTGGTGTTCCGCCATTTGCTCCGCTGCTTCTTGCACCGACGTATCAGGCGATACCGTAATCACCTCGTCTGTCATTACTTCTGTCACTTGGCTCGAATTAGGGCGCTTTTCCGCAATTCCGCGCACGACTAAATCGCGGTCGGTAAGCATCCCAATTAGTCGTCCATCCTCGACTACCGGAATGGCCCCGACATTTAAATCACGCATTTTTACTGCCGCTTTAAACACATTGTCAAGCGGTGTGCAATAATCCACATTCGTTGTCATCACTTCACGTACTGTTTTCATCTAACCTCTCCCTTCCGTTATTTCCCAATAAACATTTGCGTCCAATAATGCCCATACGAACCGCCTTTTGCATATCCGACACCGATATGAGTGAACGACTTATTTAAAATATTCGCCCGATGTCCAGGGCTATTCATCCATGCAGTAACCACTTCTTGCGGCGTTTGTTGACCCGCAGCAATATTTTCTCCAGCCGTACGATAGCTTATCCCAAAATTTTTCATCATCGAAAACGGCGACCCGTACGTCGGTGACTGATGGGAAAAATAGTTTTTGTCGCGCATATCCATCGATTTATACCGGGCCACTCGCGCCAATTGCCAATCAGCCTGCAATGGTGGCAGCCCATATTTCGCACGCTGTACATTCGTTAAGCGCACCACTTCATTTTCCACTTGTTTGACCGCATCGAACACCGGGATGTTCACTTTTTGCCCTGGATAAATAAGATGTGGATTAGAAAATTGTGGGTTGGCCGCGATAATTTCCGATAAGCCTACTTGATAGCGAACCGCAATTTTCCACAAACTATCTCCCGGTTGAACAACGTACGTCGTCGTTCCTTGTCCGTGCGCATGAAACGGAATGCTAATTGACAGCATCCCTACACATAGCCACACCAACAGCCATTTTTTCATCGCTCTCTCTCCTCCTTTCGCCTTTTAGTTTCACCAAAAACAGAAAAAAATGACGAACACGGGAAAATTTTTTCTACACCTTTATTTCACCGACAACAATTGATTGAAAGTTGAACACTTTAATAATATTATTAATAAAGGAGCGTTTTTTATTTAGGAGGGAATTGGACATGAAATTTGAAAACACGGGCATTGAAAATCAAACGGCAGAATTGTCCCGCTTAGATGAATTGATGAAAAGCTTAGGATTTGTTCGCGCTGGGCAATGGGACTACGAACGAGTTACATACGACCGAAAATTTGAAGTGAAAGGCGACGTATACTACCTTCGCGTGCAAGGGTATGCAATTGAAGGAGAAGTCGATACGCGCTATGCGGTCATTAAACTACTTACGCCGCTTCTTGGAAAACATTATTATCCGCATGGAGTCGAATATGGCGAAGGAGAAAACTTCCCATCTTCGCTAGTCAGCCAATGCCAAAGCCTTTTAGCACAAGTAAAAGAAGGACTAGCAAAAATTAACGCATGAGATTTTCTCATGCGTTCGTTTTTTCCACTACAAGTTTTTTGACAATGAGGTGAACATGCTCGACGACAAACGGGGTTAGCATTCGTATTTCCTCTACGATTTCTTTTTGCACTTCTTTGCATACGGAAACGACTGGAGCACCGCTTTTCATCACGAGCGCTACCGTCACCGTGCAACGGTCAAGTCCACGAAATTGCACATCTATGGTCGATTCTTCGCTCACAATTTCTAGTCGTTCCTTTAAACACATCATCACAACCGTCGCTACTGTCGCATACGCCGCATCATACCGCCACACGAAACCACCCCTGCCCCCATTATATTTTCTCCGCACCCATTCCGTTCTTTTCACTCTATGAAAAAACCCGACAGCATTGTCGGGTTTAAAAACCTAAAATCGCTTTAATCATTGACGTCGTTTCGCCGCCATGATAAAACACATACAACAATAAATAAACGACAACACCAGTCGTAGCTGTGAAAAACCAAATGACGCTTGTAATCGGTCCGAGTTTTTTATGCTTCATAAAATTTTGTTTAAAAGCAGTAAGTAGCGTCACAACCCCGAACACTGCTCCGACCGTCGCCAAGACGATATGAAACACTAAAAAGATCGTATAATATACTTTGACATCGTCTGGACCGCCAAAGCTCGTATTTCCAACAAATACGGTTCGCGACAAATAAATAAGAAAGAACAATAAAGCAAACGCGGCCGCCCACAACATGACCTTTTTATGCGCCTCTATGTTTCGTTTTCGAATGAGCGACCAACCGTACGCGACAAGCACGGCACTAATGACAATACAACTTGTACTAATTGTTGGAAGTATTGGCAACGAATATTCCATCTCTTCGTCCTCACTTTTATTTATGATGATTCAGAAGGATGCGGTGATACAACTGTTTCCTGCGGCTCCTTCTCTCTCTCTTTTTGATACCAATCAATAAAAATAAAAAACAACATCGTTCCGTACACAATTTCTTGAATAATTTTCATTAATACGCCACCGAGCTGTTGGTCGTTCAGCAGCGACATCGATAAAAACATTTGTGGTCCGGTTAAATGCAACGAAGCTAACGTTCCACTCGGCACGCATAATTGAAGGGCGTTCAACCACGCACTCGGGTCAGAAAACGTTCGATAAAGCGGTGTATCTGCAAAAATAATAAGCGCACACGCTGGTGTTAACAACACACCGTTGGCAAAAATGTAACCGACTTTTTTAATTCCAGACAACGTTTGCCATTCTGGCAACTTATTGATAACCGGCCACCACATACACCATGCAGCGATAAAAAGAATGGTCGTAACGGTCGCATGGTAAATCATATTTGTTTTAATCACATCAAAAATAAATGGAACGTGATAAAACGAAAATAGCCCGTTGAATAACAAAAGGGCAATAAGCGGTTTGGTCAAAAAAGCATACACTCGCTTGATTGCATCCACACGAAATAGTTTCTCGTACATCCCATTTGGAATTCCTAAAATAAAACATTGCGGAACAATTAAATACAAAATCGCCATTTGCGTCATATGCACACTAAACATTAAGTGACCAAGCAAATCAATTGGTGAGCCTTTAATGACGTAAAGCAAAACAAGTCCCGTATAAAAATACGTTTTTTGCTTGCGGGATGGCGGATGTTCCGTCGCCCATTTTCGTCGCCACGGGCCAACTAAAAGGGCATAGAACGCACCGATAAGCAATAAAAGAAGGAAGAAAAACGGGCTCCATAGCGCCATAAATCCGAACATTTGCAATGATGCTAACATCCTTTTCACCTCCCTTTTCATTATACTACAGACAAAACGATGCGAAAAAGGAAATCAGCACCCGCTGATTTCCTTTTTTTATTACCACCAAACAACCGTCATAAACGCCCAAACTGTAACAAACGCAACGAGCACACCGCCATAAATGAAAAGCGATGGAAGTTCATGACCTTTATGGCTCATATGCATGAAATAATACAGTTGAAACGCCACTTGCACAATGGCAAGAAGCAAAATGAATGGAACAGAAAACCAATGTGAAAACTCGTTATACCCGACGGCAAAAAACGCAATGAGCGTCAATGCAATCATTAATACAAATGAAATCACTTGGTGTTTCATTTCTTCCGCATTTTTTTTGCGACGGTACGCTAAATCAACATGCGGGTTTCCTGTATTCGTTTGATTCGCCATACAATCACCCCACCATTCCCATTAAATATACAACCGTAAAGATGAACACCCATACGACGTCAATAAAGTGCCAATATAAGCTGGCGACGTAAAACTTCGGTGCGTTGTATAAGTTTAAGCCGCGCTTCGCATTGCGAATCATAAGCGTTAAAATCCAAAGCAAGCCGAAAGCGACGTGACCTCCGTGCGTGCCAACTAGCGTGTAAAACGAAGAGGCAAATGCACTTTTCGTAAATACGTGGCCTTCGTGGACGTACTCATTGAACTCGAAAATCTCCAACCCTAAAAATCCAGCCCCTAACAGCACCGTAATGCCAAACCAAAGCTGCATTTTCTTAAAATCAAAGTTTTTCATGTGGTAAATCGCGTACACACTCGTTAAGCTACTCGTCAAAAGAAGCATCGTTGCAACAAAAACGAGCGGCATACGGAACAACTCGTGCGCTGGCGGACCACCAGCTGTTTTATCACGCAACGCTAAATACGTAGCGAAGAGGGAGGCGAAGAGAACCGTCTCTCCCCCTAAGAATAACCAAAAACCTAAAAATTTATTTTTCCCTTCGAGGGTGGCTTTTTCAGGTGACGCAGGGAACGTTTCTGCGGTCAATTTTTCTTCAACGTGCATTATGCCTTAACCCCCTTTTCTGCTTCAAGCACTTCTTCTTTATGGATATGGAAGCCGTGATCATCGATGACAGAACGCAAGAACATCGAACCGAGCGTAATCAATAAGCCGATAATGCCAACCGCTAAGCCCCAAGACGCTTCCGTGCGATACATGAAACCGAAGGCAGCAATAAACAATCCAAGCGAAATAACAAACGGCAAAATCGACGAGTTTGGCATATGGATATCCCCTAGCGGCTCTGCTGGCGTCAATCCTTTTTTGCCTTCCATTTTTTCAATCCAATATGCGTCTAAGCCGCGAACAAGCGGTGTTTGCGCAAAGTTATATTCTGGCGGCGGAGAAGCGACTGCCCACTCAAGCGTACGTCCGTCTCCCCACGCGTCTGCCTCTGCTTTTTGTCCTTTCACCGATGTTACAATAACGTTGATTAACAGCACAATCGTTGCTGCTGCCATGAAAAAGGCACCAACGGTACTAATCATGTTGCCTGTTTCAAATCCTTGACCCGGCAAGTACGTAAAGACGCGGCGTGGCATCCCCATTAAGCCAAGGAAATGTTGGATAAAGAACGTTAAATGGAAGCCGATAAAGAACAACCAGAACGTAATTTTTCCAAGCGTTTCGTTTAACATTTTGCCAAACATTTTTGGCCACCAGTAATGGGCACCTGCTAACAGTGCGAACACAACCCCACCGACGATGACGTAGTGGAAGTGTGCGACAACGAAATAGCTGTCATGATATTGATAGTCTGCTGCTGCTGCTGCGTTCATTACCCCCGTTACTCCACCCATGACGAACGATGGGATAAACGCAACCGCATACATCATTGGTGTCGTGAAACGAATATTTCCGCCCCACATCGTAAAGAGCCAGTTGAAAATTTTAATCCCTGTTGGAACGGCAATTGCCATTGTTGCCACTGCGAAAATTGCGTTCGCAATCGGTCCCATTCCGACTGTAAACATATGGTGCGCCCACACCATGAATCCTAAAAAGCCGATTAATACTGTCGCAAACACCATGGACGAATAACCGAATAACCGCTTACGCGAGAACGTTGCGAAAATTTCCGAGAAAATCCCGAACGCTGGCAACACTAAAATATATACTTCTGGATGACCGAAAATCCAGAAAAGGTGTTCCCAAATGATCGTATTACCGCCTGCTGCTGGATGATAGAAGTTTCCGCCAAACAAGCGATCCATCATCATGAAAATTAAGCCGACTGTAAGTGGCGGGAATGCGAACAAAATAAGCGCAGATGTCACGAACGTTGCCCACGTAAACATCGGCATGCGCATATATGTCATTCCTGGGGCACGCATATTAATGATTGTGACAAGGAAGTTAATCCCACCAATTAACGTACCGAAACCAGAAATTTGCAATCCTAAAACGTAAAAGTCAATCCCGTGCCCTGGCGATTCAAGCGACAGTGATGCATACGATGTCCAACCTGCATCAGGCGCTCCGCCTAAAAACCATGAACAGTTAAGAAATACCCCCCCGAAGAAGAAGAGCCAAAAGCCTAACGCGTTTAAAAACGGGAACGCAACGTCGCGCGCGCCAATTTGAATCGGCACAACGGCGTTCATCATTGCAAACACAAGCGGCATCGCCGCAAAGAAAATCATTGTTGTACCGTGCATTGTTAACACTTGGTTGTACAAGCCGCCAACTAAGAAATCGTTATTCGGCTTCGCAAGCTGAATCCGGATAAATAGAGCTTCTAGACCACCAACGAGGAAGAAAAAGCCGCCGGCAATTAAATACAAAATGGCGATTTTTTTATGGTCCACCGTTGTTAAGTAGTCCCATATTAGGCTCTTTTTACGAGCTACTGTACTCACAATGTTACCTCCCTTTCTGATATAAATCCCCTTTACTCAACTTTCAAGCTCATTAAATATTTCGTTAGTGCATTAATTTGGTCATCCGTTAAGTTGCCGTATGTACCCGCCATTTTATTGCCAGGTTTCACACTATTCGGATCTTTCAACCATTTTTTCAAGTTTTCTTCATTATGGTCTAAAATACCAGCGATGCGTGTGCGATCGCCAAAGTTTGCTAAGTTTGGCGCTGTCCGTGCTTGTTCTGGACGTTTGTCCACTGGGCTGACTGCATGGCAGCCAATACAGCTTTTGTTAAAAATTGCTTCCCCTTCTTTTGCGACTGAATCTGTCACTACTGGTTTCGCATTTTTCATTTTTTCTACCCACTGATCAAAGTCAGCGCGCGGAAGTGGTTTTACTTTGAAATCCATCAACGCGTGTGACGGACCGCAAAGCTCCGCACATTTTCCGTAGAAAATGCCGCCTGCTTTATCTGTCGCTTTTTGATCGAATTCTAACCAAAATTGGTTTTTGTTATCTGTGTTTGTATCCATTTTTCCGCCAACAGCTGGAATCCAGAACGAGTGTTTTACGTCAGAAGCTTTTAAATTAAAATACACCCGTTCGTTCGTTGGAACGACTAGCTCTTGGCTCGTAATAATCCCGTAATCTGGGTATTCAAATTCCCACCAATAAAGATTTGCGCGAACGTTGACAACAACCGTATGTTTATCGCGCTTCTCTTTATTCATTGGCTTCACGTCAGAAAGTTTAAACGTTGCCGATACGGTTGGAACAGCTAAAATGATGAGCAAGATAATCGGAATAACCGTCCATACAATTTCTAACGTATGGCTTCCTTCCACTTGCTTTGGAATTTTCTTTTCTTCGCCTTTGCGTTGTCGGAAGCGAACAACGACGTATACGAAGATAATCGTTACAACAATAATAACGAGAACCATAATGGCTGTGCTAAGCAGCATGAGCGAATACTGCATATCTGCTACTTCGCCGGCCGGCTGAAGCGTCGACAAAAACGGCTTGCCGCAACCAGCTAACAGAAGCGCCATTACACTAAAAAGAGAAAATAAGCGCCAATTCAGTAGCCATTTCTTCATAGCCTAATCAAACCCCTCTTTCAATTTAAATAAATATATGAATTCTTTCTCTAAAGAAGTGAAAGAATTGTAAACGGATTAATCAATGGCCGCGATGACCATCGTAACAAATAAAATCGTCAAATAGTTTAAGGAGTAGACGAACATCCATTTCGCCCACTTTAAATCATCTTTCATCTTAAAGCCGTATAATCCTAACGCAAGCCAACCGACGTTTAGCAGCGTGGCAATGACGAGAAATGCTTTCCCAAGCGGAAATAAATAAAACGGGAGCGGCAACAAACAGGCCACCCATACGACAATTTGCCGTTTCGTAATCGCAAACCCATGCACGACCGGCAACATCGGGATTCCCGCTTTGCGATATTCCTCGCATCGCTTCATCGCAAGCGCCAAAAAGTGCGGCGGTTGCCATAAAAACATTAATAAAAACAATACGAGCGGCACGACGTGAAAATGTGGATCGACCGCCGTCCAACCAATAACCGGTGGAACTGCACCAGAAACGCTACCAATGACCGTATTTAACGTATTATTCCGTTTCGACCACATGGTATATAAAAATACATAAGTGATTACCCCGACAAGCCCAACAACGGCAGCTGTCACCGTCGTCATTAGCAAGCTAAGCGTACCAATAACCGTCAATAAAATCCCAAACCATAGTACATGTTTTGGTTCCATCGTTCCTTTAACGGTTGGTCGCTTTTTCGTTCGCTCCATCAAATGGTCGATATCGCGGTCAATGAAGTTATTCAGCGCACAAGCTCCTGCAATGATAAGTGCAGAGCCAAACAACGTAAAAAAGACGGTCTGAAGGTTTTCTAAAAAACCTTCTCCCATATAGTAAAAAGCTAACCATAATCCCGTGAATGTCGTAATTAAATTAGAATTAACAATACCGATTTTGACAACGGAAAGAACATCTTTCCAAACAGCTGCTACCGACAATTTCCCCGTCTTTTCGTCAACTTCGATTGGAGAAGCTGTTTCATTCGCCATTTTTCTTCCTCCTTCCTCCGTTCCTTTGCGAAACGGAAGGTAACATGAATACGTTTACAACGATGAAATAAATCCTAATGTATTTTAACACATTTTTTATGGTTAATATAAGTCATAAAGTTCCTTTCTCTATATATTAAATCACATTTCTTTGTCTAAATGTGAACTTTTTTTGAACAATTTGTGTCAAAAAAATGGCGATTGCATCTCCTTTGTACTTCCCCATTAATATTTCTAGCAAACTCCCGAATAAGATTCAATATTTTTCACGATATTAAACGTTTATTTGTTTTTTATTTTTGTTATGTTGTAAAATGATGTTGTTTGTTGTCGAAATTGCTCTATGCGCTCGTTTCGTGTAAGATAAACGTATACTTTACAAGATTATTGCCAAAATAATTATTTTCCAACCAAGTAGGTGAAGAATTTTGCAACGCACGTTAAAATGGTTTGCAGTAGTGACAACGATTGCGATGTTATTTGTGTTAATCGGTGGTGCGCTCGTCACAAAAACTGGTTCAGGAATGGGATGCGGACGTTCTTGGCCGCTTTGCCATGGGGAGCTCATCCCTTCTAATATTACGCCCGAGTTAGTGATTGAGCTTAGCCATCGGCTAGTATCCGGACTTGCTGGCTTTTTAGTGCTCGTTTTATCTGTTTGGTCATGGCGAGCAATCGGCCACATTCGGGAAACAAAATTTTTAGCGACGGTTTCTTTTGTTTTTCTCGTTCTCCAAGGGTTGATCGGGGCAGCAGCAGTCGTCTGGGGACAATCTGATTTTGTCCTTGCTTTGCATTTTGGGATCTCGCTCATCTCGTTCGCGTCTGTCTTTTTATTGACGCTATTAATTTTTGAAATTGACAAAAAGTTTGATGCAGAATCATTAGTGCTCGATGGAAAAATGAAACAACACATCTACGGAATCATTGCATATTGTTATGTCGTCGTCTATACAGGAGCGCTTGTCCGCCATAAACAAGCAAGTTTGGCGTGCCCGAGCTGGCCGCTCTGCTCACGTTCGCGCCCTTTTCCTGTTCAATTTCATGAATGGGTACAAATGGGGCATCGACTAGCTGCTGGATTGATTATTGTCTGGATTCTCATCGCCACCATTCGCGCGGTGAAATACCATAAACATCAGCGCGTCATTTATTGGGGCTGGATTGTTTCGCTTATCCTCGTCTTATTACAAATGACAACCGGTGCATTCATCGTTTTTACGCAGTTGAACTTATGGATTGCGTTAGCACACGCCTTTTTCATTTCATGTTTATTTGGCGTACTAAGCTACTTGCTTCTTCTTGCCATCCGTAGTAAACGAAACGAACAAGGTGGATCGACGCCCGCGAACCACACGTTCAAAAACGCGTAAGAAAAGCGCAAAGCGCCCGCCTATCGGCGAAGATCGCACAAGCCCCACCGAGGAGGCTACGCCGCCGCAGCGTGGGGCGGAGCGACTCGAGCCGATGGCGCTTGGAGCTAGACAACGCTCCACCTAATCGTAAAATTTTATACTTTCTTACCTTATAAAAAAAGCGCTAGGAAATCCTAGCGCTTTTATTTCGTTAATTCAATTAGTAAGTCGCCTGTTTGAATGGCATCGCCGTTTTTCACATAAATATCTTTGACGATTCCTGAAAACGGTGCTTGTACCGTTGTTTCCATTTTCATCGCTTCGGTAATCATTAAATGATCGCCTTTATTGACTTTCTCGTTTGGTTCGACAAGCACTTTGACTACCGTTCCCGGCATCGTCGCTGCAATATGGTTCGGGTTGTTTTTATCGGCTTTAATTCGTTCGGCAACCGCCGTTTTAATGCTTTCATCGCGAATAATGATTTCGCGCGGCTGGCCGTTTAATTCAAAGTAGACGATGCATGTTCCATCCGCTTGCGGTTGACCGATGGCCACCAATTTGACAATGAGCGTTTTTCCTTTTTCAATTTCGACTTCAATTTCTTCTCCAAGCCTCATCCCATAGAGGAATGTTGGCGTATCAAGAACGGAAATGTCGCCGAATTTTTCAACAGTTTCCGTATATTCAAGAAATACTTTCGGATAAAGAGCGTAAGCAAGCGCATCAAAATCCGTCACTTGTCGCTCCAATTTATGGAACAACTCTTCTTTCAATTTTTCAAAATCAACCGGCTCTAACAACTCTCCTGGACGGACAGTAATCGGTTCGCGCCCTTTTAAAATAATGCGCTGCAACTCTTTCGGGAAACCGCCAGGCATTTGCCCTAAGTATCCTTCAAACAATTCGACGACCGAATCAGGGAAATCAAGCGTTTCGCCGCGCTCGAAAATATCGTTTTCCGTTAAGTTATTTTGCACCATATAAAGCGCCATATCGCCGACTACTTTTGATGATGGCGTCACTTTCACAATATCGCCGAACATGTCGTTGACGCGGCGATACATTTCTTTTACTTCGTCCCAACGGTCACCAAGCCCGACTGCTTTCGCTTGTTGTTGCAAGTTGCTATATTGTCCACCAGGCATTTCATGGCGATACACTTCCGTATGCGGAGCATTCATGCCGCTTTCAAATTCATGATAATATTTACGCACGTCTTCCCAATAACGAGCGAGTTGCTCAAGCCCATCAATATTGACTTCTGGTGCACGCTCCGTTCCTTCGAGCGCATAATAAAGCGTATTAGCGCTCGGCTGTGACGTGAGCCCCGCCATTGAGCTAACAGCAACGTCGACAATATCGACCCCTGCTTCAATTGCTTTTGCGTACATGTAAATGCCGTTTCCGCTCGTATCATGGGTATGGAGATGAATCGGAATATCGACCGTTTCTTTCAACGCAGAAATAAGCACATACGCTGCTTGCGGCTTTAATAAACCAGCCATATCTTTAATCGCTAAAATATGCGCCCCCGCTGCTTCTAACTCTTTTGCTAGCGATTTGTAGTAGTCTAAGTTATATTTCGGACGGGATGGGTCTAAAATATCGCCCGTATAGCAAATCGCCGCTTCGGCAATTTTCCCTGTTTGCCGAACCGCATCAATCGCAACGCCCATTCCTTTTACCCAGTTTAAGCTGTCAAAAATGCGGAAAACGTCAATCCCTGCTTGCGCCGATTTTTCGACAAACTCTCGAATGACGTTATCCGGATAGTTTTTGTACCCAACGGCGTTTGCCGACCGAAGCAACATTTGGAAAAGAACGTTCGGGATGCGCTCACGTAATTTTAATAAACGATCCCATGGATCTTCCTTCAAAAAGCGATACGCCACATCGAACGTAGCTCCTCCCCACATTTCTAGCGAGAACAAGTTCGGCAATAGCCGTGCCGTCGGTTCAGCAATATGCAATAAATCGGTCGTCCGTACGCGCGTTGCCAAAAGCGACTGGTGGGCATCCCGGAATGTCGTGTCAGTCAATAGCACTCGATTTTGCTCTTTAATCCAGCGCACAAGTCCTTCTGGTCCGCGCTCGTCTAAAAGTTGTTTCGTCCCGCTTTCGATTGGCGACAATTGATCGACTTTTGGAACGCGTGGCTTTTCAAACACTGGTTTTTTCTTCTTGCCGATGCCCGGAAAACCATTTACCGTCACATTGCCGATATAGGTCAACATTTTCGTCCCGCGGTCTTTCCGTCTTGGGAACACAAACAATTCTGGCGTTGTGTCAATAAACGATGTATCGTACTCTCCCGATAAAAACTTCGGGTGTTGAACGACGTTTTCTAAAAACGGGATGTTCGTTTTGATGCCACGAATCCGAAATTCGCGCAAGTTGCGCAACATTTTGCGCGCCGCTTGTTCAAATGTCAACGCCCATGTCGACAATTTCACAAGCAACGAATCATAATATGGCGTAATAACCGCTCCTTGGAAGCTATTTCCCGCATCTAACCGCACTCCGAAGCCGCCCCCAGAACGATACGCCATAATTTTTCCGGTATCTGGCATAAAATTATTCAGTGGATCTTCCGTTGTGACCCGTGCTTGGATGGCATAGCCGTTAATACGAATCTCTTCTTGTTTCGGAATGCCGACTTGTTCGCTATGAAGCGCGTATCCTTCAGCAATTAAAATTTGCGATTGGACGATATCAATGCCGGTAATCATTTCCGTAATCGTATGCTCGACTTGGATGCGCGGGTTCACTTCGATGAAATAAAATTCCTCGCCCGAAACGAGAAATTCGACCGTCCCTGCATTAACATAGCCGACGTTTTTCATCAGTTTTACAGCTGCGTCACAAATTTCATGCCGAAGCTTATCCGACAACGACACGCTCGGAGCAATCTCGACGACTTTTTGATGACGGCGTTGCACCGAACAATCCCGGTCATACAGATGAACGATATTACCTTCGTAGTCGCCTAAAATTTGCACTTCGATATGCTTTGGACGCTCAATTAACTTTTCGACGTACACATCATCGCTTCCAAATGCGGCTTTTGCTTCTGATTTTGCACGCTCGTACGCTTCTTTTACTTCCGCTTTCGAACGAACGATGCGCATGCCGCGACCGCCGCCCCCTAATGCTGCTTTAATAATGATAGGGTAGCCGTATTTTTCGCCAAACCGAACGACTTCTTCTAAGCTATGTACCGGTCCGTCGCTTCCCGGAATAACAGGAATTCCTGCTAATTCTGCTTGATGGCGTGCTTTTACTTTATCGCCGAACATCTCTAAATGTTCTTCGTTTGGCCCGATAAAAATAATCCCTTCTTCGCGACACCGTTTCGCAAACTGAATATTTTCCGAAAGAAATCCATATCCAGGATGAATCGCATCGACATCGTGTGCTTTCGCGATGGCAATGATTCCTTCAATGTCTAAGTACGCTTCAATCGGCTTTTTTCCTTCCCCGACTAAATACGCTTCATCAGCTTTGTACCGGTGATAAGAACCTGCATCTTCTTTCGAGTAAATCGCAACCGTACGAATTCCTAATTCGTTGCAGGCACGAAAAACGCGAATGGCAATTTCGCCGCGGTTTGCTACTAATACTTTCTGAATGTTTTGCGTGTTCATTTTTCCTTCCTCTCCTCCTTTCTAATAAAACTATAACGGTTTGGCACATTTGTAAATACATTTTCTAAAAAGTCAGACCTTTTTCTGATTGTTTTTTTATCATTTTCCCTTTTTGTGCATGCTTATATTTCGCTTCATACTTCGTAAACATCGATATATTCACCAGTACGCCTAGCGATGTCATAAACAACACAAGCGCTGACCCTCCATAGCTTACGAGCGGAAGCGGCACCCCTGTAATTGGTATTAATCCTGTCACCCCTCCGATGTTAATAAACGTCTGAATGCCAATCATCGAAGAAATGCCAATCGCAAGCAAACTGCCGAACGCATCGTCACATTTTCGAGCAATGTAAAGCCCGCGTAACACAATAAAGGCTAACAGTAGTAGCACAAACGCGACACCAAATAATCCTAGCTCTTCTGCAATAATCGCCATAATAAAATCCGTATGGGATTCTGGCAAATATCCGTATTTTTGAATACTTTTCCCTAAACCAACCCCCTTTAATCCACCAAGCCCGATCGCTAAATACGAATTCACTAGCTGAAACCCCGCGTCATCACTATATTTAAACGGATCTAAAAATCCATAAATACGCGAAATTCTTTCTTTCGAAAAAATTTTGTCCCAAATAAACGGAAGGGTAAACGGCGCACAGGCTAAAGCGATCATCCCAAAAAATAATACTTGTTTAAAAAGAAGACGAAACTTTAGTCCTGACGATAAAATAACACACGATGCAATCAACAACACAATCATCGCTGTCCCGAAATCAGGCTGAATCGCGATCAAAAAACAAATGCCTAGCGTATAGTAAATAGGGAATAGCTGTCCTTTAATCGATTTTTCCATTCTCTTCTGCTTATTGGCAAATGCGGCTGCTAAATAAACAATCAAACCGAGCTTCGCAAGCTCTGCTGGCTGTACACTAAAAAAACCAAATTTAAACCAGCTAGTCGCATTATTCGCTGTATGGCCAATGAAAGCAACAGCAATGAGCATCACCGGGGAAATAAAAAAAATTGCTTTCACAACTTTTTCCTTTGCCAATATTTTGTAAGGAATGATTACGGAGAGGAAAAAGCATCCCGCAGAAGCGATAAGCCATAGCTTTTGTTTTTCGTAAAAATAATCGCTCGGTACGCCAAATCGCGTCACAGCTGACACCATACTAGAGCTATACACCATAATTAACCCAAAAAGCGCTAACAGCCAAGCAGAAATAATGAGCGGATAGTCGTATGATTTCACGATGTTTCGAATGAGTTGTTTCTCCATCTTCCCTCTTCCTTGTCGGTGTTGTATTATACTATTTCGCAACCTGTTTTTGTTTTCCTTCTAAAAACACAAAAACTCAAACGATTGGAACTGCTTTCAACCGTTTGAGTTAGTTATCGTTATCGTACGCGTTTTTTTGTTGAAGCTTCATGGAGCACGGACAACTCCCGTTCTAACGAGTCAAGAAGTGCTTTTCCGTCCTTCTCATCGACAAGCCCTAAGCGAACTGCAAAGTCGATTTCCCGCGATAATCCGAACATTTGCGTGTCGAGCACTTCTTCATAGAGAGGACACTGGGGCATCGTTAAATTGTCCATTTGCACTTGAATGAGTTTCACAATTTTATCCGCATCCGCTTTTAGAAGCGCGTACGCTTTTTCACGATAATTAATCGTTTCGTCCGTCACGTTGATCCCTCCGTTCTCCCCTAATCCTTCTTTAAATCTTATCGTGAATCGCAAAATTTTGCAAGACGAAACCATTGCCACCGCTTTCGCATGACAAATCCTTCACTTATCATTATACTAAAAATAGTGTCATTTTTCGCCGCTGAAAATAAAGAAAATGATGGAGGAAAGGAGGGAGGCAGAATGGATCGCATTATTCCAATTACAGGAAAAGTGAACTTTTCGATTACGCTCGACCCTAGCGTTTGGATTTTTGATGATCGGAAAGTAGAGCTAGAGGCGTATTTTTCTGGAACTCCCGTTAATCAACCGAAAGAAGAGGATGATATTCAAAAAATATCGGCGTATTGGGATCGCGAAATTCAAGAAGGCGCTGTCTTTCCGCCAACGTTAAAAACAGAGAAAACGTTTGCTAAAGAAAAACTACTGACCGGAACGTTTGTCATGCCGCTTGCGCCGTTTTTACAAAACGCGGAAGTGCTTCCAGACGCAACAACGTTCGTTATCGTCACAGAAAACAACGATGTCGAAATCCCGCTTGAAAAAGCGTACGACGTCATCCTCTGTTTTTCAAAAGAAGGAAAACCGCTAAAAGAAGACGGCCCCGTTCATCTTTATTTCGGTGACGGTTCGAACCGAGAGCACCCGATTACACACGTCCGGCAATTCATCGTTCGCTAGCGGCAACAAGGCTGTCCACTTAGGACAGCCTACAATAAATCAGCGGCCAACTGCGCCAACCCTGAGCGCTCCCCTTTAATCAGCCGGACGTGCCCAGCAATTTTTTGATCCTTAAATGTTTCAACGACGTACGTTAACCCGTTGTTGTATTCGTCTAAATACGGGTGATCGATTTGTTCTGGGTCGCCCATTAAAATAATTTTGCTCTTTTCCCCAACGCGCGTTAAAATCGTTTTTACTTCATGCTTTGTTAAATTTTGCGCCTCGTCAATAATAATAAACTGCTCCGGCAAACTACGACCGCGTATATACGTAAGTGCCTCTACTTCAATCGAACTCATCCCTGCTAAAATCGCATCAAGTTCCCCTGGTTTTTTCGTGTTGAATAAATACTCCAAATTATCGAAAATCGGCTGCATCCATGGACGTAGTTTTTCTTGTTTTTCCCCCGGCAAAAAGCCGATATCTTTGCCGACAGGAACAATCGGGCGCGCAACAAGTAACTTTTTATATTTGCCGAGGTCTTCTGTCTGCATGAGCCCAGCAGCTAACGCCAGCAGCGTTTTTCCTGTACCTGCCTTTCCGATTAACGTAACGAGCGGCAAGTCTTCGCGCATTAACAGTTCAAACGCCATCGTTTGTTGGACATTACGCGGGCGAATTCCCCAAACATGCTCATGAGGAAACGTGAGCTTCTTCACTTTTTTCCCGCTATGATCAACCATACCGACAGCAGACGCCGAACTGCCAAGCGCATCTTTCATAATGATAAATTGGTTCGGATAAAACGGGTGATTGGCAATTTCTGAAAGCACGAGCTCCCCTTTTTCATAAAAACGGCTTAAATGTTCCGTATGAATATATAGCTCTAAAAATCCTGTGTAAATATGCTCAATATCAACCACTCGATCATTTAAAAAATCTTCTGCTTGCAAACCAATTGCGTCTGCTTTGACGCGAACGAGCGCATCTTTGCTTACTAAAATGACCGAGCGACCATCTTCTTTTTCTTGTTCTTCAAGCGCTAAATTTTTCGCGACTGCTAAAATACGGTTATCGTTCGTTTTTTCGACAAAAATATCTTGCAGCTGCTGAAACGAGCGATGATTTAATTCAATGCGGAGCACGCCTCCGTTATCGAGTAAAATTTTTTCATGCAATTTCCCGTTTTCGCGCAAACGATCAATTAACTTCGATACTTGCCGCGCATTTCTACCAACTTCATCCATGTATCGTTTTTTTGAATCCACTTCTTCTAATACAACTGCAGGGATAACGACTTCGTTATCTTCAAAAGAAAAAATGGAATAAGGATCTTGTAAGAGCACGTTTGTATCGAGCACATATATTTTATCCCCCAAATTCCCACGCCCCCATTTCATTTAATATGTTCGCTTTGGACGGGATTGTTGTTATATAGTATGAAGGAACGTATAAAGATAGAAGGTTGGCCACAAAATAAAATTAAAAACAGACCGAGGTGTAAAGGATGAAACGTTTTTACGTTCTTATGGTGGCTTTCTTTCTTTTAACAAGCTGCAGCATCGGAGAGCAACGGTCGCCTAACGAGTCGCTCGTCCGTGTCAAAAATACCGTCAACGAAAAGGTGCAAACGAAATCCGGACAGCAAATTGCTCACCATTTGGCTGATTTAGCGAACCGCGTCCCAAACGTGGAGGATGCGACGGTGCTTGTCGTCGGCAAATATGCGGTCGTCGGTATTGATGTAAAGGATAACATTGACCGTTCGCGTGTCGGAACGGTGAAATATTCTGTCGCTGAGAGTTTACAAAAAGACCCGTATGGCGCCAATGCGATCATTATCGCTGATCCTGACCTATATACGCGACTCCGAAACATTGTCCGCCAAGTAGATAACGGGCGGCCTGTGCAATCAGTGATGAACGAATTGGCAGCTATCGTCAGCCGTGTCATGCCAGAAATCCCAAGCGATTTTCTGCAAACAAAAAATCCAGCACCGACAAAAGAAAATAACGCCGAGCTAAACAAAAAAGAAGAAAAACAGTTAAACAACCGGCAAAATAAACAGTCGAATGACTATTTAAATAAATGAGAGCCTAGCCGTCGGCTAAGCTCTTTTTTATTGGTTAATCATCCCATCTGTTTTTAGGCGTTTCTTAAAGCAGTCATCACTTGATTGTCCAATTTCGCTGCCGCTTGCGCATCGTACGTTTTTTCGTACTTCGGCTCGACGGAAATTTTTGCGCCATAAAACATGACATCGCGCACTTCCGTAATCGCGATTTCGACAAGCGCTAATTTGAGCGGAACTCCCTCCATCTTCTCGATTTTGACGTGCGCCTTTCCACTAATCGAATACGTCGATTCGTTCGCAATTAACGTAATAACAACCAATGGGTTTTTTTGAATGTTTTGCACGATACGTGAACGGTTATCGACGGCAAAATATAGGCGCTTTTCGCTCGGGGCATATATCCACGAAATCGCGCTCACATTCGGCCCGCCCGTTTCATGGTCAATCGTGGCAATCGTGACAAACCGTTCTTTTTGTAGCGCTTGAAAAAGCGGCTCAATTAACGTTTGTTCTACTTCATTAGCCAAAAAAAACACCTCCTACATAGTAATAATTTTATCATACCTATTTTCTCCAAAGTTGCAAAGAAAAATGGTATAATGAAAACAAATGGAGCAATGAGGTGTCAGATGAGGGTAAAATGTGTTCTTTGCGATCAACTAAATGTCATTGACGATGAGTCGTTATTAGCTAAGCGGTTACGCAACCGCCCGATTCATACGTATATGTGCGATACGTGCTACGAACGAATTGCCGAAAAAACGAAGGCGCGGCTTGCGACCGGGAAATTTCGCATCTATCGTTCCGCAACGACGCACGATGATTGGTGAAAGCACCGCGCACAATGCACGGTGCTTTTGTTACGTCAGATAGTTACTAGGTTATCAATTTTATTAAAATCATAAAATAACGACAAAGATTTTAATAAAATTGTTTATCAGTCCATGTAGATTAAGCGACATGTACTCTGA
>NZ_JACIDE010000001.1 GCF_014196205.1 Anoxybacteroides voinovskiense | reverse complement strand
AATCAGAGTACATGTCGCTTAATCTACATGGACTGATAAACAATTTTATTAAAATCTTTGTCGTTATTTTATGATTTTAATAAAATTGATAACCTAGCCCGCTTGCATCGACAACGTACGCAACAGGCTTTGGAACGCTTTTTCTAGCTCCGTTTGCGCTACATTACACTTCTTTTACGTCCATTCAGGCGAGCGGATGGGATGTTTGGCTTAGTGTGCTGTATGTAGCGGTCATCGTTTCCGCTATTAGCTTCGTTTGGTGGTACAATGGCATTCAAAAAGTAGGTGCTTCGACCGCCTCTATTTTCATTAACGTGATGCCCATTTCCGCCGCCATCATGGGTACGATCTTTTTTAATGAACAGTTGAAGCTCGCTCACATCATTGGAGCGGCGTTCGTATTCGGCGGCATTTTATTTAATATTTACAGCAAACAAACACGCTTTTCTATTCAACGGCAGTAGGCAAGAAGTTTCCCACCTCTAAGCGGAGGGAAGGCGGAGTTGCTAAGAGGAGAATCGATGAATTGGAGCGCACTGTGGAATGTTGTTTCTGTGTGAAATAGGTGTAATACGACAAAAAGGGAAGTGTAAAATGCCCATAGGCGACGTCATGCCTCTCTTTTTTGCGATCGTATTTATTTGTTCTAACAAAAGACGAAACAGGAAATTACAAAAAACAGAAAAATCGAGCCAACGGTTACAGCTTACCGAACAGAAGGAAACGATAAATTAAGAAAATTTCCATAAAACCATTTACAACGTTACATGTTTTGGATATAATTTACTTCGTAACATGATTTCGGAAGGAGGATGAACAAAATGAAAACAATGATGAAACGAACAGCACGTACAACTAAACATCCACAAACGATTCGACCTTCCGAGCCTGTTACGGTGATTTTCGTTTAAATAGTCCAACGAACGCCGCGGGAAGGAGATCGTTTGTTTCCGCGGCGTTTTTTCGTTTTTTAGCCGCGGAATGCGCCATTCCCGCGGCTTTTTTATGCCTTAAAGCCGTGGGAACTCTCTGCTCTCGCGGCTTTTATTGATGAAAGGGGGGAAAGACGATGACGATCCATTTATGGTTTGTGACCATCACCATTCAGCGGCGAAAATGGACGATGGAGGAGATCGAACATGAACGGCTTATCCGGCAGATCGAAGAAGAATTGACAAACCGGAAATGCTTGTTGCACCGATGGTTTTAAAACTTATCATCTACAAATTTAAAGGAGGAATGCACAATGGAAATGCGATGGATATCTTTTACATTGTTAGATAGGGAGATGGAAAGCGGCTAGATGATAATGACCAAACGAAGGGGATGATCCAATATGTTTTCGGTATTGTGGAAGCTGCGTTTCTTTTTTAAGCAGCATTGGAAACGATACGTCATCGCCATTGCCCTCTTAATGATAGGGGGGATGATAGAAACGATTCCGCCGAAATTGCTTGGAATCGCGATTGATGATCTGTATGCCGATGGTCTTACTAAAGGCAAGCTTATGGAATATGTCGGATGGCTCATCGGGTTGGCGTTAGTGATTTACGGCGTCAACTATATATGGATGTATCAGTTGTTCGGGGGTGCGTTTTTATTAGAACGAAGCATGCGTTCCCGCTTTATGAAACATTTATTACAAATGACCCCGACGTTCTACGAAAAAAATCGCACCGGTGACTTAATGGCACGGGCGACGAACGACTTGAAGGCGATCGCCAACACTGCGGGATTCGGCATTTTGACGCTCGTCGATTCAAGTGCGTTTATGCTCGTCATTTTATTCACGATGGGCTTCACGATCAGCTGGAAGCTGACATTTGCGGCGTTGCTTCCGCTTCCTATGATGGCGGTGGCGATGAATATGTACGGAAAAAAAATTCATGAACGTTTCACGAAGGCGCAAGATGCGTTTGGTGATATGAACGATTATGTGCTCGAGTCCATCTCGGGCGTCCGCGTCATTCGCGCCTATGTGCAGGAAAAAGCGGACGAAGCAAGGTTTCAGGCACTTACGGAAGACGTATTTCAAAAGAATAGGAAAGTCGCCCAAATTGACGCACTCTTTGACCCGACCATTAAGTTGCTAGTTGGTCTGAGCTATTTGATCGGATTAGGGTACGGTTCGTATTTCGTATTCCATCAAGAGATCACGCTCGGGGAGCTCGTTTCCTTTAACGTCTATTTAGGGATGATGATTTGGCCGATGTTTGCGATTGGCGAGCTCATTAACGTCATGCAGCGCGGCAACGCCTCTCTTGACCGTGTCAATGAAACGCTCGCCTATGTTCCTGATGTGCAAAACGATCCTGACTCTTGTTCCGTCGAGGTACCGGAGTCGATTGTATTCGATCAAGTCGGATTTCGCTACCCGTCCTCAAACGTTCAAAATCTAGAAAACATCTCGTTTGTTCTTCGGCGTGGGCAAACGCTCGGGATAGTCGGACGAACAGGAAGCGGAAAAACAACACTTGTCAAACAATTGCTCCGGCAGTATCCGTTAGGAACGGGATGCATTACGATCTCGGGCGTCCCGCTTGCACGAATCCCAATGGAGCAAGTGCAGCGATGGATTGGCTATGTGCCGCAAGACCATGTCCTATTTTCGAAAACAGTAAAAGAAAACATTTTATTTGGACACAAGGAGGCGACCGACGAGGAACTAAATCAAGCGATTGATTTAGCAGCGTTTCGCAAAGATATCGACAGGCTTCCAGAAGGGATTCATACGTTAGTCGGCGAAAAAGGCGTTGCCTTATCAGGAGGACAAAAACAGCGGCTTTCGATCGCTAGGGCGCTACTTATCGATCCAGAAATTTTAATTTTAGACGATGCCTTGTCCGCCGTCGATGCGAAAACGGAAGCGGAGATTATGGAAAACATTCGCTGCGCCCGTGCCGGAAAAACGACGATCATTACGACGCATCGTTTATCGGCAGTCGAGCATGCGGATTGGATTCTCGTGCTAGAGGACGGAAAGGTAATCGAGGAAGGCACTCATACGCAACTGCTTGCCAAAAACGGGTGGTATTATGAACAATGGATCCGCCAGCAAGTAACAGCGGCGGAAGAAAGTGAGGTGTGTGGATGAGCGTCGGAAAACGGCTATTTGCCTATGCCCTTCAATATAAAAAAATGATGATGTTGGCGCTGTTCATGCTCGCTGTTTCGGTTGCTGCCGAATTGACGGGGCCGTTTATCGCTAAAAAAGTGATTGACCAGCACATTTTAGGGATCGAGTTGCCTTGGTATGAAGCAGCGAAAGGAGATAATGCCGTTTTTTATCAAGGGCAATGGTATAAGCGCGATCGCTATTTTAACCAAGGAGAAAAGAAGGGGAAAGAAGTGCGCGTTTTGCAAGTGGGACGGCATTACTACTTTGTTGCCCAACCGGTCGCCTTTGACGGCAGCCGCTCTGTCCGAGACGGTTTTCTTATGATTCGCAAGGGGGGCGAAGCGGTTTCCTATCCGGCAAAAAAACTAAGCACGAACGAGCTGATGCGCTTTTATCGGCCAGAAATTTACCGGATCGTGTTTTTGTTAGGCATTTACATGGCACTGCTCGTTGCAGCGACTGCGTTCCAATACGGACAGCGTTATTACTTGCAGATGACCGCCAATCGTATCATCCAGAAAATGCGAAACGATGTGTTTGCGCACATTCAACGCTTGCCGATTCGTTATTTCGATCGTTTGCCGGCAGGAAAAATTGTCGCGCGCGCAACGAACGACACCGAGGCGATTCGCGAGCTTTACGTTACCGTATTGGCGACATTTTTTACAAGCTTGATTTATATTACCGGCATTTTTATTGCGCTATTTCTTCTAGACGTCCATTTGGCGGCTGTCTGCCTCCTCCTTTTGCCGATTTTGGTTGTATGGATGAAAGTGTACCGGAAATATGCTTCGAAATACAACCATATCATTCGCTCGCGCTTAAGCGACATTCATGCGATGATTAACGAATCGATTCAAGGGATGACGGTCATCCAAGTGTTCCGAAGACAAAAAGAAACAGAGCGTGAGTTCGAGGAATGGAATACCGAATATTTCACGTACCAAAATAAACTTTTGAGCCTAAATGCGCTTTTGTCGCATAACTTAGTCGGCGTGCTCCGCAACGTGGCATTTGTCGCGCTCATTTGGCACTTTGGGGGGAATTCATTAAGCGGCGGAGCCATTTCCATGGGCGTATTGTACGCGTTTGTTGATTATCTCAACCGCCTGTTCCAGCCGGTGACAGGCATGGTCAACCAGCTTCCGAACTTAGAGCAGGCACTTGTCGCAGCCAATCGAGTCTTTGCGCTTCTCGATGAACGAGGCGATGAGGTGTATGAAGGAGAAATGCCGCGCTATAAAGGGAATGTCGTATTTGAAAACGTCTATTTCGGCTATAAAGAAGGCGAGTACGTCTTAAAAGACATCACGTTTACCGCCAAGCAAGGCGAAACGGTGGCGCTCGTCGGCCATACCGGTTCAGGGAAAAGCTCGATGATGAACTTGCTGTTTCGTTTTTATGATATTCAGAAAGGGCGCATTCTGATTGATGGGGTCGATATTCAAACGATGCCAAAACAATGGTTGCGCAAGCATATGGGAATCGTGCTGCAAGATCCGTTTTTGTTCACTGGAACGATCGCTTCGAATGTCAGCTTGCACGATCCGGGGATTGGTCGCGACAAAGTGGAACAAGCGCTGCGCGACATCGGTGCGGAACAGTTGCTACAAAACTTGCCAAATGGTTTGGATGAACCGGTCATTGAAAAAGGGAGCACGTTATCGTCCGGACAGCGTCAGCTCATCTCATTCGCCCGCGCCTTGGCGTTTGATCCGGCCATCTTAGTGCTTGATGAAGCGACTTCCAATATCGATACGGAAACAGAAGCAGTTATTCAGCAAGCACTCGACGTGTTAAAACAAGGACGGACGACGTTTATTATCGCCCATCGGTTGTCTACCATTAAAAATGCCGATCAAATTCTCGTATTAGACCGTGGCATGATCATCGAACGTGGCACCCACGACGAATTGATGAAAAAGAAGGGAAAATATTATCAAATGTATCAGCTGCAGCAAGGGCAGCAAACAGTAATACACGCAGGATAAACGAATGTCGTTTCAAAAACCGACCGTGCTAGGCGTGTTGCTTACTCATTAAAAACTTGTTGATATCACTCTATTTCTAGCTTTTCTGCCGTAGTCGGCAAGCGGTTCGCTTGCCGACTGGGCATGCTGTACGCATCCCTCCTCGAACAACGAGCCGCTTCCCGCGGTGTTGTTCGGTCGCCCGACAGTCGAAAAGTAACGACGCAGTAAAAGTGGTAAAGCTTCAACGTGCACCTATATAGTGAGACTTTCGCTGCTATTACACCATACTCAACTTGCTTTCTGTGCCATATGTTCTTGAATGACGGAGTGAACGATGTGCAGCGAGTCCCATTCTCCTAAAGAAAAAACGGTGATAGGATATTTTTTTGGGAAAAGCGTGGCTTGAATTTGTTTTGGGGTCATTCCCTTTTCATAGAGATGAATAATTTTTTCTTGAATTTCTAATAAATACGCTAGTTTTCGCTGTAAAGCGGTGCGTCCGTCTTTTATATAACCGGCATGGGCGCAAAATACTTCGTTAAAATCGTACGTTAACACTTTTTTTAAGGAGTCAATAGTGGTAGGAATGCTTTCTTCGCGCAAGATGACTTTTGTTTTTTCTTGGCAATATAAATCGCCAGTAAAAAGCTGTCCAGTTTCCCGATTGAAAAACGCTAAATGATCGACAGCATGTCCTGGTGTGTCAATCACGTCCCATGTAGCATGGCGAGAGGAGAACGTTGTTCCGATCGACTTTGCTTCGAAAGGTGGGCGCTTTCCCCAAAAAAATTTTCGGTACATTGGGTAATCTGGTTTTGTACGACAGTAGTCAATCATGATTTCGTTCATAAAAATCGGCAGCTGCCGTTCGTTTTGCAAAAGCGCTGCACACCCTGTATGGTCTTCGTGAAAGTGGGTAATCATCACTTGCTCGATATCTAACGGTTTGAAAAATTGCGTAAATTCTTTTGCTAATGACGCTGCCCCTGTATCGATCAGCACCCCGTCCGTAGCAAAGCAATACACTGTTAACCGAACTCCTTGAAATGACAGCGAACCTTTAGCGATTTGCACCCCACTGACCGTTTCGTGTGCGAATGTTTTCTTGACGAGCATAGTATCCCTCCAAACGATTTTCGTGTTTCCATTATAACACAAAAGAATGAATATTCATTCATTTTTCTTGAAAGGTAGGAAAGTATAAAATTTTACGATTAGGTGGAGCGATGTCTAGCTCCAAGCGCCATCGGCTCGAGTCGTTCCGCCTCTTCTTTCGGCGGCGACATATTGAGTTCGCTTCCTTGAAATATCCCACGCAAGCCAAAGCTTTGCTTTGGCTGAGCCTCCTCGGTGGGGCTTGTGCGATCTTCGCCGATAGGCGGGCGCTTTGCGCTTTTCTTATTTTGAAAAATGTCCGCAAGCACACTCGTCTTTGGATAGTACAGAAAGCTTATTTATGAACATTTTTGTTGCTAGTTATGGTAAAATGAAGAAATAGAAAGGTGAGGGGGAAAGGATAAAAAATGGTACAGCTTTCAAAGCGCATTTCGGAGCGGGCAGTATCGGTTTGGCGAATACATGCGTTCATTCGGCTCGCGATATTTTTCCTTGGATATAGCCTCATTTCGTTTTTTCTTTGGCGATTCGGTGACCTAAAATGGCTCGTTTTGTTGCTTGCTGTTTTGTACCTTATTCATTTTTCTTTATCTGTTGTGTTCTGGCCGCGCTGGCGTTGGCAACGCTGGCGTTACGATATACGCGAAAAAGAAATGGAAGTCGAATGCGGGGTATGGACAAGGAGGCGTACACTTATTCCGATGAGCCGTGTTCAGCACGTTGATTTCAGGCAAGGACCGTTGTTAAAAAAGTATCAACTCGCTTCGGTCGTTATTTTCACAGCAGCAACAGTACATGAAATTCCCGCGCTTGATGAGCAGGAAGCCGAGCAGTTATGTCATATAATCTCAACATTTGCCAAGGTGGACGATCGCGATGTTTGAGAAAAAGAGACTTCATCCAATCACAATCGTTTCTTCTATTGCGAAACAGTGGAGAGATTTGTTGTTGCCGCTGTTTATGGCCGTTGTGCTGAAGGCTCGTGACGTGTCGATGATTTGGAATATCGCCGTTCCGGCTGTTGCACTTTTCTATACGACACTCGCCGGATTTTTTACATGGCTACGTTTCACGTATCAAATCGATGATGAAGAGCTACGCATTGAACATGGGGTATTCGTTCGCCAAAAACGGTCCATTCCTTTCGAACGCATTCAAGGGATTTCTCTTTCCATCGGCTTTTTTCAGCGGTTGGCCGGAGTCGTCCAAGTACGTATCGAAACAGCGGGCAATGAATTAGGAAAAGCAGAAGCGGTTTTGACGGCAGTGACGAAAGAAGAGGCAGAGCAAATCGCCCAGCACATTCGAAGAGCGAAAGAAAAGGGCGATTCGGCTGAAGCGCTTCCGCTCGCTTACCGCTCTACACATCCTGATGATATCGCTTTCTCTCTTCGTTTTCGCGACGTATTTTTATTATCGGCTACAAGCGGAGGGGTGTTTGGTGCACTAGCGGCTATTTCCGCCTTTTTGTCTCAACTAGACGATGTTATCTCGTACGATGTGTTATATCGCGATATGCAAGGGGTAATTCGTAATACGTTGGACGGTGCGCTGGCGCTTGTTGTTTTATTCCTCGTCGCCTACGCTCTTTCCGTTGGACGCCATCTGTTGCGCTATGCGTTTTTTACGGTTCGAAACCAAAAAGAGACGATTATTATTTCCAGAGGACTATTTGAAAAACAACTGCTTACGGTATCAAAAAAGCGAGTGCAGGGGATAATAATGAAAGAAAACGTCATTCAACGTTTGCTTGGCTGTGTTTCTGTGCATATCATTCATGCAGGTGGTTCGTTAGATGGTGGAGAGAATGGGAGTATCGTTCTTTGTCCGTTTGTGAAAAAGGAACGAGCGGTTTCGGTTATTGCCGCTTGCTTTCCGGAGTACTGCATTCCCCAGCAATTTCAACCGCTGCCTCACCGGGCACGTGTTCGCTATATGCTTCGGCCTGTGTATGTATTAGCCATTCCGCTAGGTGCAGTGGCTTATTTTTTCCGACCGTGGGGGATCGGATTGCTACTTTTATTGGTTGTTGCTAGTTATCTTGGCTATAAAAGCTATCAAATGGCAGGGTGGGCGATTTCAGGAGAGCAGCTCGCTTTGCGAAACGGTATGTTTCGTATCGAAACAATGTATACGCGAAAGCACCGCATCCAATCAATGGCACTTTCCGCCACGTGGTTTCAAAAACGGAAGCGGCTTCGCACACTTTCCGTCGCTGTGATGCCTAGAATGTTTTTCAAAGTCACCGATGTGGATGAAAACGAAGCGGAGGCAGTGTATACGTGGATGCAGTAGAGGATCTGTTCACAAAAATCAAAAGAAACTAGGGCGTATGTCTTGACAAATAGATACTACTATATGATAATAAATATCGAATTAAAATTATTATAATTAAACGAACCAATATTCTTAGGAGGTAGATGAGCAATGTCTTTAATCGGAAAACAAGTACAACCATTTAAAGCGATGGCGTTTCACAACGGGGATTTCATCGAGGTAACAGACGAAAACTTCAAAGGAAAATGGAGCGTTGTTTGCTTCTATCCAGCGGACTTTACATTCGTGTGCCCAACAGAGTTAGAAGACTTGCAAAACCAATATGCAACATTAAAAGACCTTGGGGTGGAAGTATACTCTGTTTCGACAGATACACATTTCACCCATAAAGCATGGCACGATACATCGCCAGCGATCAGCAAAATCGAATACGTAATGATTGGCGACCCTTCGCAAAAACTATCGCGCATGTTTGAAGTATTAGATGAAGAAACAGGTCTTGCGCAACGCGGTACGTTCATCATCGATCCAGACGGTGTCGTGCAAGCGGTGGAAATTAACGCAGACGGTATCGGCCGCGATGCAAGCACAATCGTCAACAAAATTAAAGCAGCACAATACGTGCGCAACAACCCAGGCGAAGTTTGCCCAGCAAAATGGCAAGAAGGAGCAGAAACGCTTAAGCCAAGCCTTGACCTTGTAGGGAAAATTTAAGGAGGCTTATGTCATGATATTGGATGCGGAAATTAAAGCGCAGCTCGCCCAATATCTACAACTGATGGAAAATGACATTGTGATAAAAGTGAGCGCGGGAGACGACAAAGTTTCCCGCGACATGCTTTCGTTAGTCGATGAACTAGCGGCAATGTCATCGAAAATCAACGTAGAGAAAACGACGCTTGAAAGAACGCCAAGCTTTAGCGTCAACCGCGTTGGGGAAGAAACAGGCGTTGTCTTTGCGGGAGTGCCTTTAGGGCATGAATTTACGTCGCTTGTCTTAGCGTTGCTTCAAGTAAGCGGAAGACCGCCAAAAGTCGATCCAGCAGTTATTGAGCAAATTAAACACTTAAAAGGCACGTACCGTTTTGAAACGTACGTCAGTTTGACGTGCCATAACTGCCCAGATGTCGTCCAAGCATTAAACGTGATGAGCGTCTTACATCCGAACGTGTCGCATACGATGATTGACGGGGCAGCGTTTAAAGACGAAGTGGAACAAAAAGGCGTCATGGCGGTGCCGACCGTCTTTTTAAATGGTGAGCCGTTCGCTAGTGGCCGCATGTCGCTTGAGGAAATTCTTGCGAAATTAGGAAGCATACCAGACGCTTCCGCCTTTGCCGACAAAGATCCGTTTGACGTGCTTGTTGTCGGCGGCGGACCTGCAGGGGCAACGGCAGCGATTTATGCAGCGCGGAAAGGCATTCGGACAGGCATTGTTGCGGAACGCTTTGGCGGGCAAATTTTAGATACGTTAGGCATTGAAAACTTTATTAGCGTAAAATATACCGAAGGTCCGAAGCTTGCCGCAAGCCTTGAAGAGCATGTCAAACATTACAATGTGGACATTATGAACTTACAGCGCGTTCAACGGCTAGAAAAGAAAGATTTGATTGAAGTGGAGCTAGAAAACGGCGCTGTGTTAAAAAGTAAAACGGTCATTATCGCCACAGGTGCGCGTTGGCGCAATCTTGGCGTTCCGGGCGAGTCGGAGTTTAAAAACAAAGGGGTGGCTTACTGCCCGCATTGCGACGGTCCGTTGTTTGAAGGAAAACACGTCGCGGTCATTGGCGGTGGCAACTCTGGAGTAGAAGCAGCGATTGACCTTGCCGGAATCGCTAAACATGTGACGGTTCTTGAATTTGCGCCAGAATTAAAAGCGGACGCGGTGTTGCAAGACCGGTTGTACAGCTTGCCGAACGTAACGGTCATCAAAAATGCGCAAACGAAAGAAATTGCTGGGACAGACAAAGTCAATGGCATCACGTATATCGACCGAGCAACCGGAAAAGAGCATCACATTGAATTACAAGGCGTATTTGTGCAAATCGGCCTTGTACCAAATACCGAATGGCTAGATGGAGTCGTGGAACGCAATCGGTTCGGCGAAATTATCGTTGACAAACGAGGTGCGACAAACGTCCCAGGCGTCTTTGCGGCAGGGGACTGCACGGACAGCGCATACAAACAAATCATTATTTCGATGGGTTCAGGCGCTACCGCCGCATTAGGGGCGTTTGACTATCTTATCCGAAATTAAAGAGAGCCACTGGCTCTCTTTTTGCTATTCTAACGTAGTGCGTGATCGATTTCTTGTAAAACATCCCCGATTTTTCGGTTATGGATAGTGAGATCTGCCCAATCGTCTAGTTCGGTCGGTTCCATATTCACGATAACTAATTTTGCCCCGCTTCGTTTAGCGATGACAGGAAGCTCGTTAGCTGGTGATACTTGCAAAGAAGAGCCGAGCACGATCCATAAATCGGCTTGTTGTGCTGCTGTCCACGCTTGGTCAATTGCAAAAGATGGCAGCGATTCGCCAAATAAGACGACGGAAGGGCGCAAAAAGCCGCCGCATGTGCACTCAAACTGTTCGTCTACATATCGTTTCACATCGTACGTTTGCTTACAGCGCAAGCAATAGACGGTTCGCAACGTCCCGTGCAATTCGACGACATTTGTGCTGCCAGCTTGTTGGTGAAAGCCGTCGACATTTTGCGTGACGATTTGATGAATAATCCCTCGTTTTTGCCAATCTGCCAAAATCGTATGCCCAATATGTGGCTGGCATTCAAGAAGCGTGCGAATGCGATATTGGTAAAACGCGACAAATTCCTCGCGGTTATGTTTTAGCGCATACGTACTCGCTAATTGCTGTGGATTTTTCGTATGCCAAAGCCCCGTTTTTGCCGAACGAAAATCGGGCAACCCGCTTTCTGTCGACATTCCTGCGCCGGTAAATACGACCGTAGTCGTTGATTCTTTTAGCCAGTTTGCGAGCATCTTTTTCCTCCTTTGCACAAATAGTTTGATAGTTATATAAACTTCTACGTTCGTTCCTTCTGTCCTTGTGTGTTTGTATATTTTTGCTAGAAAAATAGGAATTTTGCCTCGATTGCATGAGAAGAAACGCATGGTATACTTTTTAATAAGGGCACAGCTAAGGAAACTTAGCGTCGCAAAGCTAGAGGGGCTAAGGGGAAACCTACGCCAGCCAGCTGCCATTACCAAACAAATGAATCATTACATCTAAAGGAGGAAACGGTAATGTTCAAAAAAGGATTGCCAATTTTACTAGCTTCGATGCTTGTCGCATCGCCTGCGTTTGCGGCAAAGCATGATGGAAAACACGTTGCGAGAACGAAGCATGTAGAAAAAAGCGAGTTTGTAGTGAAAAAGCTAGCGGAGAAAAAAGAGAAAAGAAACGTAGAAAAAGAGAAGCGAGAATTAGCAAAGCAGAAAAAAGAGCAACAAATGCTTGCAAAAAAATTAGCAGAATTGAACAAAAAAGTCGGGAAAATCAGTGAGCGAATGAACAGCGTAACCGCTGAAATTCAAGCGCTTAGCGAGTCGAACACCCAACCAGCACCAACAACGGACACAACGCCGACGGATTCCACAACACCAACATCAGACCAGACGCAAACACCGAGCGATCAAGCAAATGTAACGACGAATACTGCTGGCGAAACGTCGACAACAAGCGATACAACAACAATTACGAGTGATACAACAACGACAACTTCACCAACGGTAACCGATACCAAACCAGCGGTGGAGAAAGAGGACGAAGGCGACAATGAAGAAGCAAAACAAGAGCAAATTGACGAACTTATTGGCAAACTGCTCTCGCTTTCTAATCAACTGAAAGCGGTGAAAAATGAAATCCGTGCATTGGAAAAGAAAGTCGGTTCTAATGACCAAGGCATTCAACAGTTGAAAGAAAAAGTGAAAGTGTTGGACGAGCAAGTTCAACAAAACAAAAAAGCGTTACTTAATCTTTTATAAAAGGGGCACCTAATCGGGTGCTCTTTTTTCTGTGAAAATAAAGGGTTCATGAACGGTTATTTTCATTCTTGGGTGGCGAGAAAAACTTCCTCATGGGTGTTTTATTAAACGATTGACAGACGGACACGATATGGAATATGATGTAATTAGAAATTCATCTAAATATCTATTCTTTTGTTCGATATTTAGAAATTTGTCTAAATATCTAAAAGAAAGTTGGTGAAAAAGATGTCGTTTAACGAGGCGTTTAAAGCGATTGCCGATCCGAACCGCCGGAAAATTTTGTCGCTACTAAAAAAAGGAGACTTGACGGCAGGAGAAATTGCGGAACACTTTGATATGCAAAAGCCAAGTGTTTCCCATCATTTGAAAATATTAAAACAAGCCGATTTAGTCGAAGACCGCCGCGTTGGCCAGCACATTTATTACTCATTAAACACAACTGTTTTCCAAGATTTAATGAGTTGGTTTTACGATATATTACAAAAAGAAGGGGATAAATCATGAAAAAGTATTGGTTTATTATTATTCTCATTGCATGTAGCTACGTATTGAGTTTAGTTGCGATTCCATATTTACCAAACGAAGTGACCGTTCATTGGAACGCTGCAGGGGAAGCAGATGGTTTTATGAACAAATGGTGGGGAGCGTTATTATTTCCGATCTTTTTAACAGGAATTGTCGCTCTCGTCATCTTTTTACCGAAAGTTGATCCACGAAAAGAAAACTACGAGAAATTTGAAAAAGTATATCGCATTTTTTTGCATGTATTTGTCCTCTTTTTGTTTAGTCTACATGTAGTAACACTCGCATACAATATCGGGTTTTCTGTGCAAGTCGATGTCGTGGTGCCAATTGGAGTTGGGGGATTGTTTATTGTCCTTGGCAATTATATGCCGAAAATTAAACCGAATTACTTTTTCGGCATTCGCACTCCTTGGACATTGGAAAATGAGGAGGTTTGGCAAAAAACGCATCGTGTCGGAGGGAAAGTGTTTGTTATTATGGGGGTATTGGTTATGCTGACGGTATTTACAGAAAGTGTATGGCGCTTTGTTCTTCTCTTAATCATCGTGTTTGGTGGCACGATGTATCTGTTTATCCAGTCGTATATCTTTTCGCGTAAATGAACGGGGGGATCGTGTTGTTTTGGATGTTTATTCAGTTGTTTCTTTCCTTGTTTGTTCCTTTCGCGCTTATCATATATGGAAGGAAAAAAGGCTGGCTTTCTTGGAAAGCGTTCGGTGTTGGTATGCTTATTTTTGTGTTATTTTCACAAGTGCTCGAGAAAATCGTTCATATACTTGTCATGGATCCAAGTGGAACATCATTAAAAGGCACAGATAACGTTTGGGCGTTTGTTGCTTATGGGGCGTTAGCAGCTGGAGTATTTGAGGAAATTGGTAGGTATATCGGATTTCGTTTCATGTTAAAAAACCATCGGACATTCGGAGACGGATTATCGTTTGGGATAGGGCATGGAGGAATGGAAGCTGTGCTCATTGGGGGGCTTAGTGCCGTAAATATGATGGTGATGTCTCATCTCGTTCAAACAGGTCAGTTTGAGCAAGTTGCTTCCTCTCTTCCCGCTACACAAGTGGAGATGCTCAAAACCATGTTAAATCAGCCAGATTGGGTGTATGTATTAGGTAGTATCGAGCGAATGTTTGCGATCGCGATCCATATGGCCCTTTCTCTTCTTGTTTTATACGGGGTTCGGAAGGGGCAATTTCGTTATGTAGTGTATGCGATTTTCATTCATGCGTTGATTGATGTTGTCCCTGCGTTATACCAAGTGAAAATCATTTCCAACGTTTGGACGGTCGAAACGCTCCTCGCTTTCATCGCAATCGCTTCGCTTGTTTTCATTCGACGCATGAGCGAAAAGTTCCATTGCTTTTCCTGAATGTTCGCTCGATGGCACAAAGATTTTCGTTAGTTTGGACTAAATATCTCCCTCGCTTATTGGCGAGGGAGATTGCCAATGTTTTAGCCGTTTTTTCGTTCCACAAGGTTAATGCCAATCCCCATGAATACGACGCCCATGAAAAATAAGATGCTCATCGGGTACAGCAATTCTGTAATGGAGCGACCATAGACAGCAGCCCCTTTGAGTAGCTCCATGCCGTACGTCAATGGAACGATTTTTGATAGTGCTAATAAAACGTTAGAAGAAACGATTTCTAACGGCCAATATGCCCCGCCAATCATCGCCATGCTGACGGCAAGGAGAGAAATGAGCGCTTGAAATTGTTGCTCATTTTTAACGAGGCCGACAAGCAACATCGAAAAGGCGACGAGCGAAAACACATACGGTACTAACAAGACGAGCAGTTCGGCAAATTGCCCGTGGAAACGAATGCCTAACCCAAAACGAAACACGGAGAAAATGAGTACGATTTGAAGGTAGCCAATCATAAAACTATACAGCAGATTCCCTGTGTATATTTCCCATTTTTTGAGACGGGAAAGAATCATTCGGTTCCACACCCCTTCGCGTTTTTCTTTCAATAGTTGCAGCACTTGAAACGCGACGGTATAAATAACGAAAAAGAGGGAAAAGCCGAAAATCGGCTGCAGTTGTGAATCGATCGTCACCGCATGCTTTCCGCGGAAATTCATCGTTTTCACCGTGAACGCAGGATGCTCTTTTGCTTCGTTTACGATATTGATAGCTTTTTCGACTGGAATGTGTGCCTGTGTAGCGATGGCGTTTGCTTGCTCTTTTTCGCTATATACTTTTTGGACATACTGCCGTAGAAAAAACGTATTTCCTGTTTGCGAGGTGATGATTAACGTAAAATCATGGTTGGAAAGCTCTACCCCTGCTTCTACTTTTCCTTCTTCCACGAGCGTGCGCATTTTGCTTTTTTCCATTAGTTCGAAGCGGAACGATGGCGACTTGTTCAGCGACTGAAGGAGTTCGTTTGTTTCGTGCGAAGCAAGCGTGCTAACAACCGGTACTTTTATTCTCTTTTCACTAGAAGCACCAATAACGGAAGCCATCACAATGCAAACGATCGACATAATAATGACCATCCAAGGGTTTCGTAAAAACAGCCGAAATTTCGCCGATAAAATGCTAATCACGATTCGTTCCCCCTTTTCGGAAAAGCCCATATCGATAACAACAATGTCGTGATGCTAAAAAGGGATAAATATATGACCGAGTGGGCGATGTCGCTAAAATGGTACCCTTGTAGCAGTTTTAAATAGGCGTTCATGCTTGCCCCGTTCGGCGTTAGTGTTCCGATAGTGCTAATGAAATCGGACAATTGACCAGCAGGAAAATAGCTGCCACCAACAAGCGAAAATATCGTCACGAGAACGGTTTGGAAAAAACGCGATACTTGCTCAGAATTGACGCGGAAATTTAACGCGGTCAATAATACCGCTAACCCACCGACCGTTAGCGCAAGCGATACGGTCACGACGAAAAATGCAGGGATATCTGCCCATGTAATGTCATATATGATCGACGTTAAGCCGTACAAAATAAAGAGTTGCAAACATGCAAGCAGCGTCGCTGAAAGGAAAATGCCTGCCATATACGACCATCTTGACACATTGGCTAACAACATCCGGTCGAATACGTGGGAGCGCTTTTCTTCAAACGCATAACTTCCGACGTTTGAAGCGATATATAGAGCAAACATGACACTCATTCCGACCGTATAATAGGTGACCGCACGAATTGGCTGTTTTTTCGTCACCGTTTCCATTTTGCCATTTACATGAACGTCAACGATCGCCGAGGAACGATTGGCTATCCCTGCCTTGCCAAGAGCGGCAGCTAGCGAATAGTGTCGTTGAAACGCAGCAAGAATTTGCCCCACCATTTCAGCTGTCCACGCTTTTTCCTCGTTTGTATAAAAAAATAAGCGAGGGTGTTCGTTTTTTTGCAAAAGCATGTATTGTAGCATCTTGTACGTAAATCCATTCGGCACGCGAATGATCGCGGCGTAGCTGTCCTTTTGGCGGACTTTCTCTAGTTGAGCGGGTGGTACATCAATGATGCGAATATATTTTTTTACTGATTTGTCGCCAAACACGTCTTGTTTTAGTACGGTAATCGGCGCGATCGAACGAGCGGCTTCGATCAGCATTTGTTTTTTTTCTGTTGGAATGTTCATCGCGTCTATTTCACGCGTAAATGCTTGCAGCTCTTTTTGTTCGTCCCCTTCGTTCATAAACGCGATTTTCGCGTGAATGGCAGCGTGATCGCCATCCATGATATTTCCAAGCGCAAACCCTAAAATCGTAATTAATACAAGCGGCATTCCGAGGAGAATAAGCACTTCATGACGGTTTCGCACCAGCAGTAGCAGTTGTTTTTTGACAAACGCTCCAATCATTCGAATCCCCCTAATCACGTAATGCTCGACCGGTTAGATGTAAAAATACATCTTCTAGTGTCGGCGTTTTCATTTCGATGGACGTCAGCACGGTGTCAGTTTGTTCCGCTAGCTGGAATAATAGGCGGAAGACGTTCACTTCTTTTGGGGACAGCATCGTAATGACTCTGTCTTGGATAGCGATATGACGAACGACTGGCTGTGTACGCAATGCATGCAAAAACGATTCGTTTAGTTTTTCGACTTTTATTTCGACCGTATGCTCCGCGGACAAAATGTTTTTAATCTCGGCTGTTGTTCCTGATGCGATAATGCAGCCTTTATCCATAATGTAAATGCGGTTGCATAAAAACTCGACTTCTTCCATGTAATGGCTTGTGTAAAGGACAGTCATCTGTTTTTCTTCGTTTAACCGCTTCACGGTTTCTAAAATATAGTTACGGGATTGTGGATCAATGCCGACGGTTGGTTCATCCATAATTAATAGCTTCGGTTCGTGTAAAAGGGCAGCTCCGATGTTTAATCGCCGCTTCATTCCCCCAGAAAAGTGTTTCACTAAATCGTTTTGTCGATCGGTTAGTCCGATGAGCTCCAATATTTCCTCGACTTTTTTTTGCAGCTGTACCCCCGATAACCGATGGATGCGTCCGAAAAACCACAAGTTTTCTTTTGCGGATAAATCAGAATAGAGCGCAATTTCTTGTGGAACGATTCCTAACACGTTGCGAAGCATTGCTGGGTTTTTCAAGATGCTTTTTTGATGAAAGCGCACATCCCCGCTTGATGGGGGAATTAACGTCGAGAGCATCGAAATGGTCGTTGATTTGCCCGCTCCATTTGGTCCAAGCAATCCAACAATTTCCCCTTGTTCTAAATATAAATTGACCCGATTGACCGCTTTCATTTGTTTAAATTGTTTCGTTAGTTCTACTGCTTCTAACATTTTTTCTCCTCCTTCCGTTCTCATATGTATCGTACGATATTTTTCATTCGCTGCTTACTATCTTCCGTCATTGTTTTACCAACAGAGCTATGACTTTAGTCATTTTCTAAAAAAATAAACCGTCCAATAAGACGGTTATACAAGATCGTGTTTAATCGCGTAAATGGCTAACTGTGTCCGGTCGCGTAATTCTAATTTTTGTAAAATTTGTGTAATATGATTTTTAACGGTTCCGACGGATAAGTGAAGAGTTTCGGCAATTTCTTTGTTTGTTTTTCCTTCCCCAACTAATTGGGCAATGGCAAGTTCACGAGGAGTTAACGGAACGGTTACCGGCTCGCGTTTTGTACGTTCTAAAAGGCGCGGCACCACTTTCGCCGCTACTTCGTCATGAATTGTCATTCCGCCATTTATGCAGCTATAAATGGCATCGATGAGTTTTTGGCGTTCTGCCGTTTTTAGCAAAAATCCACTCGCTCCGTCTTTTAGTGCTTGAACGGCATATTCATCATCGTTAAACGTTGTTAACATTAAAATTTTAATATGTGGCCATCGTTTTTTAATGATTTTCGTTGCTTCTAGCCCGTTCATGACAGGCATGCGAATATCCATTAGCACAAGATCGACAAGGCGAGTTTCTATTTGTTGCACAGCTTCGAGTCCATTTGCTGCCTCTGCGATGACTTTCAGCTGTTCATCTTGCTCAATCATCATTTTTACCCCTTGTCTGACAAGCGCTTGATCTTCTGCGAGTAAAATACGAATCAAATTTATCCCTCCTTGATTGGAATCGTCCCTTGGACGGTAAACTCACTATCGGTTTGGAAAATATGCACCGTACCCCCGATTTGCTTGATGCGTTCCTGCATATTCGTTAGTCCAAACCCAAGCTGAAACAGCTTCGGGTGGGCAACTCGATTTTTGATGGAAAACTCTAAATCGCCAACGGCCGATTTTCCTAATGTGACAAACACTTCTCGTGATTGAGCATGGCGCATCGCATTCGTCAGCCCTTCTTGGATGACGCGGTAAAGAGCGATATTTTGTTCATTCGTTAGCTTCGCTGTTAACGCCCCTTGCTTTGTAGTAAAATGAACCATAATATGACTTTCTGACTCTAATTTCCGAATTAATTGCAAAACGGAGGAAATACCAGCATTTTCTTCTGTTTGTAGCGCTTTGACTGCTTGTCGTGTTTCCTCTAAACTTTCGCGCACAAGTGCTTGCAGTTGTTTGTATTCTTCTTTCCGTTCACGAATAGACAACATTTCTAGCTGCATGAGCAAGGCCGTTAATTTATGGCCGACGGAATCATGAATGTCGCGGGCAATTCTCGTCCGTTCTTCGAGCCGTGCTGCTCGCTCTGTTTCGTAGTAAGAGCGCTTTAAGCGCCGATACTCTCCTAATAGCTGCTCGTACATTTCTTTTTGTTCTTCACGTTCCTTTACGTATTCATTCAAAACAATCGCAATGGCGGAAAAAATGGCAAATGCAATGAGCCATTCGCTTTCGTTTGGCTGCCAGAGCAATGTGACAACGGCTGAACAGGAAAAAGTGATGGCTGCGAATATACGAAACGCTGAAACGTTCAGCTGAAAAATTGCCTCCACATAAAGATAAAGAAACATTAGCAAGATGTACATATTGTTCGCGAGCGGATGAAGAGATTCCTCCAGCAAAAGAAGACAGTCGATAAAAATGAATAGCAGAAGTGGACGTTTAGTAATTGGGAGAAAAAAATAAGCACTAATGGCACAGGCGCTTATGAATAAAATCGCTGGAAGCTTGCTGGCGTGCTGAAAGTGCTCATATAAATACCCAAGCCATAAAACAGCGAATACAAGCAGACGAATAATAAATCGTTTCATCGCTATGCCCTCAACTTTCTCATTGGTCTATTTTCTACCATACTAAAAGGGAAGGAGGGGCGTCAATACGAGCATTGCACCTATATGTTATGGTAGAATAAAAGTTACATATGACATGAGGAGGATTGGATAAATGAACCAACGCAATATTGGAAAATCTGGTCTAATGGCTTCGGAAATCGTGCTAGGGTGCAGGAGAATGGCAGATATGTCGGTTTCCGAACTGTCACGGTATATAGACGAAGCGCTCGAAGCAGGGATTACGATGTTTGACCATGCCGATATTTACGGGAAAGGGCGCTGTGAAGAGCTGTTTGGCGAAGTGCTTGCTTCTCGCCCTCATTTGCGCGACCGCATCCACATTCAAAGCAAGTGCTCGATTCGCGACGGCTATTATGATCTTTCGCAGGAACATATTTTAGCCTCGGTAGATGGGATTTTACAACGGCTGCAAACCGACTATTTAGATATTTTGCTTCTTCACCGACCAGATACGCTGATGGAACCGGAAGAAGTGGCAGAGGCGTTTGACCGGCTATATGCAAGCGGAAAAGTTCGCCATTTCGGGGTGAGCAACTTTAACAGCATGCAAATCGAACTATTACAAGCATATGTCGAGCAGCCGATCATTGTGAACCAAATGCAGTTTAGTATGATGCACGCGAATTTAGTGACGAGCGGTATTCAAGCAAACACGTTATTTGACGGGGCAGCTGACCGCGATGGCCATATTTTAGAATATTGTCGTCTAAAAAACATCACCATCCAAGCGTGGTCCCCGTTCCAATACGGCTTTTTTGAAGGAGTGTTCATTGACAACGAGAAATTTCCGGAAGTTAATGAGGTGCTTGGACGGCTAGCGGAGGAAAAAGGAGTAAGTAAATCAGCGATAGCGGTCGCTTGGATTTTGCGCCATCCAGCAAACATGCAAGTCATCGTTGGCACAACAAACGCCGCTCGTTTAAAAGACATTTGCCAAGCGAGCAACGTACAGCTCTCCCGCAAAGAATGGTACGACATTTACCGCGCGGCAGGGCATCGGTTGCCGTAATGATGAAAACACTTTTTTGGCAGTTGCCGAAAAAGTGTTTTTTCATTACGTAAATTCTGTAGAATTTTCGTTCAAAGACAAGAAAGTTTCCTCGGTGGGGCTTTTGCGATCTTTGCCGATAGGCGGGCGCTTTTCTTATGATTCGTCTCGCTTTTTTTCTAACGCCCGAAGTAAAACGTGCACGTTTTTTTTGTTCGCCATAATTGGAGAATAAATGTATGAAAATGTTCGGTGAAACGGCGGGTAGTTTAACCGAAGAAGGGATAAATGTCCGTGAGCAATATCGCGCATAACGACGCTGCGCGAAAGAAGCGACAGGGCACTGCCAGCGATGAGCGCCTCTTTAATGCCTTGGTTACTGCTAATAATCATGAGCGATTTTACTTTTAGCCCGTTCGAGCGAATAAAATGGTTAAAATATTCCCGTGTACCAGATCCGACTTCCCGCGTCACCCACGCTTGATTTTGCAAATCGGCAATCGACACTTCCGCCTTATGAACGAGTTCGTGATCGTTCGATGCGACAATAACGAGCTCGTCTTGCATAAACGCATGGACGGACAGTTCTTTTTCATTCGTCTGCCCTTCGATTAAGCCGATGTCGGCTTGAAACGAGCGGACAAGCTCGACGATTTCTTTCGTATTGCCAATAACGACTTCTAGTTCAAGCTCTGGGTAGTCGTTTTGCAGCTCAAATAAGAGCGGCGGCAAAATATATTCCCCAATCGTAAAACTAGCCCCGATTTTGAGCGTCCCTTTGACGGAATGGTGGTGCTCTAAAATATCTTGTTTCGTCTGCTCGTACAAGGCAATCATTTGCTTGGCGCGGTCGTAAAGCATTTCCCCAGTCGGTGTCATTTGTAGCCGTTTTGGCGAGCGAACGAACAGCTTCGTTTGAAACTCTTTTTCTAAATTTTTAATATGCAAGCTGACGCTAGGTTGGGATAAATGAAGAATTTCCGCTGTTTTCGTAAAATTTTTCACTTCCGCTAACGTCACGAACGTTTTTAATTCCTCGTAGTACACACCCATTCTCCTTTTAATTATTAAAAATATTAATAGCTTTCATAATTTATATTTATTTTACTAATTTTCAGTTTTACAGTAAAGTGTAGTAATAAACCACACTTAATTTATAGGAATAATAGAAATATGATTGATGCGAAAGCAAAGAGGTGAAGAGCGTGCAATTTCAGGTCACAAACAGTCCATTTAGCGAACAGCAAGTCGAATTGCTCAACCGGCTTTGGCCGACGTTGACGCCAGCGCAAAAGCTTTGGTTGAGCGGCTATTTAGCTGCCACCGAGACGGTCGGTGCAGCGGTACAGCAAGAAGCGCCTGTATCGAAAGAAGTGACGATTCTTTACGGATCACAAACAGGAAATGCACAAAAATTGGCGGAAAAAACAGGAGAAATGCTCAAAAGTCGTGGGTTTCAAGCCACTGTTTCCTCAATGCTCGATTTTAAACCAAACGAGTTGAAAAAAATCGACACGCTACTGATTGTCGTCAGTACGTATGGTGAGGGAGAGCCGCCGGACAATGCGCTATCGTTTTACGAATTTCTCCATAGCAAGCGCGCACCAAAACTCAATCATCTTCGCTTTTCCGTGTTGGCGCTTGGCGATACGTCGTATGAGCATTTTTGCAAAACAGGAAAAGATTTTGATAAGCGGTTAGAAGAGTTAGGAGGCAAGCGTTTATACGAACGTATCGATTGTGACGTCGATTACGAAGAAGCAGCAGCGAAATGGCTTAATGGGGTGCTTAGCGAGTTAGATAAGCAAGGAGCAGTTTCCGTCGTAGCTCCACAGCCGACACAAGCACAGCCAACCGCGCTTTATTCACGAAAACATCCGTTCGAAGCGGAAGTATTAGAAAATATCAACTTAAATGGACGCGGCTCGAATAAAGAAACACGTCATATTGAGCTATCGCTAGAAGGGTCGGGACTTACGTTTGAGCCAGGCGATGCGCTCGGTATTTTTCCGAAAAACGATCCGGAGCTAGTCGATCTGATTATTCAAGAGATGAGATGGGATCCAGAAACGCCGGTTTCCGTCGATCAAGAGGAAGAACCGTTGCGGGAAGCGTTACTATCGCGTTTAGAAATTACGGTATTGACAGAGCAGCTGCTACAACAATTAGCGGAGTTTTCGAAAAATCGCGATTTCCATGCGCTTCTTTCCGCTGAACAAGAAGCGAAGCGAAAAGACTATATAAAAGGGCGCGATGTATTGGATGTTCTCCGCGAGTTCGGCCCGTGGGAGATGACGCCAGGGCAGTTTATTTCTTCCCTACGGAAGCTGCAGCCGCGCTTTTATTCCATTGCAAGCAGCTTATTAGCGTATCCAGAGGAAGTGCATATTACCGTTGGTGCGGTTCGCTACGAAGCGCACGGACGGTTACGGAAAGGAGTGTGTTCGACGTTTTGTGCGGAACGCCTGCACATTGGCGACAAGCTTTCGGTGTTCGTTCATCAAAACCCGAACTTTAAACTGCCAAAAGATTCGAATACGCCAATTATTATGGTCGGACCAGGCACAGGGGTGGCGCCGTTCCGCAGCTTTTTGCAAGAGCGGGAGGCAATTGGCGCGAAAGGGAAATCGTGGCTGTTTTTTGGCGACCAACATTTCGTGACCGACTTTCTTTATCAAACGGAATGGCAAACGTGGCTGAAAAACGGCGTATTAACGAAAATGGATGTCGCGTTTTCGCGCGATACGAAAGAAAAAGTGTACGTCCAGCACCGGATGCTCGAACAAAGCAAAGAACTGTTCCGTTGGCTAGAAGAAGGGGCTGCCGTTTACGTTTGCGGCGATAAACAGCGCATGGCGCGCGACGTTCATCAAACACTTATTCATATTATTGAAAAAGAAGGAAACATGAGTAGCGAACAAGCAGAAGCGTATGTAGCGGACATGCAAAAACAAAAACGGTACCAACGCGACGTGTATTAAGGGGGGATAAACATGGAAAAAGTTGTATTGAAAGCACCAGATGGACCGCCAAGCGACGTCGAGCGCATTAAGCAAGAAAGCAACTATTTGCGCGGCACATTGAAAGAAACGATGGAAGACCGAATTACCGCCGGTATTCCAGAAGATGACAACCGGTTAATGAAATTTCATGGCAGCTATTTGCAAGATGACCGCGATTTAAGAGCAGAGCGGCAAAAACAAAAGTTAGAGCCAGCGTATCAATTTATGATTCGCGTCCGTACTCCTGGTGGTGTAGCGACACCAGAACAGTGGCTCGCAATGGACGAATTGGCGCGGACATACGCGAACGGAACGCTGAAGCTCACGACACGGCAAGCATTCCAGTTTCATGGCGTATTAAAATGGAACATGAAAAAAACGCTGCAAGCCATTAACGATGCACTGTTTACGACGTTAGCCGCATGTGGCGACGTCAACCGAAACGTCATGTGCAACCCGAATCCGTACCAGTCAGAAGTACATGCGGAAGTATACGAATGGGCGAAAATGTTAAGCGACCATTTATTGCCGCGCACGAGAGCGTATTACGAAATTTGGTTGGATGAAGAAAAAGTGGCCGGCACTCCGGAAGTGGAGGAAGAACCGATTTACGGCCCGCTTTACTTGCCGAGAAAATTTAAAATCGGTATCGCCGTTCCACCGTCAAACGATGTCGATGTGTTTTCACAAGATCTTGGGTTTATCGCGATTGTCGAACACGGAAAACTCGTTGGTTTTAATGTAGCGATCGGCGGCGGAATGGGAATGACGCACGGCGACCGTACGACGTATCCGCAGCTAGCGAAAGTGATCGGTTTTTGTAAGCCAGAACAAGTGATTGATGTCGCAGAAAAAGTTGTCACGATTCAGCGCGATTACGGCAATCGTTCGGTGCGGAAACATGCCCGCTTTAAATATACGATTGACCGGCTAGGGCTTGAAGCCATCAAGGCAGAATTAGAGCGCCGGCTTGGCTGGGAGTTAGAAGAAGCGCGCCCTTACCATTTCGAACATAACGGCGACCGCTACGGCTGGGTCGAAGGGGTGAACGGAACGTGGCACTTTACGTTGTTTGTTGAAGGCGGCAGGGTGAAAGATACGGATGGTTATCCGTTAATGACAGGGTTAAGAGAAATTGCCAAAGTGCATAAAGGCGATTTCCGTCTAACTGCCAATCAAAACTTAGTCATTGCGAACGTACCAAGCGAGCAAAAAGCCGAAATCGATGCGCTTATTAAACAGTACGGCTTGACAGACGGAAAACGTTATAGCGCGCTCCGCCGCAATTCGCTTGCCTGTGTTGCGTTGCCGACATGCGGATTAGCGATGGCGGAAGCGGAGCGGTATTTGCCAAAACTGCTTGATAAGATCGAAGAAATTGTGGAGGAAAACGGGCTTCGTGACGAAGAAATTACGATTCGTATGACAGGCTGTCCGAACGGCTGTGCCCGACATGTCTTAGCGGAAATCGCGTTTATCGGCAAATCCGTCGGCAAATATAATATGTACCTCGGAGCGGCGTTTGACGGCAGCCGCCTTGGCAAATTGTATCGGGAAAATATCGGAGAAGAAGAAATTTTAGCGGAACTTCGCGTCCTTCTTTCTCGCTATGCGAAAGAACGGCTCGATGGCGAGCATTTTGGCGACTTCGTCATCCGCGCTGGCATCGTGAAAGAAGTAACGGACGGAACGAATTTTCATGAGTAAGAGAGTCGTTGAATGACGACTCTCTTTTTTTGCCATTTATAATTGACTTATGAGTCAAAATTCCATATACTAGAATTGACTAATGAGTCAAAAATGCTTGAGGGGGCGAGGATATGAACGTTGTCGATATTCGCCAGCTAACGAAAATGTACAAAAAAAATCGCGGGATTGAGGACATTACGTTTTCAATTGAAGAAGGCGAAATTTTTGGGTTTATTGGTCCGAACGGTGCAGGGAAAAGCACGACCATTCGCACGCTGTTAAACTTTATTTATCCGACGAGCGGGAGTGCGACGATTTTCGGGAAAGATATCGTGAAAGACGCCAAAGAAATTCGGCAGCACGTCGGCTATTTACCGTCGGAAATTCATTATTACGACGATATGAAAGTTATTGATTTGCTCACGTATTCGGCTCGTTTTTACAAAGCAAACGAACAGCGCATAAAAACGTTAGCGGAGCGGTTAGATTTAGACTTGCATAAAAAAATTGAGGACCTTTCATTTGGAAATCGGAAAAAGGTCGGAATTGTGCAGGCGCTTTTGCACGAACCGAAACTGCTCATTTTAGACGAACCGACGAACGGGCTTGACCCGCTCATGCAAAATACGTTTTTTGAACTTCTTTTCGAGGAACGAAAAAAAGGAGCGACGATCTTTTTCTCTTCTCACATTCTTTCCGAAGTGCAAAAGCTTTGCGACCGCGTCGCGATTATTAAAGAAGGGAAGCTTGTGCAAGTTGAAACGGTCGAACATTTAACGAAAAAGAATTTGAAATATGTAACGGTCGTGTTAGAACAAGGGACGCAGCCAGACGTTCATTTAGACGGTGTCGTGAAAAAAGAAGTAAAAGGGAACGAAATAACGTTGCTTTATAAGGGGGATGTAAAGCAGCTTATTCATCAGCTAGACCGCTTGCCGCTGAAAGACGTCGTCATTAGCGAACCGACGTTAGAAGATATCTTTTTGCATTACTATGAAAAGTGAGGAGGGAAACCGATGATTTTCATGCGCGAATGGAAGCGGAATATGAAATCATTACTTGTTTGGATTGCAGTGCTCGGTGGTCTGGTGTTATTAACATTAAGTGTATTTCCTCAATTTGCCGAGCAGCAAAAAGAAATGACGAAATTGATTGAATCGTTGCCAAAATCGATGGTGAAGGCATTTGGTATGGACCAATTAAATATTGGGGATTTAATGGGGTATTATGGGGTTCGCGTTTATATGATGACGACGCTATTAGGCAGTATTTATGCAGCGATTTTAGGAGCGAACATTGTTGCGAAAGAAGAGAGTGAAAAAACCATTGAATTTTTATTATCGAAACCTTTGACAAGAAGTCGGATTATTACGGAAAAATGGTTGGTTGTCGTGGTCAATATTTTTGCGTTAAATGCAGCGGCGGTTCTTGCTAGCTTCTTTGGGTTTCACATTGCGAAAGGATATGAAGTTTCGATCAAAACATTTGTACTGTTGACTACTGCGACGATTTTATTGCATGTAACGTTTGGGGCGGTGGCATTTTTATTATCGACGATGATGCGAAAAACACGAAATACCTTATCCATTTCGCTTGGACTTGTATTAGTTGCTTATTTTCTCCATGTCATGGCAGGTATTTCCGAAGACTTAGAGTTTCTGAAATATTTCACTCCATTTAAGTACGTGGACGCAGCGCCGATTATTAACAACAAGCAACTAGAGCCGCTATACGTTTTTATTATGGCCGCAGTGATTTTGTTTAGCGTTGTGATGTCATATGTGGTATATAAAAAGAAAGATATTGTTGTTTAGAGGTGTCGCCATTGTATTCATCGTTTGAAAAGCAGCCGGAAGAAAAAAAGAAGCTGATTATTCGCGTCGCCATCGAAGAATTTGTGCAGCACGGATACGACAGAGCGTCAACGGACGTCATTACAAGCCGTGCCGGCATTTCGAAAGGGATTTTATTTCATTACTTTAAAAGCAAAAAAAACTTATATCTTTATGTCGTCACGTACGCGAAAAACTTATTGTCGGAAAAAGTGATGGAAGCGTTGCAACGTATTTCGTCGACCGATTTTTTTGCTCGAGTGAAAGAAATCGCGCTCGCAAAACAGCGAGTGCTTGCTCAATATCCGTACGAAGCGAAGCTTGCTGTCGCGGCAATGTTGACGCCTCCAGCGGCTGTCAAAAAAGAAATGGAAGAACTGTTAAAGCAACATTACGAAACGTACGAAGAAGCGTTTATGCTTGAACATATCTTTTTAAAACAATTAATTCCGACAGAGAAATTGCGCGATGACGTATCGGTCGATACGGTCATTCAAATGACGATGGCAATTGTCGACCACGTGTCGCAAAAATACCAAAAACAATACCAAATGAAACCATTTGACTTCCTCCACCATTCCGACAGTATTTTAAAAGAACTTGACGACTATTTCCGCATTATTCAATATGGGATTTATAAAACGGTAGATGAAAAGGAATGAACGAGTCGGTTCGTTCCTTTTGTTTTCCTACCTTTTTCTAAAAAGTTGTAGTATACTAATGGAAACGGTATACCAAAAGGAGGCGGAAAGATGGCCGAGCGTGTGGTGAAGACAGGGTATTTGCTGGGGGTCTCTCTACTTGTGGCAGCGATTATTTATTTTTTTGCGGCCAACTGGCAAGGGTTTGACCGGTTGACGAAGGTGGCGTTAAGCATCGGGATGATGGGATTGTTTTACGGTGGAGGCGCAATCGTCGCCTATACAGTGAAGCGCCATCGGTTTTTAAGCCACTGGCTGTTTGTGTGCGGGGCGATTGCGTTTGGCATTTCGGTTGCACTTATTGGGCAAATTTACAATTCTCATGCCGACAGTTTCTGGCTTTTTCTCATTTGGCTTATTCCAAGTTTCTTCCTTGCCTTCATCACGCGCTATCCCCCTCTTCGATTGTTGAGCATGTTATTGTTGCAGCTTACGTTTTGGTTTTATTATTTTCCGTCTTCTTACCAAATCGAACGAAGTGAATGGGAATCGTTTGTGCTTCTTCTTTTGTTTGCCGTGAGTAATGCGGCCATTTTGGTTATCAGCCGCTCGACCATGGCGTATGCTGCCTATGTCGCAATGCATAGCTGGCTATTTGTCTTGTTTGTGATCGGAATTACGGAGGAGAAGTTCCGATTTTGGCCGTATGTATATGCGCTTTTATTTCTCGCTCTCTTTTATTTTCTCAAACGGCGGTCGTATGTGCTACTTACAGGCGTTTTTGCCGGCGCGTTTTTCATCACGCAATATTTCCGGTTCGTTGAACAGTATTTTCAAGAATGGGTGTTTTTTTCAGGACTGTTGTTAGCGGCTGCCATTATTTATATGGGAGCACTTTTAGTAAGGCGGACAATGAAGCGTTCTTCTTCGTCTAACACGACTTCTGCTTCGGACGAGAAAGGAAAAGTGTTCATCGCCTTGTTTCAAGCGCTCGTAACCGCTGTCACCTCGTCGCTTGTCGTTTCAAGTGTGATGGGGCTTATCGCCTTATGGACGAACGATTTTTCCCCGTATGTATTGTTTTCGTTAGCGATTGGCGGGTTTGTCGTACCAGCGCTCGTTTGGCGCAACGGAAACAAAGTCGTGCGGTATACGTTATTAGCCGTTGGCTATATGCTTGGGGCGTTTAGCGCTTCTGGCGTTTCCGTTTGGTTTTTAGTGGGCTATAGTGTCGCTTTAGCCGGATTGTTTTTCCGTTCGACAATAGGAGTGCGCATCATGACCGCGGTCGCCCTGTCCGTTTATGGCGCAACCATTGTATCTCACTGGACGGACGATTTTCGCTTCATGCTGCTTGCTGTTTTGCTTTTGAATGGCGTATTGTACACATTTAGTAAAAGTAAGTACGAACGAATCGTTTTCCTTTCACTTAGTTTCGGTGCGTTCGTGTTGATGACTACGGATATCGTCGATCGATGGGACGTATTGTTTCACCTATTGTTTGTCGCAACTCTGTTCGGCTTTCTCTTTTTTCAAAAAGCTCCATATGAACGCGCCGTCGCTTGGGGCTATTGGTGGCTCTTTTTCGTTTGGAAATATTACGAATACGCGTGGGATTTGTTGCATAAATCGCTGACGTTCTCGCTTGCAGGCATTGCATTGCTTATCGTTACCGCGCTTTTCGAAAAACGAAAACAGCTTGTTTTTACGGAAAAAAGTATTTTTCGGAAAAAAGGGCTGCTTATCGTAATCATTGCGTTGCAAGTAGCAGTAATCGGATATATGGCGTTTTCGAAAGAACAGCTCTTAACGCACGGAAAGCTTGTGAAGCTCGAGTTAGTGCCGATCGATCCGCGTTCGTTATTGCAAGGGGACTATGTGCGGCTTGGTTATGAAATTTCAACAGTGAAAAACGTGAACGCCCGCGGGACGATTCAAGTCATTTTGCGAAAAGACGAAGCAGGGGTTTATCGTTTCGTCGATATTTATTCGCTTAACAGGAAGTTGTATCACGCGGATGCCTATCAAACCGGCGATGTATTAATGAACGGCAAACTCAATGGGGATACGGTCATTTACGGAATTGAGTCGTATTTTGTCCCAGAAAAAACAGGAGGAGACGTGCAGCGCCGTGCCCGCTTTGCCTACGTTCGCGTCAGCCGAACCGGTGATGCCATTTTAGAAAAGGTAAGCGATCGGTAACTAGCATAAGCGATGTTGAACGCTCGAACTTTAGAAAAAACCGTCCTCGTAACGGGCGGTTTTTTATTGCGTCAAAGAAGGATTTTACGAGCAAAAAAATTGCAACATTTGCAAAAAGGATTATAATGTAAATATTCCATTCACTTTGTAGGGAGAGGAAAACAATGCAAGTAAATGTCGAACAGGCCGCGCCTATTCGCACGACGGTGTATCCGATTTTAATTGCGATTAGCGTCGGCCATTTGTTAAACGATGCAATGCAAGCCGTCGTCCCTGCGCTTTTTCCGATTTTAGAATCAACGATGAAGCTATCGTATACGCAAATCGGTTGGATTGCTTTTGTGCTTAATATGACATCGTCGGTGTTGCAGCCGGCTGTCGGCTTATTTTCCGACCGTCACCCTTCGCCATACTTTTTGCCGCTCGGCATGGCTGCTAGTTTACTAGGGATGATTGGGTTAGCGTTTGCGCCGCACTTTTTCTTTGTTTTATTAGCCGTTCTTTTTATCGGCTTAGGTTCTGCGGTGTTTCATCCGGAAGGGTCGCGCGTCGTTTATTTTGCGGCAGGGGAAAAGCGAGGGCTTGCTCAGTCGATTTATCAAGTTGGCGGTAATACAGGAAACGCGCTAGCACCGCTGTTTACGGCGCTTATTTTCGTGCCATTTGGGCAAAAAGGAGCGAGCGGCTTTGCACTTGTTGCGCTCGTTGGAATGATGGTGCTATTTTGGGTGTCGAAATGGTATGCAGGAAAATTAGAAGCTACTCGCGCTCAAAAACAAAAAAGCATCGCGACAATGGACAAAGCAGGGCGGAGACGGGTTATTTTTGCGTTAGTGCTCTTAGTTTTTTTAGTCTTTGCCCGCTCATGGTATTATGCTGGAATTTCTAATTATTATCAGTTTTATTTAATCAAATATTACGGCATTTCGATTCGAGAAGCGCAATTATATTTATTTGTGTTTATGATTGCTGGAGCGATTGGCACATTTTTTGGCGGTCCGTTGGCGGACCGATTTGGCAGACGAAATTTAATGATTGCATCGACGCTTGGTACGGCACCGTTTGCACTTATGCTTCCATATCTTCCGCTTTGGCTCGTTTTGCCGATTGTTTTTATCGCTGGGTTTGTTTTATCTTCTAGTTTTGCGACATTTGTTGTGTATGCCCAAGAACTGCTTCCTGGCAATGTCGGCATGGCGTCTGGCTTAATTGTCGGGCTTGCGTTTGGCATGGGAGCGCTTGGGGCGGTAGTACTTGGAAAAATCGCCGACGTCTATACATTAAAAACGCTTATGACAATGTGCAGTTTTCTCCCGCTTCTTGGCGTTTTAACATTTTGGTTGCCGAAAGACGAACGAGTGTAATGAGAAAAGCCGGGTTTCCGGCTTTTTTCGCTTGCCCACGAACTTGTTTATATAGAAAAATGGATGAAACGTGCTGGCGGTATATGATAAAATATGACTTATAATTAGTGAATGCACGTATAGAAATGAGTGACCAGCTTTGATGAAACAAAAACAAGCAACGCTATATTTAGCGCTCGTTTCTCTCGTTGGTGTTGGCGTGTTTTTTATGTTCGACCCGTTTTCACACATGCCGCGCGGGGAGGGATGGGGTAGATTTGTAGTATGCACAGTTACTGTTTTCCTTTTAAATTATTATATCATTCGTCTTCCGCCTAAAGGAAATAGTCTTTCCATGGACTCTTCTGTTTACTTAGCATTAATCTTTGTGTTTGGTGTACGTACTACATTGCTAATTTTGTTGGTAGGTAGTGTTTTGTCAGCTTTCTATCGTTATAAAATGTCTTGGCTAAAGCACACGTTTAATTTTGCAATGTATGTGCTAATGATTTGCGGGGCATATGAAGTGTTTCTTTTTTTCGGTGGAGAGGTCGGTCCGCTTCGCTTACATAGCATGTTTGCTTATTTATTGGCGCTCGTGACTTATTTTTGTGTGAATATAGCAATTATCGGAGGGTATTTTTTAGTTGTTTCATCCGAAAGTCTATTTTCCGTTATTAAAGGGGTTATTAAAGAAGCGCTGTCCAATTATGTCATCACACTAGCTTCTTCGTTTATTTTAGCGATGATGCTCGTTTCGTATCCGCTGTTTGGCTTAGTGTTGTTTACGTTTATCACGGTTTTGTTATCGTTTGTTTTTCAAAAATATTTGTCGCTGTACGAAGAAGTGTCAAAAGATAAAGCGTATATTGAGCAAATCGTCAATTCATTGCCGGTTGGGATTATTACAGTCGATGAAACGAAGCGAGATGTTTCGGTCAACGCTTCTGCCATGCAGCTGTTGCAGCTAGATGAAACGAAAATTAAGGCGCTAGCAATGAGTGCAGAGAAACCGCAAACGAATGTACCGTTTTGGGAGTTGCTTTTTGCAAAAGAAATGTTGCATAACGTAAAAGTGCCTTATCAAGCCGACGATGAGCGGCATACGTTGTTAGTTTCGCAAACAGAATTAACGAACCAATATCGTCAAGTCATTGGACGAATTTTTTATTTTATCGACATTACTGAAAGCGAAGAACTCACGAAACGAATGCACCAAGCGGAAAAATTAGCGTTGCTTGGCGAACTGTCCGCACGTGCGGCGCATGAAATTCGCAATCCGCTTACCGTTATTCGCGGCTTTTTAACATTTATGAAAGAAACGATACCCGAACAGGAAAAGGAAAAATATCAAATTCCGCTCCTTTTAAAAGAGCTCGATCGCATTAACGGAATTATTGAAGAAATGCTGTTAACGGCTAAACCTGGCGTCCCGATGGTAACAGAAGCGTATATGGAAGAAATGGTGCGGGAATTGTTGCCATTATTTCAACAAACGTCGCAGCAATTGCAATGGCACATCCGGTTAGATCGCGTCCCGCTATTAGTGGATCCGAAGCAAATGACACAAGTGTTGTATAATTTGCTGCGCAACAGTATAGAAGCGATGAAAGGAAGCGGCACCATTTCCATCTATTCGCGCGTCCAACAGGACCGGTACGAAATTTACATCGAAGATTCCGGAAGCGGCATTCCGAAAGAAATACAGCCGACGCTTTTTGACCCGTTTATGACGACAAAAGAATCGGGAACAGGACTAGGATTGACGATTGTCAAACGCATTATCGAAAACCACGGCGGAACGATTGAACTATATAAAAGCTCTGAACAAGGAACGACGTTTTTACTGACCCTTCCGATAAAAAACGGCAACCATTGAAGCTTGCCGTTTTTTTATTTACCCAGACATTCGTTCGATTAGTTGCACAGGCAATTGTTCTTTTTGTTCGGAAGAGATGCCTGTTTTGAGGCAATGGTAGATCAGATGAAACGGTTTTTTCATTTATTTTTACCATTTTTTCGTTGACTTCCCAATAGGCCGTTTGGCAAAATTTATGTTCGTTAGACTATTTTATAAATTCTAAAAATTCATTGAAAAACAAACCGATTGGTGCTTTAATAATACATAAAGAAGATAGTAGTTGGTATTGAGAGTATATTTTTTTCTCCAAAATAAGAAACAACGTTTCCTATTACGAAACAAAAGGAGGGGTGTACGTTGCATACGGCACAAGTAGTCGAAGAGTTAAATGCGCTATTTCCGCATATGCATAAGGAGGAACAAGAGGCGCATCCGCTTGGAAATGGCGGCGCTGTAGCATTGTTTCCGCAAACCGAAGACGAAATTAGAAACGTTGTAACCTATGCACGTGAAAAGAAAAAAAAGCTCGCCATTATTGGCGGTGGAACGAAGCGAGGCTTTGGAGGCTTAGTAGAACGCACCGATCTTTTGTTGTCGCTTGCCAATTATCGCGGCATTGTCGAACATGCTGTCGCTGATATGGTAATCACCGTCAAAGCGGGAACGAATTTTCAACAGCTGCAAGACTACTTAGCAGAATACCGGCAAAAAATAGCGTTAGATCCTTTTTTACCGCTATCTGCTACCATTGGTGGGGTCATTGCGGCAAACGATAGTGGTCCAAAGCGGCTTGGGTACGGTGCGGCAAGGGATAGCGTCATTGGCTTGCGCCTCATTTATCCAGATGGAACGGTCATTCGCACCGGTGGCAAAGTTGTCAAAAATGTGGCAGGCTACGATATGAACAAACTGTTTATCGGCTCCATGGGGACGCTCGGCATTTTATCCGAAGTAACCGTTAAACTTCGCCCCCTCCCAAAATATGAAAGCCTTGTCTTACTTGCTTTTCCAACAGGAGATACCGACACGATCCGCTCGTTTGCTGTTCAATTTCTCGACTCGATGATGGAGCCTGTTTGCCTGGAATTGCTCAATCCATCACTGGCAGAACAACTTACTGGAAAGCGCGTGTATACGTTAGTGATCGGCTTCGAAGATGTCAAAAGCGCTGTCCATTACCAAGAAGCGTTTGTTCAACGCATGCAGCCGCCGCATACAACGATGACCATTCTCCCGCCACAAGAGGCGCAAAAATTTTGGCAAACGTTTTATGAAATTTCGCCAAACGGGGCGATGCCACCAACGGACAGAGCAGTCGAAGCAGCAGTGAAAATCGGGGTCGTCAATTTAGACGTCATTTCTGTGCTTCGGGAAAGCGAATTATTGCAAGCATTCAATGTCGACATCCGCGCACACGGAGGGTTAGGGCACGGATTATGTCGAGTGTATATAAAAGGTGCGGCGGAGTCTGTCGTTTCATCAATTGAACAATTGCAAGCCATTGCGAAACAGCGGAAAGGATATGCCGTCGTTACCCATTTGCCGCTTTCTTTCCGTCAAACGATTGACGTTTGGGGCGGAAAACCATCCTACTTCTTTTTGCTTGAAGGAATTAAAGCGAAAATCGATCCACAGCGCATGTTCAACGACCAACGGTTTGTAGGGGGGATTTAGGATGAACAGTACTGGACAAAACCAAGCAAAAACACTAGGAAACTATCGTTGGGGCGATTTACCGGACCCAAATAAATGGGCGGATTGCGTACATTGCGGGATGTGCTTAGAATCGTGTCCGACGTATGAACAGACGGGACAAGAACAACATTCGCCGCGCGGGCGGGTGCACTTGATGAAAGCGGTAGCGGAAGGAAAATTGGAGATTACTGAAGATTTTATTGATCCGATTTTTGCCTGTCTTGATTGCCGCGCATGCACGACCGCTTGCCCTGCGGACGTCGATGTTGGCGGGCTAATCGAAGAAGTGCGCTGGCAAATTCGCCAAGCCATTCCGTTGACCGGCACGAAAGCGTTCATCAGCAAATTGTTCTTGCAAGGAATTTTCCCGCATCCGTCACGCTTGCAAGCGCTAGGAAGGTTACTCAAACTCTACCAAAAAAGCGGACTGCAAAAACTCGTGCGCCAAACAGGACTGCTTCGCTTGTTTCCAGACCATTTGGCGGAAATGGAAGCGGTGTTGCCAGCGGTCGGTGAACCTGTTCGCAAAAAATATAAGCATTCGCTCGTTAAAGCAAAAGGAGAAACGAAACGTACGGTTGCTTTGCTTACTGGTTGCGTTATGGATGTAATGTTTAGTGACATCAACGAAGCAACGATTCGTGTGTTAACTTATAACGGCAACGACGTTGTCATCCCACCGACACAAACGTGCTGCGGGGCGTTACATGTGCATGCGGGAGATAAAGAAACAGGAAAAATGCTTGCGAAACAAAACATTGAGGCGTTTCAAGACGTGGAGCGTGTAGTGGTCAACGCGGCCGGTTGTGGCTGTATGCTAAAAGAATATCCGGAATTATTCCGCGACGATCCAGTCTGGCACGAAAAAGCAACACAATTTTCCGAAAAAGTAGAAGATATCTCTAAATACCTTTACGACACAGGATACGAACGTCCGAAAGCGGAGTTAGCGATGCGCATCACGTACCACGATGCCTGTCACTTAGCACACGGTCAAGGCATTCGCCAAGAGCCGCGCGCTATTTTAGCAAGCATCCCAGGAGTAGAATTAGTAGAAATGCCAAATGCCGACCGCTGTTGTGGCAGCGCTGGTATTTACAACATCACCCATCCAGAAATGGCACAAGCCGTGTTACAAAGTAAAATGGAAAACATCCCGAACGAAGTAGAAATCATTTCGATGGGAAACCCAGGCTGTATGTTGCAAATGGCGATCGGGGTATTAAAACATGGCCGAAACGAAAAAATCGTGCACACCGTTCAACTACTAGACTGGGCGTATCAAAAAGAAAATGGAAAGGAATGGCGAACATGAGAAAAAAGGCGCTTTACACGAATGACCCGCACATTCAGGCGCTCGCTCAGATCGTTGGCGAAGAGGCGATTTTATATAGAAAAGAAGATTTAATTGCTTACGATTGCGACGGATTTACCGTGCATCGTCATTTGCCAAAAGCGGTCGTGTTTCCGAAACATACGGCAGAAGTAGCAGCGGTCGTAAAATATTGCCACGAACACGACCTTCCATTTCTTGCCCGTGGTGCTGGCACAGGGCTGAGTGGGGGAGCGATTCCGCTAAACGGAGAAGTCGTCATTAGTTTAGTGCGGATGAAACGCTTAATTAGCGTCGATTTAGAAAACCGCCGTGCGGTCGTGGAGCCAGGGTTTGTCAATTTAAAACTCACGAACTCGGTTGCTAATCGCGGCTATTATTACGCGCCTGACCCTTCAAGTCAATATTGTTGCACGATCGGTGGAAACGTGGCGGAAAATGCAGGAGGAGCCCATTGCTTAAAGTACGGAGTGACGACAAACCATATTTTAGGACTAGAAGTTGTCCTTCCGAACGGAGAAATGATTGAAATTGGCGAAAATGGCATCCTTGACCCACCGGGGTATGATTTGCTTGGGTTATTGACGGGCTCTGAAGGAACGTTAGGAATCGTGACAAAAATTACGGTGCGCATTTTGAAAAGCCCCGAGGCAAAACAAACGGTGCTTGCCTATTTTGACCGTGTTAACGATGCAAGCCAAACCGTTTCCGACATCATTTCTGCAGGAATCGTTCCCGCTGCTTTAGAAATGATGGACCAAACCGCGATTGAAGCGGTCGAAGCGGCAGCGTTTCCTGTCGGCCATCCGAACGATATTGAAGCATTGCTATTGATAGAAGTAGACGGTATTTCGGCAGGGATTGACGAACAGATTGAGGAGATTTTGCACATTTGCCGTACGCGAAACGTCCGGGAAGTGAAAGTGGCACAAGACGAGCAAGAGCGAGCGAAATGGTGGGCGAACCGAAAGACTGGATTTGGAGCGATGGGAGCGATTTCTCCAGACTATTTAGTGCAAGACGGGGTCATTCCGCGCAGCAAACTGCCGGAAGTATTGCAGCAAATCCAACAAATTAGCGAAAAATACGGTTTACGAATCGCAAATATTTTCCACGCTGGAGACGGAAATTTACATCCGCTCGTATTGTTTGATTCAGAAAAACCGGGGGAAACAGAAAAAGCGCTCGCAGCGGGAAGCGAATGCTTGCAGGCGTGTGCGGCAGTTGGCGGTTCGATTACTGGAGAACACGGGGTCGGCATCGAGAAAAAAGAAGAAATGCGCTTTATTTTCACAGACGAAGAAATAACCGCCCAGACGAATATTCGCGACGTGTTTAACCGAAAAAACTTGTTGAACGCTGGAAAGCTATTCCCGACACCAGGGCGCTGTGTGGAAGTAAAAAGGGCATAGAATCGTCAGAAAATAATTGAAATGGCTCCCGTCACATGATATGATTTTGGTAAATAATTAAGAAACATTGTTTCGTAATAGCAAACAAAAGGAAGGGGAAAAGGGATGTCTACGTACGTAAAAGTAGGAAATCTTCAAGTCGCTGAGCTATTTTATGAGTTTATGAACAAAGAAGTAATCCCAAATAGCGGGGTCGACCGCGAGAAATTTTGGGCAGATTTAGAAGCATTAGTGAAAGAATTAACGCCAAAAAATAAAGCGTTGCTTGCGCGGCGCGACGAACTACAAGAAAAGCTAAATGATTGGCATCGGACGCATCGCGGTAACGTGAACCTTGAAGAATATAAAGCGTTTTTAACCGACATCGGCTATTTAGAGCCAGAAGTGGACGATTTCACCATCACGACGGAAAATGTCGATGACGAAATTGCCGTCCAGGCTGGTCCGCAGCTTGTCGTGCCAGTAACGAACGCCCGCTATGCCCTTAATGCAGCGAACGCCCGCTGGGGAAGCCTATATGATGCGCTTTATGGAACGGACGCTATTAGCGAAGAAGACGGAGCGGAACGCGGCAATGCGTATAATCCAATCCGCGGAGCAAAAGTCATCGCGTACGCGCGCGAGTTTTTAGATGAAGCGGTGCCGCTAAACGGCTATTCTCATAAAGATGCAGTGAAATATGCGGTCATTGATGGAAAATTGGTCGTGACTGTTCGAGATGGCAAGCCGACCACGTTGCAAGACGAAACAAAATTTGTCGGTTATCAAGGAAGCGCAGAAGAGCCATCGGCAATTTTATTAAAAAATAACGGGCTTCACATCGAAATCCAAATCGACCGTACGCACCCAATCGGGAAAACAGACGAGGCAGGTATTAAAGACATTTATTTAGAAGCGGCGCTTACGACGATTATGGATTGCGAAGATTCGGTCGCTGCGGTGGATGCGGAAGATAAAGTGCTTGTATATCGTAACTTGCTCGGCTTAGTCAAAGGAGACTTAACCGCAACGTTTGTAAAAGGAAACAAAACATTAACGCGCGGATTAAATCCAGACCGTACGTACAAATCGCCAACGGGAGAAGACGTAACGCTCCCAGGCCGTTCGCTTATGTTCGTCCGCAACGTCGGTCATTTAATGACAAACAATACGATTTTGGATGAAAACGGCGAAGAAGTATATGAAGGAATACTCGATGCGGTCGTAACAAGCTTAATTATGAAACATTCGTTGCTTGGCAACGGTCGTTATCCAAATTCGCGCAAAGGCTCGATTTATATCGTCAAACCGAAAATGCACGGTTCAGAAGAGGTTGCGTTTGCCAACGAGCTATTTGACCGCGTCGAAGATATGATTGGCTTGCAACGGAATACGATTAAAATCGGGGTAATGGACGAAGAGCGGCGCACGACGCTTAACTTGAAAAACTGTATCTACCAAGTAAAAGATCGAATCGTATTCATTAACACCGGCTTCCTCGATCGGACGGGCGACGAAATTCATACATCGATGGAAGCAGGCCCGATGATTCGGAAAAATGAGATGAAGTTTTCGACATGGCTACAAGGCTATGAAAAATCGAATGTCACGACAGGGCTTTCTACTGGTTTCCAAGGTCGCGCGCAAATCGGAAAAGGAATGTGGGCAATGCCAGACTTGATGGCAGAGATGCTCAAACAAAAGGGGGGGCAATTAAAAGCAGGCGCCAATACCGCATGGGTTCCTTCGCCAACTGCCGCAACGTTGCATGCGCTTCACTATCACCAAATCGACGTTGCAAGCGTGCAAGCAGAGTTGCGAAAAGAGAAAAAAGACTACCGCGACGATATTTTGCAAATTCCGGTTGCTACTAACCCACAATGGACACCGGAAGAAATCCAACAAGAGCTTGATAATAACGCGCAAGGCATTCTCGGCTATGTCGTTCGTTGGATTGACCAAGGCATTGGCTGCTCGAAAGTTCCGGATATTAACAATATCGGCTTAATGGAAGACCGAGCAACGTTACGTATCTCTAGCCAGCATATCGCCAATTGGCTACATCACGGCATTTGCACAAAAGAGCAAGTGCTAGAAACATTGAAGCGAATGGCAAAAGTCGTAGACGAACAAAACGCTGGCGACCCAGCGTATCGTCCGATGGCGCCAGATTATGACAACTCGGTCGCGTTCCAAGCGGCATGCGATCTAGTCTTTAAAGGATATGAACAACCAAACGGCTACACCGAACCAATTTTGCATCGTCGCCGCCTCGAAGCAAAAGCAAAATTCGCTGCGGTGAAATAATGACACGTAAAATGGGCATTCTATAAACGGAATGCCCATTTTGCGAACAAACAAAACGGTTTCTTTCCTAACACTTGATATGTCAGAATATTCAGATATAATAAAAGAAAAAAGAGGAGGTGTAAACCCTAGTTACATATCGTTAGCAGTAACTAGGTCAGGCTATGCAAAACCTTCGGGAACAATCGTTAGCGCTTCATCACCAAGCGAAAGGAAAATTGAGCATTCATGTCAAAGTACCGCTCGAAAACGCAAGAGATTTAAGTTTAGCTTATTCCCCGGGGGTAGCAGAGCCGTGCAAAGCGATTTGCGAACATCCGGAGAGCATTTACCACTATACGATGAAAGGGAATTTTGTCGCCGTTGTGTCGGACGGGTCGGCGGTATTAGGATTAGGAAATATCGGCGCGGAAGCATCGCTGCCAGTGATGGAAGGAAAAGCTGCGCTATTTAAAGCATTTGCAGGGATTGATGCTGTGCCGCTTTGCGTCAATACGAGCGACCCTGAACAAATCGTTCAAATCGTCAAAGCGCTCGAGCCGACGTTCGGCGGGATTAATTTAGAAGATATTGCAGCACCGAATTGTTTTATTATTGAAGAAAAATTAAAAAAGGAAATGAACATTCCCGTATTTCATGACGACCAGCACGGCACGGCAATTGTCACCGCTGCAGGGCTTTTGAATGCGCTAAAAGTGGTGGACAAACGGCTAGAAGATTGCCGCATCGTTGTGAACGGCGCAGGAGCAGCGGGCATTGCGGTAACGAAACTGCTTCATTATATGGGGGCTGGCGACATTGTTATGTGCGACTCGAAAGGTGCGATTTTTAAAGGGCGACCGCACGGAATGAACGCCATGAAAGAAGCGGTGGCAGAAATAACGAACAAAAGCGGGATGCAAGGGACGCTGCATGAGGTGATGAAAGACGCGGATGTCTTTATCGGCGTGTCAGTTGCGCATGCAGTGACGCCAGAAATGGTGCGGTCGATGAAAGAAGGGGCGATTGTATTTGCGATGGCTAATCCGACTCCGGAAATTATGCCAGAGGCAGCGAAGGCGGCTGGCGCTGCGGTGGTTGGAACCGGACGATCTGATTTCCCAAACCAAGTCAATAACGTGCTTGCGTTTCCAGGCATTTTTAAAGGGGCGTTAAAGGTACGAGCGACAGAAATTAACGAACAAATGAAATTGGCAGCGGTATATGCCATTGCAAATTTAATTGCCCCAGACGAATTGACGAGCGAATATGTCATCCCACATCCGCTCGACCGGCGTGTGGTCGAAGCTGTCGCAGACGCGGTAGCACGCGCGGCGATGGAAACGGGCGTTGCGCGAGTAGCGAAAGCGTTGTAGGGAAATGGAAGGAAACTAAGTTAGCACAACTTTTCACTTTTTACCGTTCTTGGCATGTCTCAATGTTTTTTTTTGAACAACAAATGTTTGGCGGGCAAGTTGTCTTTGCCCGCTGACGTTCTTTGAAGGGGATGAACTAGGGAAACAGTCGAATGCCCGGTAAGTAATGTGCTATAATAAAGGGCATGATGCGGTGCAGCGTGGGCCTGAATGCCTCGTGTTGACCAGACCAAGGCTTGAAAACTTGTGTTATCTCTTCACCGATTGATACGCATACAGAAAGGAGGAAGCGAAACTTGCGTAAAGCGCAATTTCTCTCCTTGTTTAAAAGTCCCTTGCGCAAGTTTCGTGAACGTACTTGGAAAAAGAGAATATGGTAAAATCGGTAAGCCGAGCGTTGCGAATCATAGACATTGTCAGCTCCAAAAAAGATGGGCTAGGAGTTACCGAGATTGCTAAGCAAATGGATATTAATAAAAGTTCGGTATATCGCATTTTATCGACGCTTGTGCAGCACGGCTATATAGAACAAGACGAGGAAACAGAGCGGTATAAACTAGGCTATAAATTTCTTGAAATGAGCTCGAAATTGCTTGACTCAATTGATTTACGCTCCGAAGCAAAGCCGTATTTGCGAGAGTTAGAAAAAGCGACGAACGAAGTCGTTCACCTTGTCGTCTATGACCAAGGGGAAGTGATTTATATTGAAAAACTTGAAGGAACGGAAACGTTGCGCATGCATTCAAAAGTTGGCAAGCGGGCACCGATGCACTGTACAGCGGTTGGCAAAGCGATTCTTGCCCATTTGCCGATGCACGTTGTCCTGGATATTTTAGAGCGAAAAGGACTGCCCAAACATACTGAACACACGATCACGGACAAAGAAACATTTTTACAACAACTGGCTGTTGTGCGACAAAATGGCTATGCGCTTGATTTAGAAGAAAATGAATACGGGATTCGCTGCATCGCCGTCCCGATTTTCGACCATTCCGGACACGTCATCGCGGCAGTAAGCGTCTCTGGCCCAACCATCCGCATGACAGACGAGCGGCTCGAACAGCTTCACGCCCACGTGCGCTATATCGGCCAACAACTTTCTGCGAGGCTTGGGTATAAAGAAAAATAGGACATCCTAACACGGTGTCCTTTTTCTGCGCTTGCTTTGTTTCTTTTTTTCCATTTTAATAGAGTTAGAAAACGTGAAAGCAGGGGAAACTATGAAACTCATTTTTATCGTCAATCCGGCTGCGAAAAATGGGCGGGCGCGAAAAGTATGGCGTAAACTAGAGAAGTTGCTTCAAAGCAGCAATATTCCGCATGACGTATTGTTTACGGCAAAAGCGGGGGATGGCGTGAAGCTTGCGCGGCAAGTGGTGGCTCGGGAGAGTGGTCGTGTCATGATTGTGGCGGTAGGAGGGGATGGCACGATTCATGAAATCATCAATGGCATTGAATCGAGCGATAATGTCGTCATCGGCTACATTCCTGCCGGGACAGGAAACGATTTCGCACGCGGGACAAATATTTCTCGCCATGCGGAAAAAGCGCTGCACCACCTTTTATCTCATCCAAAAGTTTCCCGTTATGACATCGGCACATATGGCGGCTCGCAAATAAGCGAAGGACAGTTTGTCAACAACATCGGCTGCGGGTTTGATGCGCACATCGCGCAAAAAGTAAACGCTTCCAAATGGAAACCGTTTTTCAACCGACTTTTTCTCGGGAAGTTTGTCTACGTGTTTTATTTGGTAAAAGAGTTGTTTTTCTACCAACCGACGCGCATTCGTTTACAAGTAGACGGGAAAAGTCACACGTTTGAACGCGCGTGGTTTGCCACGATTGCGAACCACCCTTACTACGGTGGAGGGATGAAAATAGCCCCGTTTGCTAAAGCGGACGATGGGGCGCTAGACGTTGTTGTCGTACATAACGTTTCGCGCTTGAAAATATTGCTATTATTTGTGACCGTATTTTGGGGTGGACACCGGAAAATGAAAGAAGTGACAATGGTTGTTGGAAAAAAGATTCATATTGATGCCGACGACGTACTGCCGCTACATGCGGACGGAGAAAGCATCGGGGCAGGGAACATTACCGTTTCGGCAGGAAAAACGATACATATAATTGCGAATGGGTCTATAAATACAACCGACGAATGAAAACGATCGCAGGATTTTTGCCTATTGTTAAAGAATAATAGAAAAAACTAGAAAGGAGAATGAGTGATGAACGAATTCCGCGCATTGGTTGTCAATAAAACAGAAACCGATTTTACGGTAAATGTGCAGACACTCTCGCTCGACGACCTTCCAGAGGGCGATGTCGTTATTCAAGTTGCCTACTCAAGCGTCAACTATAAAGACGGCCTTGCGAGCATTCCGAACGGGAAAATTGTTAAAACGTACCCGTTTGTGCCTGGAATTGATCTTGCGGGCGTCGTTGTTTCTTCGAAAGACCCGCGCTTTCGCGAAGGCGACGAAGTCATTGCGACAAGCTATGAAATCGGTGTATCTCATTTTGGGGGATATAGCGAATATGCGCGCATTCCAGGAGAATGGATCGTCCCGTTGCCGAAAGGGCTGACGTTAAAAGAAGCGATGGCGTTAGGGACAGCAGGACTCACCGCCGCTTTATCGATTCATCGTTTAGAAGAAAACGGCTTGTCTCCGGAAAAAGGAAGTGTGCTCGTGACTGGGGCAACTGGCGGCGTTGGTAGTTTAGCGGTCGCGATGTTAGCGAAGCGCGGGTATCACGTTGTAGCAAGCACAGGGAAAGAAACGGAACACGATTATTTGCGAACGATTGGCGCGCAAGAAATTCTTTCGCGAAACGACGTTTGCCTCGACCAAATTCGTCCGCTTGACAAGCAACTTTGGGCGGGGGCTGTTGACCCGGTCGGCGGGCGAACGCTTGCGACCGTATTAAGCCGCATTCAATACGGTGGTTCGGTCGCGGTAAGCGGATTGACGGGAGGAACCGATGTGCCGACGACGGTATTTCCGTTTATTTTGCGCGGCGTCAATTTGCTCGGCATCGACTCGGTCTATTGCCCGATGGAGTTGCGCCGCACGATTTGGGAGCGTATGGCGAACGATTTGAAGCCAGCGCAGCTTGCGTTCATCACGCAAGAAATTACACTTGATGAACTACCAGAAGCGCTTTCCCGCATTTTAAAAGGGCAGCTACGCGGTCGCACCGTTGTAAAAATAGTGTAAAAAAGAGAGCCGTGGCTCTCTTTTTCTGTGAACAAACAGTGATTTTCGTGGTTGGCAAGCCATTTTATCGATATTTTTCTAACATCGAGAAAAATTGTTTGACAAACTCATAAAACACTTTGACCGATGGGGCGAGTTCGTGCTGGTTGGAAAGAATAATTCCGACGTTTCGTTTGACTTCCGGCATTTCAATCGGGATTTTGGCCGTAAAGCGCGGCATCGTATCATAAAACGTATTTTCCGGAAGCAACGTAATGCCAATGCCGGCAGAAACGAGCCCTTTAATCGCGTCCAAATCTTCCCCTTCCGATGAAATAAGCGGCGAAAATCCCGCCTGCTTGCACGCATCGCGGACGATTTTATGCAGCACATATCCTTCTGGAAACATAACAAACGGCTCTTCGCGCAATTCATTTAACGCTATACTTGCTCGGTTCGCAAACCGATGATGGAGCGGCAACAGCACGGAAAACGATTCGATAAATAAAATATCGCCGCGAATTTCTTTCTCTTCGGTCGGAATTGGTCCGAGAAACGCTAAATCCACTTCCCGCTTTTTCACCGCCTCGATTAAAAACTTATACGATCCTTGCCGCAAATGAAATTTGACGTTCGGATGCTCTGCTTTAAAGGCGGAAATAACCATTGGCATCGTATGGCTCGCTAAGCTTGTCGGAAAGCCAATTTTCACCGTCCCTCGTTCCGGATCTAAATATTCTTCCATTTGTTGCTTCGCATAATCGACCGTGCGTAAGATTGCTTCCGCATGCGGCAAAAAATAGCGACCAGCAGGCGTCAACCGTACATTTCGTCCTTCCCGCTCAAACAACTCCACTCCTAACTCATCTTCTAAATTGGCAATTTGCCGGCTAATCGCCGATTGAGCAACATGAAGCAGTTCTGCCGCTTCGGAAACGTGCTCACGCTTCGCTACTTCGACAAAATATTTCAACTGCCTAAATTCCACCATATCCCTCCTATTTATCGCAAAATGAGATAAATTTAATCTTAATTATATATTGTTTATATGAATCATGGAAACTACAATTACAAGTAAGACTTTAACGGAAGGGGAAGGCAGATGAGACATGTTGGACTACCGAAGGCGCAAGGCCTTTACCACCCAAGCTTTGAACATGACGCCTGTGGCATCGGCTTGTATGCCCATCTAAAAGGAAAAAAATCGCACGATATTGTGAAAAAAGGGCTTCATATGTTGCGGCAGCTCGAGCATCGCGGCGGGCAAGGAAGCGACCCAGAAACAGGAGACGGCGCAGGGATAATGGTACAAATCCCGCATGAATATTTTCAAACGGTTTGCGGAAAAATGAAGCTTCCCGAAAAGGGGAGATATGGTGTCGGAATGGTCTTTCTTCCAGAACGCGAAACGGAACGGACGGATTACGAACAAAAAATAAACGACATCATTCAAGCCGAAGGACAAACCGTATTAGGCTGGCGGACAGTGCCTGTTCATCATGAAAAAATCGGGAAATTAGCGAAACAAAGCAAACCGTTCATTCGGCAACTATTTATTGGCGCAAGCGACGATTTACATGATTCGCTCTCGTTTGAACGGAAGCTATACGTCATTCGAAAGCAAGCAGAAAAGCTGGCGCCGAACAATGAATTTTATTTTGCTAGCCTCTCAAGCCGCACGATCGTCTACAAAGGGCTACTAACCCCTGAACAGCTCGATGAATTTTACGTCGATTTACAAGATGAACGATTTCAGTCGGCGTTTGCCCTTGTCCACTCTCGTTTTAGTACGAACACCTTTCCGAGCTGGGAACGAGCGCATCCGAACCGCTACTTAATTCATAATGGCGAAATTAATACGCTCCGTGGCAATATGAATTGGATGATGGCACGGGAAAAGCAATTTGTCTCTGATCTTTTCGGGGATGACTTGCAAAAAATTACGCCGATTTTAGATAAGAACGGAAGCGACTCGTCGATTTTAGATAATGCGTTCGAATTTTTCGTGCTATCAGGGAAAGAATTAGCACACGCGGCGATGATGCTTATTCCGGAGCCGTGGTTTTGGGACAATGAAATGGACGACGCGAAAAAGGCGTTTTACGAATATCATAGTTGTTTCATGGAGCCGTGGGACGGTCCGACGGCGATTGTATTCACCGATGGAAAGCAAATCGGCGCCATTTTAGACCGGAACGGTTTGCGTCCAGCTCGCTACTACGTAACGAAAGACGACTATATTATTTTTTCCTCGGAAGTGGGCGTCATCGATGTCGCGCCAGAACAGGTGCTTTATAAAGAGCGGCTGAGCCCAGGGAAAATGTTGCTCATTGACTTAGAAGAAGGCCGAATCATTTCCGATGAGGAAATGAAAACGAAAATGGCAAGCGAAAAACCGTATCGCCAATGGTTGAACGAGCAAATGATTTCGCTTGCGGACTTACCCATTCCAGACGAAATCGAACCGCTAGAAAACATTACAACGCTGCAAAAAGCGTTCGGGTATACGTACGAAGATGTGGAAAAAACGTTGTTGGCGATGGCACGTGACGGAAAAGATCCTGTCGGAGCGATGGGGAATGATGTGCCGCTAGCGGTATTATCGGAACGTCCACAAAGTTTGTTCCATTATTTTAAACAGCTATTTGCACAAGTGACGAATCCACCGATTGACTCGATGCGTGAGTATATCGTGACATCGACGATGACGTTGCTCGGAAAAGAAGGAAACATCCTTCATCCAGAAGCATCTGCCGCCCGGCGCATTCGTCTAGATTCGCCGATTCTTTCTAACGAAGAATTGGCGGCGTTAAAAGCGAATCCGTATCCAGAGTTTCAAGCGGTGACGATTCCGTCATTGTTTACAAATGACTTAAAAGAAGCGCTTGATGAACTTTGTCAAACCGCCGAGACGGCGATGGAAGCAGGAGCCGTTTTGCTTATTTTGTCGGACCGCGGCGTTGACGAACAACATATCGCCATTCCACCGCTACTTGCGGTGAGTGCTCTTCACCAACATTTGATTCGAAAAGGGACGCGGACAAACGTAAGCATTATCGTTGAATGCGGGGAAGCGCGGGAAGTGCATCATTTTGCGGCATTAATTGGATATGGAGCGGATGCAGTGAATCCGTATTTAGCGCTTGAAACGATTCGGCAGGCGGTCGAGGCGAAAGCGGTGACGTTGACATATAAAAAAGCGGTAGAAAACTATCAAAAAGCAGCGACAGACGGCGTCGTCAAGGTGATGGCGAAAATGGGCATTTCGACTGTCCAAAGCTATCGTGGTGCACAAATTTTTGAAGCAATTGGAATCGGAGAGGATGTCATCGAGCAATATTTCACGGGAACTGCTTCCCAACTTAGTGGCATTGGGTTAAAAGAAATTGCAAAAGAAGCGAAAATGCGCCATGAACGAGCGTTCGCTGCGCTCGATGAAACGCTCGATTCCGGTAGCGAATTCCAATGGAGAAGCGATGGGGAGCACCATGCGTTTAACCCGAAAACGATTCACCTTTTGCAATGGGCGTGCCGGAAAAATGATTATGCGCTATTTAAGCAATATTCGAAGCTAGCGAATGAAGAACAGGTGACGTTTTTACGCAATTTATTTGTATTTGATGAAACGAGAAAACCGATTCCGTTGGAAGAAGTAGAGCCAGTGGAATCAATCGTTCGCCGCTTTAAAACAGGGGCGATGTCGTACGGTTCCATCAGCCAAGAAGCACATGAAGCGCTCGCGATTGCGATGAACCGTATCGGTGGCAAAAGCAATAGCGGCGAAGGCGGGGAAGATTCGCGCCGGTATGTGGTCGATGCAAACGGCGATTTTCGCCGAAGTGCCATTAAGCAAGTGGCGTCTGGACGTTTTGGTGTAAAAAGCCATTATTTAGTGAACGCGGACGAATTGCAAATTAAAATGGCGCAAGGCGCAAAACCTGGAGAGGGCGGTCAGCTACCAGGCAATAAAGTATATCCTTGGGTCGGAAAAGTGCGCGGCTCTACTCCTGGCGTGGAACTCATTTCGCCGCCGCCGCATCACGATATTTACTCGATTGAAGATTTGGCGCAACTTATTTACGACTTAAAAAATGCCAATCGCCACGCCCGTATTAGCGTCAAGCTTGTGTCCAAAGCAGGCGTCGGTACCATCGCGGCAGGCGTCGCTAAAGGGGCAGCGGATGTGATCGTCATTAGCGGTTATGATGGCGGAACTGGCGCATCGCCAAAAACAAGTATTAAGCATGCAGGACTCCCTTGGGAGCTTGGGCTTGCGGAAACGCACCAAACGTTAATGCTAAACGGCTTGCGCGACCGCGTCGTGTTAGAAACAGACGGAAAGCTCATGACAGGGCGCGATGTTGTGATGGCTGCGCTGTTTGGGGCAGAAGAATTTGGCTTTGCGACCGCGCCGCTTGTCGTCTTAGGCTGTGTGATGATGCGTGTTTGCCATTTAGATACGTGTCCGGTCGGAGTGGCGACGCAAAATCCAGAGCTGCGTGAAAAATTTACCGGAAAACCAGAGCATGTCGTGAATTTTATGTATTTTATTGCGCAAGAAGTTCGCGAACTAATGGCCCAACTCGGCTTTCGGACGGTAGAAGAAATGGTAGGAAGGGTCGACGTATTAAAGGTAAGCGAGCGTGCGAAGCAACATTGGAAAGCGAAACATTTAGATGTATCGCGCTTGCTATATAAAATCGATGGACCGCGTACGTTTTCCCGACCGCAACAACATAAAATCGAACAATCGCTCGATTACAATGAGCTTTTACCAGCTGTCGCTCCAGCGCTAGAGCACATGGAAAAAGTGGAGCTATATCTAAATATTTGCAATGTGAATCGTACGGTCGGTACGATTGTCGGAAGCGAAATTTCGAAGCGTTACGGGGAAGAAGGGCTGCCGGAAGATACGATTCGTCTTCATTTCCGCGGCTCTGCCGGTCAAAGTTTCGCTGCCTTTGTGCCGAAAGGAATGACGATGACGCTTGTTGGCGATGCGAACGACTATATTGGAAAAGGGCTTTCTGGCGGCAAAGTAGTCGTCCTACCACCGGAAGAAGCGCCGTTTTCCTCAGGCGATAATGTCATTATTGGAAATGTTGCCTTTTATGGAGCAACGTCTGGCGAAGCGTACATTCGCGGTCGTGCAGGGGAACGATTTTGCGTTAGAAACAGCGGGGTAAACGCGGTTGTCGAAGGCGTTGGCGACCATGGCTGTGAATATATGACAGGCGGGCGCGTCGTCATTTTCGGAACGGTCGGCAAAAACTTTGCGGCAGGAATGTCTGGAGGAATCGCTTACGTATTGGCAGATAACGCCGAACAATTTATGCGGACGGCGAACCGGGAAATGGTATTGTTCGAATCGCTAGAAGATGCAGAGGAAATTCGCGAAGTATATCAGATGATTTCGCGACACTACCAATATACAAACAGCCCAAAAGCAGCTCAGCTATTAGCTGCTTGGGATTCGTTTATCCCGAAAGTTGTAAAAGTAATTCCGAAAAACTATAAACGGATGATGGAAACCATTTTAATGATGGAACGTTCCGGATTGCCAAACGAACAAGCGCTGCTTTCGGCGTTTGAAGCAGTGACAAAACAGAAAGAGCTCAGTCCATTGGAAGCGGTCGCGAAATAAGCGGCCGCCCTCACAATGTGGAAGAGGAGGGAGACCGACGATGGGAAAAGCGACAGGATTTATTGAATATGTGCGGGAAGAAGAAAGGAAGCGGAAGCCGCTTTCCCGCTTGGACGATTGGAAAGAGTATACGTCACCGTTTTCCGATGACACGCTTGCTCGGCAAGGAGCGCGTTGCATGGATTGCGGGACGCCTTTTTGCCATATGGGTATGGAATGGAACGGATTAACGTCCGGCTGTCCGATTCATAATGTCATTCCGGAATGGAACGATTTAGTCTATCGTGGTCGTTGGAAAGAAGCATTAGATCGGCTATTAAAAACGAACAATTTCCCCGAGTTTACGGGAAGAGTATGTCCGGCACCGTGTGAAGGTTCCTGTACGGTTGCACTTTCCGATCAAGCGGTTGCGATTAAAGGAATTGAGCGAGCCATTATTGATAAAGGGTTTGCGGAAGGATGGATTCAACCGCGCATTCCGAAAAAGCGAACAGGGAAAAAGGTCGCGATTGTCGGTTCAGGGCCAGCAGGTCTTGCCTGTGCCGATCAGTTGAATCAAGCAGGACATTCGGTAACGGTGTATGAACGGGCAGACCGCATCGGCGGGCTGTTAATGTACGGCATTCCGAATATGAAACTAGAAAAAGAAATCGTGGAGCGAAGAGTACGGTTGCTGGCAGAAGAAGGCGTTACGTTTGTAACAAATACGGAAGTTGGCAACCATATCACCGCAGAGGCGCTTCGCGCGCAATACGATGCCGTCGTTTTATGCACAGGCGCTCAAAAGCAGCGCGACCTTGCTATAGAAGGAAGAGAATTAGACGGAGTACATTTGGCGATGGACTATTTAACGTCTGTCACGAAAAGCTTGCTTGATTCTCATTTTATGGACGAAAATTTTATTGATGCAAAAGATAAACACGTCATCGTCATCGGTGGCGGCGATACAGGCGCAGACTGTGTGGCGACAGCGTTAAGGCAACAGTGTAAAAGCGTCGTTCAGTTCGGCAAACATCCGGCATTGCCAAAAAACCGAACAGAAAACAACCCTTGGCCGCAATTTCCGCTTATTTTTACGCTCGATTATGCGTATGAAGAAGCGAAAGCGAAATTTGGCGAAGACCCGCGTCAATATTGCATTCAAACGAAAAAAATGGTCGGAGATGGAAAAGTAAAGGCACTTCATACGATTCAAATGGAAAAAACAGAAAATGGAACGTTTCGCGAAATTCCAGGAACAGAAAAAGTATGGCCGTGCGACCTTGTTTTTATTGCCATTGGCTTTGAAGGACCGGAACAATCCCTTTTTGCGCAGTTTGGGGTAGTTAACCAACCAATGACAACGACTAAATATGCAACGAACGTGGAAGGAGTGTTTGTTGCAGGGGACGCAAGACGAGGACAAAGCCTAGTCGTATGGGCGATTCGCGAAGGACGAGAAGCAGCGCAAGAAGTACATCATTTTTTAATGAATGCAGTGAAATAGTAAAGAGGAGAGAGCGCTCTCCTCTTTTTCTTCTTATGAGAGAAAGATATGATAAAATGGCAAAGAAGGGAGGGAGATGATGAGCAAAAAGCTTGTCGTACTATGTGTTAGCTCTTTTTTTCTATTTGTAGCGCTATGGTGGGCGATTCATTATCCAACCGTTCTTTCTGTTGATAAAACGTTGCTTACTAGTTTTCGGGCATGGGGATGGTTGAATGCTTTGTCATTGCTTGGGTCATCTGTCACGATTGGCGTTTGCAGCATTGTGCTTGTTTTGTTTTTATTGCTGCGAAAAAGAGTATACGGAATGGTGCTTGTATTAATAGCCGTCGCCGGGGGATATGGGCTGAATACGTGGATGAAACATGTAGTAGGAAGAGAAAGACCGCCATTTTCCCATGAGGAAGGTTTTAGTTTTCCAAGCGGTCATGCGATGATGTCTAGCATTTATTTATTGCTAGCAGCCTACTTTCTCGGGCAAGAGGTGAAGCAACGATTTGCCCGATTTCTCCTGTACGGTATTTCCATTCTATTGGCGCTGTTAACAGGGATTAGCCGCTTAACTCGCCACGTTCACTATCCGACCGACGTGCTGGCCGGATTTGCTTTGGCCGCTTCGTATCTTTCGCTTTGCATAATCGTGTATGAAGTTTTTCAAAAAAAATAGACTAAACTATTCTTAAGTTCTAGCTTTTCTGCCGTAGTCGGCAAGTTTTGCTTGCCGATTGCGGCATAGATCATCAACGCTCGTGATTAGCACCTGTTAGATGGATTTTCGTTTGCGCAATGTGCGGATGGCTATCTCGTGTTCTCCTAGCATTTCGTAGATTGATTGGTGGCGTTCGAGAAGTTCTTGCAGCAGTTCTGTGTTTTTCTCCACTTTTCCGTGAAGCTTGTGCATATCCATGCTTAATGCCTCAAGTTTTGCATCTGTTTCATCTTGCCGATGCATAAGCGCTTGGACGAGCGCATATAATTCTTCTTGTCCAGCTAACAACGATTTTTGCGTCGTTTCAAGTTGAATTTGCCGTTCTTCCATACGAGAGAAAGCGTTTTCAAGCTGGGTTTGCCGCTCTTCCATACGAGAGAAGGCATTTTCTAATTGAGTCTGTCGTTCTTCTAGCCGCGTTTGCCGCTCTTCTAAGCGCTTTTGCCCTTCCTCCAGCGATTCTACTTTTGTTTTCACCTCGTTTAACGTATCGAGAATTTGCTGCAGCAGCTGCTCCATCTTTTTCACCCCCTTTACAATTTTCTATTATACCATTTGGCGAAGGTGGAAGAAATAAAAATAACGGTAGGAGGAATGATGATGAAATGGGTATATATGTTACTTGCGTTAGTTGGTGGGATGATGGCAGGAACGCAAGCGCCGATTAACGGCAGTCTTGGAAAAAAGATTGGCAGTTTAGAAGGGGCGTTTATTTCGTTTTTTGTCGGGTTGCTATTTTTAACATTTCTTACCCTTTTTTTCGGGAAAGGGCAGCTGGGGAACGTATTTCACGTTCCGAAATGGAATTTACTAGGAGGTTTGCTAGGGGCGGTATTTGTAACGATTATGATTGTAACCGTACCGAAAACAGGCGCAGCAACTGCCATTTTCGCTGCCATTGCTGGGCAAATGATCGCTAGCCTTATCATTGACCATTTCGGATGGTTTGGTGTGCAAAAAATCCCAATCAATACCAATCGCTTGTTTGGATTACTATTGATGGTACTTGCATTATTTTTCATTCATCGCGGCAGTAAATGGACATAATGAACAGCGGGGAAATAGATTCATTTGACAAAACGTCTAATCTAAATTTCTGCTTGCCTAAATACATTATTACTACTATCGGAATCTGTCCAAAAACATGTTGGACAATAACAGGCATGAAAAGCAGAAGCGGTTCATAGATTGATAGAAAAAAATAGAGGAGGCTAGAAAAATGGCAGATCGAGTCAAAATTGGGCTCATTCAAGCATCCCATGACGTGCATGGGGACGAACCGGTCGAGGTGCATAAAGAAAAGGCGATTGAAAAGCATATTCGCCTCGTCAAAGAAGCAAAGGAAAGAGGGGCACAAATCATTTGTTTGCAAGAAATTTTTTACGGCCCATACTTTTGCGCGGAACAAAATCCGAAATGGTACGATGCAGCAGAAGAAATTCCGAACGGACCAACGACGAAACAGTTTCAACAACTGGCGAAAGAGCTTGGCGTTGTGATTGTGCTCCCGATTTATGAGCGGGAAGGAATTGCTACGTATTACAATACAGCGGTAGTCATTGACGCTGATGGAACGTATTTAGGCAAATACCGAAAACAACATATTCCACACGTCGGTGTCGGCAATGAAGGATGTGGATTTTGGGAGAAGTTTTATTTCAAGCCAGGCAATCTCGGCTATCCGGTGTTCGACACCGCTTTTGCGAAAATCGGTGTTTATATATGCTATGACCGCCATTTTCCAGAAGGCGCACGAATTTTAGGGCTAAAAGGGGCAGAGGTTGTCTTTAACCCGTCGGCGACTGTCGCTGGTTTATCCGAATATTTATGGAAGCTGGAGCAACCTGCCCATGCCGTAGCAAACGGCTATTACGTCGCAGCTATTAACCGAGTTGGCTATGAGGCGCCGTGGAACATGGGCGAGTTTTACGGGCAATCGTATTTAGTGGATCCACGCGGAAATTTTGTGGCGATTGCTAGCCGTGACAAAGAGGAAGTCGTGATTGGCGAAATGGATAAACAAATGATTCGCGAAGTTCGTAACGTCTGGCAGTTTTATCGCGACCGCCGCCCTGAAACGTACAACGAAATGACCGCACTATTGCCATAACTCGTCGCAGCAAAAGGGAGTAGGGGTTACCTCTATTCCCTTTTTTTAAAAGGCAAGAAAGTATAAATCTTACGATTAGGTGGAGCGCTGTCTAGCTCCAAGCGCCATCGGCTCCAATCCTCGATGGGGCTTGTGCGATTTTCGCGATAGGCGGGCGCTTTTCTTAACAAGAAAAGGAGGGACGAATATGTCGCTATTTGATGTCACGAAAAATTTTCAAGAAGTGACGAAAGGATTGAACGACCGCGAAGCACTTGAAGAAGCGAACCGATGTTTGTATTGTTACGATGCTCCGTGTATAAAAGCATGTCCAACCGGCATCGACATCCCGACGTTTATTAAAAAAATTGCGACGGGAAATATAAAAGGCTCTGCGAAAACAATTATGCTTGCCAATCCTGTCGGTGCAAGCTGTGCGCGAGTATGTCCGACGGAAGAGCTATGTGAAGGCGCCTGTGTGCTGAACAATGCAACGAAGCCGATTATGATCGGAAATTTACAACGGTATGCGACCGATTGGGCGATTCGCAATGAAGCCGTTTTATTTCAAGCAGGCAAACGAAACGGCAAAACGGTAGCAGTTGTCGGTGGCGGTCCGGCTGGATTGTCCGCTGCCCGAGAATTAGCAAGAATGGGGTATGCGGTCACGATTTTTGAAGCGGAACAAGAGGCTGGTGGGCTGAACACGTATGGGATTGTGTCTTTCCGTTTGCCACAACATATTTCGTTTTGGGAAGTGAACCAAGTAAAAAGCTTAGGGGTGGAAATCAAGACAAACACAAAAGTAGGAAAAGACGTTTCCGCTGACGAGCTATTAAACACTTATGATGCGGTCGTATTGGCAGCGGGAATGGGGCGCGTGCCGATGCTTGGCATCGAAGGAGAAGAACTCGATGGCGTATACGATGCGATTGAATGGATTAAAGAAACGAAAACAAAGCCGTTCACTAATAAACTACTTGGGAAAAAAGTAGTCGTCATCGGCGCAGGAAATACGGCGATCGATGCGGCAACGTGTTCCGTGCGGCTAGGGGCAGAAAACGTCAAAATTTTGTATCGCCGGACGAAAGAAGAAATGACCGCTTACGATTTTGAATACGAGTTTGCTAAACAAGACGGGGTGGAGTTTCGTTGGCTGACAGCACCGAAACGAATCATTGGCGACGAGAACGGAAAAGTCACCCATATTGAATGTGTTCGGATGACGTTAGGAGAGCCAGCTGCCGACGGACGCCGCCGTCCAATTCCAGTCGAAGGCTCCGAATTTACGATGCGCGTCGATGCGGTTATTAAAGCGATTGGGCAAACGCGGCATGTAGATTTAATCGAACAATTTCAGTTAGCGCACGATGGCGGGGTAGTAAAAGTAGCGCACGAAACGTATCAAACGTCCAATCCGAAAGTATTTGCTTGCGGCGACATCGTGTTTGGCAAAGGGAAGGGAGAAGCGATGGTCGTCGCCGCCGCACAGCAAGGAAAACAAACCGCTTATGCGATCCATCAATTTTTGACTGGGGGGAAATAAGATGGCGGATTTACGCATTAACTTAGCAGGAATTAAGTCACCAAATCCATTTTGGCTCGCTTCTGCCCCGCCGACTAATTCTGGCTACCAAGTGCAGCGGGCGTTTGAAGCAGGCTGGGGCGGGGCGGTTTGGAAAACGCTCGGCGAACCGATTTTAAACGTATCGTCCCGATTTGCCGCGCTTCATTTTAATGGGCAGCGCGTTGTTGGCTTTAACAACATTGAGTTAATTACCGACCGACCGCTAGAAGTCAATTTGCAAGAAATGTATGAAACGAAAAAACGGTTTCCCGACCGGGCGCTTATCGCATCGCTGATGGTCGAACCGAAGCGGGAAAAGTGGCATGAAATTGTGAAACGGGTCGAAGCGGTAGGCGTGGACGGACTCGAACTAAATTTTGGCTGTCCGCACGGAATGGCGGAACGCGGCATGGGATCAGCGTCTGGGCAAGTGCCGGAACTTGTTGAGAAACAAACGTATTGGGTAAAAGAAGTTGCAACAACACCAGTCATTGTGAAACTCACGCCAAACATTACAGACATTACAGCAACCGCCGAAGCGGCAGTAAAGGGCGGAGCGGATGCGATTAGCATGATTAACACGATTAATAGTTTAATGGGAGTTGACCTTGACACGTGGAACACGATTCCGCACGTAGCCGGAAAAGGGGCGCACGGGGGATATTGCGGTCCGGCAGTCAAGCCGATTGCGCTAAACATGGTTGCCGAATGTGCTCGCCATCCACGCATTCGTGTGCCGATTTCAGGCATAGGCGGCATTTCGACGTGGAAAGATGCGGTTGAATTTATTTTGATGGGAGCGACCGGCGTGCAAGTATGCACGGCAGTCATGCATCACGGATTCCGCATCGTCGAAGATATGATGGAAGGGTTAAACCATTACCTTGATGAAAAAGGAATTGCTTCCGTCATGGATTTAGTCGGCAAATGCGTTCCGAACTATTCGGATTGGGGCAATCTTGACTTGAACTACAAAGTCGCTGCTCGCATTAATCAAGATGTTTGCATTCAGTGCAATAAATGCTACATCGCTTGCGAAGATGCATCGCACCAATGCATTGACAGACTAACAGACGATGATGGAAAGACGTATTTAAAAGTTCGCGAAGAAGATTGCGTTGGCTGTAACTTATGCTCAATCGTCTGTCCGGTCGATGGGGCGATTGACATGGTCGAAATTTCGAACGACCTTCCACCGATGACCTGGAACGAACGACAAGCAGCGCTTCAAGCATTTACAAACTACCATCTTAAATAAAGGAGAGGAAACGGATGAGAAAAATTATTAAAAATGGTGTCATTGTGACAGCGACCGACATGTATGAGGCAGATGTGCTGATTGAAGGGGAAAAAATTGCGGCGATTGGCCGACATTTCGAGGAAGCAGGCGCGGAAATTGTCGACGCTGCAGGATGCTATATATTTCCAGGAGGAATTGATCCACATACGCATTTAGATATGCCGTTTGGTGGAACGGTGACGAAAGATGACTTTCAAACAGGGACGATCGCAGCGGCATTCGGTGGCACGACGACGATTATCGACTTTTGTTTAACGAATAAAGGTGAGCCGTTAAAAAAAGCGATTGACACGTGGCATCAAAAAGCGAAAGACAAAGCGGTCATCGATTACGGATTTCATTTAATGATTAGCGAAATTAACGACGACGTACTCGAACAATTGCCGAACGTCATCGAGGAAGAAGGCATTACTTCGTTTAAAGTATTTATGGCATACAAAAACGTTTTTCAAGCAGACGACGGTACACTATACCGCACGTTAGTCGCCGCAAAAGAGCTTGGTGCGCTCGTTATGGTACATGCCGAAAACGGTGATGTCATCGACTATTTAACGAAAAAAGCGCTAGAAGATGGAAATACCGACCCGATTTATCATGCTTTAACCCGTCCGCCAGAAGTAGAAGGGGAGGCGACAGGGAGAGCGTGCCAATTGACGGCATTGGCTCATTCACAATTGTATGTCGTTCACGTTTCTTGTGCACAAGCGGTCGAACAAATCGCCAAAGCGCGCGATAAAGGCTGGAATGTATGGGGAGAAACGTGCCCGCAATATTTAGTGCTCGATCAATCGTATTTAGAAAAGCCGGATTTCGAAGGGGCAAAATACGTATGGTCACCGCCGCTTCGTGAAAAGTGGCATCAAGAAGTGCTTTGGAACGCGTTGAAAAACGGTCAGCTGCAAACGCTAGGTTCCGACCAATGCTCGTTTGATTTTAAAGGGCAAAAAGAACTAGGAAGGGGGGATTTCACGAAAATTCCAAACGGTGGCCCAATGATTGAAGACCGCGTCAGCATTTTATTCAGCGAAGGGGTGAAAAAAGGGCGGATTACGCTAAACCAATTCGTCGACATTGTGTCGACAAGAAGTGCAAAACTGTTCGGATTGTTCCCGAAAAAAGGAACGATTGCCGTTGGCTCAGACGCCGATCTCGTCATTTTTGATCCGAATATCGAGCGGGTTATTTCGGCGAAAACGCATCATATGGCGGTCGATTACAACGCGTTTGAAGGGATGAAGGTGACAGGCGAGCCAGTGTCTGTGTTAGTAAGGGGCGAATTTGTCGTTCGTGACAAAACGTTTGTCGGAAAACCGGGGCATGGTCAGTTTATAAAGCGAAACAAATACGGAAAACAAACAGTGCCGAAACAAGGCAGTCTATCTATCTAATCGATTATATGCATCACTCCATGTAGCTGCGGGCTGTTTGGGCGAAGTACGAAAGTGAATGACAAAAAGAGGAGTGATTGTATGAGCGACAAAAATTATTTAAAATCGCCAGATCTTTTGCCGATTCCGCACAAAGGCAAAACGATCGGTTCGTTAGGATTTGCATTAATTTGGGTCGGAATGGCAGTGGTACTTGCGGCGTTTGCGATTGGCGGTGCCGGTGTCCAACATTTGCCGCTCGGCTGGGTAATCGTCGGGACGGTCATCGGGACGGCTGCCATCGGCATGTTTATGACGATTATTGGCGATATCGGCATTGAACACGGGCTGTCCTTTCCTGTTTACATGCGGGCACCGTTCGGAACAATCGGCACGCATATCCCTTCTATCATTCGTGGGTTCGCTGCTTCGTGTTGGTTCGGGATTAATACGTATTTCGGTTCAACTGCGATTAACGGCATTCTCCATCTTTTGTTCGGGTTTGATAACTGGTTTTTATGCTATTTCATTTTTGCTGCGGTTCAATTAATTAATACCGCGCTTGGTATTAAAGCGATTGAACGGTTTGCGGATTTAGCGGCACCGGTCATTATCATTATTTCGGCATGGATGTATTCCACCCTTTCGGATAAAGCATTAGCAGAAGGGCGTCACATTTGGTCATGGGTCGAGAGCCCAGTAACAGGTGGAGCAGCAGTGACCGCGTTTATTGTCGTTATTATGAGCAACATGGGATTTTGGTCGACGTTAGCTGCCGATATGCCATCGATTTCTCGCTTCATTCAAGCGCCGAAATATGAGCGGAGCTGGTGGAAGCGCAATAAAGCATCGCTCATGGGCAACTTGCTTGCGTTAACGTTAACGCAAACGTTTATGGTTGTCATCGGTGCGGTTTCCTATATCGCGATTCAAAACTATGACCCTGTTGCCGCACTACAAAAAGCAGCAAGCGGCATCATTCTTGGCGTATTGTTATTAATGATTGTGTTGGCGCAATGGTCGACAAATACGTCCGCCAACGTCATTCCAGCAGCGACGATTTTCTCCAATGTTGGTGGACCGAAGTTTCCGTTTTGGGCAGGGGTATTTGCGGCAGGAGTGCTCGGAACGATCGTCCAGCCGTGGAGTTTGTTCAACATTATTATTCCAGCATTATTAATTTGCGGTGGTGTATTATCTGCTATCGTCGGCATTTTGTTCGCAGACTATTATTTAATTCGGAAGCGGCGTGTAAACGTACCAGATTTATATAATGTCGACGGGCAATTTCGCTATGCGAACGGTTACAATTTGGCAGGGTTTCTCGCGTGGATTATTGGTGGCACAGCGGCATATTTTCTAGCAAACTATTCCTTTGTCGTTGGGTTTCTTGTCGGGATGGTTTGTTATTACGTTTTAGCGAAATATTGGTGGTTCCAAAAATATAAACAAGCCGAGCTTGAAGACCCGGACGATGAAAAATATTTAGGAATTACCGTCGGGCGCGATTGGATGATTGATGTAGAGGAGAGTAAGTAAGGAGGCGAAATCGTGTCATACGAGCAATTTTTAGAAGAAAAAACGAAGATTGATGAACTGCTTCAACAAGGATATTCGATTGAGCGTGTCGTCGAAAATTTAGACGGGGCATTTTTACAGTTTGTCCGAAAAGCGCGCGATGGAAAAATGAAAACGCAAACGCTGCATATTCAAAGCGCAGACGCGCGTAAATATTTTTCGGTACGTGTCATACAGCAACTGAACAATGCATAACTATTAAAAATTCTTCATTCTCAAAAAAGGAGAGGTTGCGGTGGAGTTTTATTTACAAGCGAAAGATGGCGCGTTTCCGTGCGAAGTAACAATTGACGAAGATAACGGGCGATACATGATTCGGAAAGCAGATACGAGCGGTGAGGTGTTTAACACGCCAGAAGAGTTAGTACGGTGGATTGTCGCCAATTGGAAAAGCGAGGACTTTCTTGACCGAGAGCAGTTCGAGCGCATGATGAACGAAATTCGTCTATACATTCCGATTAACCAATAGTGAAAAGAGGAACGGGGCAACTCGTTCCTTTTTCGATGAGGCAGGAATGACGAAGTTTTTACGGAATACGTATGGTAATAAAGCGATGGGGTGGGAGAATGCACGAACATTTTCAAATGACGGTAGCGGATGTGTTGAAGCGAAAACATTTTGAAAAAGCAAAAGTCATTGCGGGACATCAAGGGGTGCACCGCATCGTGAAATGGGTGCACGTCGTCGAAGTGACAAACATTCATCATTTATTAAAGGGAAAAGAGTTGATTTTATCTACTGGTGTTGGTTGGAAAGAAAATGAGTCACTGCTTTGTTCCTTTTTGCAGCAACTGATCGAATGTGACGCGTCTGGGCTGTGCATCGAAATCGGCACGTACACGTCGTCGATTCCGCAAGAAGTGATTCAATTGGCGGATGACCACCAATTTCCAATCATTCTGTTTTTACAAGAAGTACCGTTTGTGGAAATTACGCAAGATATTCATACGCACTTAATTAACCGCCACTATCAAATGATTGCTAATTTAGAAGCATATTCGCAACAGCTCAACAAAAAGTTATTGTCGATTGGCCACTATTACGAGATTTTAAAGTTTTTACACCATTATTTAGGCCATCAAGTATTGTTTCAAATGAATGGAAAAGAGGCAGAGTTCGTTCCGGAATGCTCAGAAAAAAAGAAGCGGGAATGGTTAGCATACGTGGAGCAACCGTCGAAACAAACCGCCTCCCAAGCGATCCAGCTGTTTCATAACGACTATGCTCGGCTCTCCATTCTTTCGACAGCGCAAGAAATAAGCGAATTTGATTTGCTTATTTTAGATCGGACAGCAACCGCCATCGCCCAACATTTATTACGCGATTTGTACGTCGAGGAAAAAAAGCGGTTGGCGGAACAAGAATGGCTGAAAGGTTGGCTAGAAGGTGAGCATAGTCCGCAAGCGATTTCTGCTTATTTAACAGAGCATGCTCCGCAAGTAAAAGCAAAAGGCGGGTGTGTTGTTCTTTGCAAATTTCCGTCTGCCAAACTATCGAAAGATGTGACGTATTTTCTCCTATTGTTTCGGACAATTTTTGAACAGCAAGGCTTTCATTTATTTTCTATCCAGTTGCGCCATTCGCTTCTTTTTATTTTCGTGAATAAGCGCGACGTAAACACATGGAAAGTACGGATGCACGCAGGGATTGAGCGTCTGTTGCAATCGGAGTTTATGCAGGCGAAAAAGTCGTCCGTTACATTAAGCGTTGGCAAATTTGTGGACAACCTCGCCTTGCTTCCGAAAAGTTATCAAACGGCGCAAGAAACAAGCCGTATCCAACAACGACTTGGAAAAAAGATTGCTAGCTATTTTTACGAAGATTTGCATATGGCAAAAATCGTTTCATTAATGGAATCATCCGGTCATTTACGCGACATGGTGAACGAATATTTAGCCCCAATTATTCAACACGACGAAAAACATAACGGAAAGCTATTGGAAACGCTAAAAGTATATTTAGCGTGCAACGGCTCGAAAAAAGAAACGGCCGAACGGCTTTTTATTGTGCGCCAGACACTTTATCATCGCCTGCAAAAGCTGGAACAACTAATAGGTGATGATTTTATGCATCCGGAAAAACGCTTAGCGATGGAATGCATGATTTATGCGTATGAATATTTGCCAAACCTTTTGGAATAAAACGATTCCCGCTTGTCATATTGTGGAATGGGGGGATGTGGTATTTTGACATTTTGTCTAATGAATGCCTTTTTAAACTGCGGGATAATGAAAGTACAGTTTATCGTCATTAGGAGGGAATAAAATGGCTGTAACAAAAAAGGAAACAACGGTGTTAAAAAACTTTATTGGCGGAAAATGGGTAGCATCCAGCGGAACCGAAACGTTAGAAGTGCCAAATCCGGCGACGGGGGAAGTGTTAGCGAGGGTGCCAATTTCGACAAAAGAAGATGTCGAGCAGGCGGTACAAGCTGCTAAGCAAGCGTTTGCAACGTGGCGGAACACCCCGGTTCCGAAGCGGGCGCGCATCATGTTTTCGTTTCATCATTTGTTAAATAAGCACCACGAAGAGTTGGCGAAGCTCGTTGTGTTAGAAAACGGAAAAGCGTATAAAGAAGCATACGGCGAGATTCAGCGCGGCATCGAGTGCGTCGAGTTTGCCGCAGGTGCTCCGACGTTAATGATGGGCGAATCGCTAGCCGGGATTGCCGAAGACATTGATTCAGAGATGTTTCGCTATCCGCTCGGGGTTGTCGGCGGGATTACCCCGTTTAATTTCCCGATGATGGTGCCGCTTTGGATGTTTCCGCTAGCGATTGCGTGCGGTAATACGTTTGTGTTAAAGCCTTCGGAGCGGACGCCGATATTAGCGAACAAACTAGCAGAATTATTTACCGAAGCAGGGGCGCCAGCAGGGGTGCTTAATATCGTGCATGGGGCGCATGATGTTGTAAATGCGTTAATCGACCATGAAGACATTCGCGCCATTTCGTTCGTCGGTTCACAGCCAGTCGCCAAATACGTATACGAGCGAGCGGCAGCGAAAGGGAAACGGGTGCAAGCGCTTTCTGGAGCGAAAAACCATCATATCGTCATGCCAGATGCTGATATTGAACTAGCAGCGCAGCACGTCATTAGCTCTGCGTTCGGAAGCGCTGGCCAACGCTGCATGGCGTGCAGTGCCGTTGTTGTCGTTGGCGAGAACGAAAAATTTGTGCAAACGTTAAAGCAAAAAGCAGACGAATTAACGATCGGCAACGGTTTAGAGGAAGAGGTGTTATTGACGCCGGTCATTCGCCAGTCGCATCGCGAAAAGGTGCTTAGCTATATTGAAAAAGGTATCGAAGAAGGGGCAACGCTACTTAGAGACGGTCGTAAAGAAATGGAAGAAATGACGGAAGGAAACTTCCTTGGGCCAACGATTTTTGACCACGTGACCCCAGAAATGACGATTGCGAAAGACGAAATTTTTGCGCCTGTGCTTAGCTTATTGCGTGCCGCCGATTTAGACGAAGCGCTTTCTTACATTCGTCAATCACGGTACGGAAACGGGGCGACGATTTATACAAAAGACGCAAAAGCCGTGCGGAAGTTCCGCGAAGAAGCGGATGCGGGGATGCTAGGCATTAACGTCGGTGTGCCGGCAACGATGGCCTTTTTCCCATTCTCTGGCTGGAAAGATTCGTTTTACGGCGATCTTCATGTCAACGGAAAAGACGGGGTGAACTTTTATACGCGCAAGAAAATGATTACGTCTCGGTTTGATTTTTAATTTGGATGAAAGAAGGGATAATCATGGTGCAAACGGACCAAAGCCAGCTGCTTGCGAAAGATGAACGTTATATATGGCATTCGATGAAGCCGTATAACCCGCAATCGACGCTTGTTGTGATAGAAGCGAAAGGCTGCTGGGTGACGGATCATACAGGGAAAAAATATTTAGATGCGATGGCCGGTCTATGGTGCGTAAACGTCGGCTATGGGCGCGAAGAATTGGCAAAAGCAGCGTATGAACAGTTAAAAACGCTCGCGTATTTTCCACTCACGCAAAGCCATGTGCCTGCCATTCAATTAGGCGAGAAATTGAACGAGTGGCTTGGCGACGAATACGTCATTTTCTTTTCCAATAGCGGCTCGGAAGCGAACGAAACGGCATTTAAAATCGCAAGACAATATCACCAGCAAAAAGGCGATTATCACCGCTATAAAATTATTTCCCGGTATCGGGCGTATCACGGAAATTCAATGGGGGCGCTCGCTGCGACAGGGCAAGCGCAACGGAAATATAAATATGAACCACTTGCGACGGGATTTATCCATGTGGCACCTCCGGACAGTTATCGCGAGGAAGAAACGGCCACCGATCCGCGCGAGTGGAAATCGGTGAAGGCGATTGACCAAGTGATGACATGGGAGTTAAGTGAGACGATTGCCGCGGTCATTATGGAGCCGATTATTACCGGCGGCGGAGTACTCATTCCGCCGGACGGCTATATGAAAGCGGTGAAAGAAGTGTGCGAAAAGCACGGGGCGCTCTTGATTGTCGATGAAGTGATTTGCGGGTTCGGCCGCACGGGCAAACCGTTTGGCTTTATGCATTACGGAGTGAAACCGGATATTATTACGATGGCGAAAGGGATTACAAGCGCGTATTTGCCGCTATCAGCAACCGCCGTTCGCAAAGACATTTACGAAGCGTTCAAAGGGACGGAAGAGTACGATTATTTCCGCCACGTCAACACATTTGGTGGCAACCCAGCAGCGTGTGCGCTTGCAGTAAAAAACTTAGAAATCATGGAAAAAGAAAATCTAGCAACACGTTCGCATGATGTCGGTGCACAGCTACTAAATGAATTGAAAAACCGTCTCTGCGGCCATCCGTACGTCGGTGACGTCCGCGGCAAAGGCTTGCTCATCGGAATTGAATTAGTGGCCGACAAACAAACGAAAGCCCCGCTCGATGTAGCGCTCGTCAATCAAGTAATTAACCGTTGCAAAGAAAACGGGCTCATTATCGGCAAAAACGGCGCGACGGTCGCTGGATACAACAACGTCTTGACATTGTCGCCGCCACTGACAATCGAAGACGAAGACATCGCGTTTTTAGTGCAAACATTAACGGCGGTGTTGGCACAAGTTAAGTAGAAAAAGGAGAGTGGACGGCTCTCCTTTTTTTCTTTGAATCTATCCTTTTCCTATTCAAAAAGCGATAGAAAAGGAGAAGGGGGAGAAGAGGAATGAATATTTCACTACAGCTTGCTTGTCAAATTGGGTTGAATGAAAGCATTGTGCTTAGTGTGCTTCATCAAGTGTTGCAAGACGAAGAGACGGAGTGGGTGATGCTCACGTATGACCAATGGCAGCAATTGATGCCGTTTTGGTCACTAAGCACCGTTCGCCGGATCATTCGGCGGCTAGAGCAGCTTGGTTACATCGAAGCAGCGAATCGGAATCGCAACAAAATCGATCAAACGAAATCGTACCGTATTTGTTACGAAGAACTACAAAAACAAAACATTGTTCTAAATAATCAATATGAAAAACTCGAATTACGGAAACAACCGAAAGAACCACTAGCTTTTCTAGCTGTTCAAAATGGCAAGCAGAGTGAGCGGGATGAACAACGAACGACGGACGATGGGCAGACCGTTGCTGGCCACACGTTTGGCTATATTGACCAGCCGGCTGTTCATCATCGCGAAGCAATGAGTCACAATGGACAAGGATCGTCTATGCTTGGCGACCATGTGCAAAAAGCGGCTCAACCGCTAGTTGTGCAACGAAATTTGCCGACGCAAGCGGTTGTAACAAACACCTCACTCGCTCATTCGTTAGATCAGATTGAGCAGACGATGTTACTAAAAAACAATGTTCTAAATAAACAGTCTGAAATATATCATTTATCTCTCCAAGACAATTATGAGAAACAAGAAGAAAAGAAGAAGATATGGTCGTTTTATCAACAGTATCATTTTTATCCGAATAATCACTATGTCCAAAAACGAATAGTTGACTGGATCGAAAAAACGAATGCTCCACTCGTTTTGGAAGCGCTAAAAACCGCGCTTGAATACGGAAGTACGTCATGGAAGTATGCAGAATCGGTGCTGTATGACTGGCAGGCAAAACAGTACGAAACGGTCGAAGATGTGGAGAAAGCAAAACGACGAAAACGGCGCCGCTCCGTGCCGCAAAAGCGCCCGCCGATTCGCCGTGAACTTTTGCCCGATTGGTTTGAAGACTACAAAAAACAATGGGAAACACCAACAACGCCTGAGCCGCCAATCGATAAAGAGGCGTTGCGTGAGCGGCTGCAAAAATACCGATAAGCGTTGCGACAATAGCTCCGTCGAAAGTATGAATCATCTTCCACCTCCATTCCGATGTCATATCGTTATGACTTCTTTACAATAAAGCTACGAATGGAGGGGAGAACGATGATTGTTCATGATGTTATTCACAAACTAATATATGACATAGAATACGCGACGAGCAGAAAGCGATAATTAGCCACGGGTGTTGATTATCCATTATTTTACTAAAAAAACACAGAATCATATGACTGAACACAAGCTTTTCTGCCTCTTCCCTCGAACAAGAATGCCGGCGGGCAAATGACATTTGCCCGCAAAGCGTTCATTGTTCGAGGAGGGCATGCTGTGCGCATGCCCAGTCGGCAAGCGGTTCGCTTGCCGACTACGGCAGAAAAGCTAGAAATAGAGCGATGTCAACTGGTTTTTATTGGTTAATCAACACGCCTGATAATTAGCTATATACTCCGTTAGTATACATTTCGGTTAAGTGCCGTGCTGCCTCCTCTAACGAAAATGGCACAGACGGCTCGGTTAACTCCCACATATACATTTCGTTTGCATAAAACCAGCCGCGCGCCACTAACTTTGGCTGCAAATGGCGTTTAGCTAATCCATTTTTTTGCGAATACGCTACATCTTCGGCAATTCGGGCAATGAAACGTTCACGAATCTGTTTCCACGTTTTTGCAGCAATAGAGGAGGCGCCGATTGCCTCTTTCATTACTTGCAATAGCGCTTTCTCTTGCACGGCTAGTTCGAGAAACAGCCGAACTTGATGGTGAATAAGGCGCACGGCTTCTCCTTTTGTTTTTGGCGCAAACGGCAGTTCGGCAATCGCGTAAAACTTTTGCATCACATCTTCCATGATGTCAATAAAAATTTCGTCTTTGTTTTGAAAATAGACGTACGCTGTGCCGTAGCCGATGTTTGCCTGCTTTATAATTTGGGTAATCGTTGTTTTTTGAAATCCGTTTTGCAAAAACACGTCGTAGGCAGCAGCGACAATTTTTTGCCGCGTTTGTTGCGCTTTTTGTTGACGTTTCATGTCGGTCCCTTCCTTTTCCGTCATGACATTATGTCATTGACATCGTGTCAATTTCTTTATATTATTTTAACTAAAAATAAAGAAAATTCAAAACAAAAGGTGGCGAAGAGGAAATGTCCCGATATGAACGGCAATACGCGCGCTTGCTTGATGCCCAAGACGAGCTAGCGCCGTATCGAGAGGAGTTTTATTTGCAGGAAGGAACGATTTATTTAGATGGAAACTCGCTTGGTTTGCTTTCGAAACGAGCGGAGCAGGCGCTTTTTGACATATTGCAGGCATGGAAAACATATGGCATTGACGGCTGGACGAGCGGAAACGATCCGTGGTTTTACTTATCGGAGTCGCTTGGGGAGAAGATGGCCTCGATTGTCGGCGGCAAGCCAGAAGAAGTGATTGTGACTGGATCAACAACGGTCAACCTTCACCAGCTCGTCGCTACGTTTTATGAGCCAAAAGGAAAGCGGACGAAAATTTTAGCCGATGAGCTCACGTTTCCATCGGATATTTATGCGCTCAAAAGCCAATTGAAATTAAAAGGGTATGACCCAGAAAAGCATTTAGTACTTGTTAAAAGCAAAGACGGACGGACAATTGACGAAGCGGACATTATCGCAGCAATGACCGATGAGATTGCCCTTATTGTGTTGCCAAGTGTTCTTTATCGCAGCGGCCAGCTGCTTGATATGAAAACGCTGACAGAAGAAGCGCACAAGCGAGGCATTATGATCGGTTTTGATTTATGCCACTCGGTCGGAGCGATTCCGCATCAGCTTCACGACTGGGACGTCGATTTTGCGTTTTGGTGCAACTACAAATACTTAAACGCCGGACCGGGAAGTGTCGCTGCTTTATACGTTCATGAAACGCATTTCGGACGGGAAGTAGGATTGAGTGGGTGGTTTGGCTCGAAAAAAGAAAAACAGTTTGATATGGAACTAGAACTGGCGCAAGCAGCACACGCAGGAGCGTTTCAAATCGGCACGCCGCACATTTTAAGCACTGCACCGCTCATTGGTTCGCTTTCGCTTTTTTGTGAAGTCGGCATTGAGAAAATCCGCCAAAAATCGTTAGCGTTGACCCGCTATATGATGGAATTAGTAGAACACGAACTAGCGGGATACGGATTTACGATCGGCAATCCAACCGACGATGCGCAAAGAGGTGGGCATGTGTATTTAGAACATCCGGAAGCGGCAAGAATTTGCAAAGCGTTAAAAGCAGAAGGAGTGATACCGGATTTCCGCAAGCCAAACGGCATCCGTTTAGCGCCGGTGGCGTTGTACAATACGTTCGAAGACGTATGGCAAACGGTGCAAATTTTAAAGCAAATGATGAAAGAGGGGCGGCATAAACAATTTGATAATGAACGGGGAGTGGTAGCGTGATGAAAGCAGCTTGGATCGACATTTCGCAACCGCTTTCGAACGCGATTGCTCATTGGCCGGGCGATACGCCGTTTACGTATGAAGTGTCGTGGACGAAAGCAGAAACGGGTTCGGTGAATGTCGGGAAAATGACCACAAGCGTCCATATCGGAACGCACGTCGATGCGCCGTTTCATTTCGACGATGAAGGGGCGAAAATTCTCGATTTGCCGCTTGACGTGTTTATCGGCCCAGCGCGCGTAATCGATGTGTCATCGGTTGAAACGATTGACAGCGAAGTATTGCGAACATTCGATCTTTCCGGTGTTTGCCGTCTCTTGCTAAAGACGAGCCTGCCAAATCATCCTGAGAGATTTCCAGAGAAGATCCCAACACTTTCGCCTGACCTCGGTCCATTTCTTAAAGAAAAGGGGATTGTGTTGCTTGGGGTCGACATGCCATCGGTTGACCCGCTCGACAGCAAAGACCTCGCAACCCATCATTCGCTTGCGAAAAACGGGGTGCATATTTTAGAAAACGTCATGCTCGATCATGTTGAGTGCGGAGACTATGAGCTTATTGCGCTTCCGCTTCCGTTAAAAGATGCGGACGGAAGCCCGGTGCGTGCGGTCATTAAACGAATGGGGGAGTAGGAAAATGAGTACAGAACGAAATAAAAAATTAGCATCGGAAAAAGGAATTCATACCGACTTTTTAAATAAAATGACATATGGCGACTATTTGCAGCTCGATGCGCTGTTATCAAGCCAAAAGCGTCTTTCCGACCATCATGACGAAATGTTGTTTATTATTATCCACCAAGTGAGCGAATTATGGATGAAACTGATTTTGCATGAGCTGCGCGCGGCAATTGAAGCGATTGAACGAAACGACATGGACCCAGCGTTTAAAATGCTTGCGCGCGTGTCGAAAATTCAGTCGCAAATTATTCATGCGTGGGACGTATTATCGACGTTAACTCCATCAGAATATATGGAGTTTCGCGACAAGTTAGGGCAAGCGTCCGGATTTCAGTCATACCAATATCGCATGATTGAATTTGCGCTCGGCTATAAAACGGATTATATTGTCAAAATTTATGAGAAAGATTCTGTTTTACACGAAGAATTGAAACGTGCACTTTATGCACCAAGCATTTACGACGTGGCGTTAAAGGCGTTAGCGCGGGCCGGTTTTCCGATTCATCCTGCACTGCTTGCTCGCGACTATTCCGAACCGTACGAAGAAGACCCGACGGTAGAAGCGGCGTGGCTTGCGGTCTATCAAAACGTTGACCAATATTGGGAGCTATACCAACTGGCAGAAAAGCTAATTGACATTGAAGATTGGCTGCAACAATGGCGCTTCCGCCATATGAAAACGGTCGAACGCATCATCGGGCATAAAACGGGCACCGGCGGTTCATCTGGTGTCACGTATTTGAAAAAAGTACTGGACCATCGCTTTTTCCCAGAATTGTGGAATATTCGTACGAAACTATAGAAAGGAAGGACGGACATGGATTGGGGGCTTGTGTTGTCTTTTTTAGGGGTAGCGGTGTTATTGACGCTCATGCCAGGGCCGGATATTTTATTTGTAATTGCGCAAAGCATTTCACAAAATAAACAAGCAGGCATTGCGACGGCGCTTGGGCTTTGTACGGGATTGATTGTTCATATTACCGCTGCAGTGCTTGGCGTATCCGCGCTTATTTATCAATCCGCGTTAGCATTTTCGCTTGTGAAATATGCGGGTGCGGCGTATTTGCTTTATTTGGCATGGCAGTCGTGGAAGGAAAAAGAAGAGGGATTTGTTGTTGGGGACGAGAAACCGTTAGCCTATACCGCTCTCTATAAAAAAGGGATTTTGATGAACCTTTTAAACCCGAAAGTGTCGCTATTTTTTCTAGCGTTACTGCCGCAGTTTGTCAATCCGTCATTAGGGCATACAAGCGGGCAAATGTTTGTGCTCGGGGTAATTTTCCTCGTCCAAGCGCTCGTTATTTTTACGATCGTCAGTACATTTTCGGCAACATTTCGCCAAGTTCTGCTGAAAAACGAACGGATTGCCAAGCGGATTCATGTGGCGAAAGCGTTGTTGCTAGGATGGATTGGCATTCAAATGGCGGTTAGTCATAAATAGTTAATGTTAACAGAAGAAATATTATGTAAAGTTAGGAGTGGGAGCATAGATATTTGCTATGCTCCTTTTATTTCCATATAAAAAGCCGCTAAAAATTTTTTTACGTTAATTCGGCATTTCGTCGCTTTCTCGCCAGCTTCTAATTCTTGCATACGCAGGCGAATTTCTTCAAAGTCAAACAAACGCGGGGCGAAATGTTCAAATGTCGGATTCGTGTAGTCGGCTAGCCCGAGCGACGATAAGTGTGTAAACGCTTGTAATACCATGCGGCGAATGCGCTGTTCCATCGCGCGTATTTCTTTTTGAACGAGAGGTTCCTCTTTATACATCCGTTGCACGATTTGGGCATATAGCTCTTTCAATGGCGGCAAGTCGTGAATTGCCCGTCCTTGTTGCTCTTGTTCCGAAAGCCAGCGCATAATGGCTAATAAATCGGACGCTCCTGATTCGCCAGCGATTCCTAAGACGAGAAGAAGCTGCTGTGCCTTTTGTTCGATCGTCGTTTCATGGCTGGCTGTTGTTTGTTTCTTTTTTTCTAGCGTTTGCAATAGGCGGCGGATGGAATCAAGCGAGGAGGCGACCGAAAGATAGTCGGCGACTCGTTTTAAAACCGAGATGACTTCGTAACGGTTAATTGGTTTATGAATATATGTATCAATGCCGTGCAGATACGCTTGCCCAATCATTTCTTTATTTTCTACTTGAGAAATCATGACAAACGGACCCGTAAACCCTTGCGCGCGCAACTTTTTCATCGTTTGAATGCCGTCAAGCCCTGGCATAAGTAAATCGATAAGGACGACATCGACACAATACAACTGGTCGATCGATACGTGCAGCCCGTCCTCAGCTTGTCCAACGACTTCCCCAAGCCCATTTTCATGAATGATTTTTTCTAACATTTTTCTTACAACCGCGTCATCTTCAATCAGAAAAAAGCGCATGGCATCCTCTCCTCATAGTTGTTTGCTAGGAATGTTGATTTGAAATTGCGTTCGGCCATTTTCGTCGGTGGTTAGTTGTATTTTTCCGTTGAAACTATGAACAATTTCTTTTGCGTGCGTCAGCCCAATGCCAGTGGACGGGTTGCCGTGTTCATCGTATTTCGTTGTAAAGCCGAGCTGAAACACCCAATCGCGTTCGTCTTCCGGGATTCCAGGGCCGGAATCGGTGACGGTAAAGACGAGATCCTCACCATCAAGTTCAGCGCGAAGCTGAATCCATCCGGATAAAGGGATTGCCTCTACCGCATTGGCAACTAAATTATTTAAGACAGAAAGAAGGGCGTAGACGTGCCGCGTCGATAAATGGAGATCGGACGTCCATTGAAAAGCAATTTCTTTTTTTAATAATTCCGCGTATTTTTGATTCGCACGAACGACCATGCCGCAAAGCTCGGCAATGGACAAGCGCAAATCGCGCTGTTCTTGGTTCATTAACTCCGACAGACCGGCGAAAATGCGCTGCGAGTCTTTTTTTACTTCGTGGACATGTTCGGCGATATAGAGCGCCATACTTGGCTCAACAACTTCCCCGTCCATTAACTTTGTGTATAGCTCGTAGCTTTTGCGTGTAATGTCCTCCATATGGCTCATTGATTTACGTAAATAAAATGCTTCTTCATAGAGGGTGGCGTTTATCATGACAAGCCGTTCAAGCTCTTGCCGCCGCGCTTCTCCCAACGTTTGCATTTGTTGAATCATTAAAATGTTGTATAGTCCGACAACGCAAAAACTTCGTAAAATTCCGAACAAAATGAGCATAAAAACCGTTTCATGCGTCATAGCAATCGTTTCGCCCATCAGATGACGGACAAACAGTTCGACGATGTTTGAAGCGAAATCGATGCTTGCCCCAAGCAACGCAACATGAATGGGAAGCTCCATATAATTACGGAGACGAAGTGCGTGAACAAATAGGGCAAAAGCGAGATAATAGCACGCGGCAGGTAGATGGGAAAGCAGGCTGTCGCCCCAAGAAACACCGCTCATCAGTAGGTCAATGCTAGTCCGAAATAGGGAAATAAAAAGCCCTGTCAGTAATCCTGTCCATACAACTGGCACCGTTCGAAACCAAATAAGCCCGAAAAAGAAAACGGCGCTTCCGAGCGAAAACCGAAACGAACTTCCAAACGGATTTACTTTCATTTCTCCGAAAAAAGCGGTAGCTATAATGAGAAGGAAGATTGGTAGCATCCGTTCGCGCATACATATCTCCTTTATATTGGAAATAATTAATCTCCATTTCCTATTATAACAGGAAACGGAGATAGATTGTTACGAATGTTTATGCTCAAGTCTTCGCGAAACGAGCGAAAGGGAGTAGTTGACGACAAAGTACATGACGGCAACTAATAGGAAAATCGGAATGACGTAATTGACGTTTTGCCCGTTAATAATTTGTGCGTGGTTCATTAATTCCGGAAGAGCAATGACGACAGCGAGCGACGTATCTTTCAAAAGGGAAATAAACTGCCCGACAATCGGCGGAACCATGCGGCGCAACGCCTGCGGCAAAACGATATGCCATAACGTTTGCGTATAGGTGAGCCCTGATGAGCGCGCCGCTTCGATTTGTCCTTTTTCAATTGAATTCAGCCCGCTGCGCACAATTTCGGAAAGCATTGCCGATTCAAAGATGACAAGTGCTAAAATAGCCGCATAAAACTTATCAAGTTTTACCCCAACTTCAGGGAGGGCAAAATACGTAAAGAAAATAATTAATAACAGCGGCAAATTCCGAATTGTCTCCACTCCGACCGCAAGCACTGGAGAAAGAAAAGGAATACGGCTGTAGCGTAGCACGCCGATGATAATGCCAATGAGAAAACTAAAGAAAATCGAGAGAAAGGCAACTTCTAGTGTAACAACAAATCCTTCCAATAAAAATTTCAAATGTGCGGGAGCATATGCACCGACAAAATCCATCTCTCACTCCACCTTTACCGACTTTTTGCTAAGCGGCGTTCTAACGCGCCAACCCCTAAGCTTAATGGAATCGTTAAAAGCAAATAAAACAACGCCACGAAAATGTACACATCGAACGTGACAAATGTTTCCGAAGAAATTAAGTCGCCGAAATACATTAAATCAAGCCCAGCGATGACTCCAAGAACAGACGAGTTTTTCACAAGATTAATAAATTGGTTACCCATTGGCGGAATAACGATTTTTACTGCTTGCGGCAAAATAACATACCACATCGCTTGCAAATACGTTAGTCCCGATGAGCGCGCGGCTTCCATTTGTCCTTTCGGAACGGCAAGAATGCCGGCGCGAATGACTTCGGCAATAAACGCCGCCGTATAAACGGTTAACCCTAACGTACCTGCGGTGAACGAATCAAAACGAATGCCGATGGCTGGCAACCCGACAAAAAAGACAAAGACAATTAAAATAAGCGGGATGTTGCGAATAAATTCGACATAGGCAGCACCGATCCAGTTTAATGGGCGAATAGGGGCGATACGAAAAACCGCCATCACTGTCCCGATGGCGAAACTGCCGATTAACGCGAGGACACTTGCCTTTAATGTATTGGCAAACCCTTGCATATACATATCCCAATGTTCGATCAGAATCGAATAGTCGAGCATCTTGTTGCCTCCTTTCCACTTAACAAGAGATGAGCGGATAGTTTCCGCTCATCGTCATTTCGTTATTGCTTTGGCTTTTCGCCAATCCATTTTTCGTAAATTTTATCGTATTCGCCGTTTGCTTTAATTTCTTTTAAATATTCGTTAATGACGTCTAATAATTCTTTATCGCCTTTGCGAACTGCAATTCCGTATGGTTCTTCCGAGAACGTTTCATCGACGACGCGGAAGTTTGGATCTTGTTTTGCCATTCCGAACAATAACGCATTGTCTGTCGTGAGCGCATCGCCTTGTCCTGCTTTCAGTGCGGTAAATGCTTCCGCGTAGTTTTCAAACTCTAACACCGTTGCTTCTGGCGCTTTTGCCCGAATGTTTTGCGCGGAAGTCGAACCTTTTGCCGTTAATACCGTGACGCCTTTTTTGTTGACGTCTTTTACGCTATTGATGTTGCTATCTTTTTTGACGAGCAGCGATTGGCCAGCCATGAAATAAACGTCAGAGAAGTCGACTTCTTTTTTCCGCTCTTCGGTAATTGTCATTGTTGCGATAATCGCGTCAATTTCGCCGTTGTTTAGCATCGGAATACGTGTTTTTGACGTGACTTCTTTTAGCTCAATTTTGTTTTCATCGCCAAGAATTTTTTTCGCTAATCCTTTCGCGATGTCGATATCAAATCCTTCCACTTCACCAGTTTGCGGATTTTTTAAGCCGAAAAGGTTGAGGTCGTATTTGACGCCGACGACTAGTTTGCCGCGTTCTTTAATTTTGTCTAACGTCGTTTCTGCTGCTTGTTCTTTTTTGTTGTCCGTTTTGTTTTCTGTCGTTGTTTCGCTGCTGCAGCCGACTAAGGCAGTGGCGCTGAGCATGGCGACAAGCCCAAGCCCAATCATTTTTTTCCAAACGGTTTTGAACATGAAAAATTTCCCCCTTTAAAATTAATGATTTAAAATCCGGCTAAGAAACAGGCGCGCCCGTTCTTCGCGCGGATTAGCAAAAAACTGTTCCGGTGGTGCTTCTTCTAAAATTCTCCCTTGGTCCATAAAGACAATGCGGTCAGCGACTTCCCGCGCAAACCCCATTTCGTGCGTGACGACAACCATCGTCATCCCTTCTCTTGCAAGCGTTTTCATGACATCGAGCACTTCCCCGATTGTTTCTGGGTCAAGCGCGGAAGTCGGTTCATCAAATAGCATAATTTTCGGTTTCATCGCTAGTCCTCTGGCGATGGCAACGCGCTGTTGTTGACCGCCAGACAATGCTGTTGGGTAGGCGTTCGCTTTATCAGGAATGCCGACTTTCTCTAAATAGTACATCGCCGTTTCTTTCGCTTCTTTTTCCGGCACACCGAGCACTTTCATCGGTGCAAGTGTAATATTTTGCAAGACGGTTTTATGCGGATATAAGTTGAAGTGTTGAAAAACCATGCCGATGTTGCGGCGCAGTTTATTAATATCGGTGTTTTTATCGTTCACTTTCACGCCATCGACAATCAATTCGCCGCTTGTAATTGTTTCCAGGCGGTTAATGCAGCGGACTAATGTACTTTTCCCAGAACCAGATGGACCGATAATGACGACCACTTCGCCTTGTTCGATAGTAAGATTAATATCTTTTAAGACGTGAAAGTCTCCGTAATGCTTATTTACTTGGTGGAAGTAAATCAACAAGCCCCCTCCTTTCTGTTTTTCTACTATTTTTTCTTTTCTGAATTTAACTGTAAACGCAACCTACGGAAATCTACAAAAAACAACAAGAAAACAGCGAAAAAATTTTTCCGCGATGGTAGATTGTTTGTGATAAAATGAAAATGATAATTTTTATCATCGCAAAGAGAGGTTTGCCCCATGACAAAAATTTGCTTTTGTAAGAAAAATAAGGATGAAACAAAAAAATTATATAAATTTTTGCAGCGGACGTATAAAGAAGTGAAAGTGAAACGGAAAGACTGTTTAGGGAAATGCAAAGCGTGTAAAAAAGGGCCGTTTGCGCTTATCGATGGGGAAATGGTGAAAGGCAATACAGTGGATGAACTGTTTTGTGAAGTAACCCATCGCCTGACGAAAGAGTGGTGGGAATTTCGTGGGAAATAAGGGAGTGTATTCTGATGATGGCATTTCTGCTATTCCTTTTAGCAGGGCTTGCGGAAATTGGCGGCGGCTATTTAATCTGGCTTTCGTTGCGCGAGTCAAAGCCGCTTTGGTACGGAGTGGTTGGGGGAGTAATTTTAATCGTTTACGGAATCATTCCGACGTTGCAGCAGTTTCCGTCGTTCGGGCGGGTGTATGCGGCATACGGCGGCATCTTCGTCGTTTTATCGTTGCTATGGGGCTGGGGAATCGACCGAAAACCCCCTGACTTATACGACTGGCTCGGCGCAGCCGTATGTTTAATTGGCGTGTTGATTATTTTATGGGGGCCGAGGAATTAAAGACTATTCTACACGTTCGATTTTTCTCAAGGGAGAGAAAAGTGTTTCGTTCGCATATACGGTGATAAAAAAGGGTGTTCCGTGATTTTGGGACATCCTTTTTATTTTCACTTAATTTTCATCGAAAGATTGTATGATGGGACCAGTGAACGAGGAGAGAAAATTTTATAAATGGAGGAAGAAAAATGAAAAAGAAAAGGATGGATTGGTGGCTAATAGCCATCATTGGACTGGCTTCGTTTTTATATTTTTACAACATTGGCAACGCTGGTTCGAACGAATATTATACGGCCGCAGCGAAAAGTATGACAGCGAATTGGAAAGCGTTTTTCTTCGCATCGCTCGACCCGGCTGGGTTTATTACGGTCGACAAACCGCCGGTGGCGCTGTGGTTTCAAGCGCTGAGCGTTGCGCTATTTGGGGTGAGCGATTGGAGCGTCTTGCTTCCAGAAGCGCTCGCTGGCGTATTGTCTACATGGCTTCTTTACTTGATCGTTCAACCGTTTTTCGGTCGCGTTGCGGCGCGATGGGCGAGCTTCATTTTGGCGTGCACCCCTATTTTTGTCGCAGTTACGCGCACGAACAATTTAGATACGATGTTAATTTTTACGCTGTTAGTGGCGACGTGGGCGCTTATTCAATCTATTCATACGAAAAAAGCCACATGGCTCCTTGTTAGCTTTGCGCTCGTTGGGGTCGGCTTTAACATGAAAATGATGCAAGCGTACATGGTATTGCCGGCGTTTTACCTATTTTATTGGTTGGCAAAAAATGAAGCTTGGAAACGAAAACTGAAACAGCTAGCACTCGCAACGGTTGTGTTGCTGATGACGTCGCTGTCATACGCCGCGATTGCGGACTTTATGCCGAAAGACAAGCGTCCGTATATCGGAAGCAGCCAAACAAACTCTGTCTTAGAATTGGCGCTCGGCTATAACGGCATCGGTCGGCTTACCGGCAGCGCAGGTCCAGGCGGAAATCGGATGATGGACGCCCCAGCTGGAGAAAGAGGGGAAATGCCGCAACCACCGAATGGGGCACAAAACATAGGGCAACCACCAAATGGTACACAAAGTACAGGGCAACTGCCAAATACAAACAACACCCCACCGCAACTGCCGGAATGGAAAGGCGGACAATCAGGTGGCATCGGTATTGGAGAAACAGGCAATCGCGGGGTATTTCGCCTGTTCAACCAACAGCTTTCTGGACAAATTAGTTGGCTATTACCGTTTGTTCTTTTTAGCACGATTGCCGTTGGTTTATCGGTTCGCAAACAGCGTGCATTCACCCTTTCGCATAAAGCGGCGGTATTTTGGTTGGCATGGCTCGTTCCGATGATGGGGTTTTTCAGCATTGCTGGCTTTTTCCACCGCTATTATTTAAGTATGATGGCACCAGCGATTGCCGCGCTTGTGGCGATTGGTAGTGCACTATTATGGGAATTTTATAAAGAAGGAAAACAGCAATGGCTACTTCCAACCGCATTTTTGGCGACATTTTCATTAGAAGCGTACATTCTTTACCAAAATAAAGCGTCGATTTCGACCGTCTGGATCTTGTTCGTCGGCTTATTAGGGCTCGCTTCGTTCTTGTTGCTTCTTGCGTTTCGGCAGAACGCACGAATTGCCTATTATGTAAAAGTCGCAAGTTTGTTTGGACTTCTTCTTATGCCGTTTTATTGGGCGCTCACCCCGATATTGTATGGCGGCAATAGTATGATTCCAGCAGCAGGCCCGCAACTTACTGACCCACAAGGTGGGAGGATGATGGGGGCTATCGGAAGAAATGAGGCGAATGACAAACTCATTCAATATTTAGAAAAGAACTACAATGGAGAAACTTATTTAGTAGCGACGTTCCGCGCAACGGAAGCGGCACAAATCATGCTAAAAACCGATAAAGCGGTCATGGCAATGGGCGGATTCTCCGGAAACGACCCAGCGCTAACGGTCGAAAAGCTAGAGACTCTAGTGAAGAACGGAGAAGTGAAATATTTCCTTATTTCTGGATTCGGCGGCGGCCAAAGCAATAACGAAATCGTCGAGTGGATTCAAACACACTGTAAAGAAGTGCCGCAAACCGAATGGAAACAATCGGATACACAACCGTCGTTCGGTAGAGACGGTGCAGAAAACCTATATAAATATGAAGGATAGGGGCGAGAAACATGGTGAAATATTCGGTCGTGATTCCTGTCTATAACGAAGCGCTTGTGATTCGCGAAACGTATAAGCGACTAAAAAGGGTGATGGGGCAAACCGATGGATCGTACGAGCTATTGTTTGTTAACGATGGAAGTGAAGATGAAACACTTGATATGTTGAAAGAGCTCGCGGTTAGAGATGATACAGTGAAATATTTAGACTTTTCCCGTAACTTCGGCCATCAAATCGCCATTACAGCAGGGATGGATTATGCCTCTGGAGAAGCGATTGTCATTATTGACGCGGACTTGCAAGACCCGCCAGAGTTAATTTTAGAGATGATTGAAAAGTGGAAAGAAGGGTATGACGTCGTCTATGCAAAGCGAATCAAGCGAAAAGGAGAAACGTTTTTTAAAAAAGCAACCGCCTATGCCTTTTACCGGTTATTGCGGGCAGCGACGGAAATGGACATTCCACTTGATACAGGTGATTTTCGCTTAATCGACCGAAAAGTGCGCGACCAGTTGGTAGGAATGCGAGAGCGGAGCCGGTTTGTACGCGGGCTTGTCAGCTGGGTTGGGTTTAAGCAAACAGCGATTGAATACGAGCGGGACGAGCGGTTTGCAGGGGAAACGAAATATCCACTCAAAAAAATGATTCGCTTTTCGCTTGACGGCATTACATCCTTTTCATATAAACCGTTAAAGCTAGCCAGTTTGTTAGGCTTTTTGCTTTCGGTTGTTAGTGCCATTTGGATGATCGTTGTCCTATATTTAAAATTGTTCACCCACTCTACCGTCACTGGTTGGTCATCGCTTGTGATGGCGGTTCTTTTTTTCAACGGTGTTGTCCTTATAATGCTTGGCGTGATCGGGGAATATATTGGCCGCATTTACGACGAAGTGAAACAGCGCCCGCTCTATATTTTAAAAGAAGGTTGGGGCGTCGGTCATGAAAAAGAAAAGGTGTCGTATTATGTGGAATGAAGGTGCGACGTTTGTTCGTTTTGCCGTGGTCGGAATAGGAAATACGCTTGTTGATTTCGGTGTGTTTTTCCTCCTTACGTCAATGGGGATGTCGTATGTTTTGGCACAAATATGTTCGTATAGCGCAGGCGTCGTTAATAGCTACATATGGAACCGAACGTGGACGTTTCGTGTGCAAGAAAAAGCGTCGGCGCAACAATTTTTTCAATTTCTTATCCTTAACCTTCTATCGCTAGGCACGACGGTTGTGTTGTTGCAGCTATTACAATTAACTGGACTGTCGTTATTTATGAGTAAAGTAATCGTGACGATTGCCGGAATGGCCATTAATTTCATAGGAAGCCGCTTTTGGGTATTTTCATCTGAAAGGGAAAGAGGGAGAAGATAGTGAATACGATTTGGAAAAGAACATATGCCCGTGAAACGAATCGGTTTTGTATTAGTAGTACGTCTATGTTTTGGAAAGAAAATGGGGAAGCAGGCTGGCAACGCGTTGACATTCGGAAACCATCTATCTGTTTGGAGGAAAAAAAGCGAGTGAAACAAAACATGACTCCCACCTTTCGTTAACAGGTGGGAGTTTTTAACTACGGACGGTTCGGTGTTGGAGCTTTTGGTTTCTCGGCAATTTCTTTTGACAACTCCACTGCCGCTAGGCTCGGACGTCGCATTCGCCGATTCATAAACCCGTTAATGGTGCGCATCGCACGGCGAATTGGGCGCTTGAAAGTGGATTGCGCCATTTGTTGTCTTCGCCAGTTAAAGGCAGCGGTGGCAGCAATCCCCAAGCCGAAACTAATGAGCGACCAAAGCATTCCGCGGTTGTTTCTGCGACCGGTTAGGCGCAGCCACTGGTTAAGCATACGATTACGTCCGGTAAAAAGACGCAAAAAGTTCATTCGTCTGTCTCCTCCTTCAAAAGAAAGTTGAACATTTATAATGTGCGTGACCGTTTATGAAACATACATGGAAAAGAATAGTGGGAACAATAACGGGAGAATTTGCAACAATTATTTTTTTGGAAAACGATTACAAAAGAAAAATGATGACAGTTATTTTAACATTTCTCTTTTGTCCTTGAAAAGAAGCAAAAGAAGGAGTAATTTATATGTGAAAAAAATCACAAACTAAACAGAAAGAGAAGTGGCGGAAAAATGGAAAGTGTAAAAAAATGCAAAGAATTAGCGCTGAAAAAACGTACCATTTTAGAACGCTCCCTTACGCAATACATGATGCGGGCCGCTTTAGCTGGTGTGTATATCGGATTCGCGCTCGTTCTTTGTTTGCGAATCGGGGATTTTTTCCATGAAGCAAACTCGCCAGCGACGTATTTAGTCATGGGATTATTTTTCGGTATTGCTCTTGTACTTATTATGTACGGTGAAGCGGAATTGTTTACAGGCAATACGATGTATTTTACCATTAGTACAATTCAGAAAGAAACGACAGTAAAAGACACGATTCGCAACTGGTTCGCTTGTTATAGTGGGAATTTGTTAGGAGCTGTCTTTTTCGCGTTTCTTATTGCGCAGTCTGGCGTATTCGACCACATTTCGCCAAACCACGTATTGTTTGCAGTAGCAGCAAAAAAAATCCACGCCACGACAATGCAGCTATTTATTAAAGGCATTCTTTGTAACTGGCTTGTTTGCTTAGCAATTTTTATTCCGATGCAAATGAAAGAAGATATTGCCAAAGTGCTCTCGATGATTCTTATCGTTTTTATCTTTTTCGCTTCTGGCTATGAGCACTCGATTGCGAATTTTGTGTTATTTTCCATTGCGCTAGCTGTTCCGCATCCAGCAACGATTGATTTGGCTGGAGTGATTCATAACATTCTTCCCGTGACATTTGGCAACATTGTCGGTGGAGCGTTGTTTATGGGGGCGTTATACACGTATTTAACAGCGCGCAAACATGATGAACCAGCGAAATCAACGATTCAGTATGCTTTTCAACAACGAAAATTACTCAACAAATAACCTGCCGAAAAAACGGCAGGTATTTTCTTTGTTAAAAATATTCAGAAAGTGATTCTTTCTTTTGGCGTTTAATGGTATAATCACGTAAAAAAATATTACACGAAAGGGGAGATTTTATGTTTTTGTTAAAATGGCGTGCGAAATTTAAGGAAGAACAAGATACACTTTCATTAGAAAATGAGCAATTGCTCGGGCAAATTGAAGTAGCGGCTGACCAACTAAAAGCAGTGATTGAACAAATGAAACTTTCGGCTAATTCGCTGAATGAAATCTCTGCATCAAGTAAATCGAGCACAACAGCGCTAACAACCCATCTTGAAAAGACGATGGATTATACATTACGTGTATCGGAAAAAATGAAAACGATCGCTTCATCTGCATTAAAAGTATCCGCCGCTTCCCAACAAATTCATTCGAGCAGCCAGCTATTTTATGAAGAGTTGGTTCATTCATGGAATTCGCTGAGAAAACTACAATCAGAAATGGATGAATTACGCAACAGCCACCATATTTTATTAAAGCAAATGGAAAGTTTAGTCCATCAGTCGCAAGAAATTAATCACATTCTTTCCGCAATTGGTTCTATTTCTCAACGGACGAGCATCCTTGCTTTAAATGCAAACATTGAATCGGCACGAGCAGGAGAGCATGGAAAAGGGTTTTCGGTTGTCGCGAATGAAGTCGGAAACTTGGCAAGCCAAACATCAAAAGCGGTCGAACAGACGCGTGACATTTTGTCATCGATTCAAAACGAAATTGCAGCGACGACCAATATGGTGAAAATGGAGACCGTGCAAATCGAAAGCGGCTCGCACGAAATGATGAGCGTATTGCACATATTGGATTTATTGAAGGGAAAACTAAGCGATATTACAGCGATGGTATTTGATTCGACGCAAGCAGCTGAGGCGCAAACAGCGAGCGTACAAGAAATCGCTGCATTATTAGAGCAAATTTCTGTCATGGCTATTAAAAACAAAGAACATGCACAACGGGTGGAACAAGACATGGAGCTTCAACACCAAAACGTTGAGCAAATGATGCATATTAATAAAGCGTTGGAAAAAACATCCGATGAATTGCAAACCATTATGAAAGACGGGATAGCCACAGCAGTATCCGTCGATGAAACGGTCGTTGTTCAAACAAAAGCAAGCCTTACGCTGTTGCTCGAGTCTCATCCATTATATGAAATGAATAAGCAGCAGCACGAAATGTACTTGAACGAATTTTTACGGTCGCATGCGAATGTGGAAGCGATTTGGTCGAACAATTTAGATGGGACGTTCATCTATTCGAATCCGCCGGCAGGACTTGTGAACGCCAAAGCGCGCCCGTGGTTTATCGAAGCGAGCAAAGGGCGGACGTACGTTTCTGACATTTACACGTCCGCCTTGACGAAACGCCCGTGCTTGACGATTTCAGCCCCGATTTTTCGCGGCGACCAAATCGTCGGTGTGATAGGGGTCGATTTAGCGGTAACGACTCCCCTTTTGCCTCGTTAATGGCAAAGGGGAGTTTTTAGTTAAAAACTCGGGAACTGCTCGATCGTATTTTCGATTTGGAACGTATGCAGCGCCCGGCATAGTTGTTCGATGGCGTTCGGCAGTTCATCGAGCGGCACCCCAGCGAAGCTGATGCGAATATGCTCGGTTGGCACGTGTGTCGGAAAACAGGCGTTTCCTGGAAGAAACGAAAGCTGGTGAAGATGTGCCTGCTCAAGTAGCAGCGTTGTGTCCACTTGGCGCGGCAGTGTGAGCCATAACGTACTTCCACCAGCCGCTTGACGGAACGTAAGCGTTGGCAGCTGCTTGTGTAATAGGTCATGACATTGCTTTGCCCGCTGTTTTAACTGATGCCGCAACCGCTGCAAAGACGGCTCAAACTGGATGGACTGGAGTAGCGCTGCGATGATTTTTTGAGGGAGCAACGGTGAACCTAAATCAGAAATACTTTTGGCAGCGATTAATTTTTCCAACAATCTCCCCTCGGCGATAAGCGCTCCCATTCGGCAAGCAGGGGATAAAAATTTGCTAAATCCTTTTAAATAAATGACATGCCCAGACTTGTCAAAACTTTTAATCGGTGGTGGTGGAGGCGCGTCAAAATAAAGCTCGCTCCACGGGTCGTCTTCTAAAATTAAAAAATGATAGCTTTCCGCAATATCGACAAGTTGTTTTCGTTTTTTCATGCTAAGCGTCGTTCCGGTTGGGTTTTGAAACGTTGGGTTTGTATAAAGCAATGTTGGACGATATTGGTCGCACACCCTCAACAACGTTTTTATATCTATCCCATCTTGCTCCACTGGGATCGGAATAATTTGTGCCCCTCTTGCCTTGAACACATCGATGCTTCCTGGATACGTAGGTGCTTCCATTAAAACGACATCATTTGGCCCGACGAACGTTTTCGCCACAAGTTCTATGCCTTGTTGGGCACCGCTTGTTGCGAGGATATGTTCAGGCGGCACAGACATCGTGCGAATATATTGGCTCACTGCTTTCCGAAATTCCATATCCCCGTTGGCACTGCTGTATTGGCTTAATAATTGTGGTTGCTGTTGTATAACGTGCACCGTTGTTTCGCGAATCCAATCCATATGGAAAAGTTCTCCATGAAGACAAGCAGTAGCTAAGTTATAGCGAATGTTTCGTAACGGTTGAGAAATTGCGAGTGATTGCGCCCGCGGCACGTAGTCATGAACTAACATTTGCCATTTCGTATCAAGTGGGGGATGGGCAATGGCAGTTCGTTGTTTCACAAAAATTCCCTTCCCTTGAAAACTTTCGACATATCCTTTTTGTTGCAGCAGTTGATACGCTTTTTGCACCGTCACTAATGCTACTCCTAGTTCTTTTGCTAGCTGGCGGACGGAAGGGAGCTGTTCGCCTTCTTTTAACATATTGGATGAAATCCGGTCGATAAAATATTGGCATATTTGTTCGTGCACCGGAACGTGGGAATAGCGTTTTAAAGGAATATTCATACACTTTCACCTACTGTTATAGAAAGAGTTTTACTGTTATACAGCTATTATAGCATGCTATACATAAAATAACAGAAAAAGGTGATGGAAATGGTTTTATTGGGGTATTTTGCGATGTGCCTTATTTTCGGAACGACGTTTTTAGCGATTAAAATCGGCTTGCAAGCAGGGTGGACTCCGTATTTTTCTGCCGGTTTCCGCTTTTTTCTCGCCGGCTTCCTCGTCATTGTCTACGGATTAGTGACGAAACAATTTTCTTTTCCAACGAAAAAGCAGCTTGTGCCGTTTTTATTGACAGGGTTATGTATGACAGGTATGACATTTGGAACACTGTATTGGGCAGAGCAATATATTCCATCTAGCTTTGCCGCATTGTTATCAGCGACAGGCCCGCTTTTTGTGACGTTGCTTCATGCAAAAATAGAAAAAAGTAAAATTACTAACGTTCAGCTTGTTGGGCTTGGCTTAGGCTTTTTAGGGATTGTTTTGCTCACCTCCCCATCGCTTTCGGTGCAGTTTCACCTCGTGTGGCTACTTGCTTGCGCGATCGTTGTCATCGGGGAAAGCTTTTATGCGTTTGCCACCGTTTATTCTAAAAGAGTATTAAAACAAGGCGTTTCGTCGCTAATGCTAAACGGCTACCAAATGTTGGTTGGTGGATTGGCGCTGCTTGTCGTTTCTTTTTTTGCCGAGAAGCCCGCTCTTTCCGCAGTAAACGGCAGCGGCTGGTTTTCGCTATTGTACTTAGTCATTATCGGTTCCGTTGTTGGGCATGGGTTGTACTATTGGCTACTCCAAAAAACAAACCCTTCGTTTCCAGCAACATGGTTGTACGTTTCCCCGTTCCTCTCACTCGTCCTTGACATCGTTGTCCAAGGGGAGAAAATTCACCTTCTCTCCATACTTGGCGGCATCGTCATTTTAACAGGCGTGTATGTGATGAACCAGCACATCGTCCGTAGCGCTTTTTCGAAAAAAGGGAAGGGTGTGGTATACTGATGGAAAACGTTGCAAAAGGAGAGCGGGGGCATGAAGACCGAAAAAGAAAAAATGATAAATGGGGAACTGTATTGTGCAGCGGATCCACAATTAGCCAAAGAGCGAGAACGAGCAAGAAAGCTTACTCGTTTGTATAACCAAACGTTGGAAACAGAGCAGGAAAAACGGGCAGAACTGTTAAAAGAATTACTTGGATCTACTGGCAAAAACGTATATATCGAACCAAGTTTTCGTTGTGACTACGGGTACAACATTCACGTCGGTGAAAACTTTTATATGAATTTTGATTGCGTGATTTTAGACGTGTGCGAAGTGCGAATCGGCGATAACTGTTTGGTCGGCCCCGGGGTGCACATCTATACAGCGACGCATCCAATCGATCCGCAGGAAAGAAACACAGGACTAGAATATGGGAAACCGGTTCGCATCGGGCATAACGTATGGATTGGCGGAAGAGCGGTAATCAATCCTGGGGTGAACATCGGCGATAATGTTGTCATCGCCTCTAGTGCTGTTGTTACAAAAAATGTGCCAAGCAATGTCGTCGTTGGCGGAAATCCTGCTAAAATCATTAAGCGAATAGAACCCTAAACCCACCGCCCCTCATCGTAGGATGGGGGGTAATGTTCGTTTCCGTTCAACAAGGTTAGTACGTGATATAATGAAGGATTTTTTCAGAAAAAACAGAATAAAAATGAAAGAGTAGTTTAGGAATAACGCGTACGAAAGGAAGGGAAACGGGATGCACACAACAACCGAAAAAAAGAAGCTTTACATTAACGGGGAATGGGTAGAAGCGGAGGCTTACACTGAGCTTTTGTCGCCGTATTCTGGCGAAGTGTTGGCGGAGATTCCGTTCGCGACAGAGCGTGATGCCAAGCGAGCGATTGCGGCTGCGTATGAAGCGCGGCGGACGATGGCAAAGATGCCAGCGCATGAGCGTGCAGCGATTTTAGAGCGAGTCGTTTCGCTATTGCAACAGCGGGCGGAAGAAGCGGCTACGATCATCGCGAAAGAAGCAGCAAAACCAATTACGACCGCCAAAGCGGAAGTAGCGCGCACGATTCAAACGTATAAATTCGCCGCGGAAGAAGCGAAACGGATTTATGGGGAAACGCTTCCGCTTGATGCCGCGCCAGGCGGGGAAAATCGTGTCGCATTTACGACGCGAGAGCCAATTGGAGTCATCGGAGCGATTACGCCGTTTAATTTCCCGATGAACTTAGTAGCGCACAAGCTAGGCCCTGCGATTGCCTCTGGAAATACGGTCGTATTGAAACCAGCAAGCCAAACACCGCTTTCTGCGTATTTTATTGCGGAGCTGTTTGAACAGGCAGGACTGCCAAAAGGAGCGCTCAATGTCGTGACCGGAAGTGGAAAAACGGTCGGCGACCAAATTGTTACCGATCCACGCATTAGCATGGTAACCTTTACCGGGAGCCCTGAAGTAGGGATTGGCATTCGCAACAAAGCGGGCTTAAAACGTGTTACTCTAGAATTAGGATCAAACTCAGCGGTCATTATCGATGAACAAGTCGATATCGAACGAATCATTCCGCGGTGCGTCGTCGGTGCTTTCTCGTTCCAAGGGCAAGTATGTATTTCGTTGCAACGTATTTACGTGCATGAAAAACGGTATAAAGAATTTGTTGAAAAGTTTATTGCGGCGGTGAAGCAGTTGAAAGTCGGCGACCCGCTTGATCCGAGCACAGACGTTTCCGCACTTATTTCTGCCAAAGACGTCGAGCGTTCGCTAGATTGGATCGAAGAAGCGAAACAAGGCGGCGCTACCGTTGCAATTGGTGGGGAGAGACAAGGAAATATTTTATTGCCGACAGTGATTTTAGACGCAGCGCCAACGACGAAAGTATCATGCCAAGAAGTATTTGCGCCAATCGTCTTAATTAATCAAGTGTCTTCCGTCGACGAAGCGATTGAACTTGTCAATGATTCGCGCTACGGGCTGCAAGCCGGCATATATACCGACAATGTTCATACGGCGTGGGAAGCGGCGGAGAAACTGCATGTCGGCGGGGTGCTTATTAACGATATCCCAACGTTCCGCGTCGATCATATGCCGTATGGCGGTGTGAAAGAAAGCGGATTTGGCCGCGAAGGAATTCGCTACGCGATCGAAGAAATGACGGAGTTAAAGCTGATCATTTTCAACCGGAATCGCTAACAAGTTCGCCCGTGCCACTTGAAGTGGTGCGGATTTTTTTTATATTGAAAAAAGGATTTTTGCCAATCGTGCGGAATAAAGTAAAAGGAAATCGGTGAAACAGGGGGAGAACGATGGAAACAGTAGTGCTTTCATTTTCAGGAAATGTCGCAGTATTAGAGTTGAATCGTCCGGATTCGTTAAATGCGATGGACGTGCAAATGTTGAACGAATTGGTCGAAGCGCTTCGCCAAGTCGAACGAAGCGATGCACAGCTTCTTCTCATTCGTGGAAGAGGAAGAGGATTTTCCGCTGGCGGCGATATTAAAACGATGCTTCGCGTCGAAGATGAAGAAGCGTTTCATGACGTAATGAACACGATTCAGCAACTTATCACGACATTGTACGAGCTGCCGAAAATTGTTGTCGCAGCGATTCATGGACCAGCGGCAGGATTAGGGTTAAGTTTCGCCTTGGCAAGCGATTATGTCATCGCGACAAAAGATGCGCGCTTAGCGATGAATTTTATCGGCATCGGGCTTGTCCCAGATGGTGGGGGTCATTTCTTTTTAGCGAAGCGCGTCGGTGAAGTAAAAGCGAAACATCTTATTTGGGAAGGAAAGACGATGAGTGCGATGGAGGCATATGATTTAGGCATCGTCGATTTCATCGTGGAAAACGAAGAACAAATCAAACAAAAACTAGCAGAATGGCAAGCAAAACCGCTACAAGCGATGATTGCAACAAAAACGCTGTACGCCAAAACGACAAAAGACGAATTGCTGCACGTCCTTCAGCTCGAAACCGACGCCCAGCAAAAAATGCGGAAAACAAAAGACCACCGTGAAGGCGTCCAAGCATTTTTAGAAAAACGAAAACCGAACTTTATCGGAAAATAAGAACGAACGGCTCTTGTTCAGACGACAAGAGCCGTTTTAGCTCCATGCAAACAATGGTGCTAACGGAATGGATAATTCTTTAAATTGTGCCGAGTGCAACGTATCTTGTTGTCCGTACGTTGCGATTCGTTGGTACGTTCCTTCTTGCAAATAGTATACGTGAACCATTTGATTGGCAGTATCAGCAATCCAGTACTCACGAATTCCGTGGCGCTGATAAGTATAAAATTTTTCGTTATCGTCTTTTAAGGCAGTGGATGGTGACAATACTTCGACAACAAGTGCCGGTGCTCCGTAGCACCCCTTTTTTCTAATCTGTTTTTTGTCGCAAATGATGGCAATATCGGGCTGGACAATATCATCAGGAGTTTCCTTATCGTCTTTTTGACCAAGGAATACATCAAACGGAGCGACAAACACAAAACATTGTTTGTTTTGGAAAAAACGACGCAAGGAAAAATACAATTCTCCTACGGAAAACTGATGCTCAGAAGACGGAGCCTGCGTCATATCGTACGCTTTTCCGTTAATGAGCTCCCAACGCCCTTCCCACGTTTCCCAATCAGCATACGAATAGTTTTTGCCTTGATCAGGAGTAGCCACTGTCCCACCTCCCTTGAATATGGCTTACCTATAGATTAACAGAAGAACAAAAGAAATCAACAGAAGGGTGAGCAATACTTTGATTTTGTTCTATGTCTTTTCAATAATGTTCAATTTGTTTTTTTAGTAGAATGATGAATAATCCGTTTGCATGACAAGTTTGCAATTTTCACTTCAAACATGATAAATTAATAATAAATTTAATTGTACGAACAATGCATTTTTAAACGTTGTATTTCTCGGAAAAACGAAAAAATGATACGTACAATTTGTTGGGGGCGAGGGATTTTTGATGAACATTAACGTAAAGACAAAATTGTTTGTAGGATTTTCGCTTGTGATTGCTTTATTAATTTTAATGGCAGGTGTAGCGCACATCGAGATTCAGAAGATCAATCATAGCTATCAGCAGCTAGTAAATGAGAAGATGGAAAAAATGATGAAGATGAAGCAGTTAGAGGTAATCATTCAAACTGCAAAAGGAAGCATGGGGAGCTATTTAATAACAGACGATCCTACCTCTTTAGCAAATTTCAACAAAGCACATGAAGAGTATAAAAAACGGTCTATGGGTATTAGAAAAGCATTGAAACAAAAGCACGAAAAGGAATTGCTGGCACAATTAGATGAATTGGAGCAACAATTTTACCAACTCGGTCAGCAAGCGTTTCAGTTGAAGAAAGGCGGGGATTTCAAAGCCTATACGAAACTACTTTCTACGACTGGAAGAGAGATTATTTCAAAGTTTGATAAAACTTCCCAGCAGTTAGTTGCTGTTCAGCAGGTGGAGTTAGATACTGTGCAGAATAACGTTTCTTCGCAAGCGAGAGTCATTCAGATGTTACTAGTTGTTGTTAGTGGAGTCGCCATTATTGTAGCGTTTGTTGTGGCATTGTATAATAGCTTAACTATTTCAAAACCAGTGGTAGCGCTTTCGGAAATGGCTAAACGTGTAACAAGCGGTGACTTGACAGAAAATGAAATTACGATAAAGAATCGCGATGAAATCGGCGTATTGGCAAAAGCATTTCAGCAAATGTTAACACATTTGCGGACAATCATTGAGCAAGTATCGCTCGGTGCAGGACAAGTAGCAGCTTCTTCTGAACAACTGACAGCAAGTGCTGAACAGACGAACGAAGCGGCCGAACATATTGCGATGACAATGCAACAAATTGCTTTCGGAATGGAACAGCAGGTTCGAAATGTGGAAGAGCAAGAAAAAACGGTGGAGGAAATGTCTAGCGACGTACAACTTGCTACCGAACGAACCCAAAGTGTTGCATATATTACAGATCATGCATTAAAGCAAGTTATGAAAGGAAACGAGACTGTTCAAACAGCAGTGACGAAAATGAACAAAGTAAATGAAACAATAATCAATCTAGGAGAAATTGTAAGGACGTTAGGAGAGCGCTCCAAGCAAATAGGAAATATTCTTGAAATCATCACCGGAATCGCAGAGCAAACGAACTTGTTGGCTTTAAATGCCGCTATTGAAGCGGCAAGAGCAGGAGAACACGGGCGTGGCTTTGCTGTAGTGGCAGATGAAGTAAGAAAATTAGCTGAGCAGTCAGCACAGTCCGCTCAACAAATTGGTGCGTTAATTACTTCCACCCAACAAGAAACGAACGACGCGGTGCAATCGATGGAGATAGCAATAAAAGAAGCTGAAGGGGGAATTACCGCTATCCATACCGTTGGGGATACATTTATCGAAATTAAGCGTGTGATTCATGACATTGCCGAGCAAATTGGTGAAGTTTCTGCGGCTGTAAAAAAAGTGTCGGATGGAACAAAAAAATTTGCTCAGGCGTTGCAAACCATTCACGAAATAGCAAAATCAACCTCAACAGGAACCCAAGAAGTTTCTGCTACAACTGAAGAACAACTGGCCTCGATGCAAGAAATTGCTGCTTCTGCAGCGATCTTATCGAGTATGGCGGGGGCTTTGCAGCAGCTTATTCAACAGTTTAAAGTGTCGTAGGCAGGGGGGGTATTGGTGAAAAAATTACTAATTATGTATATTTTCTTGGTCGGTGCTCTTGTTATATATGTATATAACTACCATTTAGAAAATTCACGTATTAACTCTCTTAGTCAAGAAAGTGGGGGATTAAGTGGAAAGATAGATGAAAAATACGTGATGGTCACCTTTTTATCGGGAATTGATTATTGGAAAAACTGTTTAAAAGGGTTCGAAGATGCGGCACAGGCGTTAAACGTCTCGGTCGAATATCGCGGAGCAACGCAATACGATGTGAACGAACAAGTGACAGTGTTAGAACAAGTGATTGCTAGAAAACCAGCAGGTATCGCTATTTCAGCAATGGATCCTAACAAACTGACGAAAACAATTAATAAAGCAGTCGAACAAGGAATCCCTGTTGTATTATTCGACTCCGATGCCCTTGGAAGTAAAGCGTTTTCTTTTTTAGGAACAAATAACTACAATGCCGGAGCAACAGCTGCACATAAGATGGCTGAACTGCTTGGGAGAAAAGGGAAAGTCGCTGTCATTACATTGCCAAACCAACTAAACCACCAGCAACGAACAAAAGGATTTATTGAAACGATGTACAAAGAATACCCCGGAATAGAAGTGGCGGTGGTAAAAGACGGAAAAGGAGATGCACTTGTTTCTAAGCAAGTAGCACTGGAAATATTGAAACAATACCCCGACCTTTCCGGAATTTTTGTTACCGAAGCAAACGGAGGAGTAGGAGTAGGAGAAGCAGTTTCCCTATTAGCCAAAAAAACAAAAATTATCAGTTTCGACACAGACAAAAGAACGTTAGATATGGTTAAACAAGGCCTTATCGATGCAACGCTTGCTCAAGGCACATGGAATATGGGCTATTGGGCGCTACAATTTTTATTTCATCTTCATCATAAACTAACACCGTCGTTATCATCCGATTATCCGTTGATGCCTTCATACGTCGATACAGGCATTACAGTTGTTACGAAAGAGAATGTCGATAGTTTTTATGCGAAATGAAAGAGGGATTCATGTTGAAAATGACCCAATATTTTCAGCTTAACAATTTGCCGATTCGTTATAAATTAGTTTCACTTTTATTGCTAATTATGATTTTACCTTCGCTAGGATTGGGGGTGCTGACGAGTTGGGCGGTAGATCGAACGATGGATAGGCAAATTAATCAAAATACACTTCAGGTCATTAACCAAGTAAACCGAACATTAGAGTTTTACTTGAGCAATATGCAAAACATCACGTATTTGGCGGCTTTTAACCCAGAAGTGAAAAAATTTTTAGCAGGCAATGAAAAGATGCAAGGAATTGGGGAAACGAGCGACGAGTACCGTATTCGTCAATTTTTACGAGGCATTACTACGTTATATCCTGAAGTTGCCGGAATTCTTCTTGTCAACTATAAAGGAGAGTACATTAGCAACGAAATGTATGCTCGCTCGACGAAATCGCTTACAGACGAAACGTGGTACAAAGAAGCAGTTCAAAATAAAGGCATTTTTAAAATCATTGGTCACCCTCATCAACGAAACGTAACGACGCACACGAATTATAAAAATAGCGAAGTAGTATCAGCGGTACGCGCCATTTTAAATCCAGAAACACAAGAAGTCGAAGGTGTAGTATTAGTGGATTTAAAACTAAGGGTCATTGCGGAGGCAACAAAAAACGTTCGTTTAGGAAAATGGGGGTATTTGATGGTAATCGATCATCGGGGAGAAAATATTTATTCTCCTGCCCGTTCGCTAATTGGACAAATTCGAACAGTGTGGTTTAAAAAAGATTCCGGAACGTTCTCACATAACATCCACGGTCAGTATCTTCAGTTCATTTACCAACGTTCGCCATTTACAAACTGGACGACAATAGGGGTTTTTTCTAATCAAGAATCGGCTTTAGAAATTAAAGAAATCCGTTTTTACGTTACTTGCTTCGTCTTTTTTGTATGTTTTGTTGGTCTCGGTGCTTCCTACTACTTAGCCCGCTCATTATCAAGACCGATTGGGCAGCTCATATCCTTTATGGAAAAAGCGGAGGCAGGAGATTTAACGAGCCGTTATCGAGAGAACCGTTCGGATGAGATAGGCATGTTAGGGAAGAGCTTTAATAAAATGCTTGACCAAATTCAGCGTTTTATTTCCCTAGTGGAATGGAAGGAACGCCAAAGATGGGAAGCGGAACTTCGTAGCCTACAGGAGCACATTAAGCCACATTTTCTTTATAACACGCTTGATACGATACACTGGATGGCACGAAAAAGAGGAGCGGATGATGTCGCACAAGTCGTCGAATCGTTGTCTAAACTATTTCGTATCGGGTTAAGCAAAGGGAAAGACATGATTCCTTTCTCTGAAGAAATGGAACATATCCAAAGCTATTTAAGCATTCAAAAAGTAAGGTATCAAGAAAAGCTAAATTACACGTTTGCTATTTCCAAAAGTGTTCACGATTTATATATAGTAAAGCTCGTACTACAGCCGATTGTGGAAAATGCTATTTATCATGGGATTAAGCAGAGAAGAGGACCTGGGCATATTTTCATTAGAGCAGAAGAAAAAGATGGAAAGTTAATTATTAAAGTGCAAGACGATGGCATTGGAATGTCCCAAGAAGCATTGTCTTCGTTAAGGGAAAGTTTAGCCGCTGATTTTACTGCTGGAGGAAAAAAAATAAAAGGCTATGGAATGATGAATGTACATGCAAGAATTCGATTAACATTTGGCGACGTTTATGGTCTAGAAGTAGAAAGCAAAGAAGGAGAGGGAACAACGGTAACAATCGTTCATCCTATCATAAGCTGCTAGGGGGGAGAAATGTGCGAACATGGAAGGTATTGATTGCCGATGACGAGGCGATTATTCGTGAGGGGATTAGAGAAGCGATTGATTGGAACGAGTTCCAAATGAAAGTAGTAGCGGAAGCGGAAGATGGAGAAGAAGCGTTGGAATTAGCGCTACGCCATCAAATTGATATTCTATTTGTTGATTTGACTATGCCTATTATGGACGGAATTTCTCTAATGAAACAAATAAGAAAAAATCTTTCAAAATGTAGGATTGTTGTCGTCACCGGACATGACGAATTTGCTTACGCCCAAGAAGCGATTCGTTTACAAGTCGACGATTATATTTTAAAGCCAACGAATCCTTCTCATTTGCGTGAAGTGGCGAAAAAAATTCAACAGCAACTAACAAAGGAATTGCAACAATCGGAATATGTTACGTTATTGTCAAAACAAGTGCAAAAAAATTTTCCACTCATCCGTCAGCAATTTTGTTTAGAGTGGATTCATGGTCGATTGAAAGAAATCGAAATCTTTGCCCAATTGCAGTTTTTCAAGCTCCCATCCACCTGTCCTGTACAACTGGCGGTGATTTACTGGCAAGAGTTTTTCAGCACCAAACTACTAATGAGCGAAAAGGATAAACAATTGTTCTTTTTTGCTATTGAAAATATCGCTTCGGAGTTGTTAGAGGGAAAAAGAAAAGTGGTTTTTCGCGATACGGTAGGCTTTATTGTGATATGTTTATGGGATTGGGTCGATGAAGAACTATTTCGCACAATTGAGAAAACGATAAAGCAGTATTTAAACATACAAGCCAATATATACGCTGCAGAGGTAGAAGGAGAACTCACGAAAGTAGCAGACGCATATGAAATCTGCAAAAAGAGGGCTTATAGCGCAACGAATATTTCGCCAATCGTGCGACGAGCAAAACAATATGTACAAGAATATTTTTCCGATCAAACACTTACATTAGAATCCGTTGCTCAATCACTAAACGTTTCGCCTGTATATTTGAGCCGCATTATGAAACAAGAACTAGGGGTATCGTTTGTCAATTTTTTAACGGAAGTAAGAATTAAAAAGGCGATTCAATTGTTGGTCTCGACACAGCTAACCATTCATGAAATTTCCGAACGAGTAGGGTATGATACACAACACTATTTCAGTACGGCATTTAAAAAAGTAGTAGGTGTGTCTCCAAATCAATATCGCAAAGGAGCGTTTTTATTTAAGGAAGTTCGGGAAGTTTTATTATAAATATTATAAATTGGTACGTACAAAAAGAGGGTGTGTGGACACCCTCTTTTTTTGAAAACGCTTTACTAAAGTTAAATTTTTATAAAAAAAGTCAGTTGATTGAAAAGACTGAAAATTTTATAGGTGTTATATTCTAGTTGAATCACAAGAATCATTAAAGGGGGAGAAAAGAAGATGAAGAAGTTTTTCACAACATTGATTTTGCTTGTATTTGTATTTGCATTAGCCGCGTGTAGCGGAAAGGAAACAGGAGGAAAAGGGGATGCTGGATTTGTTGGAATATCAATGCCAACAAAGTCTTCTGAACGTTGGATTAGCGATGGGGAAAACATGGTAAAAGAGTTTAAAAAGCTTGGCTATAAAACGGATTTGCAGTATGCTGAAGACGTTGTTGAAAACCAAGTATCACAAATTGAAAACATGATTACAAAAGGAGTTAACGTATTAGTTATTGCGCCAATTGACGGGGAAGCGCTTACCGATGTATTAGAAAAAGCGCATAAACAAGGCATTAAAGTCATTTCTTACGATCGTCTTATTAAAAACAGCAAATACGTCGATTACTACGCTACGTTTGATAACTTCAAAGTAGGAGTGCTTCAAGGCTCATATATCGAACAAAAGCTTGGTCTAAAAGATGGGAAAGGTCCGTTCAACATCGAATTGTTCGCAGGTTCGCCAGATGATAACAACGCATATTTCTTCTTCGACGGGGCGATGTCTGTATTAAAACCATATATTGATTCTGGAAAATTAGTCGTTCGAAGCGGACAAACTAAATTTGATCAAGTAGCTACGTTGCGGTGGGATGGAGCGACAGCTCAAGCACGCATGGATAATTTACTGAGCGCTCATTATACAAATGCGAAAGTTGATGCTGTGTTATCTCCTTATGATGGAATTAGTATCGGTATTATTTCATCATTAAAAGGAGTTGGCTACGGGTCAGGAAAGCCGATGCCAGTAATTACAGGTCAAGATGCCGAATTAGCGTCCGTAAAATCCATTATTGCGGGGGAACAAACACAAACAGTATTTAAAGATACGCGAGAATTAGCGAAAAAAGCAGTGGAAATGGCTGACGCTGTTTTAAAAGGAGAAAAACCGGAAGTAAATGACACGAAAACATATAATAACGGGGTAAAAGTCGTGCCATCTTATTTATTGGAGCCGGTTTCTGTAGACATTTCTAACTACGAAAAAGTGTTAGTAGATAGCGGATATTACACAAAAGATCAATTAACTAAGTAATCAAGGTGAAATGATATAGTGATAGTCCAAAAGCTATCACTATATCATTTATTTCACAATAGGGAAGTGGTGAGCAATGTCACAGTTCATATTAGAGATGCGTGGAATTACAAAAGAATTTCCAGGGGTAAAAGCGCTTGAAAATGTAAATTTGCAAGTGAAAGAAGGGGAAATTCATGCGCTTTGCGGGGAAAACGGTGCAGGAAAATCGACGCTAATGAAAGTGTTGAGCGGTGTCTATCCTTACGGCACATATAGTGGTGACATTTTATTTAAAGGGGGAGTATGTAAATTTAAAGATATTAAACAAAGTGAAGAGTTAGGGATTGTCATTATTCATCAAGAATTGGCCCTTATTCCTTATTTATCGATTGCGGAAAACATTTTTCTTGGCAACGAACAAGCCAAACGAGGAGTTATTAATTGGAATGAAACGATTGTTAAAACGAAAGAGTTATTGAAAAAAGTTGGATTAAATGAGTCGCCGCATACATTGGTTGGAAATCTAGGGGTCGGGAAACAACAGCTAGTCGAAATTGCAAAGGCATTATCAAAAGAAGTAAAATTATTGATTTTGGATGAACCGACTGCTGCTTTGAATGAGGACGATAGTGAAAATTTGCTGCGGTTATTATTAGAATTTAAGAAGCAGGGCATGACCGCGATTATTATTTCGCATAAACTGAACGAGATATCGAAAGTCGCTGATTCAATCACGATTTTACGAGATGGGAAAACGATTGAAACGCTAGATATGAGAAAAGACCACGTGACAGAAGACCGAATCATTAAAGGAATGGTAGGACGAGATTTAACGAATCGTTATCCGAAACGAGAACCGAACATTGGCGAAGTAATATTTGAAGTGAAAAATTGGAACGTTTATCATCCTCTTCATAATGAACGAAAAGTTATTGATGACGTCAATTTTTATATTCGGAAAGGAGAAATTGTCGGAATTGCCGGCTTGATGGGAGCAGGACGAACCGAACTTGCTATGAGCATTTTTGGGAAATCGTATGGAAAAAAAATTAGCGGACAAATTTTCAAAAATGGATACGAAATTGATGTCAGCGACGTGAGCAAAGCGATTGAAAACGGAATTGCCTATGTAACAGAAGATCGCAAAGGAAATGGATTAATTTTAATGGACGATATTCGCAAAAATATTACGTTATCACGGTTAAATAAAGTGGCAAAAAAATTTGTGGTGGATGAAAACAAAGAAATTGTAGAGTCAGAGAAATATCGTGAACGATTGAAAATAAAAACACCGAGCATATTTCAAAAAACAGAAAAACTAAGCGGTGGAAACCAGCAAAAAGTAGTATTAAGCAAGTGGATTTTTGCGCAACCAGATATTCTTATTTTAGATGAACCAACACGCGGAATAGATGTTGGAGCAAAATATGAAATTTACACAATTATTAACCAGTTAGCACAAGATGGGAAAGGGATTTTACTGGTCTCTTCTGAGCTTCCAGAAATTTTAGGGATGTGTGATCGGATTTACGTGATGTGCGAAGGACGGATAACAGGCGAGTTGAGCCGAGATGAGGCAACGCAAGAAAACTTGATGAAACTAATGACAAAAACGGAAGTTAGGGGGTAACACAAATGCAAATGCCGACACAAAAAACAATGACACGCCATTCGGAACCAATCGAACCAAAGATCCAGCCATTTGCTCAAATGATTAAAAACAATATTCGAAGCTACAGTATGGTTGTTGCACTTGTGTTAATTATGTTGTTATTTCAACTTTTGACAGACGGGATTTTATTAAGACCCTTAAACGTAACGAACTTAATTTTGCAAAACAGCTACATTTTAGTACTAGCAATCGGGATGATGCTTGTTATTATTACCGGGCACATCGATTTATCGGTGGGGTCAGTAGCGGCGTTTGTAGGTGCGCTAGCAGGTATCTTAATGGTGCAACATCATGTCCCGATGATTGTTACAGTGGTGCTTTCTCTTTTGTTAGGTGCATTGATTGGCGCATGGCAAGGATTTTGGATCGCTTATGTAAAAATACCAGCTTTCATTGTTACATTAGCAAGTATGTTATTGTTTAGAGGGCTTACGATGGTTGTCTTAAAAGGACAATCGATTGCCCCATTTCCAAAATCGTTTCAAAACATTAGTTCAGGGTTTCTTCCAGATGTGTTTCACGGAAAGAATATCCATTTGCTAACACTTATCATCGGAGGGCTTTTATCTATTTTGTTTATCTGGTTAGAAATTAAAAAAAGAAACAATGCTAAAACGTACGGATTTGACGTAATCCCTGCAGCAATGTTCATAGGTAAGTTAATTAGTATTGTCGTTGTGATCACTGTCTTCTCTTATGTTCTCGCGACATATGAAGGAATCCCGAATATTTTAATCATTCTCGCAACACTTATTGTTGCTTATTCGTTTGTCGCTAATAAGACGATTGTTGGTCGGCATATATATGCAATTGGAGGAAACGAAAAAGCGGCACAATTATCAGGGGTGAAAACGAAAAGGGTCACATTTTGGGTATTTGTGAACATGGGAGTTTTAGCCGCACTTTCGGGATTGATTTTTGCCGCGCGTTTAAATGCAGCGACACCAAAAGCAGGAAACCTATTTGAACTCGACGCCATTGCCGCTTGCTTTATTGGAGGCGCTTCTGCGTATGGTGGTATTGGGACAGTAAGTGGCGCGATTATCGGTGGTCTTGTCATGGGGGTCATGAACAACGGGATGTCGTTGCTTGGATTAGGCATTGATTGGCAACAGGCGATTAAAGGTTTGGTGTTACTTGCGGCTGTTGCGTTTGATATTTATAACAAAAACAAAGCGTCTTAAGGCCAAGATGGTTTCATCTTGGCTATTCTTTTCTGAATATATACGGACAAATAAAAATTGGTATAATGGATATGTAGATTATTCAACACGAGGTGAACGTTATGAAAGAAAAAAGTGTGCCAAAATACTTGCAATTGAAACGAGAAATTTTATCTTGGATTCAATCAGGGAAGTTAAGCCCTAATGAAAAAATACCAACAGAACATGAAATTGCAAACCAATTTCAGTTAAGTCGCCATACAGTTAGACAAGCGTTAGGTGAATTAGAAAATGAAGGTTGGCTATATAAAATCCAAGGAAGCGGAACATTTGTTTCTAAGCCAAAGCTAGCCAGCAAACAAGAAGTAAAAACAGTAGCGATTTTAACAACATATATTTCCGATTATATCTTTCCACATATTGTCCGTGGAGCGGAAGAAACGTTGCGCGAAAAAGGATACCGACTATTGTTGGCTAGTACCGATAACGACAAAACGAAAGAGCGTGACCATTTAGAGGCGATGATTCAACAGCCGTTAAGTGGGCTTATCATCGAACCGACAAAAAGTGCTCAAGGCAATCCTAATCTTTCGTATTACTTAACACTCAATAATTTACATATTCCATACGTTATGATTAACGAATGTTATTTAGAAATGAGTTGTCCGGTCATCAAAATGGATGATGAAAAAGGAGGATATTTGCTTACTGAGCATTTAATACAGCTTGGTCATCGCCGAATCGCGGGGTTTTTTAAAACGGATGATTTGCAAGGAGTCAGTAGACTAAAAGGTTTTATTCGTGCTCATCAGGAATATAACCTACCTTTGTCTTCGCGACATCTCGTTACGTATACAACTGAAGAAAAAGACACAAAACCTTTAGAACTGGTGCGCTCTTTCTTACAACAAGCTGATGTGGAAAGAGCGACAGCGATCGTATGCTATAACGATGAGTTGGCAATTAAGCTATTGGATGTTATTCGTCAATTAGGACTAAATGTGCCTGATGATATTTCCATCGTTGGCTTCGATGACTCAACGTTTGCGACAGCAACAGAAGTGAAGTTGACAACAGTTCCCCATCCGAAAGCAGAAATGGGGATAAGAGCGGCAGAAACACTTATCCAGATGATTGAGCGAAATGAAGAAATACAAGATATTATTTATCAACCAGAGTTAATTATTCGAGAATCAACAAAGAAAATATAAAATGTACAAACAATTTTTTTAAAAAACTATAGAAAAAATGTACGTACAAAATTATAATGGAGGTGAAAGAATTTTTTGATTAAGGAGTGGGGGAGATGCTTGAGCAACTAAAACAAAAGGTGCTAGAGGCGAATTTACAACTTCCTAGCTATCGATTAGTGACATTTACGTGGGGAAATGTTAGCGGTATTGATCGAGAGCAAGGGCTTGTTGTCATCAAACCGAGTGGAGTAGCGTATGACCAAATAACAAAGGATGATTTAGTTGTTGTTGATTTAGAAGGCAATATTGTAGAAGGGAAACGAAAACCATCGTCTGATACGCCAACTCATTTAGTACTATATAAATCTTTTCCTTCCATTGGCGGAATTGTTCATACCCACTCTCCTTGGGCGACGATTTGGGCACAAGCAGGAAAGGGGATTCCGGCTTTAGGAACGACACATGCAGACTATTTTTACGGAGAAATTCCTTGTACGAGAAAAATGACAGAAGCGGAAATTAAAGGGGCTTATGAAATGGAAACGGGAAATGTGATTGTTGAAACCTTTCGCTTTTTAGATCCGACGCAAGTGCCAGGGGTGCTTGTTCACAGCCACGGACCATTTGCTTGGGGGGATGATCCGTATAGTGCTGTTCATAATGCGGTTGTTCTTGAGGAAGTCGCTAAAATGGCGGCAAGAACATGCCATCTCAATCCAAATGTTCAGCCGATTGATCAGTCTTTATTAGACAGACATTATCTTAGAAAACATGGCGCTCATGCATATTACGGACAATAAGAGGTGGGAAGAATGAAATACGTCATTGGCATTGACTACGGAACAGAATCTGGTCGCGCTGTTCTTGTCGATTTGGAAGGAAGGGAAATCGCGGATCATGTGACTCCTTATCCTCACGGAGTGATCGATGAGGTGCTTCCGGAATCAAATGTAAAATTAGAACAAGACTGGGCGCTGCAGCACCCTAGAGATTATCTCGAGGTATTGGCTACTGCCGTTCCGGCAGTGCTGAAGAAATCAGGGGTAAACCCTGCGGATGTGATTGGGATTGGAATAGATTTTACAGCATGCACCATGCTTCCGGTTGATGTTTTTGGTGAACCGCTTTGTTTCAAACATGAGGTAAAACATCGACCGCATAGTTGGGTGAAATTATGGAAGCATCATGCCGCTCAAGATGAAGCTAATTTGTTAAATGAGATCGCCAAGAAAAGAGGCGAATCGTTTTTGCTGCGGTACGGCGGAAAAATTTCGTCAGAGTGGATGATTGCTAAAATTTGGCAAATTTTAAATGAAGCCCCAGATATTTATGAGCAAACGGATTTATTTCTAGAGGCTACTGATTGGGTAGTATTTAAAATGACAGGAAATATTGTTCGAAACAGTTGCACAGCCGGTTATAAATCGATATGGCATAAACAAGAAGGTTATCCGAACAGAGAATTTTTTCGAGCGTTAGATCCTCGTCTTGAAAATTTGACGGAAACAAAATTGCGCGGCGATATTGTTCCGCTTGGAACAAAAGCGGGAGAACTAACGAACGAAATGGCAGCGATGATGGGACTTCTTCCAGGTACGGCTGTTGCTGTTGGGAATGTGGATGCTCATGCTGCCGTTCCGGGAGTTGGGGTAGTAGAACCGGGTAAGTTAGTGATGGCGATGGGGACATCGATTTGTCATATGTTGCTTGGAACAGAAGAAAAGTATGTCGAAGGGATGTGTGGCGTTGTAGAAGATGGTATTATCCCAGGGTATTTTGGCTATGAAGCCGGCCAGTCAGCAGTAGGGGATATTTTCGCTTGGTATGTGGAGCAAGGGGTTCCGGCTTATGTGAAAGAAGCAGCCGAAAAAGAAGGAATCGGTATCCACGAATGGCTAGAAAAAAGGGCGGCTGCGTACAAACCAGGGGAAACTGGCTTATTGGCGCTAGATTGGTGGAACGGTAATCGCTCTGTATTAGTCGATACAGATTTGACAGGACTAATGGTTGGTTATACGTTGTTAACGAAGCCGGAGGAAATTTATCGCGCTTTGCTCGAAGCGACGGCATTCGGCACTCGAAAAATTATTGATGCTTTTGTTGAAAGCGGTGTCAAGGTGGAGGAGATCTATGCTTGCGGTGGACTTCCGCAAAAAAATAGATTATTGATGCAAATTTATGCGGATGTAACAAATCACCCAATTAAAATAGCGGCTTCGAAGCAAACTCCTGCTGTTGGGGCAGCGATGTTTGCAGCGGTGGCAGCCGGAAAAGAAAACGGAGGATATGAATCGATTGTTGAGGCTGCCAAAAAAATGGGGAAAGTCCGCGATGAAGTGTTTAAGCCGATACGAGAAAATGTAGCGATTTACGAACAACTATATCAAGAGTATGTGAAACTGCATGATTATTTCGGACGCGGCGGAAACAATGTGATGAAACGATTAAAATCGATTAAAGAAAATGTAGGATTAAAAGAATCAGTGAATATCAATATCTAATAGATGTGAGGAGAGGTTTTTATGCTACAGTTGCGGCCATATGAATTTTGGTTTGTTACAGGAAGCCAGCATTTGTACGGGGAAGAAACGCTGAAACAAGTAGAAGAGCATTCGAGAATGATCGCCGAAGGTTTCGAGCGGGACGAGATGATACCGTTTAAAGTTGTTTTTAAGCCGGTTGTGACAACACCTGATGGAATTCGGAAGCTTTGTATTGAAGCGAATGCTGATGACGAGTGTGCGGGAATCATTACGTGGATGCATACGTTTTCTCCTGCGAAAATGTGGATCGGAGGTCTTTCGCAGTTAAGAAAGCCGTTGTTGCATCTTCACACACAATTTAACCGCGACATCCCTTGGAACAGCATTGATATGGATTTTATGAATTTGAACCAATCGGCTCACGGAGACAGGGAATATGGTTTTATCGGCGCCAGAATGGGCATTGCGCGGAAAGTGGTCGTCGGTCATTGGGAAGATTCGGATGTTCGCGAACGAATTGCCGGCTGGATGCGTACGGCAGTTGCGGCGACAGAAAGCGGTCATTTAAAAGTCGCCCGTTTTGGCGACAACATGAGGGAAGTAGCAGTGACAGAAGGAGATAAAGTCGAAGCACAAATTCAATTTGGTTGGTCTATTAATGGCTATGGTATCGGCGATCTTGTTAAGTATATAAAAGAAGTGCCAGCACAGAAAGTGAATGAGCTTTTTGACGAATATACAGAACTATACGATATTGTTCCAGAGGGGCTTCACGAAGGAGCAGTACGCGATTCGATCAAAGAACAAGCTAGGATTGAACTCGGGTTAAAAGCATTTTTGGAAGAAGGAAATTTTACCGCATTTACGACGACGTTTGAAGATTTGCATGGAATGAAACAGCTCCCAGGACTTGCTGTTCAGCGGCTCATGGCGGAAGGGTATGGTTTTGGTGGTGAGGGAGATTGGAAAACGGCAGCACTTGTTCGAATCATGAAAATTATGGCGGATGGAAAAGGAACGTCGTTTATGGAAGATTACACGTATCATTTGGAATCAGGAAACGAGTTAATCCTTGGCGCTCATATGTTAGAAGTGTGTCCGACCATTGCTGCTACTCGTCCGAAACTTGAGGTCCATCCTCTTTCGATTGGCGGAAAGGCTGATCCAGCTCGTCTTGTTTTTGACGGTGGTGCAGGAGCGGCGGTAAATGCATCGTTGATTGATATTGGACATCGTTTCCGCCTCATTGTGAACGAAGTTGATGCGGTAAAGGTAGAGAAAGAAATGCCAAAACTTCCTGTTGCAAGAATCCTATGGAAGCCGCGTCCATCGCTTCGTGATTCGGCAGAAGCGTGGATTTTAGCGGGAGGTGCTCATCATACGTGCTTCTCATTCGCCGTCACGACAGAACAGCTGCAAGACTTTGCGGAAATAGCAGGAGTTGAATGTGTAGTCATCAACGAACACACATCGCCGCAATCAATCCGGAATGAGTTAAGATGGAATGAAATGTTTTGGCGGGGACGGTAAGGTAGCGTTTTTTTTATCTAAGGCATTGTGCTTTATATGAATACAGATTAGTTTTCCGACATATGCAAACCGTTTTGACCGTTCTTCCAGTCAACTTAACGCTCTTGATTATACCGGTTTTTCAATCCAAATTTATATAGAATGATTGATAGAATTTAAGTAGAATAGTTTGTTTTCTGTACAAACTAAGTGAAAATTGCTATAATCAAAGTGATGGATGGTTTTTAGAAAATTCCAAACGAAATGGATAATGAAAAGGCTGGTCTAACTATAATGGATCAGCCTCTGTTCATTCATGAAAAAGGAGAGTGAATGAGATGGGGACAAAAGTTCGCTGGGGAATTTTAAGCACGGCTGCTATTGCTAGAAGTGAGGTAATACCGGCGATTCAGCGGGCAGAAAATGCGGAAATCGTAGCAATCGCAAGCGGTAGCGGGAAGGCGCATGAAGTAGCGCAGCAGCTAGGGATACCGACAGCTTATAACAATTATGAAGACTTGCTTGCCGATCCTAACATTGACGCTGTATATATTCCGCTTCCGAACCATATGCATATGGGATGGACGGTGAAAGCAGCGAAACAGAAAAAGCATATTCTTTGCGAAAAGCCAGCAGCTTTATGCGAAGAAGATGTTCGAAAAATGGTCGAGGCTTGCCAAGAAAACGGGGTCGTTTGGATGGAAGCGTTTATGTACCAGTTTCACCCGCAGCACAACCGAGTAAAAGAAATCATTGCTTCTGGAGAAATCGGAACAGTAAAAAGCATGCGGTCAAGTTTTTCTTTTTACCTTGTTGAGCGGGAGAATAACATTCGAATGGAGCCGGCGTGTGGCGGTGGGAGTTTGCTAGATGTGGGTTGCTATTGTGTGCATTCCATTCGCTATTTACTAGAAACGGAGCCAGTTGCTTTATCCGTTCATTCTACGTACGATGACCGTTACGGGGTGGATGTAATAACAAGCGGGTGGATGTTATTGGAAAATGGTGTCCATGCTTTATTTGACTGCAGCTTTGATATGTTTGCCCGCAATGAATATGAAATCATCGGAACGAATGGGAAAATTACCGTTCCGCGGGCGTACCGTCCGGACGTGCAACAAGGCAGTGGCTTACTCATTATCCAAACGGACGACGGGAAAACGCGGGAAGAAGTAGTGAACGGCGACCAATACCGTCTACAGGTGGAGCACTTCTCGCAATGCATCATCGATGGGACAACGCCAAGCTATTCACCTGACGCAATCATTCGGCAAGCAAAAGTATTAGACGCATGCCGCACGTCAGCGAGTATCGGAAAAGCCGTTGAACTATAAGCAGCATACAAAGAAAGGGAGGAAGCGGGATGAAAATTGTCCAAGAACAATGGACGGAAGTGGACGGTCGTCCGATTATCGCCTATACGTTTACGAACGATAACGGTATCGAAGTGACGTGTATCAATTATGGATGTATTATTACGAAAATAGTAACTCCCGATCGACATGGAAACTATGAAAATATTGTGCTAGCATTCGATGATTTCTCTTCCTATTTGACCAACCACCCGTATCTCGGTGCAGTCATCGGAAGAGTGGCGGGAAGGATAAAAAACGCTTCTTTTGAATTAAACGGAAAAACATATACGCTCTATAAAAACGAAAACGGCAACCATCTACATGGCGGTAAAAAAGGGTTTCATCATGCTATTTGGCAAGGAGCGGGATTTTCTAGAAAAGACGAAGTTGGCGTCCAATTTTCGTATACAAGCCCCGATGGGGAAGAAGGATATCCTGGGAACGTCGACGTTCACGTCACGTACACATTAAATAATCAAAACGAACTAACGATTTCCTACCGTGCCACTTCTGACAAAGATACGCCAATAACGTTAACGAACCATACGTATTTTAATTTAAGTGGCAACGTAAAAAGCGATATTTTGCAGCATCAGTTAAAAATAAAAAGCGACCGATTTTTGGAATTGGATCACGAATTTCTTCCGACTGGCGCACTGCTTGATGTAACGGGCACTCCGTTTGATTTGCGCGAAGGAAAAACGATTAAAGAAGGCGTGGAAGCAACCCATCCGCAAATTGTTTCCGTCGGGCAAGGATACGATCATCCGTTTTTGTTAAATACCCATCATGACGAGGAAATTGTGTTGCTTGACCCGGAAAGCGGACGAACATTAATAGTAGAAACAGATGAACCAGGGGTGGTCGTGTATACGGGCAATCAGCTTCCGAGTGAAATAAAAGTAAACGGAGCACCCGCGCGAAAATATTTAGGCATTTGTTTAGAAACGCAAGCATTGCCGGATGCGGTGCATCATTCGCATTTTCCTTCCTGCATTTTGCGGGCAGGAGAAATGTATTCATCGGTTACGAAATATACGTTTCGTGTGCATGAGGAGGGAGAAAGATGAACTATCGCCGTTTAGGAAATACAGAATTAGAAGTGAGTGAAATAAGTTTTGGGACGTGGGCGATTGGCGGTTCTTGGGGACATACGGACGACAGTGAAGCGTTGAAAGGATTGCAGCGGGCAATCGATGCGGGGGTCAATTTTTTCGACACCGCAGATGTGTATGGTAACGGTCATAGCGAAGAGCTTTTAGCAAAAGCGACAAAAGGAAAAGAAGACGAGATTTATATTGCTACGAAATTTTGCCGAGCAGGGGATATTCATGATTTTCGCACCTATTCAGAGGAAAAAGTGCGGGAATATTGCGAAGGAAGTTTAAAGCGCTTGCAGCGCGAGCGCATTGATTTATACCAAATTCACTGTCCACCGTTTGAAGTGTTAAAAGATGGCCAAGTGTTTGAAGTGTTGGATAAGCTGCAGCAAGAAGGAAAGATTCGCTATTATGGCGTGAGTGTCGAAACGGTAGAAGAAGGGCTGTTTTGTTTAACGAATCCGAACGTAAAAGCGCTGCAAGTCATCTTTAACATTTTCCGGCAAAAGCCGTTAGAACAGCTGCTTCCGCAAGCAAAAGCACAAGGTGTCGGGATATTGGCGCGTCTACCGCTGGCAAGTGGATTATTGACAGGGAAATTTAAAAAGGACACAACATTCGCGGAAACTGATCACCGCCACTTTAATCGAGACGGGCAACATTTCAACGTTGGCGAAACGTTCGCTGGGCTTGAGTTTCATAAAGGGGTAGAGCTTAGCGAACAGCTAACGTGGATCGCAGACGGCAGAGGAAATATGACAAGAGCCGCATTGCGATGGATTTTAGACCATGACGAAGTGACGTGCGCGATTCCGGGATTCAAAACTGTAAAACAAGTCGAGGACAACTTGCAGGCGCTTCATGTTCCGTCGTTTAGCGAAGAAGAAAAGGAACGGTTAACAGCGTTTTATCAAAATGAAGTCCATCCGTTTATTCGTGGGGCGTATTAAAAGGCATCCAGCTTGTCTGGATGCCTTTTTACAGAAACACTTCTACCTTTTCTCCTTTTTTCAAGAAATCTTCGATGACAAAAAAGGAGATGCCTAGTGCGGTGGAGTAAATCGAGCGTTTAGAAAATTGGATAGCGACGTGTGCGCGATGAAACGGCAACGTACGCTCGTCGATGACTTGTTGGATGGCAGGGAAAAGCCATTGTTTTGCCATCGATAAACGGTTGCCGATGATGACTTGCTCTGGATTAAACGTATTGATTAAATTATTAATTCCAATGCCTAAGTAGCGGCCGATGCGCCCAAATAATGCGAGCACGTCTTCGTGTCCTTTTTCCGCCAATCGTAATAGTTCTTCTAACGACATATCATGGCTAAAGAGCGGCTTTGCTCCGTCCAATAGTGCTTTTTCAGAAGCGTATAATTCCCAGCAGCCGCGATTTCCACAGCCGCACATCGGGCCGTCGGTTTCGATCGTCATATGACCGCTTTCTCCGGAAAATCCGCTCGTTCCTCTATACAGTTCTCCGTTCAAAATTAAACCGACGCCAATGCCAATACCGGCACTTACGTAAATGATGTTACGAAAGTCTTGTCCTGCGCCGCCACGTTTTTCCCCATATGCCCCAGCGTTTGCTTCGTTATCGATAATAACAGGAACGTGAAACGCTGCCTCGATGTCTTGTTTTAGCGAGATGTTTTTCCACCCTAAATTCGGCGCAAACAATAGCGCTCCTTCTTTATCAACAATACCAGGAACGCCAATGCCAATCCCGACTAAGCCGTAACGGCTGTCTGGCATTTGTTCCATTAAATAGGAAATGGTTTCTTTTATATGCGTCCGCACCGAAGAGTAGGTTTTGTCATGAAACGCCATTTGCTTTTCAACGACGATATTTCCTTGCAAATCGGTTAACACGCCAAGAATATAATGAACCCCTAAATCAATCCCGATGGAATATCCAGCTTTTTCGTTAAATAACAATAAAACAGGCCGCCTGCCGCCGCTTGATTCCCCTTGCCCGATTTCGTACACAAGCTCTTCGTCAAGCAACTCTTTCACTAACGAAGAAACGGTTCCTTTATTTAATCCGGATCGCTGTGCCACATCCGCCCGCGACAAAGGTCCTTGGCTTTTCACCATCTCAAGCACAAGCGCCTTATTAATTTTTTTAATCAAATGAGGATTCCCAGTTATTTTTGTCACATACATCACCCTGTTTATCAATGTATCATAACCAATCAAAGAAATCTATCGGTTTTGTGGCAAAAAAACAAACTTTGTTTATCTAATAGACAAACAAATAAAAAGACGGTATACTAATAGCAGAAGTTCGATCTCACGAAAAATGACGAGGAGGATGTTAGGATGGCGTATTTTGAAAACGTTGACAAAGTGGTGTATGAAGGTCCGACGTCGAAAAACCCGCTTGCGTTTAAGTTTTATAACCCAGAAGAAAAAGTCGGGGACAAAACGATGGAAGAGCATTTGCGCTTTTCGGTGGCGTATTGGCATACGTTTGTTGGGGATGGAGCAGACCCGTTTGGGGTTGGTACGGCGATTCGCCCATGGAATCGATACAGCGGAATGGACTTAGCAAAAGCGCGTGTCGAGGCGGCGTTTGAACTATTTGAAAAATTAAATATCCCGTTTTTCTGCTTCCATGATGTCGATATCGCCCCAGAAGGAGCGACATTAAAAGAAACATACCAAAACTTAGATACGATTGTCGATATGATCGAAGAATATATGAAAACAAGCAAAACGAAGTTGCTTTGGAACACGGCAAACTTATTTACCCATCCACGCTTTGTTCACGGTGCAGCAACTTCTTGCAACGCGGATGTGTTTGCGTACGCAGCAGCAAAAGTAAAAAAAGGATTAGAAATCGCCAAACGGCTTGGGGCGGAAAACTACGTATTTTGGGGTGGCCGTGAAGGGTACGAAACGCTATTAAATACAGACATGAAGCTCGAGTTAGATAATTTAGCCCGCTTTTTGCACATGGCGGTTGACTATGCCAAAGAAATCGGCTTTGACGGACAATTTTTAATCGAGCCAAAGCCGAAAGAACCGACAAAACATCAATACGACTTCGATGTCGCAACCGCGTTAGCGTTTTTGCAGACGTATGGACTAAAAGACTATTTCAAATTCAACATTGAAGCAAACCATGCGACATTGGCTGGCCATACGTTTGAACACGAACTTCGCGTCGCGCGCATTCACGGAATGCTCGGTTCGGTCGATGCGAACCAAGGCGACCTGCTGCTTGGCTGGGATACAGACGAATTCCCAACAGACTTGTACTCTACTACGCTCGCAATGTATGAAATTTTACAAAACGGCGGGCTTGGAAAAGGTGGGTTGAACTTTGATGCGAAAGTAAGACGCGGTTCGTTTGAACCAGAAGACTTGTTCTACGCTCATATTGCGGGCATGGATAGCTTTGCGATCGGCTTGAAAGTGGCGCATCGGTTAATCGAAGACCGCGTATTCGAGTCAGTCATTGAAGAACGATACAAAAGCTATACCGAAGGAATCGGTCGCGATATTGTGGAAGGAACGGCGAATTTCCGTACGTTAGAGGCGTATGCGCTGCAACTTGGCGATATTCGCAACCAATCCGGGCGGCAAGAGCGGTTGAAAACGTTGCTTAACGAATATTTACTTGACGTTTGTGCCAGTCGGTAAGAAATGAGGGATACACTTGGAACACGTCATCGGCATCGATATCGGAACAAGCGCTGTTAAAGTGCTGCTTGTCGATTGGACAGGAAAAGTAAAAGCAGAAAGCACAGAACCGTATCCATTGTATCAGCCGCACTCTGGATATAGCGAGCAAAACCCAGGAGATTGGGTAGAAAAAACGATTATTGCATTACGAAAAGTGCTCAAAATAGCAAACATTGATCCGCGGTCGGTTGTCGGGCTAAGTTTTTCTGGGCAAATGCACGGCTTAGTATTATTAACGGAAACGAATGAAGTTGTACGCCCAGCGATTCTCTGGAACGACACAAGAACGACGGAACAATGTCGAGAAATCGAAGCGCGGATAGGAAAAGAAAAACTATTAGCGATTACGAAAAACGAAGCGTTAGAAGGGTTTACACTCCCGAAATTATTATGGGTAAAAAAACATGAGCCGCATCTTTACAAACAGGCTCATACGTTTTTGTTGCCAAAAGACTATGTGCGGCTGCGATTCACCGGCCATGTCGCAATGGAATATTCCGATGCAGCAGGAACGCTGCTTCTTGATATCCAAAAGAAAGCATGGAGCGAAAAACTTTGCCAAGAGCTTGCTATTGAGATTGAATGCCCGCCATTAGTTGAATCGACCGAATGTGTCGGAACATTGCTTCCAGAAATCGCTGAGAAGACCGGGCTTTCGACGAGCGTCAAAGTATTTGCCGGCGGAGCAGACAACGCCTGCGGGGCGATTGGCGCCGGAATTTTGGCGGAAGGACAAACGATGTGCAGCATCGGCACGTCTGGGGTTGTTCTTGCGTTTGAGCAAACAGGCGAAAAAGATTTTGCTGGAAAAGTGCATTATTTTAACCACGCAAAGCCGAATTCGTACTATATTATGGGTGTTACATTAGCTGCAGGGTATAGCTTTGACTGGTTCAAGCGCACATTTTTTCCCGAAGTTCCTTTTTCGGAAATCGTGCAACACGCGGCTAAATCGCCCATTGGTGCAAACGGATTATTATTTACACCGTATATCGTCGGCGAGCGGACGCCTTATGCGGATGCGGATATACGCGCTTCATTTATCGGGATCGATGCGGCACATACTACATCGGATTTTGCTCGTGCGGTGTTAGAAGGAATTACGTTTTCCTTAAATGAATCAGTCGAAATCATCAAAGCGAGCGGAAAACGAGTCGATACGGTCGTATCAATTGGCGGTGGGGCAAAAAGTATCGAGTGGCTGCAAATGCAAGCAGATATATTTGCCACACCAATTGAAAAATTGAAACAAGAACAAGGCCCAAGCATGGGAGCGGCAATGATTGCTGCATACGGTTGCGGCTGGTTTTCCTCCTTAGAACAATGCGCCCGTGCGTTTAAAGAAGTAGAACGGGTAGTTGAGCCAAATCCAGCAGCAGTAGAGCGCTACCGCGAGCTGTTTGCGTTGTATCGTGACATCTACCCGCAAACAAAAGAAATAACGAAAAAACTAAAAACGTTCCGTCCATAACACGCGCCGGCAACATGCCGGCCGTTTTTTATATAAAAATCGACATGATTGGAAGGAAATGAGTCTCTTTTTGTCGAACACTACATACCTACGTGGGAATTTAAGGTGTTTATGAAAGATAAACAAAATTTCTCTATCATTCGACAGCACACGTCGGGAAAATGCGCTATGATAGAAAATAAGAGGGAGGAGAGAAAAGGATGTATTGGGAGGAAGTGAAAAAAATACTTGCCCAAGAATTATCGGCGCATTCGTTTGAACGGTGGATTGGCAGCACAACAGCAGTTATCGACCACGACTGGGTAATCGTGAAATGTACCGATGAACAGCAACGGAACATGTTACAGACGAAATACGGCTCGCTCATAATCGATGCTGTTCAGGCGATTTTTGGCTCATCGATGACGGTTGTGTTAGCCATCGAAGAAGAATACGAACGATTGGCGAAGCGATATGCGCCGATGAGCTTACGCGAATATGTCTTAGCGCTTGAGCAGCGAATGCAGCAATTAGAAGAACGCGTCCAACGCTGCGAACAACTCATCGACCAGCTACAACAACCGAATATCGTTCATTAACGAAAAGGCTCGTTCATGACCAATGGACGAGCCTTTTCGTTCCATGAATTCATGTTATAAAAAGTAACAAATAAATTGTTTTTCACGATTTCTATGTACGTATATTTAAAAACTATGTAATATATTTTTACATTGTGAGTGATAAAAAATAACGAGATGATAAGATAAAACTAACATAAGTATAGGGGGGAGAGAGGATGGTGCAAAAAAGCAAAGAAATCGGGGTGTTTACGTTGCTGTTTTTAGTATGCAAACTATGGTTTCAGCGGTAACTAACATGTCACGGAGGGATGGAGCGATGGAAAAAAAGAAACTTGTATTAATCGGAAACGGGATGGCGGGTGTACGCTGCATCGAAGAGATTTTAAAAATCGATCGCGATTTATTTGATATTACGATTTTCGGAAGCGAGCCGCACCCGAACTATAATCGCATTTTATTATCAACCGTCTTGCAGGGCGATACGTCGATTGCAGATATTACGATGAACGACTGGGATTGGTATCGAAACAACAATATTCGTTTGTTTGTCGGTGAAACGGTGGTGCAAATCGACAAAGAAAAACAACAACTCCGGACGGACAAAGGACGAACCGTTTCGTACGATGAGCTAATTATCGCTACAGGGTCAAAACCGTTCATGTTGCCAGTCCCTGGGGCAGACAAAAAAGGGGTTACTGCGTTTCGGGATATTAAAGACTGCGAAATGATGATGGAATATGCCAAAACGTATAAAAAAGCAGCAGTCATCGGCGGCGGCTTGCTTGGTTTAGAGGCTGCGAGAGGTCTTTTAAATTTAGGGATGGAAGTGGATGTCATCCATATTTTTGACTATTTAATGGAACGCCAATTAGACCCAACGGCATCGAAGCTGTTGCAGCGTGAATTAGAAAAACAAGGAATGAATTTCTTGCTTAAAAAAGAAACAGCCGAAATTTTTGGAGAGAACCGTGTCGAAGGAGTGCGGTTTAAAGATGGCACAGAAATCGCTGCCGACTTAGTGGTCATGGCGGTCGGGATTCGTCCGAATATCGATTTAGCGCAGGAAAGCGGAATCGCGGTAAATCGAGGAATTATCGTCAACGATTATTTAGAAACGAACGTTCCGCACATTTATGCCGTTGGGGAATGTGCAGAGCATCGCGGCGTTGTATACGGTCTTGTTGCACCGCTTTATGAACAAGGAAAAGTGTTGGCCGAAGCGATTTGTGGGATAAAAACTCACCCGTACGAAGGTTCCGTCGTTTCGACGCAGCTAAAAGTATCTGGGGTTGACGTCTTTTCCGCCGGTGAATTTATGGAAGGGGAAGGAACGTCTTCGATTAAAGTGTATGACGAGTTGCGCGGCGTATACAAAAAAGTCGTTGTTCGCGCCGGAAAAATCGTCGGTGCGGTTTTATTTGGGGACACAAGCGAAGGGCGAAAGCTATTGGAAATGATTCACCGAAACGAGCCGGTTTCGGACGCGTTCCAGCTGTCCTTTTTCCAAGCGAATTCAACAACGCAAAGCACGGTCGCAACGATGGCAGATACGGATGTCGTATGCGGGTGTAACGGAGTCACAAAAGGCGCCATTTGCCAAGCGATTGTCGAGCATGGCTTGCGGACGGTCGAAGAGGTACGCGACTGCACAAACGCTTCTCGTTCGTGTGGCGGCTGCAAAGGGTTAGTAGCGGAACTATTGGAATATACGTTAGGGGAAACGTTTGATAAACAAGCGATGAAAGAAACGGTTTGTGGATGTACGACATTAAGCCGTGACGAAGTGATTGCCGAAATAAAAGCGAAAAAGCTGAAATATGTCAAAGAAGTAATGAGTGTGCTTGGATGGAAAACAGAAGAAGGATGCTCCAAATGCCGTCCGGCGTTGAACTACTACTTAAGCATGCTATATCCAGGCGAATACGTCGATGAACTCGAATCCCGCTTCGTCAACGAACGGCTTCATGCCAACATTCAAGCAGACGGCACGTATTCGGTTGTGCCGCGAATGTATGGAGGGGTAACGACAGCCGAACAATTGCGGAAAATTGCCGACGTCGCGGAAAAATATAACGTACCGATGATTAAGCTAACAGGCGGACAGCGCATTGATTTGTTAGGGGTCAAAAAAGAGGATTTGCCGCGCATCTGGGCAGAGCTTGACATGCCGTCTGGGTATGCATATGCAAAAGCGCTCCGCACCGTGAAAACGTGCGTTGGCAATCAGTTTTGCCGCTTTGGTACACAAGATTCCACGGCGCTTGGCATCGAAATGGAAAAGAAGTTTGAGCGGCTGAACACCCCGCATAAAGTAAAAATGGCGGTTTCTGCTTGTCCGCGCAACTGCGCCGAATCAGGAATTAAAGATGTCGGCATCGTCGGTGTCGACGGTGGTTGGGAAATTTACGTCGGCGGAAATGGCGGAACGCATTTACGAGCGGGAGATTTATTATGCACCGTCAAAACAGCCGAGGAAGTCATCGAAATGACAGGGGCATTTTTGCAATATTATCGCGAATCCGCCAATTACTTAGAACGAACATCGAAATGGGTCGAGCGCGTTGGACTAGAGCATATTCGCGAAGTCATTTTTGCGCCGGAGATGCGAAAGCAATTGCTTGAGCGACTAGAACAAGCACTACGAGCGACGACAGATCCGTGGAAAGAAATTGTCGAAACGAAAGAGTTGCAAGAAACATTGTTTACGAACTTACAAGCAAAAGTACCAGTGAATCGGTAGGAGGAATGGTGTATGGCACGAGTAGAAATCGGTTCAGCAGCGCGTCTTGTCGAACGATTAGGAAAATGCGTCAAAGTAGGCGGGAGAGAATTGGCGATATTTCGCCTATCGGACGGTCGGATTTACGCATTAGAAAATCGTTGTCCGCATAAAGGAGGCGATTTGTCGCAAGGAATCGTTAGTGGCGAGTTCGTCTTTTGCCCCCTTCACGATTGGAAAATTTCCATCAAAGATGGGAAGGTGCAAGCGCCTGATCACGGATGTGTGAAAACGTACAAGGTGGAAATCGAAGCGGGAAAAATGTATATCCAGCTGTAAGGGGAATGCCTATGACAAAAGACTTATTAGACTATTTTCGGCAAAAACAAAAAGATTACACGACAGAAACGGTGTTTGATACGCAATGCCCGTTTTGCAGCGTCCAATGTACGATGCAGCTCGTCGAAGAGCGAGTAGTGGGGCGAAGCCGATATAAAGTGTTAGCAAAAGATAACCCTACTTCCAACGGTCGGTTGTGCATGAAAGGGCTTTGTGCCCATCAACACGCCCTTCACCCAGAGCGGTTGCAGTTTCCACTGCTGAAAAAAAACGGCGAGTTTGTGCGAGTGAGCTGGGAGGAGGCGCTTTCGTTTATTCGTGACCGTTTTACCGCTATCCAAACAGAATTTGGCAATGATGCCGTCGGGGTGTATGGCGGCGGCTCGTTGACAAACGAGGAGGCGTATTTGTTAGGGAAATTTGCCCGTGTTGCCTTGAAAACCAAATATATCGATTACAACGGCCGCTACTGCATGTCCGCCGCTGCCGCTGCGATGAATGCAACGTTCGGTATCGATCGTGGGCTGACAAACAAACTATCGGAAATTCCGCACGCCCGCTGCATCCTATTGGCAGGAACGAACATTGCGGAATGCCAGCCGACGATTATGCCTTATTTTCGGCAGGCGAAGAAAAACGGAGCATTTATCATTGTCATTGATCCACGAGAAACAGCGACGAGTGAACTAGCCGATTTGCATATAAAAGTGAAACCGGGGACGGACGCCGCCTTAGTCAACGGCATGTTAGCGGTTATTTTAGCGGAAGGGTACGTCGATGAAGCGTTTGTCAAGGAACGAACGGAAGGATATGAGGAACTAAAAAAACATATCGAACATATCCAACTAGACGACATCGCCGCAATGACCGGAGTTGCTAAAGAAATAATCGCGTTTGCTGCAAGGCAATACGCTTTAGCACCAACCGGCATGATTTTCACCGCTCGTGGGGTCGAGCAACAGACAAACGGCTATATGACCGTCCGCAATTTTCTTAACTTAGCGCTTGTTACTGGGAAAATTGGCAAAATCGGCTGCGGCTACGGAGCGGTTACCGGACAAGGTAACGGACAAGGCGGACGGGAACATGGGCAAAAAGCAGATCAGCTCCCGGGATATCGCTCGATTGAAAATGAAGCGCATCGGCAATATATCGCGAGCGTTTGGGGAGTTCCAGAAGAAGAACTGCCGAGAAAGGGAGTTTCCGCCTATGAAATGATGCAAAAAGTGGCGGCAGGCGAGATTAAAGCGATGATAATGATGGGCTCTAACCCGGTCGTCTCTAGCCCGAACGCCCGCTTTGTCGAACAGGCGTTGAAGACATTGCAATGTTTCGTTGTTGTCGACCTCTTTTTATCGGAAACGGCAGAACTTGCCGACGTCGTGTTGCCGACGTCTTCCTATTTAGAAGATGAGGGGACGATGACGAACTTAGAGGGACGGGTCACATGGCGTCCAGCTTCGCGCAAACGCCTAGGAGAAGTGAAACATGATTGGGAAATTCTTTGCGAACTTGCGAAAGTGCTAGGGAAAGGGGAGTATTTCTCATTTTCATCTGCAGAAGAGATTTTCGACGAATTGCGCGTTGCTAGCCGCGGCGGTTTGGCAGACTACTATGGCATAACGTACGAACGGTTGCGACGTGAACGAGTATACTGGCCTTGCCCGTTTTTGGAACACCCTGGCACGGCAAGGTTGTTTGAACACTCGTTCGCTCACCATGACGGTAAAGCGCGGCTTGCGGTTGTCGAAAATAAGTACGAGAAAGAAGAACCGACAGACCACTATCCGCTGTACGTGACGACTGGGCGTGTGTTGACGCATTATTTAAGCGGGACACAAACACGTAGAAGTCCGACGCTTGCTTCACGGCAAATCGAAGCAGTTATGGAAATTCATCCGAACACAGCGAAAAAATATAAAATCGAAAATAATGCATTAGTGAAGATTGAAACAAAGCGAGGAGCTGCGGTTGTAAGGAGCAAGTACTCCTATAAAATTCGGGAAGATACTGTATTTGTTCCGTTTCATTGGAGCGGAAAACAAAATATTAACCAAATTACGGACGATGCACTAGATCCTTATTGCAAAATGCCAGGATTTAAAATTTGTGCTGCACGAATCAGCCCGATCGTTGATTTAGAGAAAAATTAAAAAAAGACACTCTCTATGATGAAGAGTGCCTGATCAAAAACGTTTCTAGTTATTATTATAGCACAGATGCATCCGTTCAGTTGCGATATTTTATGAAAGGGGAATGGCTATGGAACGAAAAAGTTTTTTGAAAAGCGGTCATACACCGACACTATTTAGTGCATTTTTATATTTCGACGTTAGTTTTATGATCTGGGTGCTACTCGGTCCGCTTTCGGTCATTATTATGAACGACTTTCAAATGGATGCGGCGCAAAAAGCGAATCTTGTGGCATTGCCAATTTTAGGTGGTTCGATTCTTCGGCTTGTTCTCGGCTTGTTAACCGACCATATCGGTCCGAAAAAGACGGCGCAAATCGGCATGATGATTACGCTCATCCCGCTTATTTGGGGCTGGAAGTTTGCCGACCATTTATCCGAGCTTTATGTCGTCGCGTTATTGCTTGGAGTGGCGGGGGCGAGTTTCGCCGCTGCACTGCCGCTTGCGAGCCGTTGGTATCCGCCGCAATACCAAGGGCTTGCGATGGGAATTGCGGGTGCAGGAAATAGTGGAACAGTATTAACGACGCTGTTTGCCAACCGAATCGCCCAATATTATGGCGATTGGCACATCGTTTTTGCTTTCGCGCTCATTCCGCTCGTTGTGACGTTTTTTCTTTTTTCGGTGTTCGCCAAAGACAGCCCAAATCAACCAGCCCCGCAACAGTTCACAGACTATATGCGCGTGTTAAAACAACGAGATGCATGGCTATTTTGTATGTTTTATAGTGTCACGTTTGGCGGGTTTGTCGGGATGTCGAGCTATTTGACGATCTTTTTCAACACCCAGTACGGACTTGATCCGGTAAAAGCGGCCGATTTTACAACGATTTGCGTCATTGCAGGAAGCTTTTTTCGCCCGATTGGCGGCTGGTTAGCTGATAAATTTGGTGGCATTCGCATGTTAATAATGCTATACAGTATGGTTGCGGTGATGATGGCGTTTCTTTCATCTTTGCCGAGCTTGCCGGTTGCGACCGCTTTTCTCTTTATTGCGATGATGAGCTTAGGGATGGGGAATGGTTCGGTATTCCAGTTAGTGCCGCAGCGCTTCCAAAAAGAAATTGGTGTCATGACCGGAATTGTCGGTTCCGCAGGCGGACTTGGCGGCTACTTTTTGCCAAAAATTTTAGGAAATATAAAACTAGCGACCGGCTCGTTCACGTTCGGTTTCCTCGTGTTAAGCGGAATTGCGTTATTGTGCCTATTACTTATAGCAGTTGTACAGCGACAATGGAAAAAAACATGGATTGGCGCTGGCGGAAAAGCGAGAGTGGAACATGTATAGGAGCTGATTTCTTTCGAGGGAAATACAACAACACGTGTTTCGCGTGTATATATGGTTATAAGAAAGGGTGCCCCGTTATTTTTGGGACACCTTCTTTTTTCGATGAAATAGATTCATGACGATACTTAAACTCGCTGTAAAAAAAGAAGTGAGCTATTAGTTCGGCCGTGGTAAGATAGGAGTAGAGGTGATGGAGGATGTGGCAGCTTTGTCTTTCGATGGTCGAACGGCTTGGGATTATTGTTATGGTCGCGTTTTTATTGACGCGGTTGTCATATTTTCGTCGATTAATTTATCATCAAGAAATAGATTGGGCGCAGCGGTTCATTATTATGGTTATTTTCGGAATTTTCGGGATTGTCGGAACGTATACCGGTTTAACCGTGCATGTGGAAACGTTTGAAGTCGCGAAATGGACGTGGTCGTTGAAAGAAAATGAGGCGCTTGCCAACTCGCGCGTCATCGGGGTCGTTATCGCGGGATTGCTTGGCGGTTGGCAAGTCGGGCTTGGTGCCGGCTTAATTGCTGGGGTGCATCGGCTGTTTCTTGGAGGATTTACAGCGGTCGCTTGCGGTGTATCGACGATTATCGCTGGAGCAATTGCCGGGATGGTTCATCACCGCAAAAAAAGGGCGTTTGCCCTGTCGCCAGAGGTGGCGCTTGTCGTTGGGATGGCAGCGGAAACGTTGCAAATGCTCGTCATTTTGCTCGTCGCAAAGCCGTTTGACCGAGCGTTATTGCTTGTCGAGGAAATTGGCGTGCCGATGATTATTGCGAATGGCTTAGGGAGCGCTATTTTTATCCTAGTTATTCGCAACGTATTTCAAGAAGAAGAAAAAGCAGGGGCATTGCAGGCGGAAAAAGCGATGCGTTTAGCGGAAGCAACCGTCCATCATTTGCGGAATGGATTAACGCCGCAGTCGGCGAAAGCGATTTGTGAGCTTTTTATTCAAGAAGTTCCGTCTGTAGCGGTCGCGGTGACGGACCGTACACATATTTTAGCGCACGTCGGAGCGGGAAGCGACCATCATTTTGCGAACGAGCCAATTCAAACGGAAACGACGCGGCAGGTGGTGGAAACAGGGGAAATGCTCATCGTGCACGACCGGGTTGCTTGCCATGACCCGAATTGTCCGCTGCATAAAGCGATTATCGCCCCGTTAAAGCGAAAAGACGAAACGGTCGGCACGCTCAAATTTTATTTTCAATCAGACGCCGATTTATCGTCCATTACGTTTGAATTTGTGAAAGGGTTGTCGTCGTTGTTAAGCTTGCAGCTGGAAATTGCCGAAGCGGAAAAATATTACCAATTAATGAAAGAAGCACAAATTAAAGCGCTCCATGCCCAAGTACATCCGCATTTTCTGTTTAATGCTTTGAACACAATCGTTTCTTGCGTCCGAATTGACCCAAATCGAGCAAGACAGTTGCTCGTTTCGTTAGCCTATTATTTTCGCAAAAACTTAGCGAGTACGACGGACATGTTATCGACGTTAGAAGAAGAAATTCGCCACGTGAAAGCATATTTAACAATCGAAGAAGCACGGTTTCAAGATAAATTGCGCGTCCACTACGACATTGACGAAGGGTTTGAACGGGTAGTGCTGCCGACGATGACGTTGCAGCCATTAGTAGAAAATGCGGTGAAACACGGTTTAAAATATATGAAAAAAGGCAGTGAAATTGTCATCGCGGTGAAAGCAGATGGAGAGATGGTAAAAATTTCTGTGACCGATAACGGCAAAGGAATGACGGAGGAAGAAGTGGCACAGCTATTGCGAACGCCAGTTGCTTCACAACGAGGGATAGGGATAGGGCTGTATAACGTCTATGAACGAACGAAGTCGTTGCTTGGAGATGACGTACGCTTTGCGATTGTATCGGCAAAAGGAAAAGGAACGACCGTCCAATTAACCGTTCCGTTAAAAGAAGAGAAGGAGAGGGGGGCTATTGCGTATGCGAGTCATCATCGTCGATGACGAGCCGTTAAGCCGTGACGAATTGAAACATTTATTGCTTGCTTATGAACAAATCGACATTATTGGCGAGGCAGATTGCGGGGAACATGCGTTAGAAAAAATCGTTTCCTTACAGCCGGACGTCGTCTTTTTAGATATCGAAATGGCAGAAATGTCAGGGCTCAGCCTTGCAAAAATGTTGAAACAGCTCAAACAGCCGCCGACGATTGTGTTTGCGACGGCATATCCGAATTACGCGGTCGAAGCGTTTCGCTATGAGGCGGTCGATTATTTATTAAAGCCGTTTGATGACGTGCAAGTAGGGGAAGCGGTCGCTCGTCTGTTGCGTAAATTTGAAAAAGAGAAGCCTTCTGCTTCAGACGGGTCGCTGCGAAAATTAGCGATTGAAGAAGAGGAAGGCATTGTGTACGTATCGCCCCACGATATTTTATATTGTTGCCGAGAAATAAAAGATACAGTAGTCGTGACGAAACAAAAAATGTATCATACGAAAGCACCGTTAAAAGAACTCGAGCAAAAGTTAAAAGGGAACTTATTTTTCCGACCGCATAAAAGCTATTTAGTCAATGTGGAAAAAGTAGAACAGCTTACCCCGTGGTTTAACGGGGCGTATCAGTTAACGTTAACAGGAACAGATGTGAAAATTCCCGTCAGCCGCAATTATGTGAAAGCGCTTCGGCAGCGATTAGAATTATAAACGGGCGAACGAGTTCGCCCGTTATTTTTTCAATATCATAAGCGGAGAAAGCCGCCATTCCCACTGCTTCTGTTCGTGTCCGATGACTAATGCGCTCACTGGAGAGAGATGAAGGAGCGCGCAGCATCCAACCGAGAAAAAAGCAGTAATAGCAAACAACACGACGCCTTGTAAAAGCGGAGCGGCGATGTTTAACGTATGTGCAAACACGTATAAAAAGAATAAATGCCCTAAATACGCGCCGTACGTATAGCGGTTAATAAACCGAAGCACCGTATATAACGGCGATTTTGTTTGCACGATGGTCATCGATAATGCGTAAAGCAATAAAATTTCCGAGCATACGTAGAAAAACATCGACGGTTTTAAGTATGTTGCTGCTTTTAAATCAATCGAAAAAATGTTTTTAAAGGTAAGCAATTCGTACCCTACGAAAATAAACAACGCTAAAAAGAGAAACGTATTAAACGGAATTGATTGCAAGACGAATTTCCGCCACTTTGGCAACGTTTGTGCCGCTACGCCTCCGAGTAAAAAGTAAAAGAAATAAGCAAAAAAGCTTCGATCCAAATAATGAAGTGGAGACGCACTCACCTGCGCAAACGATCGTAAAAATAAGAGATAAACCATCGCGCCGCCGATGAGCGCTTTTGTCCATGCTCCCTTTGTTTTTAGCCATGTAAAAAATCGCACAAACAACGGAGCGAGTAGATGGAATTGGAAAATCATCACCACATACCATAAATGAGGGGCAGCGTCCCCTGTTAAAAATTGTTTTACCCATTCGCTCCAGCCTGCGTCTTTAGTAAGCAACAATAAATAAACAACCGCCCAAAACACGTACGGAAGAAGTAATTCTTTTCCTTTATGCATCACGTACGACCGGTAGTGGGCAATGCTTTGCTGCGCCATATGAAACCCTGCCAAAAATACGAATACTGGCGCTGAAAACTTTACAAAATTAAATAACATGCCGACCATTACCGCTTCTTCCGGACGAAGTGTTCGATGGTTCATCACATACAATAATGCGCTTTGAAAGACGACAGCTAAAAATGCTAAACTTTTCATCACGACTAATTCGGAAGGTTGTCGATGATTCATGTTCATTCACCAGCTTTATTTTCGTTTCCTACATATTTTAGTATAATGATAAATTCTTCACAAAGTGATATAATCTGTGACAATCTATTGAAAAGCCCATCGCAATTTCATGAATAACGATATATATTTTAATATAAAACGGTTACAATCGTCAGAAAAAATGCTAAATTATCCCCTGTTTTGCACTTCCCGAAGCAATTCGTACGCTCGTTCGCCAGCAAGGCTTATAAGCTGCTCAAAAATCGCATCGCGCTGCAAGTCTAATTCGACAATTCGTTTCGCTAGTTCAAGCGCTTGGTAGTTCACTGCCATCCCTCCCGTTTTTTCTTTTGTCTTGTTCGATTTTGTTCGTATTCGCGGCGCAATTCGGTGACGGTCCACCGATTAAGTGAATCAAACTCAAACATCCCTGTTTTCGTCAGCTCGTAAATATAAAACTGTTTTTGCTTCTGAAGCGCGTTTTGCAATAATTTCCCCATGTTCCCACTCCCTTTTTCTTCCCATTATAAACATTTTTTGCGTGATTGCTATTCTTATGTTATATTTTATTACATATAAAATAAAAATAATGTTAGAAATTATAACAAAAATACGTCGTATCGCTTTGTTTTTTATATAATTGTGTTAGAAAAATTATCATAGGAGTGGAGTGCGATGGAGCGAAAAGATGATGCGTATAAGTTTAAGAAAGTCATTTCGATTGGGGTCGTCAGTGAACTGACCGGGTTGTCGCAGCGGCAAATTCGTTATTACGAAGAGCGGAAGTTGATTTTTCCAGACCGGTCGAAGGGGACGCGCAAATATTCATTTGACGACGTGGAGCGGCTGATGGATATTGCCGATAAGCGCGAGGAAGGGGTACCAACGCAAGAAATTCGCCGCGAGCTAACAAAAGAGCTACGTGAAAAAATGTTAAAAGGACAAATGAACGCTCATTTTCGGTTTCGGGGATAAGTTTTCTCATAACGGGAGAAGGCATATTTTTTCGTACTTCGTTCATACTACAGATGTACGAAAGGAGTGGTAAAATGATTGAACCTTCTTGGAGAGCCCTTCTCCCGTTTTTAGTTGTTATCCCGTTATCGATTTGGACAAGGCAAGTGATTCCAGGTTTGTTTGTGGCGCTTTTGCTTGGCAGTTATTTAGTCGATTCGACGATACTTGGTGGACTAAAAACGATGCTCACGTATCTTGTACATAACTTGATGCAAACAAACAATATTCGGATTATTATCTTTCTTTACGTATTTGCTGGGTTGATTAGCATCATTAAATATACAGGGGGAATTAAAGGGTTTGTCCATCTTGTTGGAAAAAAAGTAAAGACGGCAAGAAGTGCGTTGTTGTTGACATGGATTTCTACAATGGTGACGTTTAGTGACCCGGATTTTCGGATTGTTACGATTGCGCCAATTATGAAAGCGCTGAAAAAGAGACTCCATTTATCGTCGCAACAAATCGGTTTTACGATTGAAGTAACGTCCAATCCGGTAGTTGCGCTCATTCCGTTAGCGACCGCGTTCGTCGGTTATATGGTATCGGTCATTGACAAAGCGTTAAAAACGGCCGGTATTCATGAAAAGGCGTACACGGTGTATGTAAAAAGTATTCCGTTTAACTTTTTTTCGTTTACCATTCTCCTTGTTGGCTTATACTATAGTTTTTTTCAATATAATAAAAAACGCACATTATCCATGTTGGAAATTCGAAAGCAAAATCGAGCAGTAATGGTCGAAGCGGCAAGCGAAACGGAAAACCCAAACGAACAACAAGGAGAAGAAGGGCTAGAATCTTGTCCGGAAGCGTTTGAAAAAGATACGCCGACGAAGCCGTGGAATTTAATTGTCCCACTTTCCCTTGTTCTTGTGTTAACGTTGTTTCTCAGTTGGTGGGACGGGCATCAAGGGGCGACGAGCTTTTTCGATGCGTTTCTCCGCAGCGATGCGCTTGGCGTTATGTTAGAAGCGCTAATGATCACCGTTATTTTAACGGTCATGTATTTTTTATGGCAACGATTTAAACTGGCGGATTTATTGACGCATTTTGTCAAAGGCGGAAATGAATTAATGTCTGTCATTTTAATGTTAGCGCTTATTTGGGCAGTGTCAGCGATTTCCGAAGATTTAGGGTTCTCCGCCTATATTACTGAACATGTAAAAGGGTGGATTCCGCATTATTTCGTCGCGCCAGTATTGTTTTTGTTAGGGGCGCTCATTTCGTATTTTATCGGTTCGTCATGGGGGACGTGGGGACTGTTGATGCCGCTTGGGGTGACGCTTGCAGCGGAGTCTGGAACGAACATTTTGCTAGTCATCGGAGCGGTATTTGCCAGTGGGACATTTGGCGCATTCGCTTCCCCATTGAGCGATAATACGGTGACGTTATGCACTATTTTAGATTTGCCAGTCATTGAATACGCCCGCACGAAACTCGTGCCTTCCTTTATCGCTGCCGGCTTAGCTGCCGTGTTGTTTACGGTGATGTCGTTTGTGTTAAGATAATCCCCTTTTCTCCTTGGAGGGAAGGGGGCTTTGTGATAGAAGGTACAACCGCTGCTACTATATGGTATAATATATAAAAAGCGGTTCATCACCATAAAGTGTGCTTGACAAATAATAAACTTCTCCGAATAAGGATTGTGCATGAATAAGTATTTTACTTATATTTCCTTTAATACGTAAGTAGAGCATGACCAAATTTTTGTTAAAAAATCAAGCACAACTTTCGGTGAAGAGCCTAAAAAGCTCCCTTATTTTTCAGAGAGGAGATGATAATGTTGGGAGTGGCGGCAAAAACAAAAAGTGAGCATCCCTGTTCTGAACTTGTTTCGAAAATGAGCCATGAGTTTCGGACGCCGCTAAACGGAATAATAGGGTTTGCGCAATTGCTTGATATGGATTCGTCATTAACTAGCCAGCAACGTGAGTTTGTGCATGAAATTTTAAATGGTGCGAGGCATTTACTGCAACTTGTAAATGAAATGTTAGATTTGTCGAGAATAGAAACGGGGAGATTAAGTATCACGTACGATGAAGTAAACGTGGCTTCGGTTGTAGAAGAAAGTGTGAAGTTCCTTCAACCAGTAGCTGAGCAAAAAAACGTGAAAATCATGAACGAAATAGCCGATGACTGCTATGTAAAAGCAGATTCAACACGAATTCGGCAAATTTTGTTTAATTTATTAGAAAATGCTGTGAAATATAATAAAGAAAACGGGAGTGTGACCATTACGAGTACGTGTGAAGCGGAGACGGTAACGATTCATGTTCAAGACACGGGGATCGGAATTCCAGCGGAAGAATTGGATGATATTTTTCAACCGTTTTATCGTATCAAAGGAACAAATGCAGAAGGTTCGGGAATTGGGCTTGCACTTGCGAAGCAACTAGTACAGGCGATGAACGGAACGATTCGTGTCGATAGCAAGCTAGGGAAAGGAAGTAATTTTTCTTTTACTCTTCCAGCGATAAAGAAAACAACTCACGTCCATCCTGATACACTCGCACACTCGTTCGAAGAAATGAAGCGAGTAGGGGCGAAAACGTTACTATATATCGAAGATCGGCTATCTAACATAAAGCTATTGGAAGAAATATTTGCGCCGTTTGCTAACGTTGTATTGTTGTATGCAACGTCTGGAGAAGAAGGATTGAAAATTGCTTTTCATGAAAAAGTGGATGCTATCTTTCTCGATCTTCATTTGCCGGACATGCATGGGTACGATGTATTAGAACAATTAAAACAAAACGAAAAAACACGTTCGATACCGGTCGTTGCTGTAAGTGCCAATGCCGTGCCAGAAGAGATAGAACGCACCTTGCAAAAAGGATGTGCGGGCTATTTAACAAAACCGCTAAATATTGCGCAATGTTTCGAAACGATTTTACAAGTATTATCATAAAAAACATATTTTCGACATTTTTGCGTATAAGGTCGCGAAGTGTGTCTAAAATGTCGGTTTTTTTACTTAAAAGGTGTCGAAAAACGTCTGAAATGCATGAAAGTCGTTAGACAAAAGTCGCGGAAATAGGTATATTTTTACACAACGGCTTTAACGATGAGGGGGGAGTCGATAAAAGTGTGCGTGCAACAGTCGTTGTTAAGCGAAGAAAAAATGGAGCACGTTTACCAGCCGATTTGGGATTTAGTCCAATGGACTTCGTTCGGATATGAAGCACTACTGCGCATTAAAGGTGGCGTTCAAGTGGAACAACTGTTACAACAGGCGAGAAACGAAGGATGTTTATATGAAGTAGATACGATGGCGATAGAAAGTTCAATACGCTGTTTTCCGTTCATGAACTTTCAAAAGCAGTTATTATTTATTAACGTTTATCCTTCGACTATTTTAGACGACCGATTTCTTCCTTTTGTCCGTGAGCTATTAAGAAAATACCCTGAAATAAAAGGGAGAATCGTATTCGAGTTAAGCGAAACGAACGCTGAACGGGAACTTTGGGCGAATGACGCATTGAAAGAAACACTACAAACTATGAAATCACACGGATTCTTTATTGCGATTGATAGCGTCGGAGAAAGTGCATTTACTTTCGAAAATATGATGAATCTTCAGCCAGATTACGTAAAGCTTGATCGCCGCTTTGCGAATGAATTAGCGACAAATCAGGAGAAACAAAAACTCATTTCTTTGTTTGTTAATTATTGTCGTCCGAAGGCGATCGTACTTGAAGGAATTGAAAAAGAAATCGATTTAGCGCAAGCGAAATTTCTTCGCGTCTCAATCGCGCAAGGTTATCTTTTAGGAATACCAGAAAAACTATAAGAAAAAGAACTTCGCCATTCGCTTCGCGAGTATCTCCTCATCGTTTCCTAAATGGCGAAGAAAATAGAACATTTTCTAAAAATGCACAATTTCAAGTTACCACTAACTAACATAAGGTTCAATAGTAAACAAGTATGTTTTTTATGAGGGATTTAACAAATTACAGATAAATAAAATAGGAAAAAAGTTTTGAATAGGGATAGTTCTAAATAACTAATTTCCACCAAAATAGTGCGGAGGCGAGTAGGAATATCGAGCAGAGGGGTAAAACGATGAGAGGGTTATACCGCTGGATGTTTGCGAGCGAAAAATTAAACTGGCATAAAGAATTACTAACAACATCGAATGGAAGCTATTCATTGTACGATATTCACCAAAATATTGAACGATATACAACGTTGTTAAGGCAAGTCGGAGATATTTCTGGGAAAAAAGTAGCATTACTTGTTCCGGATGTGTTTCATTTTTTTAGTGTAATGCTGGCTATTAATCGACTTGGTGGCACGGTGGTGCCGCTTAATCCGTTTTTTGAAAGAGCAGAGCTACAACACGTGCTGTCACGTGTGAATCCGCACCTTGTATTTACGATCAAAAAATACGATCGTCGCAAGTATTTTCAAGCGGTTTACGATTGGGCACACTCAATTCGCGAAGAAACGGTGATTTTTGAAACAGAAGATTATCAATATTGGAGTACGTTAGTCATTAGAGGGGACGACAAACGATTAACAGAACAAGAGGCATGTGTGCTAAATTGTTCGTATGCTGACGGGATTTTGCAATTGGTGACTATGGATATGGGCATGATGCAACGGCTATGCGAAAAAATCGTGAATGCGCTAAAGCTATCGAGCAAAGACCGCGTGTTTAGTATGATGCCGATTATGAGCGGAATGGGGGCGTGTGTATTGCTTTCGATGATAAAAATGCAACTTCATCTCACCGTAGCAGAACCGCGCCATTGGCAAGAAGCAGTTACGTTTATGAAACAAAGTGTTTCTAATAAGTTGTTGACAACTGCTCATATATGGAAAAAATTGAGGCAATTCGTCCGCTACGACAAAAATTTAGATTTGAAGAAGTTTGAATTCATTGGATTGACAGATCGTGCGTTGCCAGCTGAGATGTCGAACATGTCGATTGCTATCGTCGATCTTTATCGCATATTCCGAGAGGAAATGGTAAACGCACGTAAAACCAAAGTTTCTTTTGCTAGACGGGGAAGTAAATGGTTAATGTTACTAAGAGAAAATAGGTAAACTTTTAGAAAGAGATATGTTTGTTGATTCGCTCACTCAAAGGAGTTGATGCAAATGAATCAAACGATTATTTCAACAGGGCGGAATGTACAAGAAGCGGTGAATGCCGGATTAACGCTTTTGCGCGCTTCTTATGAAGAAGTAACGGTCGAAATCATTCAACAAGAACAAAAAGGAGTTCTTTTTTCCCGCGTTAAACCAGCGGTTGTTAAGTTGACAAAAGTAGAACGACAGCCAACGTATAAGGAGCAGAAAAAAGCGATGTCAGTCGAAGCGGAAAAAGATAGAGAAGTAAACAATAACGAAGGGAAAGTATGGGTAAAACAAGGAAAGTTGTATTGCAAAACGTCTCCTTCCCACTATCCAACAGTGACGGTCGGAGAAGGGGTGCAATTATGGAAAAACGGTGAACGAGTAACAGGCACTGTCGTCATGACTGAAAAAGATGAATTTGACATTAAAGTAAAAGAAGATGAAACGACTGAAACAAACTGGAAGATTGTAATCGACGAAAGCAAAATGTGTGTGACGCTATATATTGAACCAGGTATGCGCAAAACGTATGTGCTGAACGATATCGCCCCAGCTGCCCATCTCAACTTGCAGGCAGAAGAAAAAATCGAGGTCCAACAAACGCTTTCGTATAAACGGTTGTTAGAAGAGCTGCAAAACTTACAAGTCGTACTCGGATTTAAACATTCTGAAATTGTGCGGGCGCTAAATGCCACGAAACCAGGCGAGTTTATTATTGCACAAGGTATTCCGCCACGCGAAGGGCGCAATGGCTGGGTAGAACTAAAATTCCAAGCAACTAATCAAGCGAAAGGACCAAAAGTACGCGAAGACGGCACAGTCGATTTTCGCGAACTGAAAACAATTCCAACGGTACAAAAAGGACAAGTCATTGTTGTAATCCATCCGCCTGAGCCGGGATTATCCGGAATGACGGTAACGAACGATCCAATTCCTGTGAAAGAAACGAAGCCGGTTATTGTTCAACTTGGAAAAGGGGTAGAAATGGTCGGAAACACGATTATCGCTACCGAAACAGGCCGACCAATCATCCAACAAAAAGGGTTAGCTATTAAAGTTTCTGTTGTTCAAAAGTTCGTTCAACACGGAAACGTCGATTTAGCGACAGGCAATATTCATTTTAAAGGCGATGTCGAAGTGCTAGGCAGCGTGGAAGATGGGATGTATGTTGAAGCGGACGGAGCAGTGGTGGTTGCTGCTAATGTCAACCGAGCAACCGTTTCTTCGAAGCAGGGAGTCATCGTACATCATAACGTCATCGGCAGTACGATTACCGTCGGAGAAAATCGCCCTGTCATCGAAGAACTCGTTCAGACGCTGCGCTCACTCGGAGAGCAACTGCAGCTATTTGTGTTCGGGTTGCAGCAAATTATCACTTCACCAACGTTTCAATTGGAAGATTCTAACCTATATCCGGTTATCAAATTGTTGCTAGAACGAAAATTTCCGGAAATTATGGCAATAGGAAAGCGGTATTTAGATATCCAACATACGAACCGTCTAGTTTTAGAACAAGAATGGAATGCGTTAGCACAAGGGTTGAGACAAACCTTTTTTACGCTTGCACCTAATGATTCTCATTCTCTTGAAGCGCTCCAGCAATTGCTTGCCGATATAAAAGGAATCATCGAGAAATATCAAGCGGAAAATAGCGAAAGCTGTTATGTGGAACTATCGTACGCGTTAAATAGCACAATTTACTGTAGTGGCGATATCACCATTTCAGGGCAAGGATGCTACAACTCGAAAATTCATGCTGGAGGGCTATTGAAAATCGACGGTATTATACGCGGTGGCGAAGTGTTCGCGCGGCGTGGCGCAATTATTAAAGAAGCTGGTTCATCTGCAGGAGTTGCAACATTTATTGCAGTGCCGCACGACCAATCGATTGAGATAAAACACGCTTGGGAAGGGACGGTTATTCAAATCGGGAAAGCGAGATACCGATTTTCGCAAGAACAGCGATGGATAAAAGCGGTGTTAAACGAAGCGGGGAAAATTACATTTGTTTGAAAAGAAGGGAACATAAATAGATGAAGCAATTAAAAATTGTGATCGCAGATGACCATGATTCTTCTAGAAAATTGTTGCGCCATTTCGTTAGTTTGTTGCCGCACTATCAAGTCGTCGGGGAAGCAGCAAACGGCGAAGAATTGGTACAGCTGATTGCAAACGAAAAACCAGACATTGCGCTAGTAGATATTCATATGCCGAACTTAGATGGGATGAAAGCGGTAAAATCATGCAAAGAGCTTTTTCCGACGTTGCAAGTTATTTTTACGACAGGATGCGAAGATTTCGCTGTCGAAGCGTTTAACGTCGCTGCGGCTGATTATATCGTCAAACCGATTGAGCCGCCTCGCCTTTTTAGTGCTTTAGAGAAAGCGAGGAAATTAATTCAGCTGCATGAGCAGAAGGAACAAAAGAAAGCAAAACGGCTTGATATAAAACTAGTCAACTCGATTTTATTTCTTCCGATGGAAGAGATATTATTCATCGAAAAAGAAAGCCGGAAAACCGTTATCCATACTTCGGATGAAAAGTACGAAACGAACGAACCGTTAAGTGAACTAGCGGATCGGCTTGAACCGTTTTTCCTTAAAACGCATCGCTCGTATATTATTAATTTGAAAAAAATCATTAAAATTGAAGCAGTCGGTGAAACGTATTGGGCACGTTTTGCTTGTTGTGATAAAGTTGCTTATATTTCCAAATTAAAAATCCATGATGTTCAGCAAAAAATTCTTCAGCTGCATGACTAAAGCTCCCGCGATTTTTCAATAAGCGGGAGCTTTTTCACTAGGAAAACTACCGATTTTTTATATAATAATGACATAACTTATTGCTGGAGATGAAGCACATGGTGGCAGTTTTTTTTTCGTACAAAGAAATGTTCGTTCTATTGGCGGTGACGCTATTCGGCATTTTCAGCGCGGTGTTTTTTCACATTCCGCTCTTTATCGGGTTTTTTCCGGGGCTTTTTGCGTTAGCTGCGCTCTGCGTTCATAAAGGGATATCTTTTCGTGCGCTTTTAAGAATGGGGGGACGGGGAGCGCTTCAGACGAAAGAGGTTGTCATTATTTTGTTATTGGTGAGCATGCTACTGCCGATGTGGGAGATAAGTGGCACGATGGACCAAATGGTCGCGTTATTTTTGCATTTTTTATCGCCTAAGCATTTTTTCCTCCTATCGTTTCTCTTTATGATGGTGATGTCGTTATTGCTAGGCACCGCGGTCGGGTCGTTAAGCGCGCTCGGCATCCCGTTGATGAGCGTTGCGATGTCTTTACATTTGCCGCTTCCTGTCGTAGCTGGGGCGTTAGTTTCTGGAGCGTTTGTCGGCGATCGGACGTCCGTTTTTTCCAGCGCTTATCAGCTGCTTGTGCATACGGTCGAAACACCTGTATACCATCAGCTACGTAAATTATTACCAACGACAGTGCTTGCGGTTTGCTTTAGTGCCTGTTTTTATTTTTTTCTTGATTTGCACGTATCGACACGAGCGACGCTTCATTTAGCACCATTGCATGTGGACACAATTGCGCTACTTCCGCCAGTTGTGCTTCTTTTGCTCGTTTGCTTTCGTATAAAAATGAAGCACGCCTTTTTCGCAAGCATCATTTGTGCAATTGTGCTTGCGTATTGGCGCGGAACATCGATGGTTTTGCTTAGTTCCCATTTATGGAACGGCAGTGAGCAGCTAGGCGGCGGGGTTCGTTCCGTGTTGTTTTTGTTATTATTTATTGCTTTAGCCGGGGTTTATAACGGGATATTGGAAGAATTGCAGGTTGTACAGCCGTTTTTAGACCGCTGGCTAGCGAGTAAGAAATCGCTTATGTCATATACGTGGCGAACGATGGTTGCCTCGCTTGCCATCGCGGCGGTGGCGTGCAATCAGACGTTGCCGATTATTTTAACTGGCCGCTCGTTTTTTTCTCACTGGCAAAAGCAGTACTCGCGGGAAGAATTGGCAAGAGTGATGGCAGATTCGACGATGATTTTTCCAGGACTCATTCCTTGGAGCATATTGGCGGTAATGTGCAGTGCGATTACAGGGGTTTCTACTATTTCCTATATTCCGTATGCTGTTTTTTTATGGAGTTTGCCGCTAATGACGTTGCTTTTTTCCGCTAGTAAACAATTTTTTCTAAAACGGCCATCCGCTCGTCTATTTTTCTTGCGCTTGTTATAATAAATGTACTCACGGTTGAAATGTGGGGAGAGCTTCTTAAGGCGGTGAGATAGATGGCGGACGAAATATTACAAGAGCTCGAACAATGGCAATGCGAAGACTGCGACGAACAATTGTTGTTTTTAAAAGAAAACCAGCAACAAATTCAAGCGAAGCGGAACGTGTATTATGATGAAAAGAAAGACCGAAAAGCAATGGAGCGGTATTATCGACACGTCATTCGCGAACAAGACGGGCTTAGCATGTTTGTCAAATACCATGAACTAGTGAAACGAACGCATAAACGGCGGCTTCCTTACTTTTTTAGCAAAGACGAGTATTTGTATACGTGGGTCGACCTTCATCCGGACGGTTCGGTTCGAAGCATTTATTCGGGAGAAAAGAAAGACCCAGAAGCAATTATTGTACAAGATTACGAGATTATTAGAAAACGGTACGAGGAATTTCGTCGGTTGTTGAAATATGCTGACAAAAAAGATTGGACGATCGAACAGAAGCTAAGGGGCATTGAGCGACAGCTGAAGCTTAATACCGAACACGTTGTTCCGCAATCGTGGTTTGGAGCGAGAGAGCCGATGAAAGGGGATTTGCACCATTTGTTTGTTTGCCAGCCGGAATGCAATGCCGCACGTTCCAATTTTCCGTACGCCGATTTTCCGTTTTACGAGCCGGAATCGCCAACGGAGAAAATTCAAAACCATTGCGGGGTCGCTGATAATGGCTTGTTTGAGCCAGAGCACGGGAAAGGGACGGTTGCGCGGGCGATGCTCTATTTCTTATTACGTTACCCGACCGAAATCGCGAAGGCGTTTCGCCGAAAAATCGACATTCCGCTGTTAGTGCGCTGGCACAAACAATTCCCAGCAACGATTTACGAAAAGCACCGCAATCAAGCGATTTTCTCGATTCAAGGAAACCGTAATCCGTTTATTGATTTCCCGAACTTAGCCGAACAAATGAATTTTCCGCTGAAAAAAGAGTGAGCGCCCTAACGAAGGGCGTTTTTTCGCTGTTTTGTAGAAAAAGTGTAACAAAGTTGTGATAAAAATCATTCCTATTCCCTTTAGTTTTATAGTATGATAGAAGCAGCAAATGTTGAGAAAAATTATCATTATTGTCTAGGAGGGCTGAACCAATGGTTCTTACCGACTTGCAACCTGGGAAACGTGCAACAATTACGAACATCTCCATGATGAGTGATATATTAAAACAACGCCTTATTGATATGGGCGTTCATGAAGGAGAAGAAGTTTGTGTCAAATGTACAATGCCGTTCGGCGGACCTGTGATGGTCGAAGTAGCTGGGCAGTGCATTTGTTTACGCCGGAAAGAAGCCGCATGCATTGGAGTGGAGTAATTTATGTCGCAAATTGCGTTATTTGGGAATCCGAACACTGGAAAAACATCATTATTTAATAACTTAACGGGTTCTTACGAATATGTAGGAAACTGGAGTGGAGTGACGGTCGAAAAAAAAGTCGGGATTTTACGAAGCCGCGATGCGTATGTCGTCGACTTGCCAGGGGTATATTCGCTCCATCCGCTTTCACGCGATGAAGGAGTGGCGACCGACTTTTTATTGACAGAGTCGTTCTCAACTATTTTAAACATTGTCGATGCGTCGCAGCTAAAACGGAATTTACATTTGACGATTCAGCTGCTCGAATTTGGCAAACCGCTTGTCATTGCGTTAAATATGATCGATGTCGCTGAGCGGCGCGGAATGAAAATCGATGTCAAAAAATTAGCCGATCGATTTGGCGTGCCAGTTGTTCCGGTCGTTGCTCGTATCGGCAAAGGGATGGACGAATTGACGGAGAAACTTCGGTCGGTGGAACAAACGAAGCCGTTTACGTTAACATACGACGACGTGATAGAAACAGCGATTGCGACAATAAGCAGCTATCTTCCAGACGATATCGAACGATCGAAACGATGGCTTGCGCTGCAATGTTTAGAAGGAAACGAGCGAGTGTACGAATATTTGCGGGCGAAAATCGCGCTTGAACCGATTTTAGCCATTCGTAAGCAAACGGAAGAAAGCATCCGTCAGCTGCCGCACGGCCGTTCGCTTCGAGAACGGCTACACCATTTTCGGGAAACGTTTATTGAAGCAGTATTGGAAGACGTCGTTGTCTGGACAGAAAAGCGGTCGCTCACATGGACGGAGAAAATCGATGCGATTGTAACAAACAAATATTTAGGAATGCCGATTTTCTTGTTTTTTATGTACGTGATGTTCATGTTGACGTTCGATTGGCTTGGCTCGCCACTAGCCGATTTGCTTGACCAATTTTTCTCAGGACCATTGACGGATACATTGTCGCGGCTGTTAACGGCAATGGGAGCGTCTGGATTTTTGCAAGAACTCGTATTGAACGGTATCGTTTCCGGAGTTGGCGGTGTGCTCGTTTTCGTACCGCAAATTTTCATTTTGTTCTTTTTCATTTCTTTGTTAGAAGACTCGGGCTATATGGCACGGGTGGCAATGGTCATGGATCGTTTAATGGAAGCAATCGGTTTGAACGGGAAATCGTTTATTCCGATGATCATTGGTTTTGGCTGCAACGTTCCGGGCGTGATGGCGGCAAGAACGATTGAACAGCCGCGCGAGCGCTTGTTGACGATTTTGTTGCTGCCGCTTATGTCTTGTTCGGCGCGGCTGCCGGTGTATGCATTGTTTGTTGGGGCGTTTTTTAAAGCGCATCAAGCGGCTGTCGTCTTTTCGTTGTATGTATTAGGAATTGTTGTCGCGTTGTTGCTTGCGAAACTATTTTCATCGACGATATTAAAAAATGAACATTCGATGTTTGTTATTGAGCTACCCCCATACCGCATGCCGCAGGCGCTTACGTTATGGCGCAGTACGTGGGATAAAGGAAAAGGCTTCGTTCGTAAGGCGGGAACGTTTATTTTTGGCGGGTCGGTGGCGATTTGGTTGTTATCTTACGCAGGGCCAAAAGGGCTTCATGTTTCGATGGATGACAGCTTTTTAGCGGCAATTGGTGGCGTATTAGCGCCGATTTTAGCACCGCTTGGATTTGGGACATGGCAGGCGGGTGCTGCACTACTTACAGGTTTTTTAGCAAAAGAAGTCGTTGTGTCGACGATGAATATTATTTATCACGTGAAAGATACAGACACGTTGCAAGGGTTGATGGCGCACTATTTTACGCCGCTATCGGCGTTTAGCTTCATGGCGTTTGTATTGCTTTATGTGCCGTGCTTAGCAACGGTCGCGACGATTCGGAAAGAAACAGGTTCGACGAAATGGACGTTGTTTGCGATTGGCTATGCGCTCGCGATTGCTTATATCATTTCATTCCTCATTTACGAAGGCGGGAAATGGCTAGGACTTTCATAGAGAGAAGGGGAGAGTTATGGTTGCTAATATTATTATCGGTGGTGCTATTTTTGCATATGCAGGTTGGACGCTTGTCCGCCACGTCAAAAAAAGCGCCAAAGGAAAATGCGCTGCTTGCTCAACAGCAGACGCTTGCTCTGCATGCCGCACGGAGCAACGATAAAGCCAAGCACTAAACGCGCTTGGTTTTTCCATTTTTGTCACTTCCTCAAAATTAGGCGAAAAGTCCTATTTACAGAATAGTAGAAAAATAGTTTAAATAAAGGCAAGAGAAATAATTTTTGGCAATGATGCTAAAGGAGAACTGGCAGATGGTTTATGATGGCATTCTTTTATCGTTGCTCATCGGCTTTTTCCGCGGTGGGAATTTAAAAGGAATCGCGGAAATGAAACTGCGCGGCGGTTGGTTGTTTCCCATTTTATTAGTGATTGAAATTTTCATTTTTATATTGCAAAATAAAATAGAGATCGTTGCAAAATTAAGCAACGGCATGTTTTTAGTCATCTATGCGACTGGACTCGTTTTTCTATGGCTAAACCGCCATCAACCAGGGTTTACGGTCATCTTTGCCGGGGTTTTGCTAAACTTTATCGTTATGTTACTTAACGGTGGGAGAATGCCTGTTTCGGTCGAAGCAGCGCAATTTCTTGGCCGTGAGTATATAGAAGCGCTCAAGGCAGGGGTATACGGAAAACATGAAGCAATTACATCCGCAACATGGCTTCCATTTTTAGGCGACATCATTCCACTATCGCCGCCATACCCACGCCAGCAAGTCATCAGCATCGGCGATGTCGTGATGAACGTAGGAGCGTTTATCTTTGTTCAGCATCTAATGGTAGACGCAACGAAAGAAGAAGAAACAAAGGCTGTTCCTGCGAATCAATAAACATTTATTATTTAAGGAGGAAACAAGAAATGAAAGTAAAAATGAAACAAGTACTAATCAACCTATTCATCATCGGTTCAGTCATCATCGCGTTGACGTCTGGTATGAAGCTAGTATAAAATCAGGGAAGAAGTAAACTCTACTTCTTCCCTTAATGTTATGGAATGAGAGTGATAAAAAGCAATGAACAGAGATTATGTGTTTGGTAGAATATATATATGGTCTATAATCTTAATAGGGACGGTCGCGTTTTGTTTCTATTTTAAAATACCTATTGCTTCGTTAGAAGAATGGGTGTTGATCTACCTTCTTGCGGGTTCTGTTTTGTTGTCAAACTATTTTCTTGTTTACTTGCCGCCAGAGGGTAACTCTATATCAATGGATTCATCCATTTACCTAGCGTGCCTTTTTTTGTATGGTCCCTATATAACAATGATTGTATTGTCACTATTTACTATTATTTATGCGGTTTATAACAGAAAAACTCAGCTGTGGAAGCATCTTTTTAATTTTTCAATGTATTGTTTAATGTTGTTAGGTGCTTACTATTCCTTTGTAGCATCTGGTGGGAAAATCGGCTTGGTAAATATTCAAAACATATTCCCATATTTACTGGCGTTATTCGTGTATTTCTGCTTGAACATATCGTTTCTGTCGCTACATTTTATCATTTCTTCTCGTTCAACATTCAAAGGTGTTTTGAATGTTGGTTTGCTTAAAGAAGTTGCGATAACATATTGCATTACTTTGCTTCTTTCCCTTGTTTTAGCCATTTTACTAGACAGTGAAAAGTATTTTGGATTATTCTTGTTTACTATCTTAATAACGTTGTTATCATTTGTTTTTGGTAAATTCATCCAATTATATCGACTAGTATCCGAACGCGCGAATTGTGATTATTTAACCGGTTTGTATAACCACGGCTTTTTTAAAGAGACGCTCAAGGAAAAGTTTTCGGATGCGAAATTGCTCCAGCAGCCGCTTAGTTTGGCGTTGCTAGATTTAGACGATTTTAAAAAATATAACGACTGCAACGGTCATCTTCAAGGGGACAAGCTGTTAAAGTTTTTTGGTGATTTGCTCCAAAAGGGAGCGGAAGGAAAAGGATATGTCGTAGCGCGTTACGGCGGCGAAGAGTTTGCTGTCTTAATGCCAAATACGAAACAAGAAGAAGCTTTTTTATTTATGAACCGATTGCGGAAAGAAATTAACGATACGTATTTTGCTGGCGTCGAATATATCCCTTACCGCTGCATTTCTTTCTCTTGTGGGATTGCGGAAATGGAGAAAGGTATGCAAGACTGCGGTGAGTTAATTCATAAAGCAGACCAAGCGATGTATTACGCGAAAGCACAAGGCAAAAACAATGTACAAATTTTCGATGAGCATAACATTTCGTTAAGCGCACTAGAATTTAAAGAAGACTTAGATGCGTTAGAACAACAAGTGAAAATTTTCCTCTCGAAAGATGTATACACGTACCGCCACAGCAAACGTGTATTCACATACGCACTAGAAATGAGCGACCGGTTAGATTTAACCGACCATGAAAAGCAAACACTTATTTTAGGAGCGCTTATTCACGATATCGGAAAACTAGAAGTTCCACGCGATATTTTAAATAAAAAAGGAAAGCTAGAACCGCATGAATGGGAAATTATTAAAAAGCACGTCATTTGGGGAAAAGAAATTTTAGCAACCGAAAAGCGATTTGAAGACGTTCTTCCACTCGTTGAATTGCACCATGAACGATACGACGGAAAAGGTTATCCGTACGGCTTAAAAGGCGAAGACATTCCGAAATTGGCGCGCATGCTGTGCGTTATCGACTCATTTGACGCGATGACGACCGAACGGCCATACCAGCGTACAAAAACGTTCGAAGAAGCAATCATTGAATTGCGGCGCTGCTCTGGCACACAATTTGACCCTTTCTATGCAGAAAAATTTATTGAATTAATTGAAACAAAATATTTGCCGCGCATTAAAGAACAAATGTCCGGCTAAACAAAAAACACTTGCCAACAAACGGCGAGTGTTTTTTTGTCATCATTTGTTCAACAGTTTTTCATATTTTTTTCAATAATTGTGGAAAAAGCGTGATTTCCATCATACCTCTCTTTCCTGTATTTGTCTATGATGTGAATGAAACGAAAAAGAAAGAGGTGAGGAAATGAAACAGTCATTGCTTATTTTTTTGCTTAGTGCTGTTATTGGCTTGGCGGGGGGATATACATATTTCCATTTCGCCAATAAAGAACCAGCTAAAGAAAAACAACCAGTAGCAACTGAGCAAAACAACGAAACATCGACTGGCCAAAAAGCAACAGCTGTAAGTTCGAAGGAGGGGGAAATTTTTAAACAAAAAGGCTGCATTGCATGCCACTCTATTTCGAAATTGAACGTGCAAGGCGGCACGACAGGACCGGACTTATCCAACGCTTATAAAGAAGTCGAAGGAAAACACGGAAAACCGATTGAGGAGTTTTTAAAAGCACCAACGTCTGCCGTGATGTCTGGCGTCATTAAGTCAAACCCACTAACGGATGAAGAGCGGGCAGCGATCATTCAAGCGTTAAAAGTTGCCTCCGAAAAATAAACGAAAAGAGGTGTTCGCAATTGAAGAAAAAATGGATTTCTGCCATTTCTGGCTTAGCAGTCGGAGTGTTAGCGTCTGCCGTCTTTTTCGGTGACTTTTCACCAAAACAACCGACGTCGACAGCGTCTGCAAAAACAAATGCAGAAAAAGTGTACGTCCCATTCGGCAAAAAGGACGAATATTACTTATTCGCTTCTGGTGGTCATTCTGGGCAGTTGTTTGTATATGGCGTCCCATCGCTTCGGCGCATTCGAACGGTTCCTGTATTTTCGTTAGACTCGGCAACGGGATACGGTTGGGATGAACATTCGAAAAAAATGCTTGGCGGCTATACATGGGGAGATTTGCACCATCCTGCTTTTTCGGAAACAAACGGAGAGTATGACGGAAAATATTTATTCGCGACCGACGTCGCAAACAGCCGGGCTGCGGTGTTGGATTTGAAAACGTTTACAGTGAAAGATATTATTAGCGTGCCAAATACAAGCGGCCCACACTGTGCAGCGTTCGTGACGGAAAATACAGAGTATTTGTTTTTACCGACGCGTTTTGCCGTTCCACTTGGAAACAAATACGAATCGCTTGATGACTACAGTACAAAATATCGCGGTGTGATGAGCGCTGTTACGTTTGATGAAAAAGCGCAAAAACTACACATTGCTTATCAAGTCGCGTTACCACCGTGGTCGTACGATTTGTCGGATGCCGGAAAGAAAATTTCGAAAGACTGGGCAGTCATTACGACATATAACACAGAAGAAGCAACCACGAACTTAGAAATCAACGCTTCGAAAGAAGATCGCGACTTTATCGTTTTGTTTAACTGGAAAGAGCTTGAGAAGATGGTGAAAGAGGGGAAATACGACATAGTTGATGGGCAAAAAGTGATTTTCCCTGAAAAACAAAAAGGTGGTATTTATTTAGTGCCAGTGGCGAAATCGCCGCACGGAGTGGACGTCACGCCTGACGGCAAGCGGTTTATCGCTTCAGGAAAACTAGCGCCATTGCTTACGGTCTTCTCTTTTGAAAAAGCGTTTAAAGCGATTGAAAATAAAGATTTCGCTGGTGAACGAAACGGCATCCCGATTTTAAAATACGAATCGGTGGTAGAACGTGAAGTAAACCCAGAAAACGCACTTGGACCGCTTCATACGCAATTTGATGACAAAGGGATGGCGTATACGACAATGTTCATTTCGTCTGAAGTCGTAAAATGGGATCCGAACACAGGCGAAGTGCTTGATCGCGTGCCAGTACAATATTCGCCAGGTCACTCGGTTGCCGCAGAAGGAGATACCGTTTCTCCGGACGGAAAATATTTAGTGTCATTGAACAAATTAGCAAAAGACAGCTATTTATCGGTCGGACCGTCACATCCAGAGTCAATGCAATTAATTGATATTAGCGGCAAAATGGAAGTCATTCAATCAGCGCCTGTCGACCCTGAGCCACACTACGGACAAATGATTAAGGCTGACAAAATTAAGACGATTAATGTATATCCGAAGGATGAATCTAATCCAGATGCTGTTTATAACCAAAAAGATGCACGCATTGTTCGCAAAGGAAATGAAGTACACGTATACGGTATTGCGATGCGTTCGAAATTCATTTTTGACGCGAAAGCAAAACGTCCAGATGTGATCGAAGTAAACGAAGGAGATAAAGTATTCGTTCACCTTACAAACATCGACCGTGACGAAGATATTACACACGGCTTTGCGATTAACCGCTATAACCTCAATATTGAAGTGCAGCCAGGGCAAACGAATACGGTCGAATTTGTGGCGGATAAAGCAGGAACATATCCGATTTACTGCACAAACTTCTGCTCGGCACTGCATCAAGAAATGACCGGCTATTTATTAGTTAAGCCGAAGCAATAAGAGAAGGGGGGATTTCCCCCCTTTTAAAAAAGGAAGTGGCGAAGATGAAAAAAGCGAAACTATCCGTTTCTACTGCAATCATCGTTAGTTGTTCTGCGTTTCTTACTGGTGCATCACTCTTTTTCCCGTGGTGGGGAATGCGCTTTGTTGCGCCGCAGTATCCAGAAGGTCTCGACATTATCGTATATCCGAATAAGCTAAAAGGAAATATCGACATTATTAACGGCTTAAACCATTATATTGGCATGAAACCGTTTAGTGAAGAAAGTTTTCCGGAATTGTCCTATTTGCCGTACATCATCGGTGCGCTAGCGGTTTTCCTATTAGTGGTGGCGTGGCTACGCGATAAACGCTTGCTTGTTGCATTGGTGGTTGTTTTTGCAATTGGCGGGCTGCTAGGGCTTTATGACCTCCATCGTTGGCTCGTTGATTTCGGAACAAATTTAAGCGACGATGCCCCGATTAAAATTAAACCGTTCGTTCCGCCAGTGCTTGGGGAAAACCGCATCGCCAATTTTGTGACGAACAGCTATTTTTCGACAGGGGCGTATATGATTGGAGCGGCATTTTTCTTGCTTATACTTCCGCTATGGAAGGAGCGAAAACGATGAAAAAGTGGTTGTTTGTGCTTGTCCTTTTTTTCTTTCCGTTCCTCTCACCACCAGCGATTTATGCAGAGGAGACGCTACAGCAACTAATTGATGAAACACCGGCGAACGGGACGCTTTTATTAAAAAATAAAACATATACCGGCGATATCGTCATCGAAAAACCGATGACGATTAAAGGGGCAGCGCATACGGTTATTAAAGGAAGCGGCAATGGAAATGTAATCGCTGTTCGCGCACCGCACGTGACGATTGAGCACGTGACGGTGACAAATAGCGGGAAAAGTCGTAGCACGCAAGAAGAGTACGCCGCGATTAAGGTGTATTCGGACTACAACACGTTAAAACATATTACGATTACTAATTCATTTCACGGCATTTATTTAAGCCAAGCACACCATAACGTCGTCGAATATGTGCGTGTGACTGGGAAAGGTGGAGAGATTGCAGGACAAGGGAACGGCTTGCACGTGTATTACTCCAATTTTAATAAACTTGCCCATAATACAATTATCGGCACAAGAGACGGCATGTTTTTTGACTACGCCAATCATAACGTTGTGAAAGATAATGACGTTTCGCATACAAGATACGGGCTTCATTATATGTATTCTGACGATAACGAGTTTTATCGAAACCGATTTACGTTAAATACTGGCGGTGCGGCAATTATGAATTCGAATCGCATCGTGTTAAAAGGTAATGAATTTTTGTTAAATAAAGGAATGCGTTCGTTCGGAGTGTTGTTGCAAATGGCGAATGACAACCGAATTATTGATAACGAATTTTATCAAAACGAACGAGCGTTTTACATTGATCAATCGACGAACAATTTTATGGAGGGCAATACGATTGTAAAAAACCAAATTGGCGTTGAATTATGGGGAAGTTCGCAGCGCCAAACGTTTACGAACAACCGCTTTTTGAATAATACGATTTCCGTATTAAGTTTAGGAGGCGAAGGGGACAATCGCTTCAGTTTTCATGGCGTAGGAAATCATTGGGGAGACGACGCGCACTTTTTCGACTTAAATCAAGACGGGAAAGGCGATTCTCCGTTTCAATATAAATCATCGTTACACAAGATCGTCGAACAAAATGAACTAGCATATTTATTTTTGAATACACCAAGCATTAAGCTATACGAAAAAGTAAATGAATTAATGCATGAAGAAGAAGTCATGGCAACCGACAATTATCCGTTTGTCGACCGCCACAGCATGCCGTGGACAACGATATTATTTGCGCTTGTAATGGTGATCTGGATTTTGCAATACAAAAGGGGTCAATCACAATGAACTTTATTTGGAAAGAATGGTTAGAAATCTCTCGTGGAAAAGCATTTTGGTTTTTTCTTATTTTGATAGTTGCTACATCTTTTTCCGTTTTTTTAAACACAAAAAGTTTGCCGGTAGATGAAGGATTTGAAGTGTTTTTATTAACGTTGTTTGAAATGAATATTTATGTTATCCCTATTCTTTGTCTCTTTTTTGCTTCGTTTGCTGTGATGCAAGAAAAAGAGTTTAAAACGCTTTTCATGATGATGGCGCGCAGCGGTTCGTATGGCTCGTTTTTATGGCGAAAAAGCGTAGCAGTGCAAACGATCATGATCGGGATGTTCGTTCTTTCGTATTTTGTGTTGATGATACCAGTAAAATTTGTTTTTTCGTTTCATGCGGCGCATTTTCTTTCTTTTTTAGCCGCTATCACGGTGCTCATTGTCATCTTTAATCAAATTGGGCTATTGTTAGGAAGCGTTTGCCGAACGAAAATTCAACTGATTGGCGCGAACTTGTTTGCATTGTTCTTTTTCTTATATTTGTACGATTTTGTGCTGCTTTATATGTTGCCGAACGTCACTTATGATAACGTACAAAGTTTTGCGCTTCTTTACTTCTTGCAGCCGATGCATACGCTTCGTTTCTTTTTAGAAACGTCGCTTGGCGTTTTTTCGCTCGATTATTTATCGCGAACGATGGAAAAATTTTTCTCGTTCCCACCGCTAACGTTAGTAGCACTCAATATCGTCGTTTGGGTTGGTATCGTCTTTTTCGTTTCTGTATTGCTTTATCGGAAGGGGGAACAAGGATGATTGTCATGGAACATGTCACGGTTGCGTACAAGCAGAAAAAAGTGTTAGACGACGTTTCGCTTGTCGTTGAGAAAGGGGAGCGATGCGCGCTGATCGGAAGAAACGGGGCGGGAAAATCGACGCTTATTTCGAGTGTGTTAAATATGATCCCGATAAAGCAAGGGAAAATCTCGATTTGCGGCATCCCAAACAAGCAGCACCAGTGGAAACCGCACGTCGCTTATTTGCCGGAAAAATTCCATCTATATCCTCATTTAACGGGAGAAGAAAATATACGTTTTTTTGCATCGTTGAACGGTTCGGCTGTCAATGAACAAAAAATCGAAGAAGCGTTGAAATTAGTCGGATTGTGGGAAGAGCGAAACGTCCGAAGCAAAGCGTATTCGAAAGGGATGCTCCAACGGTTGGGGCTTGGAATTATGCTTTATTATGACGCTGACCTTTTTATATTGGATGAGCCGACGAGCGGACTAGACCCAATGGGGCGAGCCGATATTTTATCGATCTTGCATTCGTTGCACGGCAAAACGATTTTTCTATCTTCCCACCATTTAGACGAAGTGAAACAAATTTGCACCCATATCGCTTATTTAGAAAACGGGAAAATGACGAAATATACATTGGCGGAATTTGAAGCTAACGTGATGTATGGAGGGGAACGAAGATGAGAAAACTAACCGTTTTTCTTTTCAGCTTGTTATTTTTGTTCACAGGATGTTCGAACGGTGACTGGGAAGTGACGATAAAAACGACTCCGTTTTATAAAGAAGGAGTAGCGGCTCCGTTTGCGGTGCAAATAAAAGAAAACGGAAAACTAGCAAAACAGGCAAAAGTTCATGCAACGTTTGAAATGAGCAATATGGATCACGGAAAAATTGAGGTTGATTTACACGAAAAAGGGAACGGTATTTATGAAGAAAACGTACAGCTGCCGATGGAAGGAGATTGGGAAGCGCTTCTTGTCATTAAGAAAGGGAATGACAAAGTCGAAAAGCTGCTAAAAATGCATGTAAAAAAAGAAGAGGCGGTTGCCAAAGTCGGCAAAGAAAAAATTACGATGGATGACGTCCGCTTTTACCAAGTATTAAGTAAAATCGAAATTGCGATTCAAAAAGAACGCGTTCGAGCAACGTATACTGGCACAACGCTAAACGAACAGCTTACCTACTGGAACCGAAGAGAGCAGTACGCCAATCGGTTGAATCAAGCCGTATCGCATTTAGTGGAGTTGCAGGCGATGGCGTTATTAGCCGAAGAAAAAGGACATGTTGTCACGAAGCAGGAAATCGCGAAAACGATTTCTGCGCTTCGTAGTCAATATGCGCGTTACGAAACCGCCCAACAAATGATTCATGCGTATGGAGAAAAAAAGTTTTGGGAAGACTATTCCCGCTATAGTAAACTCCGCCTGCTCGCGAACGATGTTTACAACGACTTGGCAGGAGCAGTGAAAAAAGCGAACCCTACCGTCAGCGACAACGAAATTCGCTATTTAGCGCAAAAGCAATACGAAGAATTACTTCTTTCTCAAATCGACTCATTGCATATTGAACTATATCTCCCCAACCGCTTATCGTAAGGCGGTTTTTTATTGTTTTTGAAAGATATTGAACGTTTTTTGAAAGAAAATGATTTTTTTTGATTGTAAATGAACGATTTTGATTGATTTTTGAAAAGTCTTGCGATATGATGAAAATGTAAGCAAGGACGTGTAAAGGGAGGTGAAAAGATGCTGACGGAAGAACGCCATCGCCTCATTTTAGATCTGTTAGCAGAAAAAAAAGTCGTGAAATTGCAAGAACTTGTCGAAGCGACTTCTTCTTCAGAGTCGACGATTCGCCGTGATTTAAGCCAGCTCGAAAAAGAAAAGAAGCTGCGCCGTGTGCATGGTGGTGCGGCGCTATTGCATCAAAAACGTGAAGAGCTAAGCGTATTGGAAAAATCGACGAAAAACATGGAAGAAAAGCGGCTGATTGCCCAATATGCCGCCCAGTTCGTGCAAGATGGTGATTGCATTTACATCGATGCTGGAACAACGACGCTCGAAATGATTCCGCATATTCACGCGAAAGACATCGTCGTTGTCACAAACGGAATTACCCATCTCGAAGCGTTGCTAGAAAAAGACATTCCGACGTATTTATTAGGTGGTTTGATTAAAAAGAAAACGAAAGCGCTAATCGGCCGTGGGGCGTTGCACTCATTAGAGCATTATAGTTTTGATAAATGTTTTATCGGCGTCAACGGCATTCACCACGACTTTGGCTATACGACACCAGACCCGGAAGAGGCGATGGTCAAAAGCTTGGCGCTGAAGCTTTCGCGGCAAGCGTACGTATTAGCCGACCATTCCAAAATGAACGAGAGCACGTTTGCGAAAATTGCCGATTTAGAAGCGGCAACAATTATCACAGATGAACTAGATGACGAACTACTAGCGCTATACGAAGCCAAAACAGCAATCGAGGTTGTGAAAAAATGATTTATACATGCACACTTAATCCTTCTGTTGATTATATCGTAAAAGTCGACGACTTTCGGCTCGGAGAACTGAACCGAGCGACCGAAACAGCCGTCTTTCCCGGGGGAAAAGGCATTAACGTATCCCGCGTATTAAAGCGACTTGGGATGGATAGCGTCGCCTTAGGATTTGTCGGCGGATTTACGGGAGCGTTTATTGAGCAGGCGCTAGCGCAAGAAAATATAAAGTTTGACTTTGTGAAAGTGCCTGAAACGACGCGAATTAATATTAAACTAAAATCGGGAAAAGAAACGGAAATTAACGGGCAAGGTCCAACGATTGCTTCATCGTCTGCCAATGAACTAATGAAAAAAATTCAAGCGTTGCATCCAGGCGATACGCTTGTTTTAGCAGGAAGCATCCCTGAATCGCTTCCGAGCGATTTTTACCGGACGATTGTGCACACGGCGAAAGCGGCAAACGTGAATGTCGTTGTCGACACAAGTGGCCCGGCGCTGAAACAATTAATCGAAGCAACCCCGTTTCTTATCAAACCGAACCATAAAGAGCTTGGTGAGCTGTTTGATACCGTTTTGCATGCGAAAGCGGACGCCGTTTTATACGGACGCCGACTCGTTGAGTTAGGAGTAGAAAACGTCATTGTTTCTTTAGCAGGGGACGGAGCGTTTTTGTTTACGAAAGAAGTGGCGCTGTTTGCTGAAGCGCCAAAAGGAGTCGTTCGCAATTCTGTCGGCGCAGGCGATTCGATGGTCGCTGGTTTTTTAGCCGCCTATACAAGCGGCAAACAAATCGAAGAAGCGTTTGCTTATAGTGTCGCTACTGGAAGCGCAACGGCGTTTTCCGATGATTTATGCACGAAAGCGAAAGCAGACGAGTTGCTCCAGCACGTGAAAGTTACTCGTTTATAGGAGGGAAACCGGATGAAAATAACCGATTTATTGACGAAAGACACGATTATTCTCGACCTTCAAGCGCGGACGAAAGAAGACGTGGTTGATGAATTGGCACGCAAGCTGAATGAAGCAGGCGTGTTGAGCGATTTGAAAGCGTTTAAAGAGGCGATTTTTGCTCGTGAAGCGCAAAGTACCACTGGCGTCGGTGACGGGATTGCCATTCCGCACGCAAAAACAGCGGCCGTAAAGCGCCCGGCAGTAGCGTTTGGCCGCTCGACGAGTGGAATTGATTACGATGCGCTAGACGGAAAACCGAGCCATTTGTTTTTTATGATTGCAGCGCCTGTCGGGGCGGATAATACTCATTTAGAAGCGCTTGCCCGTTTGTCGTCGATGTTAATGGACGCATCGTTCCGTAAGCAAATTGAAAGCGCTTCAAGCGGAGAGGAGTTGTTGGCGATGATTCGCAAAAAAGAAGCGGAAGGGCAAACAGAAAATGCGACCACTTCAGGGAAAAAGAAAATTGTTGCGGTGACGGCTTGCCCAACAGGAATTGCGCATACGTACATGGCTGCAGATGCACTAAAAGCAAAAGCAGCGGAAATGAATGTCGACATGAAAGTCGAAACGAACGGTTCAAGCGGAGTAAAAAACGAACTAACAGCGAAAGACATTGAAGAAGCAGTCGCCGTCATTGTAGCGGCCGACAAACAAGTAGAAATGGAACGGTTCCGCGGAAAACATGTCATTCAAGTCCCAGTAGCGCAAGCGATTCGTAAACCAGACCAGCTGATTGAACAAGCATTAAACCAAGCGGCACCAATTTACCAAGGAAGCGGAACGAAAGTCGAAACACCACAAGCGAAAGGGCGCACAGGATTTTACAAACATTTAATGAACGGCGTTTCAAACATGTTGCCGTTCGTTGTTGGCGGTGGGATTTTAATTGCGATTTCGTTCATTTTCGGCATTAAAGCGTTCGACCCGAAAGATCCGTCGTTTCATCCGATTGCTAAAGCACTGATGGACATCGGCGGCGGTAGCGCGTTTGCCTTAATGGTTCCGGTGCTTGCTGGGTTTATTGCGATGAGCATTGCAGACCGGCCGGGATTTGCGCCAGGGATGGTCGGCGGATTTATGGCCGCAAATGGCGGTGCTGGCTTTTTAGGTGGACTAATTGCCGGGTTTCTTGCCGGGTATTTAGTCGTCGGATTAAAGAAAGCGTTTAGCGGATTGCCACAATCGCTTGAAGGGATTAAACCGGTTCTTCTTTATCCATTATTCGGGGTATTGCTCACGGGGCTTGTCATGATGTACGTCGTCATTGATCCAGTGAAAGCGTTAAACGATGGCATGAAACATTGGCTTTCCAATATGGGCACAGGAAACCTTGTGGTGTTAGGGTTAATTCTTGGTGGTATGATGGCGGTCGATATGGGTGGACCGATTAATAAAGCAGCCTTTACGTTCGGCTTGGCGATGATTGACGCCGGAAACTATGCGCCGCATGCGGCAATTATGGCAGGCGGAATGGTGCCGCCATTAGGCTTGGCGTTAGCAACAACCTTCTTTAAAAACAAATTTACAAAAGCAGAGCGCGAAGCAGGAAAAACGTGCTACATTATGGGCGCATCGTTTATTACCGAAGGGGCGATTCCGTTTGCGGCCGCTGACCCAGTGCGCGTCATTCCGTCCATCATCGTCGGTTCAGCCATCGCTGGTGCGTTAACGATGTTATTTGGCATCGGTCTTCCTGCCCCACACGGCGGTATTTTCGTCATCCCGATTGTCAAAGGAAATCCATGGTTGTATGTGCTAGCCATTTTAATCGGTTCGATCGTTACCGCCTTAATGGTCGGTTTTTGGAAAAAAGAAGTAAAAGAATAATAGTGTGATAGAAACGAGGCAGAAAATGCCTCGTTTTTTCATTTTCAAAGAAACGTTCATTCATGATAAAATAAACGGTTGTAGCCGTTATTTTAGGTAAAAGGAGAAAAAGTATGAAGTCGTTTTTACAGCTGAATACGATTTTTGTCAGTATTTTAATAGAATCGATGCCGTTTGTGTTAATCGGCGTGTTTATTTCTGGCATTATTCAAATGTTTGTGACAGAAGAAATGGTGCGAAAATGGGTGCCGAAAAATAATGTGCTGGCAGTGCTATATTCGGCGTTAATTGGCGCATTATTTCCAGCGTGTGAGTGCGGCATTGTCCCGATTACGCGCCGGCTTGTGGCAAAAGGGGTACCGTTACATGCCGCGGTTCCGTTTATGCTTACCGGTCCAATTATTAACCCGGTTGTTTTGTTTGCGACATATATCGCCTTTGGCAGCAACCTTAACATGTTGCTTTATCGCTCCATTTTTGCGGTAATCGTTGCGGTCGTCATCGGGTTCATTTTATCGGTACAATACAAAGACGACCAATTGCGGAAAAAAGAAATCGTCCATACGGCACCGGTTCGGTCATTAAAAGAAAAATGGATCGGGACGCTTGAACATACGCTCGATGAATTTTTTTCGTCCGGAAAATACTTAATTATCGGTGCATTTATTGCTTCGGCGATGCAAACATATGTCAAAACATCGACGCTGCTCGCGATCGGGCAAGGAAAAGTAAGCGCGACGCTCGTCATGATGGCATTGGCGTTTCTGTTATCATTATGCTCAGAAGCAGATGCGTTTATCGCGGCATCGTTTCAAAATACGTTCTCGTTCGGAGCGCTTACAGCTTTCTTAGTATACGGGCCAATGCTCGATATTAAAAATACGCTTATGTTGTTCCAGTCGTTTAAGACGCGGTTTGTCGTTGTACTTATTGCCTATATTACGATATTCGTCTTTTTCGGCTCGTTGCTGATTTAGGAGGGGTTACATGTTACGATTCTATATTTTACTTGGGTTTACGTTTTTATTTTTCCATTTGCATATTACTGGCGACATTAGCAAATACATTAATATGCGGTATTCGTATTTATCATTCAGCGCCATTTTTTTGTTCGCGTTTTTAACGATTGTGCAATTGATTATTGCGAATCGAAAAAAATCGGAACATCATTGCCATGACGAATGTTGCCATCCTCACGAAGAACAACAAACCGCATGGAAAAAAGCGCTTCATTATGTTGTATTTATTTTTCCGATTGTCTCCGCGCTTTTGTTTCCGATTGCAACGCTTGACTCGAACATCGTGAAGGCGAAAGGGTTCCATATTCCAGGATTTGATACGAAAAGCGAAGATCCCTTTGTTCAGCGGCAATTTCTTCGACCAGATACGAGCATTTATTACGGAAAAGATGATTACGACGATTTAATGAGAAAAGAATTAAAACGGTTTTCTCAATCGTCCTCCCTTGTGCTAAACGACCAAAATTATTTGAAAGTAATCGAAACGATTTATCAATTTCCAGGGGAGTTTAGCGATAAAGAAATGGAGATGGACGGCTTCGTGTACCACGATGAAACGACGAACAAAAACGAGTTGTTTTTGTTAAGGTTTGGCATCATCCATTGTATTGCGGACTCAGGTGTGTATGGGTTGCTCGTCCAATTTCCAGACGCAGCGAAGTTAAAAAATGACGATTGGATTCATGTAAAAGGAAAGTTATCGACGATTTATTATCAACCGTACAATGCGACGATTCCGTACGTGCAAGTCGAGTCGTGGCACTCGATAAAACAGCCGGAAGAACCGTACGTTTTTCGCGGATATGATAATTAGAAAAAGCACCTAAACAATCGGTGCTTTTTCGTTTGAAAAGGTGACACAATGGAGCACTTCTCCCAATTTTAAGCATGTTAATCGCTCAGGTTCAAGTTGACGGCGCTGCCATTCTGCCACTAAGCGGTCTAGTGCTTCTTTTGGGGTGTCGTCCGCAAGAAGAAAGGTGCCGTAATGCATTGGGATAAACGTTTTCGCTCGACAATCTAAAAACGCCTGTACTGCTTCTTCAGGGGTCGTATGTTGCGGCCCCATAAACCACTCTGGTTCATACGCGCCAATCGGCAAAAGGGCATAATCAATCGCAAACCGGTCGCCAATTTCGCGAAAGCCGCGAAAATAGCCGCTATCACCCGCAAAATAAACCGTCGGTTGCCCCGTTGCTTGCACGACCCATCCTCCCCAATGGGACGTGTTCATATCAAACAACGTTCGCCGTGTCCAATGCTGGGCGGGCACAAACGTGAATGTACTCCCTTTATATTCTTTTTCTTCCCACCAGGAAAATTCTGTCACGTGTGGATATCCTCTTCGCCGAAATAGGCAGCCAAGTCCAACTGGCACAAAGAAGCAAGGGTTGCCTTTCAGTTTTTTTATGCTAGCAAAATGCAAATGGTCATAATGCCCGTGGGAAATGAGAACAACATCAACAGGCGGCATCTCCTCGATAGGAATTCCAGGGGCGGTCAGCCGCTTCGCTATTCCCATCCTTAACGCCCAAACAGGGTCGGTAACAATCGTAATTCCGTTTATTTGCATAACAAACGTCGAATGACCGACCCATGCCAATAGCGGACGTGACTGATTTGTATGAAGCTGCGTATATTCCGGTCGCTCAACGTGCGGAACGTTGTACGAAAGATCTTTTTTCTTTTGTTTTCGTTCTTGTTGCCAACGGCGGAAATCGGCAAACGTTTTTTTCGTCGAAACCCCATCTAAATTTTCATATCGTTTCATTGCTCGTCCTTCCTTTTTCTATACGATATAATTAGAGTAACAAAAACCGCCTTTTTCTGGCAAACAATTGATACGGGAGGGAAAAAAGATGTTGCAGTCGTTTTCGATTCGAACAACAACAAGAGATGAAATGATCGATATTACGCATTTTGTGGAAGAAGTCGTGCAAAAAGCGGGGATTGAGGAAGGGGTTGCCCTCGTGTATTGCCCGCATACAACGGCGGGAATTACCATTAACGAAAACGCCGACCCAGACGTCAAACGCGACATGATTCGCCGGTTGGATGAAACGTATCCGTGGACGCATCCGCTTGACCGCCACGTGGAAGGAAATACAGCAGCGCATATGAAAGCAAGTACAGTCGGTGCTTCTCAGCACGTCATTATTACAAATGGCAAGCTGCTTTTAGGTACGTGGCAAGGTATTTATTTTTGCGAGTACGATGGCCCACGTCAACGGACGTTTTATGTTAAAGTGTGGAACGGCTAAAAGGAAAGGTTATCCCTTTCCTTTTAGCGCTAGAGAACGAACGGGTTTTGCCGATGCAGCCACTGTTTTTGCGAGCGGAAGCGAAAGCGAAATTTCCGTCCCTTTATTCACTTCGCTTATAATCTCAATCGAGCCGCCCATCGATTCAATAATGCGATAGACGACCATCATACCAAGCCCTGTCCCTTTCATTCCTTTTGTCGTAAAATACGGCTCTCCAAGCCGTTCGATTTGCTCTTTTGTCATGCCGATACCTGTGTCGGTGATGCGAATAAGCACCTCATCTTGTCCGATCGATACGTACACATCGAGTGTACCGCCATTTGGCATTGCTTCGATAGAATTTTTCATAATGTTCAGTAAACATTGTTGGAACTTATCTCGCTCGCCAAACACATGAAACGGAATAAGCGACGAACGAATTTCGACGCTGTTCATGTTCGCAAACGGCCGCAATACATCAATGACCCGCTCGATTTCTGCTTTTACGTTTAATTTTTCAACTTGTTCTGGCGACGGTTTAGCAAACGTCAAATAATCCGTAATAATCGCTTCTGCCCGATCAATTTCCTCGATCGCAATTTGCATATATTGTTTCCGCTTGTCCATTGGCAATTGGCTTTGCGCAAGTAACTGCATAAACCCACGCGCTGCAGTTAATGGGTTGCGCACTTCGTGAGAAATCGAGGCGGCAAGGTGGCTAACCACTTCCATTTTTTCCGCACGCATTAGTCGTTTCCTTAGCCCAATTGTTTGCTCGACCATTTCTTTTAAATAACAAGCCATCGCTGCACTAAGCGGCTGAATGACAAAATAAACGATTCCACATGAAAAGCAAGTGAGCGAAATGTCGCTTAAACTAAACGTCAACAATCCGGAAAACGCAGCTAGCGAAAAAAGAAGCAACACGCGCTGCTTCGGTGATAACGATAAAAACGGTTTCATTAATAGAATACTAATAAACATAATGACAAAGGAAGAAAGCATAACGACTACCCATTCGCCTTTGCCGAACACCGCATAATAGCCAATCGTAAACAAACTAAGAAACAAGCTTGCCACTGGTCCGTAATATAAGCTTCCTATCCAAAGGAGCACTTGGTGGAGGTCGTATACATGGTCATTGTCTACATTAATCGGAAAAGTAATGCAGAAAAACATCGCCAAAAGAAGCGACACAATCGTCAGCAGTTTTTTGAGTTGTTCGAACACGTTTCGTTCTTCTAGCCATAGAGCTAAAACGAAAACAGGAAGAAGAAGAAAAAATATATTTAATAAACAGTCTTTGAATAGACTGAGCATCGCTCCACACCTTCCTTGCACTACCATTGGTGAACATCGCTTCCATTGTAAATGAAAATGTTGTCGGATGAAAAGAAAAAGCGTTAGCGTTTTTTTGACATAAATCTCGTTTTTTCAACAATTTTTGAAAAAACGACACCGTTCGCAAGTTTTCGTTAGGAATTTGTTGATTTTTTTTCATTTATTGTTTTGGTTTACTTTTTTATAATAGTAGTGTAACGGAATGGAAGGGGGAGTCGAAATGATGGGGGATCAATATAAAGAATTGCGAAAATGGATTCAACAAAAACAGCCTGTCAAAATTAAAACGATAAAAGGAGAGGCAACGTTTTTGCCGGTAAAGCTTTATAAGGACGTAAAAAAACTATTTGTCTACAACCGAGATATGCAGCTAATCAACATTGCGTTAGACGACGTCATATCGATTCAACCTACCCGCATTTACGGTTCGTTTGATAAAAGAGAGCAGCTCATACATATACGTTAGCACGAGTGTTGATTATCCATTATTTTACTAAAAAACACAGAATCATATGACTGAACACAAGCTTTTCTGCCTCTTCCCTCGAACAAGAGCGCCGGCGGGCAAATGTCATTTGCCCGCAAAGCGTTCGTTGTTCGAGGAGGGCATGCTAATACTCCCAGTCGGCAAGCGAACCGCTTGTCGACTACGGCAGAAAAGCTAGGAATAGAGTGATGTCAACTGGTTTTTAATGGTTAATCAACACGCCTGATACGTTAGGACGGCTTTTGCCGTTCTTTTTTGTTGCCTAGCGTCATTTTCTGTTCTAAAATGGGGAAAAAGTGAAGGGGGATTTCGATTGCAAGGAAAACGAATTGTTTTATGTGCATCGCGGAAACTAGAAGAAATGACAGCGCTCATTGAAAAGCAAGGGGGGATTGCCGTTATTCGTCCTGCACAGGGGACGGTATTTGCTAAAGATGAAGCGCTTATTGAAGAAATTCGCGACGCCATTTCCGAAAAACCCGATTGGTTCATTTTCACCACTGGCGTCGGGGTGGAAACATTAACCGATGCGGCCGAGCGGGGCGGCATGAAAGAAAAGTGGCTAGAAACGATCCAAGCGGCAAACGTTGCTGTCCGCGGCTACAAAACGGTAGCGGCGCTAAAAAAAATCGGCATCCCGATTGTTGCGGAGAGCGACGATGGGACGACGAAAGGGCTGCTTCGTTCGCTTGCCTCGTTTTCGTTTGCCGGAAAACGCGTGGTCGTTCAACTGCATGGCGACACGGCACCGACGTTAAAGCAATTTTTGCTCGAGTGCGGCGCGTCGTACACGGAGTTGCTTCCGTATCAGCATATCGCGCCGGATGAGGACGTCTTAAACCTACTATACAACGACATTGTCGAGCAGCAAGTCGATGCCGTTTGCTTTACGACTGCCATGCAAGTTCGGTTTCTCTTTTCCTTTGCGAAAGAAAAACAAGCGGTCGAGCCGTTATGCCGCGCTTTTAACGAACATGTCGTCGCGTGTGCGGTCGGAAAAGTGACGGCAGAGGCGCTTTCAGAAGAAGGGGTGACCCGCATCGTTGCCCCAGAACTCGAACGAATGGGTGCAATGATTGTGACGCTCGCGAAATATTTTGGAACCTAGCAAGCAACGCTTGCTAGGTTTTTTGATTATTCTGTTATAATACAATATAATTCCTGTTATACAACCAAAAACCTTGCTAAATAAAGGGATTTTTTTGTGTACTACTAATAATTTTTTAAATGTTTGATTTTTGTCACATCTTTTTGACGATTTTTTGATTAAAATGTGAAGAAGGGGGATACCCATCTATTCCAGTAGGGGGGATAACATGTCGATTTTACCGAAAAAAAATGAACTTGGGTTTTTTGAAATTCGTTTAGAATCCATTGGTGGACTTGGGGCAAATTTAGCTGGAAAAATGCTTGCCGAAGCGGGTGTATTAGGGCTTGGGCTAAACGGTTCTAACTTTTCTTCTTATGGTTCTGAGAAAAAGGGGTCGCCAGTAAAAAGTTTTATCCGTTTCTGTGACCCAGACACAGAAATTCGCGCCCATAGCCCAATTGAAGAACCGCACGTCATTGGCGTTTTCCATGAAGCGCTCTATAAAATGGTCGACGTTGTAAGCGGTTTAGCACCAGACGGCATTGTGCTAGTCAATTCGACGAGAGAGTTTGATGACATTAAGCGTGATTTGCGCTTAGAATACGGAACGCTTGCCGTCGTCGATGCGCTCGGTATCGCCGTAGAAGAAAAAACGAAAGTGAATACCGCGATGCTCGGTGCGCTATTCCGCGTTTGTGATTTTTTAGACCCGGAAGCGATGAAACAAGTCATTCGCAAAACGTTTGAGAAAAAATACCCTCACTTAGTAGAATCAAATATTCGTACATTTGAGCGCGGGTATCATGAAGTGCGTTTTAAAACATATGAAGCGCCCGAATCCGCGCGCGGCAAAGCGTTTTCTCGCCCAGAGCCGCTTTTGGGCTATGAAACGCAAGAAATCGGCGGCATCATTTCTGCGAACGCCAACAGCATTTTCAAAGATTTAAGCGGCTCGCGCCAAGGTTTTTTACCAAAATGGGAAGAAGAAAAATGCATTCATTGCGTTGCCTGTGACACCGTTTGCCCAGACTTTTGTTTTGTTTGGGAAGAAGGGGAAGACAAAAAGGGGCGCAAGCAAATGTTTTTGCGCGGCATTGATTACCAATATTGCAAAGGTTGCTTAAAATGTGTGGAAGCCTGTCCAACAGCTGCGCTTTCTGTCGAGCGCGAACAAATTGGCTTTGCGGAGCAGCATCAAGTAAAACAAAAATTCCCATTGGCGACAGGGGGGGCTTATTAATGGCGATGGTAGAAGAAAAAGGAACGAAACAAGCAGTCGAACAAGTGACGACGTTTGAATCAGGAAACGAAATGGCAGCATTAGCAGCTGCACAAATTGATTATCACGTGATGGGTTATTTTCCAATTACACCGTCGACAGAAATTGCGCAGCTACTTGACCAAATGAAAACGCGCGGAGAGCATAACATTCAACTCATTGCTGCGGACGGAGAGCACGGGTCGGCTGGCATTTGCTACGGTGCTTCTGTGATGGGGGCGCGTGTATTTAACGCGACGAGTGCCAACGGGTTAATGTATATGCTAGAACAGCTACCGGTGCAATCAGGCACGCGCTTTCCAATGGTCATGAACTTAGTCACTCGCTCGATTAGCGGACCACTAGATATTCGCGGTGACCATTCGGACCTTTATTTTGCTTTGAACACTGGGTGGGTCATTTTGCTCGCTCGCACGCCGCAAGCAGTGTATGACATGAACATTATGGCATTGAAAATCGCCGAGCATGCAGACGTCCGACTCCCGGTCATCGTCGCGTACGACGGATTTTTTACATCGCATCAAAAGCGGAAAGTGCAATACTTTAAAGACCGTGCAGTTGTTCAAGCGTTTGTCGGTGAGCGGCCAACGGAGTTTCCAAATGCGGCTGACCCAAAAAACCCGATGACGATCGGGGCGCATATGAACGGCGACGACTTAATTAACAACAACTACCAGCAATCCGAAGCGTTATACCGCGCAGGAGAAGTGTTTAAACAAGTTGCGCGCGAATACGCGGAATTATCTGGACGTGAATATCCAGTCCTTGATTTATACCAAATGGACGATGCTGAAGTAGCGCTCTTTTTATTAAATTCTGCTGCAGAAACAGCAAAAGACGTAGTCGATAAATTGCGGGCGAAAGGCATTAAAGCAGGCGTCATTAGCCCGAATATAATCCGTCCGTTCCCAGCGGAAGAAATTCGCCAAGCGTTAAAAAATGTAAAAGCACTTCTCATTGGGGAACGTGCCGATTCTTATGGGGCGCACGGTCCGAACATGACGCACGAAGTAAAATCAGCATTACAAAGCGATTCGGAAAACAAAACAATCGTCTTAAGCCGCGTGTTCGGTGTTGGTGGAAAAGACTTTTATGCCGATGAAGCAGAAGCGTTTTTCCAACTGGCGATAGAGGCGATGGAAAAAGGCTATGCAGAAAAACCGTTTGACTATTTCGGGCATGTGCCAGGAAAACAAGAAAAGAAATTGCAGCGTGTCATGGAGCCGATGCATGGGGATGCGTTTAAAACAGGGCTCATTCAAGTAACAGAAGACGAAGAAACGAAACGGTTAAAAGTAAAAGTTCCACCGCTTCGCGCATTAACGGCAAAACCGAAACGAATTGCGCCAGGGCATGGTGCTTGTCCAGGATGCGGCATTTTCCCTGGATTAGAGCTATTCTTTAAAGGAATTGAAGGCGATGTCGTTGTTTTATTCCAAACAGGTTGTGCGTACGTCGTCACGACCGCCTATCCGTACAGCTCCCATAAACAGACGATGATTCATAACTTGTTCCAAAACGGACCGGCGACGTTGTCAGGGGCGGTCGAAGCATTTTTGGAAATGAAAAAACGCGGCGACATTCAAGTATCAGACGATGTGACGTTTGTCATGGTCACTGGTGACGGCGGAATGGATATCGGCATGGGGTCTGCCATCGGTACGGCGCTTCGCAACCATAAATTGATTATGCTTGAATACGACAACGAAGGATATATGAATACCGGTTCGCAAATGTCGTATTCGACGCCGATGGGGCATATGACAAGTACAACGGGCGTTGGAAAAACGCAAAAAGGGAAAGCGTTCCATCATAAAGATACGGCGCAAATTATGGCGGCGACAAATATTCCGTACGTCTTTACCGCAACGGAAGCGTTCCCGCAAGATTTAATTAAAAAAGCGGCGAAAGCACAATGGTATGCCCAAAACGTCGGCACGGTATACGGCAAGTTGCTCATTACATGTCCACTAAACTGGAAAACAGAAGAGCGGTACGGGGCAAAAATTATGGAAGCGGCTGTCAACTCTTGCTTCTTCCCGCTTTATGAAGTCGAACGTGGCATTACAACGATTACGTATGACCCAGAAGAGAAAAACAAACGCATTCCATTAAGCGAATGGTTAAAATATATGGGGAAAACAAAGCACTTATTAAAAGAAGAAAACCGCGATCTATTGCTTGAGTTCGAACAAGAAGTCGAGCGGAGATGGCGCCGGTTAAAAGCGAAGCACGAACATCCAGAACTATAAGAAGCAGGTTCACTGAACCTGCTTTTCTTAAAAAATAGAAAAACTGTGATTCGTATCACGTCATTTTCTGACAAGCAACAGTAAAATAAACATTGGAGAATATGCGTGCTCTCGAAGTAGAGACGTAGCCAACTTCGAGCACAAGGAGGAGGAGAAAGCGATGGAATTTTCACCTTGCATGATGGCGCATGACGGGGACGTGCAGCTATGCCAAGCGCTACAACAATTGAAAGACGAGCACGGACCGTTAAATGAACAAAAGCAACAATTAGTAGATCTAGCACAGCAAATTGGCGGAAACACGGACACAGCGAATTGGAAAGAAGCGTTGCTTACGTTGCGAGAACACGTCCAATCGTTTTTAGCCAACTTAGACCCGCATTCTGAGCGGGAAGAAGGTGTGTTATTCCCGATGATGGCACAATATATCGGCCGAACGTCCGGACCGATTGCCGTAATGGAATATGAACACGACCAAGCAAAGCGAAATATCGCTGCATTTTTAGAAAACACCGCTCACCTTTCAGACACGGTCGATGGTGAAACGGCGAAGCAATTGGCGTTTTACGTCATTAACGCCTACCATATTTTAACCGAACATTTTATGAAAGAAGAGCACGTCTTATTCCCGATGGCAGAAAAGCTATTGTCCGCGGAAGAAAAAGAAGAGCTCGCACGACGAATTCGCGAGATGTAACAAAAAGCTAAAAAAAGACTTTCCTCACGCGAGGAAAGTCTTTTTTTAAAAAGGTAAGAAAAATTTTGGACTACCGCGGTCATTCGGACTGTGGTATTTTCTTTTTAACGATTTGAAGGATTGGCCTGTTTCGGCAACCGTTTTCGGTAGACGACATAGCTACGATTGAGGTAGCGAAGCGGAAGGCTGAAAACGTGCACTAATCGTGTAAACGGCCATACCGCGAAAATACCGAACGCTGCTAAAATGTGAATTTTAAACCATACTGGTACATTTTCCATGTACTCTGGATTTGGCTGGAAGATAAACAAACTGCGAAACCATGGGCCAATGGTCGTCCGGTAGTCGAATCCGTTCGAATCGATGTTTAGAAAAGTAGAAGAAAGACCGGACAACACGACAACCGCTAAGAAGAAAAGAGCAATAAAGTCACCGCGGCTGCTTGTTAAAAAGATGCGTTTCACTGTTAAGCGGCGGTGAAGTAAAATGAATAGACCAATGACCGTTGCAATCCCGGCAGGAATTCCGCCGGCAAGTGCTACGACATGGTACGTTTCTTCGGAAATGCCCATCGCTTCATATACACCTTCCGGAATTAAAATACCCATAACGTGACCGACGAAGACGAAAATAATCCCCCAGTGAAAGAGCAAGCTACCAAGCCGCAGCTCTTTTTTCTCAAGCAATTCGCTTGATTTCGACGTCCAGCCGAACTGGTCATGGTTGTAGCGATAAATATGACCGCCGATAAAAATCGTCAAAATGATGTAGGGGAGAGTACCCCAGAGAAATTGATTTAACATGCTTACACACTTCCTTTCGGCAATGATTTCACACCGATTTCATTTAACGCGGTTAAAATAGCGTCAAAAACGACTGTATACACATTGTCATTGGCATGCAGCTGGTTTCGGATTTCTTCGATGTTGCGCCAATATTTTTGAAAAATCGGCACGACATGTTGCGGTTCTGCTTGTGAAGCAAGTTCAAGCATAAGCGGCAAGTAGTCTGGCAACTCTTTTTCCGTTATATCGAAGCCTGCTGCTTTATATTGTTGCTTTAATTCGAGCAGTTCTAATCCGCGTTCTCGCTGTTCACCTGTATTCATATACGTGACGTAAAGGTTTGTTTTTTTGCCGAAATCGAACGTATATACATACGTTTCAATTCGTTCCCGTACCGGCACTGCTTTTATATGGTTAATAAACTGTTCGATATAGCCGACGATTTGCCGATGCGGCAAATCGTCGAGCGCTTGTAAACAACCGTCTAAATCGCGTGCCCATTCGTCATCTGGATACGATAGCAAATAGGAGGCACATTGAAAAACGGTTTGTGCTTGTTCGTAGTTCATACAAATCCCCCATTATGAGAGTGTTCCGCAAGAACCAGGGCCACCAGCAAATGATAAGCCGCAGCTGCCTTGTTCTGCGTATAAGTTCGCCACTTCTTCGCGGTGCGACGCCGGAATGACGAAGCGGTCATTGTATTTTGCAATCGCTAGTAAACGATACATCTCTTGCATGTCGTTCTCCGTTAACCCGAGTTCTTCTACGACTTTCACGTTCGGTTGCTTATTCGTTTGCACCGCGCGCATATATTGGCGCATGACCGCCATTTTTTTCAATGTTGTGCGAATATGCGTTTGATCGCCTGCTGTTAATAAATTCGCCAAATATTCGATTGGGATTCGCATTTGGTCGATGGCAGGGAAGATGTCGTCTTCTGCTAAGTTGCTTCCTTTTCCTTCAACCATATTCATGATTGGGCTAAGCGGTGGAATATACCATACCATCGGCATTGTGCGATACTCTGGGTGCAGCGGAAGAGCGATTTTCCAATCGATAATCATTTTATAAATTGGCGATTTTTGCGCTGCTTCAATCCACTCTTGCGGAATGCCTGCTTCTTTTGCTTTGGTGATTACTTCCGGATCGTGCGGATCGAGGAAAATATCAAGCTGTGCATGATATAAGTCTTTTTCGTTTTCGACGCTTGCCGCTTCCTTTACTTTGTCGGCATCGTATAGCATGACGCCAATATAGCGGATGCGGCCAACGCACGTTTCCGAACAAATCGTCGGCATGCCTGCTTCGATGCGCGGGAAGCAGAGCGTACATTTTTCCGCTTTGTTTGTTTGCCAGTTGAAATATACTTTTTTGTACGGACAGCTTGTGACGCAATAGCGCCATGCGCGGCATGCGTTTTGGTCGACAAGGACGATGCCGTCTTCTTCCCGTTTATACATCGCGCCAGATGGACAGCTCGATACGCACGGCGGGTTGATGCAATGCTCGCAAATGCGTGGCAAATACATCATAAAGACGTTTTCAAATTCGGTTTTAATCGATTCTTCCATTTTTAACACGTTCGGATCTTTTAGACCAGTAACGTGCGCGCCAGCTAAATCGTCTTCCCAGTTTGGTCCCCACGACAGCTCCATAAATTCGCCGGTAATCGCTGATTTTGGCCGAGCGACTGGCTGGTATTTCTTTTGTGGGCTGTTCGTTAATGTTTCGTAGTCGTAATTCCATGGCTCATAGTAATCATCAATTGTTGGCTGGTACGGGTTGTAAAACAAGTGGAGCAGGCGGTTCACTTTGGAGCCGGATTTTAATTGTAGCTCGCCGTTTCGTAATTCCCAGCCGCCGCGATATTTTTCTTGGTCTTCCCATTGTTTTGGATAGCCGATGCCTGGTTTTGTTTCTACGTTGTTGAAATACATATATTCGGCACCTGGACGATTTGTCCAGGTGTTTTTGCACGTGACGCTGCACGTATGGCAGCCGATGCATTTATCTAAATTCATGACCATGCCGACTTGCGCTTTAATCTTCAAGCCAATCAACCTCCTTCAATTTGCGGATAATGACGTTCAAGTCGCGTTGGTTTCCAGTCGGGCCGTAATAGTTAAAACCGTAGCTGAGCTGCGCGTATCCGCCGATCATGTGGGTCGGTTTTACATGAATACGTGTCGGGCTGTTGTGCGTACCGCCACGGTTGTTTGTTAGTTTTGTGCCAGGCACGTTAATATGCCGGTCTTGGGCGTGGTGCATAAACGCGATTCCTCTTGGCAGCCGGTGCGAAACAACGGCACGAGCGACAACGACGCCGTTTCGGTTGAAACATTCAATCCAGTCGTTATCTTTAATGCCTGCTTCTTCGGCATCGTCTTTGTTTAGCCAAATCGTTGGGCCGCCGCGGAATAGCGTAAGAATCGGTTGCGAATCGAAATACATGCTGTGCACCGACCATTTATTATGCGGCGTTAAATAGTTCAACGTAATTTCTTTTCCTTCTACTTGCGGGCGCCCTTTTTTAAACGGTTTATGGAGCAACACTGGCTTAAACGTTGCCATCGTTTCCCCAAACTCTTGCATCAGTTCATGGTCGACATAGAACGACTGCCGCCCTGTTAACGTCCGCCACGGAATGAGCCGCTCGACGTTTGTTGTAAACGGCGAGTAGCGTCTGCCGCCTTTTTCTGAGCCGCTGAAAGCAGGGGAGGTGATGACCGGTTTTGGCTGTGCAGTAATTTGTTCGAACGTGAAGCATTCTTCTTCGCGTTCGCTTGCTAAGTCTTTTAGTTCAAGACTTGTTTTCTTCTCGAGCGCTTCCCATGCTTTGACAGCAACTTTTCCGTTTGTCGTAGATGATAATGTTAAAATCGCTTCTGCCACTTTTTTCGCTTCGCTCATATCTGGGCAACCATCGGCGATGCTAGCTTTTTGAACAGTTCCTAGTAACTTTTTCAACTGTTCGTACTCTTCTTTTGCCGACCAGTTGATTCCTTTAATGCCGTATGGCAGCTTGGCGATGTTCGGACCGAGGGCAGTCATTTTATCGAACAATTGCGTGTAGTCGCGTTCGACGACATGAATTTGCGGCATTGTTTTGCCTGGAATCGGTTCGCATTCGCCTTTGCTCCAGTCTTTTACTTTTCCGAGTGGCTGTGCCAATTCTTGTGGGGTATCGTGGAGAATTGGCGTTGCCACGACTTCTTTTACCGGTTTCATGTTAATTTCTTTCGCTAAGTCCGAAACAGCTTTTGCGAGCGATTTGAAAATTTCCCAGTCCGAACGTGCTTCCCACGGTGTCGAAATAGCTGGGTTAAACGGATGAATGAACGGATGCATATCTGTGCTGCTTAAGTCGTGTTTTTCGTACCATGTGGCAGCAGGGAAAACGACATCGGAATAAAGCGCCGTTCCCGCCATCCGGAAGTCTAAGTTAATCAGTAAGTCAAGTTTTCCTTCCGGTGCTTTGTCGCGCCACGTAATTTCTTCCGGACGCAAGCTGTCTTCATCGTCGTTCATCAGTCCGTTTGTTGTTCCAAGCAAATGTTTTAAGAAATATTCGTGCCCTTTGCCGGAGCTTGAGATTAAGTTTGCGCGCCAAACGATTAAGTTGCGCGGGAAGTTTTTCTCGTTATCAGGGTCTTCAATGGCAAAGCGCAATTTTTTCTCTTTTAATTGAGTAGCAACATACTTACCGATTTCTTCCGGCGTTTTCGCTCCCGCTTGCACTGCTTCGTTATAAAGGTCAATGCCGTTTTTTTCAAATGTCGGATAAGAAGGCAACCAACCAAGACGAGCAGCGAGTACGTTGTAGTCGGCATAATGTTGGTAACGCGCTTCTTTCACAACTGGCGATACAAGTTCGCCCACTGGTGTTTCTTCGTAGCGCCATTGGTCAGTGGCGAAGTAGAAGAACGATGTTCCGTTTTGGAGTTTTGGCGGCATTTGCCAATCGCGAGCAGTAGCGATATTTTGCCATCCTTCCGCTGGACGCAATTTTTCTTGACCGACGTAGTGCGCCCAACCGCCGCCGTTTACGCCTTGAGCACCGACGAGCAAGACAAGGTTTAAGACGGCGCGATAAATCGTGTCCGAGTTAAACCAGTGGTTAATACCGGCGCCGACGATAATCATCGATCGACCGTTTGTGTCGATGGCGTTTTGCGCAAATTCGCGAGCAATTTTAATGACGAGTTCGCGTTTTACGCCAGTAATCGCTTCTTGCCACGCTGGAGTGAACGGGATTTGGTCGTCGAACGTTTTCGCGACGGTTCCACCGATGCCGCGGTCTACGCCGTAGTTCGCTAAAATTAAGTCATAAACGGTCGTGACGTACCATTCTCCGGTTTCTGTTTGCACTTTTTTCATCGGAACATTGCGTTCGAGCACTTGATTTCCGTCGTGCGAGAAGTACGGAATTTGTACGGTTGCGATGTCGTCTTCGATTCCTAGTAGCGAAAGACGTGGATCGATTGGCTCTTCTGTGTCTTCATCGACTAAATGTAAATTCCATTTTCCTTTGTCTTCCCAGCGAGAACCCATCGTTCCGTTCGGAATGGCAAACGTATTGGTGTTATCGTTCCAAAGCGCAGGCTTCCATTCGCCGTTTGTCGTTTGGCGGCCGAGATCGCTTGCGTTGAAGAAACGGTCAGCAACGAATTGGCCGTTCGCTTGTTTTTTCAATGTAACAAGGAACGGGAAGTCTGTATATTGTTTTGCGTAACGGATAAAGTAGTCGACTTGACGGTCAACGTAAAATTCTTTTAAAATGACGTGTCCCATTGCCATCGCCAGCGCGCCGTCTGTTCCTTGCTTTACGCTCATCCAATCATCGGCAAGTTTCGTTGATTCCGCAAAGTCAGGGCTAATCGAAACAACTTTTGTGCCTTTGTAGCGCACTTCCGCTAAGAAATGAGCATCTGGTGTCCGCGTCATTGGCACGTTGGAACCCCATGTAATAATGTAGCCGGAGTTATACCAGTCACTTGATTCTGGAACGTCCGTTTGGTCTCCCCAAATTTGCGGGGAAGCAGGTGGCAAGTCTGCGTACCAATCGTAAAAACTTAAAATCGGCCCCCCCATTAACGACATAAAGCGTGCGCCCGCTGCGTGGCTGACCATCGACATCGCTGGAATCGGCGAGAATCCAACGTTGCGGTCAGGACCGTATTTGGTGACGGTATAGAGAAGGGAACTAGCGACAAGTTTAAGCGCTTCATCCCACTCGGCGCGGACGAATCCACCTTTTCCGCGCGCTTGTTTATAACGCTTCGCTTTTTCTGGATGTTCAACGATGCTTTTCCAAGCATCAAGCGGATTTTTATGCTCTTTCAACGCTTCTCTCCACATGTCCATCAACACGCCGCGCACGTAAGGATATTTGACGCGGAGCGGGCTGTAAATGTACCACGAGAAGCTTGCGCCGCGAGGACAACCACGCGGTTCAAAGTCTGGCATATCAGGTCCTGTCGATGGATAGTTGAGATGTTGCCCTTCCCATGTGACAATGCCGTCTTTTACGTACACATTCCAGCTGCAAGACCCTGTACAGTTTACCCCATGTGTCGAACGAACGACTTTATCGTGTTGCCACCGGCGACGGTAAGCGTTTTCCCAATCGCGGTCACCATACGTCACTTCACTATGATTGTCCGCATGCCGCTCGATTGGCCGAATATATTTGAAACGGTTGAGGAACGGAGATTTTTTCTTCTTCACGTCGGTTCACTCCTTGAAAATCAATTTGTATAATTTTACTATAAACATAATGAAAACGAATCGATGTTAACTTCATCACATTCCGAGTAGTTGTCACAAAACTGTCAAAAGATGATGAAAAATCACGGGTGTTGATTATCCATTGTTTTACTAAAAAAACACAGAATCATATGACTGAACACAAGCTTTTCTGCCTCTTCCCTCGAACAAGAATGCCGGCGGGCAAATGACATTTGCCCGCAAAGCGTTCATTGTTCGAGGAGGGCATGCTGTGCGCATGCCCAGTCGGCAAGCGATTCGCTTGCCGACTACGGCAGAAAAGCTAGAAATAGAGCGATGTCAACTGGTTTTTATTGGTTAATCAACACGCCTGATGAAAAATGCTGAAAATAAAAAAAGGCGAACAAATATTCTTTTTGTGATATAATAAACGAAATAACGTTGTAGGTGATAAAAAATGCGTTACCATTCCCATGTTATGGTTTCTCTCTGTATCGGAGCGGCAGCTGCTGCGTATACACATTTACCGTTTACCGCTAGTTACACGGCAGGAGTCGTGATCGGGAGTTTACTTCCAGATATTGATGAGCCAAAATCGTACGTTGGTCGCCGTTCGTTCGGCATGGCAAATAAAGTGAAAGAGGCGTTTGGACATCGAGGGATGACGCATTCGCTCGTGGTGTGGGGGGCGATCGCTGCGATTGTGATAGGTGAATCCTCTTCTCCATTTTCGCTCGGTTTTGTGTTAGGGTATTTGTTTCATATCCTCGAAGATTTTTTATCGGTTCAGGGCGTGCCGCTATTATGGCCGTTTCAAACGAAAAAATATAAACTTCCGCTCTATCGAACAGGAAGCATCATCGAAAAATTGTTATTTTATAGCTCATTTGCGCTATTCATTTATATTGGAACCGAGCATCAGCTGTTTTACGAATGGGTGAAGTCGCTTTCGTTCCATCGATAATATTTGCTTTTCTTTCGCGCGCGAATTTGTTATGTTTATGTATGTAAGATTGTTGGACGAAAAGAGGTGGGCTGAGTGGAAACGCCCGTGGATTTATTGCCATATTTGTTAGTTATCGGCGCGTTTTTTATGGCGATGAAATGCTATATGAATCGCCATCGAACATATAAATCGTTTTTGCACCATGTGATGTTATATGAAATGGAGCAATATGGCGAACATCGAGGGAATCGGGTAGTGCCGTTTTTGTCCCTCCGGTTATTTGTCACGAATCAGCGGAAAATCCCAGCACGGGAACGTCCGCACGTTTCTGATGAGGAAGGAAGGCGGCTCCTTGTTGCACAATAAATAACACAAACAAGGAGGAGCAAGATGAAGAAAAAATGGATGTTCATTTTATTTATATTGATAGCACTATTAAGTGGCTGCGGGAACAATGCACCAATTAATGAGCATAGCCAAGGAGTATGGGATCATTATTTTGTTTATCCGATGTCTAAGTTGCTTTTAATGCTTGGGAATGGGCTTGGCGGAAATTATGGACTAGCGATTATTGCGTTAACGCTCGTCGTTCGTTTTGCGCTATTGCCGTTAATGCTCAAGCAATTTAAAGCATCGCTAGCGATGCAAAAACTACGCCCGGAAATGCAAAAACTGCAAGAAAAATATAAAGGAAAAGATATGGAAACGCAACAAAAGCTGCAACAAGAAATGATGCAGCTATACCAAAAACATGGCGTAAATCCGATGAGCGGCTGCTTGCCAGCGCTTATTCAGCTGCCAATTTTTATGGCGCTTTATTATGCCATCCGGCGTACCGAAGAAATTACGACGCATTCGTTTTTATGGGTAGAACTTGGCCATCGTGACCCGTATTTTATTTTACCGATTTTAGCGGCAGTGACGACGTTTATTTCGATGAAGCTGTCTCCATCGATGACGGAGCAACAAATGCCGCAAATGGCAATGATGATTTATATTATGCCGCTCATGATTTTTATGGGGGCAAGCTCTGTTCCGTCTGCATTATCGCTTTATTGGGTTGTTGGCGGATGTTTTTCGATCATCCAATCATTAATTTTTCGCATGCATTTTAAAGCAGCAAAAGCCGCAGAAAACGGACAGGCATCTTAAGAAATAAGCCGCTTCCAAAGGGAGCGGCTATATTTTTCCTTGCTTGTGCAAAATTTGCTCCATTTCCGTAACGAGCGAGTCGAAATAAGTAAGTAAGTTGTTCAGCGGTTTCGGCGACATGATGTTGACCCCGGCTTTTTGTAATAACGGGATAGGATCGTCCGATGTGCCAGCACTTAAAAACTGCAAGTAGCGCTCGGTTGCTTTGCCAGTTTTGTCTTCTTTTATTTGTTTCGTAAGCTCAAAAGAAGCAGCTAGCGAGGTGGCGTATTTATAGACGTAAAACGCATCGTAAAAGTGCGGGATGCGCAGCCAGCCAAGCGCAGCTTCTGAATCAACGGCATATGCCGATCCGTAATATTTTTTTAGTAAACGAAGCCACATGTCGTTCAATTCTTCTGCAGTTAAACTTTCTCCCTTTCCCACTTTTTCATGAATGGCTTGCTCAAATTCGGAATACATCACTTGTGTATAGAGTGCCCCACGAATTTGGTCAATTTGTTGGTTCAGGAGGTACAGCTTCTCTTCATCGGTTTTTGCTTGCTTTAATAAATAATCCATCATGAGCCATTCGTTGGCGGTCGAGGCAACTTCGGCAGTAAAAATCGATTGGCCGGAATAATGGTATGGTTGTTTTTTGTTCGTCAAGACAGAGTTCATCGCATGGCCGATTTCATGGGCGATGGTGAGCACTTCATCGAGCGATTGATCGTAGTTTAATAAAATGAACGGATGTGTATCATATGCGCTTATGTTATATCCGCCAGTATATTTTTTCGGACGAGGATATACATCGAGCCAGCGATGATGGAAAGCGTATTCTACTTGTTTCACATAATCGTTTCCGAGCGGTTTTAGTCCTTCGAGAATAAGCGCTTCTGCTTTTTCCATCGGGAATGTTTTCGTTACGGTTTTGGATGCAAGCGGAACGTATAAGTCGTAACTATGCACCGCTTGAAGTTGTAGCGCCTTTTTTCTTAGGTCTATATAACGGTGGAGTGACGGTAATCGCTCATTCACAGTTGAAAGCAAATTGTCAAATACTTGTTTTGGTATGTCATCATTAGCGAGCGCCGCTTCAAGACCAGAATCGTATCGCCGCGCTTTTGCATATAGTTCATCTGCTTTCACAGAAGCATATAAAGTCGCTGCTGCGGTATGTTGGATTTGTTCAAAGCTTGTAAAAAATGTTTGGAACGCTTGTTTGCGGTAGGTACGATCCGGATGCTCTAACGCTTTTAAAAAGTTTCCTCCGGTCAACGATACCGTTTTTCCATCGATTCTCATCACTGGCGGCGTGTAATCACCACGCGTCGCATAGTGATAAATGTTTTCTGCTTCATCGGCAAGCGGAGAAAGTTTGGCGAGCAGCTGCTCCTCTTTTTTGGATAACGTATGCGCTTTTCGTTCGAGCAGTTCCGAAAAATAACGGGCGTATGTTTTTAGCGACTTACTGTTTTTCCATTTCTCTAACGTTTCTTTTGGTAGCGATAAAAGCTCTGGCTCGATAAAGGCAGCCGTGGTGGCATAATTTGCGGCAAGCGTTTCGACTTTTGCTTTGAAGTGCGCTGCTTTTTTGTCTTCAATGTTTAAATCTTGTTGCAGTTGGGCGTACAGGGACAGTTTCTCTAACTTTCGTGCGACTTGTTCGTGGGTGGAAAATAGTTTAGCGACCGTGCTTTCATTCTTCAGTTTTCCTTGGTACGATGATAATGTTGGAAGCATGTCGGAAACAAAAGTATAATCTTTTGTAAACTCGCGTTCGGAACGATAAATGTCGGCAAGATTCCATGTATACGGTGTTCGTTCTATTGCTTTTGTTTCAGATGCAAAGAGGAAAACTAGTGCGAAAATGAGCCATCGTCGTTTCATTTAGAAGCTCCTTTCCTTATTTTATCGGTAGTATGCGCGAAATGATGTAATTTATGAAAGGAAGAAAGCGATGAAAGTAATTATTGCAGAAAAACCAGACCAAGGTGTGACGTTAGCGTCGATTTTTTCCACGAAAAAAAAGCAAGGGTATCTTGAAATTTTGCCAAATGAATTATTCCCAAAAGGGGCGTATATGACGTGGGCGGTTGGACATCTATTGCAGCTTGCGCCTCCTGAGCGATACCGTCCGGAGTGGAAACAATGGAAGTTGGAGACGCTCCCGATTATCCCAGACCGGTTTCAATACGAAGTCGAAAAAGCGAAAGCAAAGCAGTTTCACATTGTCCAAGAACTGCTTCGCAAGCCAGAAGTGACAGAAATTATTCATGCAGGTGATGCTGGACGGGAAGGGGAATTAATTGTTCGCAACATTATTCAAAGGAGCGGTGTGAAAAAACCGATGAAGCGGCTTTGGATTTCATCGTTGACGCCAAAAGCAATCGAAGCGGGCTTCCGCGCCCTTTTAGAAGAAAAGGCGACGCGACCGTTGTATGAGGAAGCGTATGCGCGCGCGTGTGCGGACTGGATTGTCGGCATGAACGCTTCACGCGTCTATAGCATTTTACTAAAACAAAAAGGCATGAACGACGTGTTTTCTGCTGGTCGCGTGCAAACGCCGACATTGGCGCTCATTGTGAAGCGGGAAAAGGAAATAGAACAATTTCGTCCAGAACCGTTTTGGGAAGTATTCGCGACATTTGCTATCAACGGCAAACAATATGAAGGAAAATGGGTGAAAGATGGGGAGTCGCGGGTGAACGAGCAACAATTGACGGAAAAAATTGCCTTGTTTTGCGAACAAAAACAGGCAGAAGTGCTTGACGTAAAAACGGAACGAAAAGTATTTCCGCCGCCGCTATTGTTTAATTTATCGTCGTTACAAGCAACGGCAAATAAATGGTACCAATTTTCGCCGCAAAAGACGTTAGATATTTTACAGAAACTATATCAAAAAGGAATCGTTTCCTATCCGCGCTCCGATTCGACCTATGTCACAAAAGGGGAGGCAGAAACGTTTCCAGACATTTTGCAAAAATTAAGCCAGTTGCCAGCATACAAATCATTTTTTCCGCTGTCAACGACAACTATTTTACATAATAAACGTTATGTAAATGAAAAGAAAGTAACCGACCATTATGCGATTATTCCGACGGAACAAGTAGTCGACCCAGACAAACTATCTGTAGATGAGCGACACATTTATGATTTAGTGGTCAAGCGGTTGCTAGCAGCACATTACGACGACGCTATTTTTGACTACACAACGGTGACGACGCTCGTCGATGGACGCGCAACGTTTTTATCCAAAGGAAAACAGCAAATTCAAGAAGGATGGCGTAAAGTGATTGCGCTGCGCGAGGAAGATGACGTCTTGCTTCCACCGCTTACGGAAAAGGAGCAGGGGCAGGTAGTAGACGTTCGCGTAAAAGAGAGCAAAACACAGCCGCCGAAGCGGTATACGGAAGGGCAGCTTATTACGCTGATGAAAACAGCTGGAAAGTTTTTAGAAAACGAAGAGCTAGAAAAAGTGCTCGCGAAAACGGAAGGACTTGGCACGGAAGCGACGCGGGCAGGCATTATTACGATGCTGAAAGAACGAAAATATATCGAAGTGAAGAAAAACCAGGTGTACGCGACCGATAAGGCGAAAGTGTTGATCGAGGCGATTGGCGACAAAATTTTAGCGTCGCCAGAAATGACGGCAAAGTGGGAACAGCGGTTAAACGAAATTGGCGAAGGAAAAGCGTCCGCCTCTTCGTTTATGGAGCAAGTGAAAAAATTAGCGGCAAAAATTGTTACGGATGCGCTCGAAACGTCCAAAACGTGGGATTTTACGGGGCTCGATACCGCTTCCATCCAACGGACGACGTCAAAAGCGACGCTCGGAAAACCAGTTGGCACGTGCAAATATTGCGGGGGAACGGTACTGGATAAAGGAGAGTTTTACGGATGTGCCAACTACGCGAAAACGAAATGTTCATTTACGATTTCGAAAACGATTCTCGGCAAAAAAATATCACAAACGAACGTCAAAAAGCTGCTGCAGCACGGGAAAACAGATATCATTAAAGGGTTTAAAAAAGGCGAAAAAACGTTTGATGCGGCTCTCGTCTGGGATGACAGCCAAAAAAAGATTACTTTCTCATTTTCGAAAAACTAACGTTGTTTCTTCTTGGGGCAACGTTATTTTTTTCACCATAATTATGTTATGTAAACTTAAAAATCGCCTATTTTAGCAGGAATTTGCTGATTCGTGTCAAATAGGAACAATGAAAAGAAAATGGGGGAAGGGGACTGTTGATGAAAACAGCGGATTTATGCGATCAATATGTAGAAAAGTTGCAAGTTTGTCAATTGCCCTTGCATTCGTACGGAGGAAAAAAACAATTTTCCGGCCCGATTGCGACCGTAGATGTAGTGGAAGATAACGTGCTCGTTCGCGAGGCGCTTGAAACAGTTCCAAGCGGAACGGTGTTAGTCGTTGACGGAAAAGGGTCGCGAAACTGCGCGCTCCTTGGTGACCGCCTCGCGCAAATTGCGTGTGAACGCGGTCTTGCGGGGGTTATTATCAATGGCTGCATTCGTGACTCAGCGGAAATAGCGACAATGCCGCTTGGCGTCCTAGCGATTGGGACATGCCCGGTGAAGAGCAAAAAAGAAGGAAAAGGGTCGCGCGATGTTGTGCTTGAATTTGGCGGCGTGCGCTGGGAGCCAGGCACTTATGTGTACGCCGACAGCGACGGCATCGTTATTTCTAAAACGGAGATTTCTGAAAAATAAAAAATGGTTGACTATTTTTCGCTGCTTGGCTTACTATGATGAGTGAGTAGCTACTCTACAACTGAAAATATAGCAAGTAAGGTGCCTCTTTGAAGGAGGCTTAAAAGGGAAGTACGGTGCAAAGCCGTCACGGTACCCGCCACTGTGATGGGGAGTTTCATTGCAACAATGTCACTGAAGGACACTTCGGGAAGACGCAATGAAGCGATGATCCTAAGTCAGGAGACCTGCCTTATTTGCTCGGCCGGCTGCCTACGGGACTATAGGTAGACGTGTAGGGAATCGTATACGGTCTTTTTGTATACATTTTTTCTGCACCTCTACCTATAGAGGTGCTTTTTATTTTGCTAAAAAAAGGAGGAGCATGATGACAACGTGGAATTTAACAGGTATAAAACATCACGTATTGATTTGCAATGGCGGAAGTTGCATGCGTAAAGGCGGAGAAGAGGTCACCGTTGCGATTCGTGAGGAAATCGCTAAGCTTTCCCTCGACTGCACCGTCCATACGACAAGAACGCGCTGCAACGGCCGTTGCGAAGATGCGTGTGTGGTGATTGTATATCCTGAAGGCATTTGGTACCGAGCAGTCACGCCAGAACTTGGCAAGCAACTCGTACACACTCATTTGTTGCATCACGAACCGCTGGCGGAAGCAATCACGTATCAATATGAACAAGAAAAAGGGCTCGTGTTGACAAGGACGGATGTTGCCCAAGGCATTGGGAGGAGATAGAGATGGAATGGATGACATATGCCGTACTAGCTGTTTTTCTCGGAATGAGGCACGGAATGGACAGCGACCATGTTGCAGCGATTGCCGATATGGTCGGAAGCGAAACACAGCGCAAAAAACAAGTGTCATTAGGCGTCATGTACGCCATCGGGCACGGCTTTATCGTTTTTTTGATGGGGATGATTGCCATTTTTATCGGGTTCCATTTACCGGCTGCTGCTACGCAAATGATTGAAAGAGTCGTAGGGTTGACGTTAATTGTTCTTGGCGGTGTGATGCTGTTCTCTCTTTTTTATAAAAACGAGGCCAAAAGCCGCCTCCAAGTAATCTATGAGCTAATCCACTCACTCGTTCGGCGATTTTCGAAAAAGAACGGTGCTATTCGTTCAATGTCTTTGCTTCGTTTCGGCTGGATTAGTGCCTTTATTATCGGCATTATTCACGGTATCGGCGTCGAAAGCCCGACGCAGCTTGCTATTTTGACGCATGCCGCAGGTAAGACAGAGAGAATCGCTGCTTTACAGTTGAGTTTATTTGTCCTCGGATTGCTAGCGGCAACGATTGCGATAACGTTTTGCTTATCGTGGGGATTTATGAAAGCGAGAATGCGAGAGACGTTGTTTTTTCTGCTTGGAACATTCACAAGTGTTTACAGTGTATGGTTAGGGGTATCGATTATTATCGAAACGTGGAAAGGTGGCGTATAACATGCGCGGGAAACTGCTCGTCATCGGATTTGGCCCAGGCAGCGTCGACCATATGACAAAGCGGGCACAAGAAGCAATTGAAGAAAGCGATGTAATCATCGGATATAAAACGTACGTCGAACTTGTCGCCGATTTAATTGGCGACAAGCCGGTGATTAGTACAGGCATGACGGAAGAAGTAAGCCGGGCGCAAGAAGCAGTGAAATGGGCAGAACAAGGGAAAAAAGTGGCGGTTATTTCGAGCGGAGATGCTGGTGTTTATGGAATGGCAGGACTCATTTACGAAGTGTTAATCGAAAAAGGGTGGACGAGACAGAGCGACATCGAAGTGGAAGTTATTCCAGGCATTTCCGCCATTCACTCATGTGGCGCACTATTAGGTGCACCGATTATGCACGATGCATGCACGATTAGCTTAAGCGATCATTTAACACCATGGGCGCTCATTGAAAAACGCATCGAAGCAGCAGCGGAGGCAGATTTTGTCATCGCCCTTTACAATCCAAAAAGCGGTAGACGAACGCAGCAAATCGTCGAAGCGCAACGGATTTTGTTGCGCTACCGCCGACCGAACACCCCGGTCGGGCTAGTGAAAAGCGCCTATCGCGAGCGGCAACAAATTATTGTAACCGATTTAGAACATATGCTTGAGCATGACATCGGCATGTTAACGACCGTGATTATTGGCAACTCGTCGACATTTGTTCACGAAGGCTTAATGATTACCCCGCGTGGCTATCAACGAAAATATACGTTAACCGCCCTTGAACAACCGCTCAAACCGCATGAACGGCTGCGTAAAGAAGTAGAGCCGTGGGCGCTTGACCAAACGAAAACGAATGTTCGTACAGTAGCAGAAGAAGCAATGCAAACACTTGATCGTCGCCAACAACAGCCTGTTTCCGTTTTTGAAGTAGCCGTTAGCCCAGGGGTAGCGAACAAAACGTTTACGCCGCAACAAATGCTCGTACTAGCCGAACTTGTCGGCGACAAAGGAACGATAACGTATACACCAGACCATTATATCAAACTAGCAATACAAACGAACGATCCTACTTCCATCATCGATAGATTAAAAGAAGCGCAATTTTCGCTTGCGCCGGTTGGCGATGTTCTAACCATGAAAGCGTGCGACTTTTGTGACGGAGAGAAGAAAGAGGCGATTCCATACGCAGAAAAGCTACACGCACAATTTAGCGGCATGGCGCTTCCGAAAGAATTAAAAATCGGATTTAACGGGTGTGGTATGGCATGTTACGGGGCGGTGCGCGAAGATATTGGCATCGTCTACCGAAAGGGGGCGTTTGACTTATTTTTAGGCGGAAAAACGGTTGGACGGAACGCCCATCCAGGACAACTGGTGGCAGAAGGTATTCCGCCGCATGATATCGTAGCAACCGTGGCTCGCATTCTTCAAGAATATAAAGAGCACGGCCATCCGAACGAGCGATTTTATAAATTTTTTGAACGAAACAAGCAAGTAGGCGGATTTATGTACCAAAAACAACAGGTACCTCTAGAAGTGCCTGTTTGTGGGGAATAGGGGGAGAGAGCGTGAAAGCCATTTTATTTGTCGGACACGGAAGCCGTGACCAAGAAGGGAACGACCAAGTCGTTCAATTTGTCGAACAACTCCGCCCGAATATCGATGTTCGTTTTCATGTGGAAACATGTTTTTTAGAGTTTGGTTTACCGACGATCGCTCAAGGGATGGCAAACTGCGTGAAGGCAGGTGCTAACAAAATTGTTGTGATTCCGCTTATTTTGCTTTCGGCAGGTCATTCGAAGCTGCATATTCCTCAAGCGATCGATGAAGCGAAAGAGCGGTATCCGCACGTGAACATCATATACGGACGTCCCATTGGCATTCATGAACAAACGTTTACGATTTTACAAGAAAGATTGCAAGAAATTGGTGAGCAGGTGGAAGCACCAGATCCACATACGGCCATTCTTTTGCTCGGACGCGGAGGAAGCGACCCAGATGCGAATAGCGATTTATACAAAATCGCTCGCTTATTTTGGGAACGAACGAACTATTCGCTTGTGGAGCCGGCGTTTATGGGGGTTACCAATCCATTGCTCGCGGAAGGGGTTGAACGTTGTATAAAGCTTGGCGCTAAAAGAATTGTAATTTTACCATACTTTTTATTTACGGGTGTGCTCATCAAGCGGCTAGAGCGAAACGTGTCAGAGTTTCGCCTTCGCTACCCGGATGTGCAGTTTTTGTTAGCGGAATATTTCGGTTTTCATCCAAAGTTAAAGACGATTGTATTGGATCGGTTAGAAGAAGCGCTCGGTCAAACGGTTTCAATGAACTGCGATCTTTGCCAATACCGGCTTCATATGGCGGAGCACCACCATCATCACCATCATTAAAGGGGGGATTGGATGATTATTGTTTTAGCAGGAACGAGCGATGCTCGGCAATTGGCGCTAGCCATTCAAACCGAAGGATATCCTGTCATGGCGACGGTCGTAACCGAACATGCAGCAGAACAGCTGCAACAAGCGGGTGTATCTGTCCATGTTGGGAGGTTAACCGCTTCACAACTAGCTGAACTTTTGCAAACAAAAAAAGCAAAAGCGGTCGTCGATGCGAGCCACCCGTTTGCCGAAGAAGCGTCGAAAAACGCAATGCAGGCGGCTTCTGCTGCCAACGTGCCATACATTCGCTACGAGCGAAAAGCGGCATCGATTATTTCGGAACAAGTGACATTTGTCGATAGTTATGAAGAAGCGGCGGAATATGCCGCGCAAAAAAAAGGGGTAGTGATGCTCACAACCGGAAGCAAGACGTTGCACATTTTCGCCAACCGATTGCTTGGGTTGCCGGATGTGCGCGTCATTGCTCGCATGCTTCCACGTAAAGACAACATGGAAAAATGTGAACAGCTACATTTTCCGCAAGAAAACATTGTTGCGATGCAAGGACCGTTTACAAAAGAGCTCGATCTCGCCCTTTTTAAACATTTCGGTGTGACGTTAGTTATTACAAAAGAAAGCGGGAAAATTGGCTTTGTCGATGAAAAAATTGCCGCGGCAAAAGAATTAGGCATTGAGACGGTCGTGATTCGTCGTCCTGCGATTTGCTATGGCACGGTATACTCCGAATTTTCCGATGTCATTTCTGCCGTACGTCAACTTGTACAAAGAGAGGGGTTTTAATCATGGATTTTCGTACCGAGTTTCGTCCTTTCACCGTCCAACCGCAACAAATCGAAGCAAAAAGCTTTCAAATCATCGATGAAGAAATCGGCGAGCATGCTTTTACGGATGAGCAATACCCAATCGTTCAACGGGTCATTCATGCTTCCGCTGATTTTGCATTAGGAAAAAGTTTACTATTTCATCCAAACGCCGTCGAAGCAGGGATTCAAGCCATTCGTTCAGGAAAAAAAGTCGTTGCCGACGTGCAAATGGTGCAAGTCGGGGTGAACAAAGCGCGTTTGGAAAAATTCGGTGGAAGCGTTCACGTCTATATTTCCGACCCGGATGTCATCGAAGAAGCGAAACGATTAAACACCACACGCGCAATTGTCGCGATGCGAAAAGCGGTGAAAGAAGCAGAAGGGGGAATTTTTGCGATCGGCAACGCTCCGACGGCGTTACTTGAACTCATTCGTTTAATCAAAGAAGGAGAGGCGCGCCCTGGCTTAGTCATCGGGTTACCGGTAGGTTTTGTATCGGCGGCAGAGTCAAAAGAAGAACTGGCGAAGCTAGACGTCCCATTCATTACAAACGTCGGCCGCAAAGGCGGAAGCACCGTGACGGTTGCGGCGCTTAATGCGCTTTCGATTTTAGCAGAGCGAGGGTAAGCGATGGGAGAAAAACAGTTGCGGGAAGGCTATACGACAGGCGCTTGCGCCACGGCGGCAACAAAAGCGGCGCTAACAGCCCTTATTACCGGAATTCCGCAAACGGAAGCAAAAATTTATTTACCGGTTGGGCGATGGGTGACTTTCTCCATCGAACATTGCGATCTTCAAGCTTCTTCTGCAACGGCTATTGTCATAAAAGACGGCGGAGATGATCCGGACGCAACCCATGGCGCATCAATCGTTGCGACTGTATCATGGACAAACAAAACGGGCATTGAGCTAGATGGTGGGGAAGGGGTTGGGCGTGTGACGAAACCAGGCCTCCCTGTTCCCGTCGGCGAAGCAGCCATCAATCCCGTGCCGCGCAAAATGATTATAGAAACTGCTCGCGAAGTGTTGGGTCAATACGAAATAACAAGCGGGGTACGCATCGTCATTTCCGTTCCAAACGGGGCGGAAATTGCGAAAAAAACATTAAACGCTCGGCTCGGAATTATTGGCGGCATCTCGATTTTAGGGACGCGCGGCATCGTCGTTCCGTTTTCGACATCTGCCTATCGAGCAAGTATTGTTCGCGCCATCGAAGTAGCGAAAGCAACAGGCTGCGACCATGTCGTCATCACGACAGGAGGGCGCAGCGAAAAGTATGCGATGAAGCAATACGCTCACTTGCCAGAAGAGGCGTTTATTGAAATGGGTGATTTCGTCGGCTTTACGCTCAAACAATGCAAAAAGCATAAGATGAAAACGGTGTCGATGGTTGGGATGATGGGGAAATTTTCAAAAGTGGCGCAAGGGGTGATGATGGTGCACGCCAAAAGTGCACCTGTCGACTTTCACTTTTTAGCAGCAGTCGCTGAAGAATCAGGCGCTTCATCAGAACTTATCCAAGCGATTCGTGAAGCAAATACCGCTTCGCAAGTTGGTGATTGGATGCAAGCAGCTGGCCATATGCGCTTTTTTGACAAGCTATGCGATTATTGTTGCCAATCGGCATTAAAAGAAGTCGGTGGCGGGCTGACGGTTGAAACAACGCTATATACGTTAGATGGTCAATGGTTAGGAAAGGCGGTGCGGCACGATGCAGCCGATTAAACTCATCGGAATCGGAGCAGATGGAAAACAAAGCTTGCCTCCGTTATACGAGCAGTGGATTTACGAAAGCGAATTGTTAATTGGGGGAGAGCGTCATCTTTCCTTTTTTCCCGATTATAAAGGAGAAACAATTGTCATTCAAAGCGGACTTGCTTCCGTTGTCGAGCGACTGCGCCACGAAACGAAACGAACGGTCATTTTAGCTTCTGGTGACCCGTTGTTTTATGGCATTGGCAGCTATTTATCAAACAAACTTCCAATCGAAGTGTATCCAGCCGTTAGCTCAGTGCAATGGGCATTTGCTAAAATGGGAGAAAAATGGCATGATGCTGCTTTTATTAGCGTCCACGGTCGTCCGCTCAAAGGATTGGCACAACGGATTGACGGATTGGAGAAAGTAGCGATTTTAACGGATGCGACAAACTCGCCAGCCGCCATTGCCGACTATTTGCTTTCGTACGGAATGACGGAATATCGCGCATTTGTCGGTGAACATTTAGGCGCACCCGATGAGCGCTGTCGCTTCTTTTCGCTAGAGGAGATGGCGAAAACCGAGTTTCTTCCTTTAAATATTGTTATTTTGCAAAAAACAAAAGAAGGTCCTACTTGGTCTTTTGGGATTGAAGACGATGAATTTTTTCAGCGCAAACCAGAAAAAGGATTGATTACGAAAAAAGAAGTCCGGGTATTGAGCATTAGTGCAATGAAACTAGAGCGGACGAGCATCGTCTGGGATATTGGCACATGCACTGGTTCGGTCGCGATTGAAGCAGCGAAAATCGCGCGCGACGGGGCGGTGTTTGCGATGGAAAAAAACGCGCACGACATCGATATTTGCCGAAAAAATATGCAAAAGTTCCGTACCGATTTTACGCTCGTCCACGGGCGTGCACCAGATCATTTGCATGAATTTCCCGATCCAGACGCTATTTTTATTGGCGGAACGTCTGGCGAAATGGCACGGCTTCTTGACGTTTGTTGCCAGCGATTGAAGCGAAACGGACGAATCGTAATTAATGCGGTGACGCTTGATACGCTACATGAAGCGATCGAAGGACTAACGGCCCGTGGGTTTCAGACAGACGTAACGCTTGCCCAAATCGCAAGAAGCAAACCGATTTTGCAACTGACGCGCTTTGATGCGTTAAATCCTATTTTTATTATTTCGGCATATAGAAAGGAAGAAAGCGAATGATTGGAACGTTATATGGCATCGGTGTCGGTCCTGGAGACCCAGAATTGTTAACGATTAAGGCGTTTCGCTATTTAAAAGAAGCAGATGTCATCGCTTATCCGAAAAAAGGGCGCGGCAGCAAAAGCTACGCCCAGCAAATTGTTGAAGCATATTTTTCGCCAGACGAAAAAGAAATGCTCGGGCTTATTTTTCCGATGACAAAAGAGAAAGCGGTGTTACAAGAAAGATGGGACGAAACAGTAGACGCTGTCTGGGCACATCTTTCGCGCGGAAAACATGTTGCATTTGTTACAGAAGGCGATCCATTGTTATATAGTACGTTTATTCATTTTATGCGAACGATGCAACAACGCTATCCCGACGTTCCGTTCGAGATTGTACCAGGCATTTCTTCGATCAACGGCGCCGCTGCTCGCTTACAGTTGCCGCTTGCTGACGGCGATGAACACGTCGCCATCATTCCAGCGCGCGACGACTACGAGGCGATGAAAAAAGCGATGGAAGAGCACGATTGCGTCATCTTTTTAAAAGTCGCCAAAGTGATAAATATGATGGTGCAGTTATTGCGGGAATTAAACTTGTTGCAACGTGCAGCGGTTGTGACGAAAGCAACGTCCAAGGAAGAAATCATCTGGGATATTGAGAAACTAGACGGGGAATCGCTCGAATATTTAACGCTTATGGTGGTGAAAAAATGATTTACATTGTCGGTGCCGGACCAGGCGACCCAGAGTTGATTACGGTCAAAGGGATGTTGCTTTTACAACGAGCGGATGCGATTTTTTATACCGATTCGCTCGTCAACGATGCGCTCTTACAATACGCCAAAAAAGAGGCAGAAATCGTTCAAACAGCAGGGATGCATTTAGAACAAATCGTCACGCAAATGGTTGAACGAGTAAAAGAAGGAAAAACGGTAGTACGCCTTCATACCGGCGATCCATCGATTTATGGAGCGACGCTCGAACAAATTGCCTTATTAAAAAAAGAAGGCATCAAGGTGGAAATCGTCCCTGGCGTTAGCTCCGTATTTGCGGCCGCAGCGGCAGCGCAAGTGGAATTGACCGTCCCCGACTTAACCCAAACGGTCATTTTAACACGGGCGGAAGGACGTACCCCTGTTCCGGAGAAGGAAAAATTGGCGGAATTGGCGAAACATCATTGTACTATCGCTTTATTTTTAAGTGCGACGCTAACGAAAAAAGTGACCAACGCGTTGCTTGAAGCAGGCTGGAGCGAAGATACGCCTGTTGTAGTCGTCTACAAAGCGACATGGCCGGATGAAAAAATCATTCGTGCGACTGTCGGGACGTTGGATGAAGCGATGCGTACAAACGGCATTCGCCAACACGCGTTAATCCTTGCAGGTTGGGCATTAGATCCAGCGATTATCGAACGGTCATATCGTTCGAAATTGTACGATAAAACGTTTACGCATGGCTATCGACGGGGGGAGTGAGCCGATGAACGCAGTCGTGGCAATTACGAAACACGGGGTCGAGATTGCTCGCCGGCTTGGCGAGCAAATGTCAGACGTGCATGTTTACTATACGAATAAATTTGCGAAAGGCGATGAAGAAGAAAAAGGGATTCACTTATTTTCCGGAAATGTTCGATTGTTAGTGCCATCGCTTTTTACGTCATATCGTGGGCTTATTTTCATCGTGTCACTCGGAGCAGTCGTGCGCATGATTGCCCCGCACGTAAAAGATAAAAAAACAGACCCAGCGGTAGTCGTCATCGATGACAAAGGCGAACACGTCATTAGCGTCTTATCTGGACATCTTGGCGGAGCGAACGAATTGACGCGGCGAATCGCTCATTTATTACAAGCACATCCGGTCATTACGACAGCGTCGGATGTGCAAAAAACAATTGCGGTCGATTTATTCGGACGTTCATTTGGCTGGGTGTGGGAATCAGACGAAAAGTTAACACCTGTAAGCGCTGCAGTTGTGAATGAACAACATGTAGCGATTGTTCAAGAATCAGGAGAACAAAATTGGTGGCAGTACGATACGCCGCTTCCAGCGAATATTCGTGTTTATCCAACGATCGGTGCGGCGCTTGCGGCAAAACCAGCTGCTGCTTTAGTAGTGACGCATCGCCTGTTAACGAAAGAAGAAGAAGCGATTTTGCAAAATGGCGTCCTATATCGTCCGAAAGTGATTGTCCTTGGGATTGGATGCAATCGCGGCACGTCGGCAGAAGAGATCGAAACAGTGATTCGTGAAACGTTAACCGAACTGCAGTTTTCGATAAAAAGCGTCAAAGCGCTCTGCACGATTGATTTAAAAAAAGACGAAGCAGGGTTACTAGAAGTCGCGCAAAAATACGGTTGGGAATTTGTATATTACACAGCCGAACAACTAAACCGCGTGCCAATCGAGCAGCCTTCGGAAACGGTCTTTCGCTATACGGGAGCATACGGCGTCAGCGAACCGGCAGCGAAATTGTATAGTGGTTCGCAGTTAGCGCTTGTGAAGAAAAAATTAGGCAATGTGACGATTTCCGTTGCCGTCATCGAGAAGGAGGGATAACATGCGCCGAATCGTCATCGCAGGAACCGGAAGCGGCGTCGGGAAGACAACGGTGACCATCGGACTAATGGCGGCGTTTACTGCACGCGGCTATACGGTACAAGGATTTAAATGCGGTCCGGACTATATTGACCCAACGTACCATGCAGCGGTAACCGGACGCCCGTCGCGCAATTTAGATAGCTGGATGGGCGGGGCGGATGTGGTAAAAGCGGTATGCCAAAAAGGGTGCGAAAGTGCGGACATTGCTATCATTGAAGGAGTGATGGGGCTGTTTGATGGAAAACGACCGACAACAAACGAAGGGTCGACCGCGGAAATTAGCGCCATCACGAAAAGCCCAGTACTATTAGTCGTCGATTGTGGAGGAATGGCACGGAGCGCTGCTGCGGTAGTTCGCGGATTTCAACAGTTCGATCCGCACGTAAACATCGTTGGCGTCATTGTTAACCGCGTTGGTAGCGAAGGCCATTTTCGCTTAGTTCAAGCCGCGATTGAGCAGATGTGCGGCATTCCAGTTGTTGGTTTTTTGCCAAAAACCAGTGAATTTTCTATTCCAGAGCGTCATTTAGGGCTCGTTCCGTCGATTGAGCGCGGCGAATTAGCAGACTTTTTTACAGCGATCGGCAAGCAAGTGGCGCAAACCGTCGACCTTGATGCTGTTTGGCGTTTGGCAGAAGCATCGCCTTTAGAAATCGAGCGGTTGTATACAACCGCTAACAAGCAATATAACGTTTGCATCGCGGTGGCGAAAGATGCTGCGTTTCATTTTTATTATCCGGAAAATTTAGAAATGCTTGAGGCGTATGGGGCAAAGCTCGTTTTCTTTTCCCCGCTTGCGGGTGAGCCGCTTCCAAGTGAGGCAGACGGGTTGTATATTGGCGGTGGGTTTCCAGAGGAGTTTGCCGCGCAACTTTCGGAACAGACAGGAATCAACCAATCGATCAAGCAAGCAATAGAATGCGGATTGCCAACGCTTGCTGAATGCGGTGGGTTTATGTATTTAACAGAAGGAATCGAAACGACGGACGGCCGCTTTTATGAAATGGTTGGCGTCATCCCAGGAACGGTTCGCATGCATACGAAATTAGCAGCGCTAGGATACCGCGAAGTCATTGGCGAAGGAGAAAACTTTTTATTGCCGAGCGGGACGGTAGCGAAAGGTCATGAATTTCACTACTCAACGTTTACGCCGAACGCAACGCCTCGTTTTGCTTATGAAACAAAAGGGCTACGCGGAACAAAAAAAGACGGATATATGACGAAAAATGTCATAGCTGGATACGTTCATTTTTATTTTCCATCTTGTCCGGAAATGGTCGAACGCTGGCTTATGCGATGTGTGCAGGTGAAGCATGATGCGTAAAGCGTTGCCGCTTATGTTTCAAGGAACGCATTCCGACGCGGGAAAAAGCATTATAACGACCGCCTTTTGTCGCCTTTTTGCCGATAATGGATGGAAAACAGCTCCGTTTAAATCGCAAAACATGTCGCTCAATTCGTACGTAACGCCCGATGGAAAAGAAATTGGCCGCGCCCAAGGAATACAGGCAGAAGCGGCTCGAGTAAGGGCGACAACAGATATGAACCCGATTTTGATTAAGCCAAGCCGAGAAAATGAAGCGCAAATTGTCGTACATGGGCGACCGTATGCGAATATGAAGGCGGGACAATATCGAGAAGAGTTTTTTTCGATTGGCTTGCAAGTGATTGAGCGCTCGCTAAAGACGCTCATGAGCGAATACGACCGGCTTGTCATCGAAGGAGCGGGAAGTCCAGCGGAAGTGAATTTAAACGATCGGGAACTTGTCAATATGCGAGTAGCCCGCATGGCGAATGCCCCTGTCGTGTTAGTCGGTGATATTGAACGTGGCGGTGTGTTTGCAAGTTTAGTAGGAACGTTGCAACTGTTAGAAGAAGCGGATCGAAAGCGGGTTATTGGGGTGATTATTAATAAATTTCGCGGTGACTATACGCTTTTAAAGCCGGGGCTTGATTGGTTTGAGGAATATACTGGCGTGCCAGTACTCGGGGTTGTTCCATATATGCATCATTTATATATTGATGCCGAAGACTCCGTGTCGCTCGCACAATTTTCGGCGAAAAAAGCAGAAAAAGCAATCGATATTGCCGTTGTTCAATATCCGCGTATTTCCAATTTTACCGACATCGACCCGTTTCTCGCCGAGCCAGATTGTAGCGTTCGTTTTGTCACCAAAGCAGAAGAAGTCGGCGAGCCGGATATATTTGTTTTACCAGGAAGCAAAAATACGATTGAAGATTTACTGTACGTGAAAGAAAGCGGCATTGCCTCAGAAATCGGTCGGTTATACAAGCAGACAGATGCGGTGATTGCTGGTATTTGCGGCGGCTATCAAATGCTTGGTCGACGCATTAGCGACCCGTTTCACGTCGAAACTCCAATCGGTGAAGTGACAGGACTGCAGTTGCTTCCGATGGATACGATGCTAGAAAAAGAAAAAACAACTGTTTGGTCAGAAGGAACGGCTTTGTTTGCTGGCGAATCTTTTTTCGTAACAGGGTATGAACTGCATATGGGACGTTCCGTGCGAACAGGTGGCATTCCGTTTATTCAATTACCTGCAGGGCGGACAGATGGCTGCAAGACGAATGATGAGCGCATCATCGGCACCTATTTTCACGATTTATTTCATAATGATAGCTTTCGTCACCATTTCTTAAATACGATTCGCCGCAAAAAAGGGCTGCCGCCGCTTAGCGAACGCCCATCATATAGAGAACTGCGTGAACAAGCGTTTCATCAACTTGCGGATTGCGTCAAACGAACTGTCCAAATCGAACGAATCGAACAAAAAATGATCGAATTTCAAAGGGGGAACTATCATGTATAATATTCCAGCATTAAACAAACAAATTGGCAACGAAGTAAGCAGCTATATCGACCAATTAACGAAACCTGCCGGAAGCCTTGGACGATTGGAGCAGCTGGCGATTGCGCTAGCAGAAATGACAGAAGCACACTTTCCAGTCGTCACTCCTCCAGGTGTACTTGTGTTTGCGGCGGATCACGGGGTCACAAAAGAAGGCGTTTCCGCGTTTCCGCAAGAAGTGACAGCGCAAATGGTATTAAATTTTGTAAATGGCGGTGCAGCGATTAACGTTTTTAGCGAGCAAATTGGCGCATCGTTTGCCGTTATTGATGTCGGGGTGGCCACTGATATTCCAGGGGAAGGGTTTGTGCAGAAAAAAGTAAAGTATGGGACGAACAATTTTTGCGAACAAGAAGCGATGACAAGAGACGAAGCAAACCAAGCCGTGACGGCCGGTTACGAACAAGCAAAAGCGATGATTCAACAAGGAATTCGTTGTCTCATTGTTGGAGAAATGGGAATTGGCAATACAACGACTGCAAGTGCATTATTAGCTGCGATTAGCAATAAATCGGTGGAGTTGCTCGTTGGCAAAGGAACAGGCATTGCGGAAGAAACGGTGCTTCATAAACGAACCGTCATCGAACGGGCATTGGCGCTCCATCAGCCAGACGCTTCTGACCCAATCGGGCTTCTTTCAAAAATCGGTGGGTTAGAAATTGCCGCGATGGCTGGTGCAATGATTGCAGCTGCCGAAGTGCGTGTGCCGATTTTGCTTGATGGCTTTATTTGTACAGTTGCAGCGCTCGTTGCTGAACGGCTACATCCGCGCGTAGTCGACTATATGATTGCTGGTCATCGTTCCCAAGAGCCGGGGCATCGTGTAGCGCTTGAGCTGCTCGGAAAAGAGCCGCTCATCGATTTAAAGATGCGACTTGGTGAGGGAAGCGGCGCAGCGGTTGCATTCCCGATTTTGCAGTCTGCAGTGACGATGCTGAAAATGGCGACTTTCGCATCTGCACAAGTGTCACAAGGCGGTGAATGAACATGAAAAAGGGAATGGTATATTTAGTCGGGGCAGGGCCGGGCAACCCAAAATTGATTACTGTTTATGGGGTCGAATGTATTGAAAAAGCGGACGTTATTATTTACGATCGGCTCGTTAGCAGTGAATTGCTTCGCTATGCGAAAAAAGAGGCGGAGTTCATTTATGCTGGAAAAGAACCAGGAAAGCACGGCACGATTCAAGAACAAATTAATCATTGGCTAGTAAAAAAAGCGAACGAAGGAAAAACGGTCGTGCGCTTAAAAGGAGGCGACCCGTTCGTCTTCGGTCGCGGCGGAGAAGAAGCGGAAGTATTAGCAAACCATCATATCCCGTTTGAAATTGTTCCAGGGGTGACCGCGGGGATTGCGGCAGCGGCATTTGCCGGCATTCCCGTCACGTACCGGAACGTCGCTACTTCGTTTACGATCGTCACTGGTCATGGGCGAAAAGAAAAAGGGGACGATCATCTCGATTGGGAGGCGCTTGCGAAAAGTGATACACTTGCTTTTTATATGGGAGTTGGCAATTTGCCGTACATTTGCGAGCAACTAATTGCGCACGGAAAACACACCGATACACCTGTTGCGGTCATTGAATGGGGAACAACAGAAAAACAACGAACGGTAACAGGGACGCTACAAACAATTGCAGAAATAGCAAAACGTGCGAACGTTTCGCATCCGGCGTTAATCGTTGTTGGGGAAGTCGTGCGACTGCGCGAATGTATCCAATGGTTTGTCGAACGAGAAGGTGACGTTATTGAGTAATGGGCGATTAATTGTCTATACAGGAGAAGGGAAAGGAAAAACGACAGCCGCTCTTGGCCTAGTGTTGCGAGCGGCTGGCAGAGGACAACGGGTGCTCGTCATTCAGTTTATTAAGTCCCCCGAACGGACGTACGGCGAGCAAATCATGCTAAAGAAACTAGGAATCGAACTATATCAACTTGGTGCTGGGTTTACGTGGACAAAAACGCCAGAAATACACCGCCAAGCGCTAAAAAAAGCATGGCAATTTACAAAAGAAAAAATAATGTCCGGCATGTATGATATGATTGTATTAGATGAACTGAACAATGCGCTCGCCATTGACCGTTTTCTAGTCGACGATATCGTGTCAATAAATGACGTCATTCAGTTGTTAAAAATGCGCCCGCCGTCGCTTCATGTGGTCATTACAGGGCGGACAGCGAAACAAGAACTGATCGACATTGCCGATATTGTTACCGACATGCAAGCGGTGAAACATGATTATCACGAAGGGGTATCGGCAAAAAAAGGAATCGAATATTAAGGGGCAGTTTATTCTGCAACGTCCGTTTTATCGTTTTGTGATTTTTTTCGTTTGTTTCCTTTGCTATTGTCGCCGCTACGCACTTCTTCGCTGAGGAAAGTCTCCGTCGGTGCGTTTTGATTGTTGCTTCCTTTACGATTATATTTTTTTGTCATTGTCAACATCCTTTCGTTAAAAAAATAATGGCAATTCCGCCATCGAGCGGTCGCTCGAAGTAATGCGAATGGAACATTCGCCGGTTTCGTCGCGAAAAACGGACGCATCTGCGATCAGCCCGTTTTCGATTTCCATCATTGCTTTTCGGTACGACAATACGCGCCCTGTCGACGTTTTAAAGTTGATAATTGCCCCTTCGTGATTTTTTTGCACCGCAACAAACGTTTCTTGTTCGTTCATCGTCATTCACTCCTTCATATACAGCTTGGTCGGGTTCGAAGATTTTTATGCAAACAGAGGTGGAGAAAATGGAATTTATTTGGCACGAAGAAGCAAAAAAGCAATGGGATGAACGAGCGTCGTTTTGGCATCAAAATAGCGAAGACATGTGGGAGCGCGGCAGCCGTAAAACAATTTTGCCATTTTTTGCGTCGTATGTTCCGAAGGGGAGTGCGATCGTTGATTTAGGGTGCGGCGACGGATATGGGGCATGGAAACTATCGCAACTTGGCTATCGCGTCGTTGGGGTTGATTTGTCGCAAGAAATGGTGGAAAAAGCAAAAGAGCGCGGGGAAGGAGAGTCGCTTCAGTTTCTCCAAGGCGATTTAACCAATTTGCCATTTGCAGAAGAAACGTTTTCTGGAGCGATGGCGATTAACTCGTTGGAATGGACGGAAGAACCGTTAAAAGCGCTCGACGAAATAAGACGGGTGTTAAAGATGGGGCATTATTTATGTACTGGGTTGCTTGGGCCGACAGCCGCTCCGCGCGTGAATAGCTATGAGCGGTTATACGGGAAGCCAGTCATTTGCAATACGATGATGCCGTGGGAGTTTGAACGGCTCGCGCAAGAAAACGGCTGGGAACTTGTCGATGGTCAAGGCGTTTATAAAAAAGAAGTCGATGACCGGCTGCTTGCCAATCTTCCGCGCGAACTAAAACAGGCGTTAACGTTTATGTGGCTGTTTATATTGCGCAAAAAATAGGAGCTTGCTTCGAAAACGAGCAAGCTCCTTCTTTCATTAATATCCTCTCATAAACGCCGTGCCAACGATGATTAACAAAATAAACAACACAACGATTAACGCAAAGTTGTTGCCGCCATGATATCCTCCACTCATTTTCTCACCCCCCTATATGCAACGTAGTACATAGTATTCGTTTTCGGGGGAGCTGGTCACGGACAATGGCGGACAAGCAAAAAATAGGAGTTATTCCCAAATATAAGGTGTTTCCTGATAGACGTAGTAGTTTAGCCAGTTGACAAATAATAAGTTAGCGTGCGAACGCCACGTATTTAACGGCTCTTTTGTCGGGTCGTCGTTTGGAAAATAGGACTCTGGAAGATGAATCGGCAACCCTTTGGCGACGTCGCGCTCGTATTCTTCTTTTAACGTTGTCGCATCGTATTCTGGGTGGCCGGTTAAAAAGATTTGTTTTCCGTCGTTGGACGCAACTAAACATACGCCCGCTTTTTCGGAAACGGATAAAATCGTTAACGCCGGTACTTTTTCAATGTCTTCTCGGTGCACATCGGTATGGCGGGAATGTGGCACGCGAAACACATCGTCAAATCCACGCAACAATTTCACGTTTTTTACTTCTAATGTATGGTCAAAAATGCCGAAGCATTTTTGCGGCAACATATATTTCGGCACTCCGTAATGATAATATAACCCCGCTTGTGCCCCCCAGCAAATATGTAGCGTCGACGTAACGTTCGTTTTCGTCCACTCCATAATATCGACAAGTTCTTCCCAATACGTGACATCTTCAAACGGTAAATGTTCGACAGGCGCACCAGTAATAATCATCCCGTCAAATTTGCGATGGCGAATGAGCGGAAATGTCGTATAAAATTGGTCGAGATGGTGTTGGCTCGTCGTTTTCGCTTCGTGTGTTTCTGGACGCAAAAACGTAATATTGACTTGCAGCGGGGAGTTGCCAAGCAAGCGCAATAGTTGTGTTTCTGCTTTTTCTTTTTGTGGCATTAAGTTTAAAATCACTATATTTAACGGACGAATATCTTGCGAATACGCCCGCTCTTCATCCATGACGAAAATATTTTCTTGTTCTAACACTTCTTTTGCCGGTAGATGTTTTGGAATGTTAATAGGCAACGTTCTCATCCTCCATTTCTTTATTTTTTAAATAATTCCATTATAAAAATATTGCGACTATTATTCAATGAATTTTTTTCCTTTCTTTTTCGGTGGTAAAATGGTGGATAAGCGATTTTTACAAAAGGAGCTGAGGAAATTGGATCCGACGGCGTTTGATAATTTGAAGACGGTGCTCGAAGGAGCGATTTATGATTTTGATTTAGACGGGACGGTAGTGGTGACCGACCGCCGCGATTGGTTGGATATCGCTCACTTTTCACGAGCGTACCGCCTGACATTTCGCTTGCCAGAAGAAACAGATGTACTATGTACAGTAGCGCTAGAGATGCATTTAGAACAGATTGCACGAGAGTTGCTGCAACAAGCCGATGCAGGTTGTGTATTAACGATCACATTTCGTCTACCGATGGAATCGGACGCCATTTGTCCATTCATCGAAAAAACGATGCGCAACATTTGGGGGGAAACACGCTTTATTCGCCAAACGTTGCAGCGCGATTACGGAAGCGGGCGGATTGCCAATGAAGTAACGATTGAATTCGGTCGGTTGATTCGGGAGGAAAATGTCGATGACTTGCTCGAGATGATTCCCTATATGCTCGAATCATTGCGGCAACTGTGTCATATGGTGTGAGCAAAAAAGTGGAAACCGTCGTACTTCTCCTTTAAGATGAAGAAAAGGAGGAATGAATCATGAGCATTTACGATTTTACGGTAAAAACGATTCAAGGAGAGGAAAAAACGTTAGCGGAGTATGAAGGCAATGTACTACTGATCGTCAACACCGCCAGCAAATGCGGATTTACGCCGCAATATAAAGAGCTGCAGGAGCTATATGAACACTATCGGGACAAAGGGTTTATTGTGCTCGGGTTTCCGTGCAACCAATTTGGACATCAAGAACCAGGAAGTGAGGAAGAAATCGCCCAATTTTGTGAGCTAAACTATGGGGTGACGTTTCCGATGTTTGCGAAAGTGGACGTCAACGGCGAGCACGCGCATCCGTTGTTTGTTTATCTAACGGAAAAAGCACCGGGAGTATTTGGAACGAAGGCAATCAAATGGAATTTTACGAAGTTTCTTGTTGACCGGAACGGACGTGTCGTCGAACGATTTGCCCCACAAACAAAGCCAAGCGAATTGAAAGCAGAAATCGAAAAATTGTTGTAGTGACGGAATCTGTATGGAAAAAGAAGCGATTATTCGAAAAACCGAGCATTTTGTCAAAGAAAAACTAGCCGACGATGCAAGCGGCCACGATTGGTGGCATATCGAACGTGTCCGCCGGTTAGGGTGCTACTTAGCGAAACAAGAAGGGGCGGATCTGTTTATCGTCGAAATGGCGGCGCTTCTTCATGATATCGCCGATGAAAAAATAGCAGGCAGCGAGGAAAGCGGAATGCAGGCGGTGCAGCAATGGCTTTGGCAACTCCCGCTTTCTCGAGCGGAAAGCGAGCATATCGTATCCGCTATTTCCACCGTTTCGTATAAAGGGGGACACGGACATCCGCCGCAAACGGTAGAGGCGATGGTTGTGCAAGATGCTGACCGATTAGATGCAATTGGTGCCATCGGTATTGCTCGTGCGTTTATGTATGCTGGCAACCGCGGGCATCTCTTATACGACCCAACGCTCCCTGTACGAGAAACGATGACGAAAGAACAATATCGGCACGAACGCAGTACAGCGATCCATCATTTTTATGAAAAACTGCTGAAGTTGAAAGACTTGCTGAATACCGAAAGCGCGAAAAAGCTAGCCGAACACCGCCATCAATTTCTTGAGCAATTTTTACAACAATTTTACCGAGAGTGGGACGAAGCAATGGAATAGGCAAATGGCGCAGGAAAAATCCTGCGCTATTTGTTTAGGTGGTAACAGTGGTTGTGGACGACGGAGCGAATTGGACAACTTCTAAAATAATAGGTGTGTTAACTAGAATAGAGATCGTTCCTGGGGGGACTTGAATTTGCAGTTTACCGACGCCTGCACCGCCCGGGGTATATGTTGAAATCCCTTTCATTTGCAAAACACCGTTAATATATACGTTATAGTAGCTATTGTTAGAAGTTAAAGCTGGAAGGGATGCAACGGCATTTCCGTTATCGTCTTTAAAACTCGCAGCGTCAATCGTTAATGTAGACCCTGGCAGAGCGACGGCTGTTGTCTTATAGAAAAAACGAGTGACAGTAGGCACAACATCTGTTGTTGTTGTCACATCCACTAGCAGTTTAATAATTTCAAGAGCCATTTTATTTCTCACCTTTCTTTGATGTTTTATATGAATAACGTCAATGCATTATACGATTTCTTTTGGAAAACGACATGGACAACTATCTAAATAAAGAAAAAAGGACTATTTGCTCAAATGATGGCACACTACGGTACGGTTTTGCATATGATGTCGTTAAAGTTTTTGCCTTCATCCGGAGAAGTTAGGTGATTGAGATGGGAAGAAAAAAGTATCGGTATGAAAAACATATCATCGCCGTGCCAAAAGTATACGACTGGATTCAGACGACTTCTACTCTCCAACTTCGTGTAACGATGCAATTCCCTTCTTGTATTTTACAGGCGGATACGTACGAATATAATGCGATATCAGATGGATATAAAACGGTATATACAAACGACGATGAGTTAAAAGAATACGGTGACCGCGGGATATTAAACCCGAACGATGTGTCATTTATTAATTTGTTTATTAACGGGGTATTGCAGCCAAAAGTATTGTATGAAGTTCAAGAAGGCATGCTCCTTTTAAAATCAACAGACGTTCCTCCAAAAGGAGCCCCGATTACGCTTCAGTTTGTTACGATTAAGCTATGTTGATTCCTTGTATTGATTTTTTCCCGTTGGCATAGTATGCTTGTTTCACTGAGTGTTGTAGGAGGGATTTGGATGTCTGCTTATGAAGAATATATGCGCCAGCTCGTGCAGCCGATGCGCGACGAGCTTGTTCGTGCTGGATTTCAAGAATTAAAAACGAGCGAAGAAGTCGAATCGTTTATGGAAAGCGTCCAAGGAACAACGTTTGTTTTCATTAATTCGGTCTGCGGCTGCGCGGCCGGATTGGCGCGACCTGCGGCCACACAAGCGATTTTTCAGAGCGAGAAAAAACCAGATCATTTAGTGACCGTCTTTGCCGGACAAGACCGGGAGGCGACGGCAAAAATGCGCGAGTATTTTGTTGGCATCGAACCGTCTTCGCCGTCAATGGCTTTATTAAAAGGAAAAGAAGTCGTTCATTTTATTCCGCGCCATGAAATCGAAGGAAATTCGATGGAAGCGGTAATGGCAAACATTATGAACGCATTCGAAGCGCATTGTTCATAAGGATGTCGTAAAGGCATCCTTTTTTCACGGAGGAAAACATGATTGTCACGACAGCAGGAAGAACGGACAACGTAATGATTCAAAAAGCAAAACAAATTGCCGCCGAGTTGACCGTTCCGTACGTGCCGCGGCAGAAAATGTCGGTCGAAGCGATTCAAACGCAATACGCAGACGATGTTATTGTTGTCGGTAAAAACAGGCTCGAAATGTATCCGCTCGATCGGTCGCCATCGTTTTTCTTTCACCCAAACTCCGCCACGTTTCGCGTCAAACGAATATTGCGCGGCGAGTCGGATCCGTTTTTAGAAGCGACCAAATTACAAGAAGGAATGTCGTTGTTAGACTGTACGCTCGGACTTGCCGCCGATAGCATTGTCGCAAGCACGGTTGTCGGCAAAAGCGGCAACATCGTCGGGCTAGAAGGAAATCGCTATATCGCGTATTTAGTCGAACAAGGACTGCGGCAGTGGGATTCGGGGATTCTTGCCATGAACGAGGCGATGCGGCGCATCCAAGTCGTTTTTGCCGATCACCGTACTTTTTTATCTTCTCTTCCAGATCACTCGTTTGATGTCGTCTATTTTGACCCGATGTTTGAACAAGCGATTGTCGAATCGGACGGCATTCAAGGCGTCAAATCGTTTGCGCTTTACACCGAGTTGACGGAGGAAGTGATTCGCGAAGCAAAGCGGGTTGCACGAAAGCGCATCGTATTAAAAGATCATTGGCAAAGCACGCGCTTTCATGCATTTGGCTTTTCCGTCTACGTTCGCAAAACAGCGAAATTTCATTTTGCGACGATTGAAGTAGCAAACGAATAGAAAGAGGAAGGAATGGGAACGTTAAGCACGGAGGTGACGGCGATGTCCAATCGAAAAAAAGACCCATCCAAAACGGGCTTAAGTGCGCCAAACGTTAAAGGGCAAGGGACGACCGAAACGGAAACGGGATATGCGCTTGATTCCGCCCGTAAAAAAACAAAACAGTAAAAACTCGCAGCCAGCCTGCGAGTTTTTATGATTCGGCGAAACAACTATAAATAAAGTAAACAACCGTTAATAGACTTGCAGCGAAAAAAATCGCATTCATCTTTTCTCCCTGCCTTTCTATCATGTTGTTGAGCGGCGAAAATATGATACACTAATCATATAAATGTGAACGGGAGTATCCCCTATATCCATAATATATACTAAAAAAACGAGAAAAAGAAAGAGGGTTGGAAATGAAACTAGCAGCGCGCATGGAAGCGTTTGGCGCTTCCGTCTTTAGTGAATTAGCAGCGCATAAAAAGTCGAAACTTTCAGAAGGGTACGAAATGATTGATTTAAGCATCGGCAGCCCAGATTTGCCGCCGCCATCGTTTGTTCGTGAAACACTTGCTTTTTACGCCAGCCAACCGGACACGTACGGTTATCCAATCGCTGGAACGAGCGAGTTTCATGAAGCAGTTGCCTATTATTATCGTACGTCGCATGGGGTATCGCTTCATCCCGACGAAGAAGTCGTTTGTTTAATGGGGTCGCAAGACGGGCTCGTTCATTTGCCGATGGCGTTTGCGAATCCAGGTGACGTTATTTTAGTGCCAGACCCAGGTTATCCAGCATATGCAGCGGGAATTGCGATGGCGCAAGCGGAAGCTTATTTGATGCCGTTACGAAAAGAAAATGGCTTTCTTCCTGACCTTCATGCCATTCCAGAAGACGTTGCGAAACGAGCAGTCATGATGATCATTAACTTTCCGGGAAACCCGGTGCCAGCACTAGCAACCGAATCATTTTTTCGCGAAGTCGTCGCGTTTGCGAAACGATACGACATCCTCGTCGTGTCCGACTTTGCGTATAGCGAACTGTATTACGACTGTCATAAACCAATCAGCTTTTTAGCGATACCGGAAGCGAAAACGGTAGGGGTTGAAATCAATTCATTGTCGAAAAGCTATAACATGGCAGGCTGCCGCATCGGGTATGCTTGCGGAAACGCGGACATTATTCGCATCCTCGCTAAATTTAAATCGAACTTAGATTACGGGGTGTTTTTGCCTGTTCAGAAAGCGGCGATTCAAGCATTAACAAAAGGCGCAGCTTTTTGCGAAGAAAGCCGCCGAATTTACGAAGCGCGCCGCAATTTGCTTATTGACGGCTTGGCGGAAATCGGCTGGAACGTTGAGCGTCCAAAAGCAAGCATGTTTGTATGGGCAGAAATTCCAAAAGGATGGACATCGCTTTCATTTACATATGCGTTAATGGACAAAGCGAACGTTGTCGTCACGCCAGGGGAAGCGTTCGGACGAAACGGAGAAGGATTTGTCCGCATGGCGCTCGTTCAAGACGAAAAAATACTCAAACAAGCGATTCAAAACATAAAAAGAAGCGGGCTCTTTTCCTAAATTTACGCATTTCCCTCCTTTTTTGCGTGTGCTATAGTAAAAACGAGATTCATAGGTTGCTAGCGCATGCATAAAGGTGGGAAACGCCGTGAAACGATGGCTCATTTGTATCGGATTTGTTGTAGTGATTGTTCCGCTTCTTTCGTTTTCGCCGTATCCAAATACGCATGGTAGTTTGCTAGGGGCGAGTTCGCTTTCATTGGAAAATCTTCCATCAAAGCAAACATTGCAACAAATCATCATTGTACCAGATACCGCTTTTGACCATGCGGAAGTAAAAAAAATCGTTCAAACGTTAGCGCATATTGATCCTCCATTATTAAAAAAAGTAGCCGAGCAACAAATTTATATAAAACTATTTACTGGAAAGTTAACCGACGAACCGTCTGTTCGGTATTTGCGCGGCAAAACCCCACGGGGATATATGGTTAAAACATGGGATGACGTTCCAGGAATTGGCGGTTCGCATCTCGTTTTAGTAAAAATCGGCCATAGTGAAAAAGGAAAAGGGCACGGCTCGGTCAACTTAGAGCTGCACGAACTTGCCCATTCGATCGACTATCTTATTTTTCATCATATTCATACAACCACGTCCTTTTTAACTATTTGGCGCGAGGAAGCAAACAAACTGTTCCCTCATAATTACTATTTTCTCGACTATCCAGAAGAATATTTTGCGGAAGCGTTTGCGTATTACTACGATACCGACGAAACACGCACCTATTTAAAAGAAAAAGCCCCGAAAACGTATGAATTTATACAACAGTTGACGAAAAGAACTCAGGAATGAGTTCTTTTTACTTTATCACTATTTACACAGTGTTAATATAGTTAAGAAAAAATTATGACATTTTCCATAAAAAAGAACAAAAAGGGAAAATATGTGTTATTTTATTGTAAACGTTATCATGTGGAAGGGGAGGAGTAGCATGGAGCGAAAGACGATTTTCGAAACGGTCCTAGACTACGGATTAACAAGACGCGACTTTTTAAAAATGTGTACCGCATTAGCGGCAACGATCGGGTTAGATTTCGCCGAAACAAATAAAGTAGTAGCGGCGATGGAAAAAAGCCCACGCGTTCCAGTCATTTGGTTACAATTTCAAGACTGTACTGGTTGCTCAGAGTCGTTCATTCGCTCAACGCATCCAAAAGTAGAAAGCGTGCTTTTTCAAATGATTTCACTCGAATATACAGAAGCGCTATCGGCTGCGTCAGGATACCAAATCGAAGAAGCAAGAAAGCACGTGATGGAGAACTATAGAGGAGAGTACATATTGGCAGTAGAAGGAAGTTTGCCGACAGATGATGCCTTTTTAACGGTTGGCGGTACTTCCGCACGAGAGACGTTTATTGAAGCAGCAAAAGGGGCTAAAGCAATTATCGCATACGGCAGCTGTTCGTCGTGGGGAGGAATTCCTGCAGCATACCCGAACCCAACAAACGCCAAACCGATTACGCATTTTGTTAACGACAAGCCCGTGATACTAGTGCCAGGCTGTCCGCCGATTGCAGAAGTGATGACAGGAGTCATTGCCCACATCATCACATTTGGTACGATTCCAGAACTAGACCATCTTGGCAGACCAAAAGCGTTTTATCGTCATCGCATTCACGATAAATGCAACCGTCGTGCCTATTTCGACGCAGGACTGTTCGCCGAATCGTTTGATGACGAAGGAGCAAGGCAAGGATATTGCTTATACAAAGTAGGCTGTAAAGGGCCGACGACATACAACGCTTGTGCAGAAATGCGATGGAACGGTGGAGTGAGTTATCCGATTCAGTCAGGAAATCCGTGCATCGGTTGTTCGGAAAAAGGATTTTGGGATAACGGTCCGTTTTATGTCCGTCGCGCGAAAATTCCTGCATCACAAACGACGATTAATCCAGAAACGATCGGCGCAGTTGCGGTTGGTGTCACCGCGGCAGGAGTAGCTGCCCATGCTGCCATTACTGCGCTTAAAAAGAAAGCGCACGAGGAGGAGGAGTGAACATGGCAGAGCGGATTGTAGTTGACCCGGTCACAAGAATTGAGGGGCATTTGCGCATTGAAGTAGATGTAAATGAAAGTGGCATCATTCAAGATGCCTTTAGTTCAGGAACAGCTGTCCGGGGAATTGAACTAATTGTTCGCGATCGTGACCCTCGTGATGTATGGGCATATGTCCAACGCATTTGCGGTGTTTGTACTACTACCCATGCATTAGCAGCGATTCGTGCGGTCGAAGATGCGCTTGATATTAAAATTCCAAAAAATGCCCATCTCATTCGCGATATTATGAACGCTGCTGTTTTTCTACATGACCATATCGTTCATTTTTACCATTTACACGCCTTCGATTGGGTCGATGTATTAAGTGCATTAAAAGCCGACCCAAACGAAACGAGCCGAATTGCGCAGTCGATTTCTCGCTGGCCAAAATCGTCGCCAGGGTATTTTAAAGACATCCAAACGAAAATTCAAAAAGTAGCGGAAAGCGGTCAGCTCGGTATTTTCGCGAACGGCTATTGGGGGCATAAAGCATACAAATTGCCGCCGGAAGTGAATTTACTAGCGGTTGCGCATTATTTAGAAGCGCTCGATTGGCAAAAAGAAATCGTCAAAATTCATACGATTTTCGGCGGTAAAAACCCGCACCCTCACTACGTTGTCGGAGGAATGGCTACCCCGATTGATATTAATAGCGACAATGCCATTCATGCAGAACGATTGATGCATGTATCGCAAATTATTGATGGGGCGCTTGAATTTGTAAACCAAGTATATATCCCAGACTTATTTGCCATCGGCTCGTACTATAAAGATTGGACATATGGCGGTGGATTAAACAACTATTTATGTTATGGCGACTTTTCGACAGGTGATATTCGTGACATTTCTCTTTACCGGTTTCCGCGTGGAGTGATTTTGAACGGAAACTTGCACGACGTACTCGATGTTGATTTAAAAGACGAAGAACAAATAAAAGAGTTTATTGACCATTCATGGTATACGTATGATGGGAAAGAAAAAGGAAACGGAAAACACCCGTGGGAAGGAGAAACGTCACTTCATTACACAGGACCAAAACCGCCATTTAAAACGTTAAATACCGCTGAAAAATATAGCTGGCTCAAATCTCCGCGCTGGAAAGAACAGCCGATGGAAACAGGGCCGCTTGCACGCATGCTTGTTGGCTATGCGCTAAAGCGGGACGAATTTGTTCATTTAATCAATGATGCATTAAAACGATTGCAATGGCCGTTGGAAGCGATGAAATCCGCATTAGGAAGAACAGTAGCACGCGGATTGGAATCCGTGCTTGTCGCTCAATGGATGCGCGATGATATGGACGCACTACTAAAAAATATTAAAAACGGTGATCAAATTACGTTCGACCGGACAAAGTGGGAACCGGAAACATGGCCGAAGCATGCAAAAGGGGTAGGTTGGCTTGAAGCACCTCGCGGATCGCTAGGGCATTGGATTGAAATTGAAAACGGCAAAACAAAAAATTACCAAGCGGTCGTTCCAACGACGTGGAACGCGTCTCCGCGCGATCATAAAAATCAACTTGGGGCGTATGAGGCTTCCTTAAAAGGAACACCGTTGCTTGATAAAGAAAAACCGTTGGAAATTTTACGAATCATTCATTCGTTTGATCCGTGCCTAGCATGTGCCGTGCATGTCACAGATGTTGTTTCTAAGCAAACAACGAACATTTACATTGGATAGGGGGATGCACGATGTCGATCCCAACAAATCCGAAAATAGAAAATGAGAAAATGAAAATTGTATGGAAAAAAACGAAACGGGCGAAAATCGTTCCAATTAACGATCGAGTGGTAAAAGTATACGTCTGGGAATTGCCTGTTCGCATTTTCCATTGGATAAACGCGCTCTCTATTTTTCTATTAATGATTACCGGTATATTTATCGGTCGACCATTTGTGTCGGCTGCAATTCAAGAAGAAGCGTACTATTCGTATTTAATGGGCTGGGCTCGTTACATTCATTTTTTCGTCGCCTTTATTTTTACGATTAACTTAGGCGTACGCTGGTATTGGGTATATAAAGGAAACGAGCACGCCACATCCAACCCTTTTCGCCTTTCCTTTTGGAAGGAGACGTTGGAAACAATCAAATATTATTTATTCATGAAAAATAAAAAGAAGCACTATATCGGTCATAATCCGCTCGCCCAATTAAGCTATTGGATTTTTATTGGAATGGGCTCCATTATTATGATGTTAACAGGCTACTATTTATTGTTTGAGCCGCAGCCGGAATCGATTTATGGAAAAATGTTTATGTGGGTTGCTTATTTGTTTGGGGGGAATAGCTTTTCTGTTCGCTCGTGGCATCATCTTGTGGCGTGGGGGTTTATGATTTTTACCGTTGTTCATGTTTATATGGCATTTCGCGAAGATTATTTGCAACGAAACGGAACGATGTCGTCGATTTTTACTGGGTATAAGATTGAAAGGAATAGTGACGAGCATGACCAATAACAAAATTACCATCCTTGGCATCGGGAACTTGCTTTATTCGGATGAAGGAGTTGGAATTCATGCACTGCCACTCATCGAAGAACAACTTTCTTCGTTCGAAAACGTTGACATTGTAGAAGGAGCAACCGATGGAATCAAATTGTTAGGATTAGTAGAGGACTCTGATTATTTGATTATTATTGATGCGGTTAACGCAGGAAAAGAGGCAGGAACAATCATTCAGCTTGTCGGCGATGAAATTCCCGCATATTGTGGCATTAAAATGTCCATTCATCAGCTAGGGTTTCAAGAAGTGCTATTAGCGGCAAAAATGCGGGAAACGTATCCGAAACAAATCGTTTTGTTCGGTATCCAGCCCGCTTCCTTAGAGCTTGGAATACAATTATCGCCAACTGTGCAAGTTCAACTGCCTGAATTAGTGAAACGAGTTGTTCAACAAATTCAAACATGGCGGGAGGCACAATGAATCGGTCGCAGTTTTTGAAACTGATTCCATATAGTTTTTTTGAAACGATTAAAGGGATTTATGCTCCATTATTGGAAGATGAGGTAAATGCTATGAAAGAAGCAGTTTCATCTGTTTATTATGCTTGGTACCCAATCGGAGAGTATGAGGGGCAAAATGAGGTAGACATCAAATACATCCGTCAAATACCAATCGCCATTTATAAACAAGGAGATTACATGCACGCTAGAAAAGCAATTTGTCCACATTGTCACGTCATGTTGCACTATATCCAAGCAGAGAATCGTTTCCTTTGTTTATATTGTGACCGAGCTTTTACTTGGGCGTCTGAAGAAAAAACATGTTCGATGTCACCATTAGCAACAAAAAAAATAAACGGTGAATGGTATGTTCGGCTAGAAAGGGATGCTTATGCACGAGATGGCGTTAATGGGGGAAATCGTCCAACTCCTTGAGCAAGATGCTATAAACCGAAAAATTGATGCGATTACGCGGGTGGAAGTGAAAGTAGGGACGCTTAGCAACGTATTGCCGGAAGCGTTAGAGATGGCGTTTGATGCTTACAAGCTACAACCAACGAACCGTTTAACAGAAACGGCACAACTTATTATTCATATCGAGCAAGCGAAAGCTGTTTGTGTCATTTGCGGGCAAGAATACGAGCCAGCGTCGCGCATCGCGCAATGTCCGTCATGCCAATTTTTGGGCGGGCGAATGATTGCTGGTGAAACGTTTCAACTGTTGGCATATGAAGGGAGCTAGTTATATGCGAATTGAATTGGAAGTCGATGTGCTAACGAACAACAATCGAGCGGCACAGTTTAACCGCCGTCTATTTGAAGAAACAAAAACGTTAGTGATTAACGTTATGAGTTCACCTGGTGCAGGGAAGACGACGTTGTTAGAAAAAACGATTGAAGCACTGTCGAGCGAATTTCGGATTGGGGTGATCGAGGGGGATTTAGCAACGGAAAAAGATGCCGAACGAATCCGCGCTCTCGGGGCACAAGCAATCCAAATTAATACGCATGGCGGCTGTCATCTAGATGCAAGAATGATTGCTGCCGTATTGCCGAAGTTTGAGTTAGATGAAATCGACTTGTTGTTTATTGAAAACGTTGGCAACCTCGTTTGTCCTTCGAGCTATGATTTAGGACAACAACATAAAGTAGCGGTATTAAGCGTTCCTGAAGGAAACGATAAAATCGTTAAATATCCGACGATGTTTATGCGGACAGAGCTTGTGTTAGTAAACAAAATCGACTTATTGCCATACCTTGATTTTGACATAGTACAAGCAAAAGAAGATTTAATAGGCATCAATCCGCAGTCGCTATTGCTGCCGGTATCCGCAAAAACAGGCGAAGGGATGGATCAATGGCTTCGCTGGATTAGAGAGGGTATTGCCCAATGGCAAAAGCAATAAAAGTCACGGTTCGTGGTCGTGTTCAAGGCGTTGGCTTTCGCCCGTTTGTGTTTCAATTGGCGCATCGCTATCGCCTTGCAGGAACGGTGCAAAACAACATGGATGGCGTAACGATTATAGCGGAAGGGGAGGAAAAACAGCTACAGCTATTTTTACATGCATTAATACAAGAAGCACCGCGATTATCTCGCATAGACGAATGGAACGTTGTTGCCATTCCGGCACAAGGGTGGCAACAGTTTTCGATTATAAAAAGCGAGCGAAAAGGAACATCTTCGCTCGTTATCCCTATCGATACAGCGGTGTGCGACGATTGTTTACAGGAAATGAACGACCCAGCTGATTTTCGTTATCGCTATCCATTCATTAATTGTACGCAATGTGGACCACGGTATACTATTATCGAACAATTGCCGTACGATCGTCCATATACATCGATGAAAACTTTTCCGATGTGCAACCGATGCCAAAAAGAATACGAAAACCCATTAAACCGCCGGCATCACGCCCAACCAATCGCTTGCCCTACTTGCGGTCCAAGCGTTATGCTTATCGACCGGCATGGACAAACATGGAAAGAGGAAGCAATCGAAAAAGCGCAAGAGTTTCTCATGGCAGGAGCGATTGTGGCGATAAAAGGACTAGGTGGGTATCATCTTGCGTGCGATGCAACAAACGAAACAGCTGTACGACAATTACGAAAAAGAAAACAGCGACCGACACGACCATTAGCAATCATGGCAGCTAATTTAGCGGTTGCAAACCAAATCGGGGAAATAAACGAGAAAGAAGCGCAGCTGTTAACGTCACCGGAAGCACCGATTGTGATTGTAAAGAGGAAGCCGTTCACTCTGCTTGCACCGTCGATTTCACCAGGATTGACAACGGTTGGCGTTATGCTTCCATATACCCCACTGCATCACTTGTTATTAGACGAACAAACGTTGCCTCTATTGGTAATGACAAGCGCTAATCGTTCTGGTATGCCTATTTTATATGAAGACGCGCAGGCGTTTAGCGAATTAAACGAAATTGCTGATTACTTTCTTGTACACAATCGTTCGATTGTTCATCCGTTGGATGATTCGGTCGTGCAGTGGCAAAACGGACGCCTTGACTTTTTGCGACGGGCACGTGGATTTGTCCCCGATCCGTTGTTTACAACAGAAAGTGTCCATGCGCTGGCTGCTTTAGGCGGGCAACAAAAAAACGTCTTTGCCTTTGGGAGAAATCAGCAGCTATTTCTTGGACCGCATATCGGAGATTTACAAAATATCGATGTCATCCATCATTTCCTGCGAGAGTATGAACATTTACGAACATGGCTAGGGATCCAACCAGACGCTGTTGCAGTCGATATGCATCCGAATTATGAAACATGGAATATCGTAAAAGAATGGGATGTTTCTGTCATTCCTGTTCAGCACCATCACGCCCATATGGTAGCTTGCATGGAAGACAACGGATTAAAGGAAAGCTGCTTCGGGCTTATTTTAGATGGAACAGGGTATGGAGAAGATGGGAATGTATGGGGATTTGAACTTTTATATGGCGATGCTAGCTATTATGAGCGGCTTGGTCATTTACTTTATACCCCATTGCCGGGGGGAGAAAAGTGCATTAAAGAGCCGTGGCGTACAGCTGTTGGAATGCTTGGTTATTATTTTGGGGAAAAAGGCTACGAATACGCGTTGCAACGGTTTCCAGATAAACAATACGAGATAGCTATTTTAAAAAACATGATTGAAAAAGGAATAAACGCTCCTTTAGCTGGTACGTGTGGACGGTTATTTGATGCAGTGAGCGCTTTTTTGCATGTTTGTTTACACCCGATGTATGACGGAGAAGCGGCCATTCGACTGTCCGAGATAATCGACGAAGAAAATGTGTACGAGCCTTACCCGTTCGCTATTCGAGAAAACCGTCTATTAGAAATTGATTTAGCAGATATGTGGCTCGCTATTATTGAAGATGTTTCCCGAAACGAAAATCCCGTTCAAATGGCAGGACGGTTTCACGAGACAGTGGTCGCCGCGTCGGTGGAAATGATTCGACGAGCGGCGAAACGACATCGTTCGTCCGAACGTCGCATTGTGCTGTCAGGAGGAAGCATGCATAATCGCTATGTAACGAAACGGTTAGTAGAGCAGTTGCAAGCGGCAGCATTCACTGTCTACACACATCAGAAAGTTCCGTGTAGCGACGGGGGACTAGCGCTTGGTCAATTAATGATTGCAGCTAAACGAAGGGAGAGAGAGGTATGTGCGTCGGAGTTCCAGCAAAAGTGATTGACATAAATGGGCTTTCGGCATTAGTGGACGTCATGGGCTCACAGATGAATGTCGGGATTTTATTTGTACCTGAAGTCCAAATGGGAGACTATGTCGTCGTTCATGCAGGGCAAGCAATGTCGATCGTCGATGAACAATACGCGAAAGCAAGTTTAGAAGAATGGAGGAAATTAGTCGATGCCAGAATTGCTGACTCCTCAAATGAACAAAACGGTTAGCCAACTATTGCTAAAAGAAGTCGTTCGGTTGTCTAAGCAATTCCAACATAAATTCAACCGTCTTCCAGCGTTTATGGAAGTATGCGGTTCACATACGATGGCGCTTGCGAGAACCGGCGTCAAAAAAGCGCTGCAAAACGATATTCGCCTTATTTCTGGTCCTGGTTGCCCTGTTTGTGTGACAGACCAATCGATTATTGATGCGATGATTTCTTTGACGGATGGAGAAAATCGGATTATTTGTACGTTTGGCGACATGATGCGAGTGCCCGGCTCTGATGGAACGCTTATGCAGGCAAAAACAGAAGGAAACGATATTCGCGTCGTATATTCACCGGTCGATGCGGTTCGTGTGGCTGAACAGCATCCTGAAAAAGAAGTGATTTTTTTAGGCATCGGCTTTGAAACAACGATCCCCATTTTGGCAGCTGCTATAAAAGAGGCGGAAGAAAAACGAATACTTAATTTTTCGATGTGGATGTCGACAAAACTCGTGGAGCCGATTTTACGATATTTGCTTGATTATGATGATCTAGCGCTAGATGGTTTTTTACTTCCAGGCCATGTGTCGATGGTAATGGGACGAAAACATTTTGAATTTTTAGCAGAAGAATACCGGTTACCGGCAGTGATTAGCGGCTTTGAAGCAGTGGATTTGCTTAGCAGTTTACGGCAGTTGCTACTTCTTGCATTGGCGGAACGTCCTTTAGTGATGAACAACTACCAAAACGTAGTAACTGAAGACGGCAATACGCACGCGAAACATTGGATGAACCACTATTTTTCTTTATGCGATGAAGCATGGAGAGGAATCGGAAGCATTCCTAATAGCGGAATGGATATTCGCAAGGAGTACGAGCAATGGGATGCGAAAAAGAAGTTTTCGGTATTAGCAAAACGTCCGCGCAAAACGAAATGCCGATGCGGGGAAATTATTCGTGGCTTGATAGAGCCGCCGGAATGCGCGCTATTTGCCAAAGCATGCACGCCGCTTCACCCTGTCGGTCCTTGCATGGTTTCCTCGGAAGGAAGCTGTGCCGCTTATTTCCAGTACATGAGGGAGGAATGAGGATGGAACGAATTACGCTTGCGCACGGGGATGGAGGAGAATTAGCGCATCAACTAATCCAACAACTATTTGTTGCCCACTTCCATCACGATGCTTTTGTGAAATTTGATGCTGCCTTACTTTCCATAGAAAAAGGGAAACTAGCGATAACAACCGATAGCTTCGTAGTGAAACCGCTTTTTTTCCCTGGAGGAAATATTGGCAAACTTGCCGTTGTCGGAACAGTGAACGATTTAGCGGTGTCAGGTGCAATCCCGAAAGCGATTACGTGCGGTTTTATTTTGGAGGAAGGGTTTCCGATTTCCGATTTAAAGCGAATTGTCCAATCGATGGCAGAAGAAGCGCAAAAAATTGGCGTTGCTATTGTTGCTGGGGATACGAAAGTAGTCGAACGGGGAGCAGCAGATGGCATTTACATCAACACGACAGGAATCGGAATCGTCGAAGAACCGCTCGTTCCATCTTTTCAAGAAGGAGATTCTGTCATTATAAGCGGCTCGGTTGGAGACCATGGCATTACAATTTTTGCTGCACGTGGAGAATTAGGATTGATGACCAATTTAACAAGCGACTGTGCGGCGTTATCCCCAATGATTTCGCAAGCGACGAAGGCGTCGAAACAAATTCGCATCATGCGCGATCCGACCCGCGGTGGATTGGCCACTGCGCTTGTGGAAATTTGCGAAGATTTTCAACTAACGATTGAACTATCAGAAGACGCGATTCCGATTAAGCGGGAAGTAGAAGGGGCGTGTGACTTGCTCGGATTTGATCCGCTATATTTAGCAAATGAAGGAAAAGTGATTTTTATTGTGGCGAAAGAAGACGAACAAAAAGTACTGCAAGCGATTCGGTCAAGGGAAGAAGGAAAAGAAGCAGCGGTGATTGGAACGGTACGCGCTACTGAAAAGGGGCAGCTTTTATTGCGGACGCCGCTAGGAACGACGCGGAGATTGTATCGCTTAACCGGACTTTTATTACCACGCATTTGTTAGTACGGGTTTGTTGCCCGTGCTTTTTTTATATATAATAAGGGGAAGTAATATAGAAAGGATGAAGCAGAAGTGAAGCAATATTTGCAGTTACTTCAAGATATTTTAGAAAACGGGGTACATAAAGAAGACCGTACTGGAGTTGGGACGCTGTCTGTCTTCGGACGCCAATTGCGCTTTAATTTGCAAGAAGGCTTTCCGCTTATTACGACGAAAAAATTGCATATCCGCTCGATTATTTACGAATTATTATGGTTTTTAAGCGGCAATACGAACGTCCGTTATTTGCAAGAAAACGGCGTCACGATTTGGGACGAATGGGCCGATGAAAATGGAGAATTAGGGCCTGTGTATGGAGCGCAATGGCGGTCGTGGAAAGGGGCAGACGGAAAAACCGTTGACCAAATTAGCGAGGTGATCGATCAAATTAAAACGAATCCGAACTCTCGCCGTTTACTAGTAAGCGCGTGGAACGTCGCTGAATTAGATAAGATGAAATTGCCGCCATGCCATTATGCGTTTCAGTTTTATGTCGCCGACGGCAAGCTATCTTGCATGTGGCAACAGCGCTCGGTCGATACGTTTTTAGGCTTGCCGTTTAATATTGCAAGCTATGCATTATTGACACATATGATTGCCCAGCAATGTGATTTAGACGTCGGAGAACTTATTTTTACAGGCGGCGATATCCATTTGTATATGAACCATTTAGAACAAGCGAAACTGCAATTAACGAGAGAACCGCGCCCGCTGCCAAAACTAATTATCAAGCGAAAACCGGAGTCGATTTTCGAGTATGAATTCGATGATTTTGAAATTGTCGATTACAATCCGCATCCGCACATTAAAGCGCCGGTAGCGGTGTAAAGGGGAATAGGGATGATTTCACTTATTGTGGCGATGGATAACAACCGTGTGATCGGAAAAGACAATCAGTTGCCGTGGCATTTGCCGGCAGATTTAGCGTATTTTAAAAAAACGACGATGGGACATCCGATTGTGATGGGGCGAAAAACATTTCTATCCATTGGTCGTCCACTACCAGGAAGAGAAAACATTATCGTCACGCGCAATCGCTCGTTTCAAGCGGAAGGATGCACGATCATTCATTCGGTCGCTGACATAAAAACGATCGCTTCCGAACGTAAAGAAGAAGTGTTTGTCATCGGCGGGGCGGAAATTTTTCAAGCAACGCTACCGTTTGCCGACCGGCTCTATATTACGAAAATCGACGCGCATTTTCCTGGGGACACATTTTTCCCACCATTTTCCGAAACCGACTGGCGACTCGTTTCAAGCACCAAAGGGCCGAAAGACGAAAAAAATCCATACGACTATACGTTTCTTGTCTATGAGCGCAAAACGTACTTCGCGTAAAGCGAGTACGTTTTTTCGCTATCCATGTGTGTCTGGTAAAATTTTTATAAATTTTTGCTCCTTCACCTTTATTTTTTTGAAAATTGTGATATAATGTTCAAATTAAAAAGACGTGAAGGAAAGGAATAGAAACCTATGGAACAACAGTTGAAACGAAAGCAAGGAGCTGTCTATGTCGAGGATATTTTAATTGCGTATCATACACTAAAAGATGTCGTTTATCATACGCCATTGCAAAAAAACCCGCTCTTATCGGAACGGTATGGTTGTAATGTCTATTTAAAACGCGAAGATTTGCAAGTTGTTCGTTCGTTTAAAATTCGCGGTGCTTACAACCGGATGAAACATTTAACGGACGACGAACGAAAAAACGGCATTGTATGTGCAAGTGCTGGCAACCATGCGCAAGGGGTCGCGTATTCTTGCCGAGCATTAGGAGTACATGGGAAAATTTATATGCCAGCGACGACGCCGCGCCAAAAAGTGTCGCAAGTACAATTATTCGGAAAAGACATGGTCGAAATTATTTTAGTCGGGGATACGTTTGATGACTCGTTCAATGAAGCGGTGCAATGCGCGAAGCAAGAAGGGAGAACGTTCATTCATCCGTTTGATGATGAATATGTCATTGCGGGCCAAGGAACGATTGGGGTAGAAATATTAAACGACTGTGAAGAGCCGATTGACTTTTTGTTTGCGAGCATCGGCGGCGGTGGATTGATGTCAGGCGTAGGCACATATATGAAAAGCATTTCGCCAACGACGAAGCTAATCGGCGTGGAACCAGAGGGTGCTCCGTCGATGAAAGCAGCGATTAAGCACGGGCATGTCGTGACGTTAGAAGAAATTGATAAGTTTGTGGACGGGGCAGCAGTGAAAACGGTTGGAGAAACGACGTTTTCCCTTTGTAAAGAAATGCTTGACGACATTGTCGTCGTTCCGGAGGGAAAAGCATGTACGACGATTTTAGAGCTTTATAACGAAAATGCGATTGTTGTCGAGCCGGCTGGGGCGCTTCCAGTCGCAGCGCTAGATTTATACCAAGAGCAAATTCGGGGAAAAAATGTTGTCTGCATTATTAGCGGCGGCAATAACGACATTGACCGCATGCAAGAAATTAAAGAGCGTTCAATGATTTATGAGGGGCTGCAACATTACTTTATCGTTAGCTTCCCGCAACGCGCCGGCGCGCTACGCGAATTTTTAGACGAAGTGCTTGGCCCGACGGATGACATTACTCGCTTTGAATATACAAAGAAAAACAATAAAGAAAACGGACCGGCGTTAGTTGGCATCGAACTGAAACGCCGCGAAGATTATGCCCCGTTAATTGAGCGAATGAAGAAAAAAGGCTTTCCGTTCCAAGAAGTAAATAAAGATCCAAACTTATTCCATTTGCTCATTTAACGCAAAAATCGCCTTTTTTCGGCAAAAAATTTATAAATATTTCGCACCATCCGACATACTTTCGCCTAGATTTCGTGTATAATAATAATAAATCGGTCAAAAAAGAGGATTGATATTTTGTTATTCAAAAGTCTGGAGTTTAAAAACGCTTACGGACAGAAGGTAAAGATTATCGAAATTCCAGTATTGGAGGAAGATAACACGTATCGATTTATGATTCAATTGCGTTTAGAAACGTTTATTGCGAAAGTATATCGGTCTCGTGACGCTCGTTCTGTTTATTCGTTTCGTGATTATTTGAAAAAAGTATTAAAATGGCCTGTCTACGAACAAATCTTTAAGACAGATATTTTAAAAAACAATGCATAATTGCAATAAGTTGTTTTGCTTCGGCAAAGCAACTTTTTTTGTGTTTTTTATAGGCAGTACGGGAATTTCATTGTATAATAATTATTAAGTTTAGATTAGGAAGTGAAGGAATGAACAAAGTTAAAATTGTGACAGACTCAACAGTAGATTTACCGAATGAAACATTAGCCGCATACGGCATTGAAATTGTCCCATTAACATTTACGATCGGTAACGAAACGTATATCGACCGAGTGGATATTACTCCAGAACAATTTATGGAAAAGATGCGGCAAACGAACGAATTGCCGAAAAGCTCACAACCGGCAGCAGGGCAATTTTTAGAAGTATATAACCGATTAGGGGAAGAGGGATATGATATTCTGTCGATTCATATGACAGGCGAATTAAGTGGTACCGTTCGTTCCGCTGAACAAGCGGCTCATATGTCGAGTGCGAATGTGACGGTCGTTGATTCGCAATTTATTTCCCTAGCGTTAGGGTTTCAGGTAATCGAAGCAGCAAAATTGGCGCAAGCGAAAAAAAGCATTTCCGACATTGTGTCGCATCTAGAAAAGATAAAACGAAATACGCATTTATATGTGACGGTCGATACGCTCGAAAATTTAGTGAAGGGCGGGCGAATTGGCCGCGGCAAAGCGTTAATCGGCTCGCTTTTAAATATTAAACCGATTGCCGCTCTCATCGACGGCGTGTATACGCCGATGGCGAAAGTGCGGAGTTACTCACAAATCGTCAAATATTTAACGGAGCGATTTATCGAAGATACCGCCGGAAAAACAATTCGAGCAGTAGGCATTGCGCATGCCGATGCACTAGCGCTAGCAAATCGTTTAAAGCAAGCGCTTATCGATGCGACAGGGCATGAACAAATTGAAATTGTCTATACAACGCCGGTCATTTCGACCCATACAGGACCGGGAGCGATCGGATTTATGTATTACGCAGAATAGGTGAGTAGACGATGCGAAAAATGATGATGGTGCTCATGGTGATCTTATTTGTTTCTGCATGCGGAAAAGAAATTCCAGACGCAAAAAATTGGCCAATTGCTTCTTTTACTTTTACTGACCAAAATAATAAGCCATTTGGTTTGAACGATTTAAAAGGGAAAGTGTGGGTCGCGAATTTCATCTTTACGCGCTGTGCCGATGTATGTCCACCGATGACAGCCAATATGGCAAAATTGCAGCGGATGGCGAAAGAGGAAGGGCTAGAGGTCGAATTCGTGTCGTTTAGCGTCGACCCAGAAAACGACCACCCAGAGCAATTAAAAGCGTACATTGAAAAATTTCATGCCGATACGCGCCATTGGCATTTGTTAACAGGATATAAACAAAAAGACATTGAAACATTCGCACAAAAAAACTTTAAAGCGATCGTACAAAAACCAGAAGGGCAAAGCCAAGTCATTCATGGGACGGACTTTTATCTTGTCGACCAACATGGAAACATTGTTCAGTATTATAACGGATGGAAAAACGTTCCGTATAAACAAATTTTGGAGCACATTAAAATTCTTCAAACGTCATAAAAAGGGCAAAAATGTTTTGGCATTTTTGCCTTTTCGTATTGTAGGCAGGTGACAGAAGTGAAAACGTGGGGGATTGTACTTATATGTTGCTTGTTAGTTGGGTGTTCGGCGACCCCAACAACGAACGTAACGGACGTTTCGCAAAGACCAATCGGACTTCCAAATCGGTTAATCATTCCCGATGATTTCGTCCCGAAAGATGTGCGCATTGTGGCGCTTGGGGATTCATTAACCGAAGGGGTTGGCGCTACAAACGGCGGGTACGTTGCGGATGTAAAGGAAAAACTACTACAGCATAAAGCGGTACGTTCGGTGACGGTAACGAATTTCGGAAAACGGGGGTTACGCATTTCTCAACTTGATGGGGTCATTAAGAAGCACGAACAGCCGATGAAAGAAGCAGATATGATTTTCATCACCATTGGCGGAAATGATGTGATGGAAATCGTTCGCTCTCATTTGTTTGATTTAACGTATTCATTATTTGCGCAAAAACAAAAAACGTTTGCGCAAAAGCTCGATGACTTAATTCGGACGCTTCGCTCTTTAAACAAAGACGCAACGATCGTCCTTATCGGCTTATACAATCCGTTTGCGAACTCTTTGCAGACGATTCCCGAAATTGATGATGTTATCGCTATGTGGAACAAAGGGAGCCGCGACGTGCTAAGCCGCTATGAACGAACGATATTTGTCGATGTGAAAGATATATTTGACGATCACGACGATTTGCTCTATGACGATCAATTCCATCCGAACGAACAAGGCTATGCGTTAATCGCTGCGCGCGTATACGAACAACTAGCAAGGGGTATAAAGAAATGAAAAAACCATGGAAAATTGCTTTTTTTACGTTATTCATAATCAATGTCGCAACAATTAGCAGCCTATTTTTCTTTTTGCTGCAGCCGTCTGAACTAACGATTCCGACACCGGAAGCAGGAAAAGGTGCAACGTTTCTTGTTCATGCCTCAAAAGAAGATGTGAATGCGTTTATGAACGATTACATTCAACAAAAAAAGAAAAAAGGAACGCTTTCGTATCGCGTCTGGGTGAATGACCGCGTATATATTGCCAGTGAAATTGAATTGTTCGGAAGAAATATTCCGTTAACGATGTCGTTTTTACCAAACGTCGTCAACGGAGATGTAGAGTTGCGTGACCCAGACTTATCATTAGGAGCGTTACACATTCCGGCACGATATGCCCTAAACTATTTACAAAAACACGCAAGCCTGCCGAGTGAAGTAGTCATTGACCCTAATCATAACCGCATTTACGTGGCGGTGACACATATGCGCTTAAAAAACGGCTACCGTCTTTCTGTCCAGTCATTTGATTTACCGCACGACAGCATTGTGTTCACATTAACAATTCCAACAAAATAAAGAGGCTGTCCTCAACCGGATGGAGGACAGCGCTTGAAGGGGCTATATTCTTAGCCCCTTCGGATAAAAGTTTTTTAATGTCCCTTTGACTTCTTTCCCCCAGCCGAGCGGATAACCGTCGATTGTCACAACAGACCAACCGCGGTCGCCGCCTGTTTCTACCGTTTCGCCGCGCAAATATTTCGTATAGTCCTCTAGTTCGAGCGAGTGCACGACTTCTTCTTTTTTTAACGCCAATGCGAGGGCATGATTTGGTTCAAACCGCTGTTTTTTCTGTTCGCCTAAATGTAAGCCAGCGCGCACGACTTTTAGCCCAGCAAAACTCGGACAGTCGTCAGGAAGGGCAAATAAGTGTTGATCGAACGCATATATCGTTTTTTCGATCGTAATCGTTAACGTTTCTTTTTCAAACGCTCGATACTCGCGTAATGCTTGTTTCGTCACATTAGACGTAGCGTTTTTTCCTTTCCATTTTGGCGTTTGGCCCATTTTTTGTAATTTCGCCACAAAATGCCCTTCGCCTAGTAGCCTATGCGGCCAAAGCCGGGCTGTTTTTTCGATAGCGGTCAACGCGGTCTTCGTCCATTCCGGTCGTCCGGGTTGAATGCCCGCGCTTTTTTCAATCGCTACTAATTCGAGATCTTCGTATTTTTGTAGCAATGCTTCCATCGTCTGTTCATTTTCTTCTGGAGAAAAGGTGCATGTAGAATAGACGAGAATGCCTCCCTCCTTCAACATACGATATGCGCAGTCTAAAATATGTTGCTGTTTTACAGCACACTGGTGAACGTGTTCTTCGCTCCAGTAGGTAATCGCTTCTTCATCTTTTCGAAACATCCCTTCTCCAGAACATGGCGCATCGACTAAAATTTTGTCAAAATAGCCGGTAAAACGTTCCGCTAATTTTTCGGGCGTTTCGTTCGTGACGAGCGCATTCGTAATGCCGAGCCGTTCGATATTTTCCGATAACGCTTTGACGCGTTTCGGATGAATTTCATTCGCAAGCAAAAAACCGGTATTGTTCATCATGGCAGCGAGCTGTGTCGTTTTTCCACCAGGAGCAGCACAAAGGTCGAGCACTTTTTCTCCATGGCTCGGTTGCAACGTTTCCGCCACAAACATCGCGCTTGGCTCTTGGATATAATATAGCCCTGCCGCGTGATACGGATGTTTTCCGGGTTGGTCGTCCGTTTCGTAGTAAAAACCAGTCGGACAAAACGGAACAGGGGCAAGCGTAAACGGAACGAGCGCTAAAAACGTATCCCGATCGATTTTTAATGGATTAAAGCGCAAGCCGTTCACTTTTTCTCTTTCATACGACGCGAAAAAACGTGGAGCCTCTTCTTGTAAAAGGGCGTTCATTTTTTCGACGAATGTGTGTGGTAGTTTCAACGAACAATCTCCTTTCTGTTTATTCCATGCTCCGCAAAAGAGGCTGCCCGAACATAGGACAGCCTATTATAACCATTTGACTTTTGGCTCCGTTTTATTAATGATTCGTTTAATGTTGGCGCGGTGACGGTAAAAAATAAACGCCGTTAATACCGCTACAACAATCGTAAGCGGGATATCGTCCGTAAAGAACACGGTATATATAATGGCATACACCCCAGCCATCATTGAAGAAAGAGAAACGTATTTTGACAAATAGAGCGTCAGAAAGAAAACGGCGATAAGCGTAAAAAATAGAAACGGAGAGTAAAATAAGATCACGCCCCCTGACGTTGCCACTGCTTTTCCTCCGCGAAATCCAGCAAACACTGGATACATATGGCCAATCACCGCAAAAACGCCAGCCAATAGTGGATGCATATCGACCGCAAATAAGACAGGGAGGCTAGCTGCTAGTGTGCCTTTTAAAATGTCGCCAATCGTCACCATCATTCCGGCTTTCACCCCAAGAACGCGAAACGTATTCGTTCCCCCTAAGTTGCCGCTTCCGTGCTCCCGGATGTCGATGCCATATCCGACTTTTCCGACAACGAGGGCAAATGGAATAGAGCCAAGCAAGTAGGCAGCTGCCAGTATCAATAGTTTTGTCACCAAGCTTCATACACCCTTTACTTATCAATTTCGTGCATGTCTTTATTTTACCACGCAACGAAAAAAACGCTAGATACAGAGGGTGATTATTTTTTGAGCAACTTATCGTGCACGTTTGTCAGCAACAATAAAGCAAGAATGGATCCAACAAAGCAAAGCAGCATATCCCATTGCGTATCCCACGTGTCGCCTTGCGTTCCTAAAAAATCTTTGACCGCTTTTCCTTGTTTAGCGAGAGTACCGACGAGCCACTCGATAATTTCATACAATGCGGCGATTGCAAGCGACATGCTGAGGACGATGGTCGTTAACCAGCCGCCTTTTGGAAGAGGGGTTTTTCGCAATACCATTTCTCGTAACACAATCGCAAACAATCCTTTTAACAAATGCCCAAACCGGTCGTAATGGTTGCGTTGCCAATGGAACGTTTCTTTCATCCAGTTAAACAGCGGAACTTTCGAATAAATGTAATGCCCGCCGATGAACATACTAATGGCCAAAATGGCAATAATCGCATAAGAAAGAGTCGTCAGCTGAAACCGGCGGTACGTAGCGATAACAATAATCACCCCCACAACCGCAGGACTGACTTCGAGCACCCACGTCAAATAATTCGCCGGCTTGATTGCCGACCAAATCAAACCAGTGATCACGGTTAACAATAAAAAGAGATGAGTTTTGGAATATACTTGCTTCCTCACATGACGCACTCCCTGCAACAGTTTATGTTTAGTATTGGAATAAAGGGGGTTTTTATACAAAAACCCTCCTCTTCTAATATAGAAGGGAGGGCTAACAGAATTACTCGGTTGTTGTTTTTTGTTCAAACAATTTCACGATCTCAATAATTACATTCACCGCTTTGACCATGTTGTCGACAGAAATATATTCGTAGCGGCCGTGAAAGTTTTCGCCACCTGTAAAAATATTTGGTGTAGGTAGTCCCATATACGATAGCTGTGAGCCGTCTGTTCCGCCGCGAATCGGTTTGATGACTGGCTCAATTCCTAAGTTTTTCATCGCTTCGTACGCAATGTCAACCACTTCTTTGACCGACTCAATTTTTTCGCGCATGTTGTAATATTGATCGCTCATTTCGATCTGGATGCGCTCGTTGCCGTATTTTTCTTGCAATTTCGCTGCAATTTCTTCGATCGTTGCTTTTCTTGCCTCAAATGCCCCGCGGTCAAAGTCGCGAATAATGTAATGAAGCGTCGTTTGTTCGACATCGCCTTGGCAGGAGAGAAGGTGGTAAAATCCTTCGTATCCTTCGGTATGCTCTGGCGCTTCGTTCGCAGGGAGATGGGCGTGAAATTCCATCGCTAGTTTTAGCGAGTTAATCATTTTTCCTTTCGCAGAACCTGGATGGACGTTTTTCCCTTTGAATGTAATTTTTGCTTGCGCGGCATTAAAGCTTTCATATTCTAATTCACCAAGCGGACCGCCATCGACGGTATAAGCATATTTCGCGCCAAATGCGGCAACATCAAACTTATGCGGACCTCTGCCGATTTCTTCATCTGGCGTAAAGGCGACACGCACTTTGCCGTGTTTGATTTCTGGATGTTTGATAAGATATTCCATCGCGGTCATAATTTCCGCGATTCCTGCTTTATTGTCTGCTCCTAGAAGCGTAGTGCCGTCGGTTGTGATTAATGTATGTCCTTTGTAATGCGAAAGTTCCGGAAAATCCGACGGAGAAAGAACGATATGTAAGTCTTTATTCAACAAAATATCCCCACCGTCATACGATTCGACGATTTGTGGATGGACGTTCGCACCTGTGAAATCTGTTGCCGTGTCCATATGCGCTAAAAAGCCGATGGTCGGCACTTCTTTGTCCGTATTCGCTGGCAACGTTGCCATGACATAGCCGTTTTCATCGACCGTCACTTCTTCCATGCCGATTGCTTTTAATTCTTCGACTAACATGTTGGCAAGCGTCCATTGGCCTTCAGTGGAAGGACAGGTGTCGCTCGTTGGATCAGATTGAGTGTCGATTTTGGCGTATCTCGTTAACCGTTCGATTAGTTCTTGCTTCATGTGCATCCTCCTTTGCCTCATTCGCTCGTATTATAGCACAAAAATAAAAGATACACACTTTTAAAAGAAGGTGCGAAGCCATTCACTTGGTGGGGCAAACCGCTCTTCTTTAAACGGATTGGCGGTCATCGAATAGCCGCGCTGTTCCCAATAACCAGGTTCATCTTTTTTCATAAAACAAATGCCTGTTGCCCATTTTGCCCCTTTCCATAAATAAAAGGAAGCGGGTGGAATAAAGCGCAACGGGTAGCCGTGTTTTGGCGAAATGTCTTGCCAGTCGTTTTGCGCATCTTTCCAGCGGTAAACAAAGAGCGCATCATCCCCCATTAGCGCTTCAAGCGGCAAATTCGCCGAATAGCCGAGTGGATTGTTGTTCAAATAACCGTAAATTTTCACGTATTTCACATCCGGCTCAAGTTCGACGAGACGCAAAAATTCCCGAAAAGCAATTCCTTCAAACGTTGTATCAAACTTCGACCATGTCGTGACGCAATGCATATCGATGGTCGAGATCGTTTTTGGCAGCTTCATCACTTGTTCGTAGGAGAGGATCACTTCTTCTTTCACTTCGCCAAATAGCCGAAATGTCCACGTTTTTTCGTTAAATTCGTACACGTCGCCTTCATGAAGAATTGGCCATTTGTCTGTTTCAAATTGTCCGGGAGGAAGCTGTTTTTTCACTCCAAACACCCTTTCTACTAGTTTTATTAACATGATACAGTGAGAAAATGGGAGATGCAACGAAAGAAGACGTGGAGAAAGGTAGACATATGTTTTGCCCGCTTTGCTCATAATGAAAATAGGGATGATGATCGTGAGGCGGTGCATCAAATGAAAATAGTGGAGTTAATTTGCGCTTTTCTTATTGTCTTTTCCTTTTTTCTATTTTTAAGAACATATATTCTTATTCTAGTGATTTATGATATAATAAACGTGCACAGTTGTATGCGGGGTGGGCAGTGGCTACTCCCTTAAAGAAAGGGAGGTGCTGCTGATGATGACCGTTACCGATGCGCTGACATTAATGATTGCGTTTGCATCGCTGATCGTAACCGTCATTGCTGTATCCAAAGACAAAAAGTAACCCACCCTGCTCGGCCTAAGTGAGGGTGGGTTACGATCCGCTTTTCTGGGCCACTGCACTCCTTGCAGTGAGCTGTGTATGGATGGGACATTGGTTGCCGCCAATGTCCTGTTTTATTTTATGCTGTTCAACTTTATTATACGCATACAGTGGATGGCATGACAAGAAAATTATCTTTTGTATTATTGTCTTTTTCGCATTTTTTTAAACAAAAACGAACCGATGCATCTCCCACTTACCAAAATAGCAACATGTTAATAACGTGAGCACACGCTATCATAGACATAAAAATATTGACATTGGCAGGATTTTTCTTGTTCGATAAAGAAATACTACAAAAAAGCGTTCGAAAGGAGAAAAAACATGCCAATTATGAACCCAAGCCGCGAGGAGATCGCGGAAATTTTACAAAAAGCAAAACGCATTGCCGTTGTCGGTTTATCTAACAATCCTGATCGCACGTCGTATATGGTCGCAAAAGCGATGAAGGATGCTGGATATGATATTGTTCCGGTCAATCCAACGATTGAGGAATGGGAAGGAATTCAAGCGGTGAAATCGTTAAAAGATATTGAAGGACATGTCGATATTGTGAACGTGTTCCGTCGTTCGGAGCATTTGCCAGATGTTGCTCGCGAGTTCGTCCAAATTGATGCCGATGTATTTTGGGCACAGTTAGGTGTTGTCCATGAAGACGTGTATGAGTTTTTAAAAGAAAAAGGATATACGGTTGTGATGGATCGCTGTATTAAAGTAGAGCACGCTCTAACGAAAAAAAGGTAAACGAAACTCGGCCATCTTTTTCGAAAGATGGTCATTTCCATTTTCAGAAGTTAGTTGGCAAAATAGGCATAGACGTTTCCGAAATTTATGCTAAAATAAAACAGAAACAAATGTTCTTGTTTTTGAAAGGGGTATGTGCGTGACAAAACAGAAAATATACGAATATAACGATGATGCCATCCAAGTGCTTGAAGGACTAGAAGCGGTTAGAAAGCGCCCTGGGATGTATATTGGTAGCACCGATAGCCGCGGCTTGCATCATCTTGTTTATGAAATTGTCGACAACTCCGTCGACGAAGCGCTCGCTGGGTATGGAAACTATATTCTCGTCAAAATACATAAAGACAATAGCATCACCGTACTCGACGAAGGTCGCGGGATGCCGGTCGGCATGCACAAACTCGGAAAACCAACGCCGGAAGTCATTTTAACCGTTTTGCATGCCGGTGGGAAATTTGGTCAAGGCGGCTATAAAACGAGCGGTGGGCTGCATGGGGTTGGTGCTTCCGTCGTCAACGCCTTATCCGAATGGCTCGTCGTCACGATTCATCGTGACGGATTTATTTACCAACAACGATTTGAACATGGCGGAACACCGGTCACGACATTAGAAAAAATCGGAACAACGAAAAAGACGGGAACGATGATTCAATTCAAACCAGACCCGACCATTTTTAGCACGACGACGTTCAATTACGAAACGTTAAGCGAACGGTTGCGCGAATCCGCTTTTTTATTAAAAGGGTTGAAAATTGAATTAGTCGATGAACGTACCGATATGCGCGAATTGTTTCATTACGAAAATGGCATTGAAGCATTCGTTGCCTATTTAAACGAAGAAAAAGATGCCCTTCATCCAGTCGTCTATTTCGAAGGGCAACAAGGCGGCATCGAAGTCGAATTTGCATTTCAATTTAATGATGGCTATTCGGAAAACGTGCTGTCATTTGTCAATAACGTTCGCACAAAAGACGGCGGCACGCATGAAGCTGGTGCAAAAACAGCAATGACGCGTGTTTTTAACGAATATGCTCGCAAAACAGGCTTACTAAAAGAAAAAGATAAAAACTTAGAAGGTTCTGATATTCGCGAAGGTCTATCGGCGATCGTATCGGTCAGAATTCCGGAACATTTATTGCAGTTTGAGGGACAAACAAAAGGAAAACTCGGAACGAGCGAAGCCCGCTCTGCTGTCGATGCGATTGTGTCTGAGCATTTAACGTATTTTTTGCAAGAAAATCCAGACATCGGGACAATGCTCGTCAAAAAAGCAATTAAAGCATACCAAGCACGCGAAGCGGCACGAAAAGCGCGCGAAGAAGCACGAAGCGGGAAAAAGAAAAAAGGAAAAGAAGCGGTGTTAAGCGGAAAATTAACACCAGCACAAACGCGCAATCCGAAAAAAAATGAACTGTATTTAGTAGAAGGCGATTCCGCGGGCGGCTCAGCCAAACAAGGGCGTGACCGCCGTTTCCAAGCCGTGCTTCCGCTGCGTGGAAAAGTCATCAATACGGAAAAGGCGAAGCTTGCCGACATTTTTAAAAACGAAGAAATTAATACGATCATTCATGCGATCGGTGGCGGTGTTGGTGCCGATTTTTCGCTGGAAGATGTGAACTATGACAAAGTGATTATTATGACGGACGCGGATACGGACGGTGCGCATATTCAAGTATTGCTTTTAACGTTTTTCTACCGCTACATGCGTCCGCTTATCGAAGCAGGGAAAGTGTATATTGCCCTTCCGCCGCTTTATAAAATTAGCAAAGGCACCGGAAAAAAGGAGATCGTGCAATACGCGTGGACCGACGAACAACTAAAAGAAGTGCTCAAAACAATAGGCAAAGGCTATACGATCCAACGATATAAAGGACTTGGCGAAATGAACGCAGACCAGCTATGGGAAACGACGATGAATCCAGAAACGCGCACGCTCATCCGCGTCCGCATTGATGATGCCGCTCGAGCAGAACGGCGAGTGACAACGCTTATGGGCGATAAAGTCGAACCGCGGCGCAAATGGATTGAAACGCATGTACAGTTCGGGCTAGAAGACGACCCAAACATTTTAGATAATGAGCACGTCTTCATCGCAGAGGAGGAAGTATAATGGAGAGATTACTTGATTTACCATTAGAAGACGTATTAGGCGACCGATTTGGACGCTATAGTAAATACATTATTCAAGAACGGGCGCTTCCTGACGTGCGCGATGGACTAAAACCGGTGCAACGCCGCATTTTATACGCGATGTATGTCGATGGCAATACCGCAGATAAAGGATTCCGCAAAGCCGCAAAAACGGTCGGAAACGTCATCGGCAACTTCCATCCGCACGGCGATTCTTCTGTCTACGAAGCGATGGTGCGAATGAGCCAAGATTGGAAGTTACGCAATGTGTTAATTGAAATGCACGGCAATAACGGCAGCATCGATGGCGACCCACCGGCAGCGATGCGTTACACCGAAGCGCGGTTATCTGCGATTGCCGCAGAACTGTTGCGCGACATTGACAAAGAAACGGTCGAGTTTGTGCCAAACTTTGACGACACGAGCGAAGAGCCGGTCGTCTTACCGGCGATGTTTCCTAATTTATTAGTAAACGGCTCGACCGGTATTTCGGCAGGATATGCGACCGAAATCCCGCCACATCATTTAGGCGAAGTCATTGATGCGGTGATGATGCGAATCGACCGTCCAACGTGCACGGTCGATGAACTAATGACTGTACTGCACGGACCGGATTTTCCGACCGGCGGGATTATTCAAGGAAAAGATGGAATTAAAAAAGCGTACGAAACAGGTAGAGGAAAAATCGTTATTCGCGGCAAAGCGACGATTGAATCTGTCAAAGGCGGGAAACAACAAATTGTCATTACCGAAATTCCATATGAAGTCAATAAAGCAAATCTCGTCAAAAAAATCGATGAACTTCGCTTTGACCGAAAACTCGATGGAATTGCGGATGTGCGGGACGAAACCGACCGAACCGGCCTTCGCATCGTCATTGAATTAAAGAAAGAAGCAGATGCGGAAGGCATTTTAAACTACTTATATAAAAATACAGATTTACAAGTCCCATACAACTTCAACATGGTTGCTATTCACAAACGGCGGCCAAAACTATTAAGCCTTCCAGAACTACTGGATGCATATATTGAGCATCAAAAAGAAGTCGTCACGAACCGCTCTCGCTATGAACTAAAAAAAGCGCATAACCGTCAACATATCGTCGAAGGCCTTATGAAAGCACTGTCCATTCTCGATGATGTCATCGCAACGATTCGCGCTTCGAAAGATAAGCGAGACGCCAAAGACCAATTGATTGTTCGTTACAATTTTACAGAAGCGCAAGCAGAAGCGATCGTTACATTACAGCTATACCGTTTAACAAACACTGACATTACGGCATTAAAACAAGAAGCGGAAGAGTTAGCGAAAAAAATTGCCGAGCTAACGGCCATTTTAGCGAGTGAAAAAAAATTGTTGTCGGTCATTAAAACCGAGCTAAAAAAACTAAAAAAAGCGTATGCCGATGAGCGACGAACGGTCATTCAAGAGGAAATAGAGGAAATTAAAATTAACTTAGAAGTGATGATTCCTGTCGAAGACGTCATCGTTACCGTCACAAAAGAAGGATATGTCAAACGGACGAGCATTCGTTCCTATACGGCATCGAATGGACAAGACTTTGGGATGAAAGAATCCGACCGTTTATTGGCGCAGCTAGAGATGAACACGACCGACGTGCTCCTTCTCTTTACGCGCAAAGGCAATTATATTTATTGCCCTGTCCATGAATTGCCAGACGTTCGTTGGAAAGACGTAGGACAACATATTTCCAATCTCGTGCCGTTAGACAGGGACGATGATCTCGTATCCGCCATTTCCGTCCGCGATTTTGAACAATCGCTTGATCTTCTCTTTATTACGAAGCAAGGAATGGTGAAGCGAACCGAATTAAAACAATACAAAGTACAGCGATATGGACGTCCAATCGTTGCGATCAACATAAAAGAAAACGACGAAGTAGTAAACGTCTACGTCACCGACGGCACTAACGACCTATTTATTGTGACGCATCAAGGATATGGGCTTTGGTTTGGCGAAGAAGAAATTAGCACCGTTGGCGTGCGTGCTGCTGGAGTAAAAGGAATTCAACTAAAAGAAGAGGACTTTGTTGTTGCTGCGTCTCCTATTCGCCATGCAGATTCGGCAGTGGTGGTGGTTGCGACCCAACGCGGAGCAGTCAAAAAAATGGCGCTTCATGAGTTTGACAAATCGTCGCGCGCGAAACGTGGGCTTGTCATGCTTCGGGAATTGAAAACGAATCCGCACCGTATCGTTTCCGCGCTTATATTAGAAAACGACAGCGGCCATGTCATTGTACGAACGGAAAAAGGCGAAACGGAAGCGGTTGATATTGCGACATGGAAACGTTCCGACCGTTACAGTAACGGCACTTTCATTATCGACAGCGAAGAAGCAGGTGAAATAAAAGAAATGTGGTTATGTATTCACAACTGAAGGAAATCCATATATAATAAGGGTAGTTTTGGTTGTATATGAAAAACGTTGACAGGAGAAGAGGGGATTTTCGTGCGATTTAAACGACAAGAAGCATTCCGCTACCAATTTGGACAACCGCTCCCTTGTACGTTTCGTATTGTGCGTATTGATAATAAAGAGATCGAAAGCGACAAAGGAGCAGCGGAAATTCACGACATTAGTCCGCGAGGAATGAGAATTAAAACATCTCTCGACATTCCCCCTCGTCCGCGAGACATTCAGATCGAAGTGACGTTTATGCTAAATGATGTCGAGTTTAGTTTTATCGGAACGTTAGTATGGCAGCGAAAAACAACTGGCGATTATTACTATGGATTGCAACTGCTTCTTTCTTTCCAGCAAGAAGAAATATTAATTCGCGAAATTAAACGGTACGCTGTGCTCCATAACAGCCGGCAGCGTCCCTAGATAAAACGCAAGCGGTGAACACACTGCTTGCGTTTTTACATGTTTGTGACCGCGTATTTTTTTATTGACCAACATGTATATACAAGTTAAAATGAAACTGTAACATGTATATACATGTCTTTGTAAGCGCTTAAGAGGGGGACTTATATGATCGTCTGGCAAGGGGAAGAAACGATATTTGCACCGTTGAATGGAAATGTGATTCCGATTGAAGAAGTGCCGAGTCCTACGTTTTCTTATAAGCTGTTAGGTGATGGGGTGGCAATCGTTCCGAGCGAAGGAAAAGTGGTGTCGCCAGTAGACGGTCGAGTCATCAATATTTTTCAATCGAAACATGCCATTGGGCTTTTATCTTCGAAAGGATTGGAAATTCTTATTCATATCGGATTAGAGACGGTGCTCTTAAACGGTGAAGGGTTTACGGTGCATGTCAAAAAAGGGGAAAAAGTAAAAAAAGGAGATTTGTTACTTTCATTTGATCTTAGCTTAATCAAAAAGAAGGCTGCTAGTATTATTACCCCAGTAATTATTACAAATAGTGAGATGACGGAAAACATGGCACCGATGGCGTGCGAAAAATGTGTTGCTGGGCAAAGCGCGCTATTACAAGTGACAATGCGCAAATCGTATTTGTTTCGAATCAAATGACTGGAGGGGAAACTATGAATAAACGCTCCGTAGAACAAATTGTGCAAGCCGTAGGTGGGAAAGAAAACATTATCGCTGCGACCCATTGCGTGACGCGGTTACGCTTCGCGTTAAAAGACGAAGGAAAAGTCAATAAAGAAGCGCTCGAACAAATCGATATTGTCAAAGGTTCTTTTTCCGTAAACGGTCAATTTCAAGTCGTCATTGGTCAAGGGTTGGTCGACAAAGTATACAATGAAATGATTGAGATGACAGGTCTTGCAAAAGCGACAAAGCAAGACATTAAAGATGCCGCGGAAGCGAAGTTAAATCCTTTGCAGAGGGCGATTAAAACGTTAGCCGATATTTTCATTCCCATTTTACCTGCCATCGTTACTGCCGGTTTATTGATGGGGATGAACAACGTATTGACAGGACAAGGCATTTTTTATGAAGGAAAGTCGTTTGTCGATGTGCATAAAGAATGGGCGGATGTGGCGAGCATGATTAACTTAATTGCGAATACCGCATTCGTTTTCTTGCCAGGACTCATCGGCTGGTCGGCGGTCACGAAATTTGGCGGAAGTCCATTATTAGGCATTGTGCTCGGTTTAATGCTCGTACACCCTGATTTATTGAATGCGTGGGGATGGGGGGCAGCGAAAGAAAAAGGCGATATTCCGGTATGGCATTTATTTTGGTTTGATGTGCAAAAGGTAGGGTATCAAGGACAAGTATTGCCTGTTTTAGTAGCGTCGTATGTATTAGCAAAACTCGAGCAATATTTGCGCAAACGTATTCCAGATGCGTTTCAGTTATTGCTCGTTGCTCCGCTTTCATTATTGATTACCGGATTTTTAGCATTTATCGCGATTGGTCCGATTACGTTTGCGATCGGCAACGCCATTACGAGTGTGTTTGTCGCGATTTTCCATAACGTTCCGGCAATTGGTGGATTTTTATACGGTGCGTTATACGCTCCATTAGTTGTGACAGGAATGCATCATACGTTTTTACCGGTTGATTTACAGCTTATTTCTAGCACGGGCGGCACGTTTTTATGGCCGATTCTTGTCATGTCTAATATCGCGCAAGGCTCAGCTGCGCTGGCGATGATGTTTTTAGCAAAAGACGAAAAATTAAAAGGGCTTGCTTTTACGTCTTCCGTATCAGCGTACCTTGGCATTACAGAACCAGCAATGTTCGGGGTGAACTTGCGGTTCCGTTATCCGTTTATTTCTGCGATGACGGGGGCGGCGATTGCTGGAATGTTTATTACAATCAACAATGTGCTTGCACCGTCGATTGGTGTCGGCGGACTTCCTGGATTTTTATCGATTGTTCCACAAAAATGGACGCCGTTTTTCATCGGTATGGCGATTGCGATTATCGTTCCATTTGCTTTAACGTATGCGTTCGGAAGATGGAAACGCGCAACAAATTAACGGAAACGATACCATTGGTAGTTCCCCAATGGTATCATTTTTGGCAGCAAGTAAGAGGTGAGAAAAGTGAATATGCCGTGGTGGAAAAAAGCAGTCGTCTATCAAATTTATCCGAAAAGTTTTTACGATACAAACGGTGATGGCGTCGGAGATTTGCAAGGGATTATTGAAAAACTGGATTACTTAAAAACATTAGGTATTGACGTAATTTGGCTGACTCCGATCTATCAATCGCCACAGCGCGATAACGGCTATGATATTAGCGATTATTTTGCGATATATGAGCCATACGGAACGATGAAAGACTTTGAACAGCTGTTAGCAGAAGCGCATAAACGCAACATCAAAGTTATGATGGATATTGTCGTCAATCATACATCAACTGAACATGAATGGTTTAAAAAAGCAAGATCATCCAAAGATCATCCATACCGTCATTTCTACATTTGGAAAGATGGGCGTGATGGTAAACAGCCAAACAATTGGCAGTCTAAATTTGGTGGTTCGGCATGGGAATATGATGAACATACTCGCCAATATTATTTGCACTTGTTCGATGTTACACAAGCGGATTTAAATTGGGAGAATGAGGAGTTGCGGCGAAAACTGTATGATATGATGCACTTTTGGCTAAAAAAGGGTGTTGACGGTTTTCGTTTAGATGTCATTAATTTAATTTCGAAAGATCAACGTTTCCCAGATGATGACGGATCTGTACCACCAGGGGACGGCCGCAAATTTTATACGGATGGCCCGCGTATTCATGAGTTTCTTCAAGAAATGAATCGCGAAGTATTTTCTAAATATGATATCATGACGGTTGGAGAAATGTCGTCGACAACGATTGACCATTGTATTCAATACACGAATCCAGCACGCCATGAATTAAATATGGTCTTTAATTTTCATCATTTAAAAGTCGATTACCCAAACGGGGAGAAATGGGCGTTGGCTGATGTTGATTTTCTTGCACTAAAGCGGATTTTATCGACGTGGCAAATGGAAATGAATAAAGGCGGCGGTTGGAATGCGCTCTTTTGGTGCAATCACGATCAACCGCGCATCGTGTCGCGTTATGGGAACGACAACGTGTACCGAAAAGAATCTGCCAAAATGCTTGCGACAGTCATTCACCTCATGCAAGGGACGCCGTATATTTACCAAGGTGAAGAAATTGGCATGACCGACCCGAAATTTACGCGAATAGACGACTATCGCGACGTCGAGACGTTAAATATGTACCATATTTTACGAGCGCAAGGAAAAACAGAAGAGGAAGTGTTAAATATTTTACAGCGAAAATCGCGCGATAACTCACGAACGCCAATGCAATGGGACGATAGCGAACATGCTGGGTTTACCACCGGAACCCCATGGATTCGTGTCGCTAGCAACTATCATGCTATTAATGTCAAACAAGCGTTAGAAGATAAGTCATCTATTTTTTATCATTACCAGCGGTTAATCCAGTTGCGCAAGCAGTACGATATTATCACGACCGGAGATTATCAACTATTGCTAGAAGACGATCCATCGATTTTCGCTTACGTCCGAAACGGGGACAACGAAAAACTATTGGTCGTGAACAATTTCTTTGCGGAAGAAACAACGTTTGTGTTGCCGCGTGAAGTAGAGGTAGACGGCTACGAGAGCCGCGTGTTAATCGCCAACTATGAAGATGCACCGGAACAGTTTCGACAAATTCACTTGCGTCCGTACGAATCGATTGTGTATTACTTAACAAAATGATACAATACATGTCGGTGATAGCGATGAGAAAAAATAAGTTTTTAACGATTTACAACGACCTTTCGTTGCAAATTCGCAAAGGAGTATTTCAGCCAAACGATTTGCTTCCATCAGAGCACGACCTGTCGGAGCAGTATAAAACATCGCGCGAAACAATTCGCAAAGCGTTAAATTTATTATCAGAGCATGGCTATATTCAAAAAATAAAAGGAAAAGGCTCTGTCGTTCTCGATGTCGGTAAATACGATTTTCCGGTATCTGGATTAGTCAGTTTTAAAGAATTGACACAAAAGATGGAGAAGCGAGTTCGCACGATTGTCCATGAATTGCAGCTGATTAAACCAGGTGACGATATTCGCCAATACTTAGAGATAAGCGCAAAAGATGAGGTATGGAAAGTCGTTCGCGCCCGTGAAATCGAAGGGGAAAAAATTATTTTAGATAAAGATTTTTTACACCGGAAATTTGTTCCGTCATTAACGCGTGAGATTTGCGAAAACTCGATTTACGAGTATTTAGAAAATGAATTGAAGCTGAAAATTAGCTTTGCAAAAAAAGAAATGTTCGTCGACAAAGTCACCGACGAAGACCGAAAGTATTTAGACGTTGACGGATATGAGCATATTGTCGTTGTGCAAAATTATGTGTATTTAGAAGATGCAAGCTTATTTCAATTTACCGAATCGCGCCATCGGTTAGATAAATTTCGCTTTGTGGATTTTGCGCGACGCGTCCATTAACCCGCGGTTGTTTCCCAACTGCGGGTTTTTCTGTCGTGGTTGAGCAAAAAATTTTTTATTAAACTATGTTCTAAATAATCAAAATTAAACGTAATAGTTTCCTTCATTTATGGTCATCCTTGTAACGAAAGGGGTTGGATGAATTGGAAGGGACATGGGTATCGTTAATACCATTTTTACTCGTTATTCCGCTTGCGATTTGGTTGAAAGAGATATTGCCTGGTCTTGTTGTCGGGTTATTGGTCGGTGCATTTTGTTTAGAAGGTCAATTTTTTTCGGCGATTGAACGAGCGGTAAATGCCATGCTGGAGGCCGCAACAAATGGTGGACACATGCAAGTCATTTTGTTTTTGTATTTGTTCGGAGCGCTTATTGGGATGATGCAAATTACTGGAGGAGTAAAAGGATTTGTTCAATGGATTAGTCCGAAAATTCACTCGAAACGCCGGATGATGGGTTTTATTTGGCTGACGCTTCCGGTCACATTTTTTACGCCGATGTTTCGAATTATGTTGCTTGCGCCAGTGATGAAACCACTTAGTGAAAAGTTTCGAATGGATAAACGAAGAATGGCGTACATGATTGATGTATCAACGGAACCGATTATTGTTCTTTTGCCGCTTGCTACGGCGTTTATTGGATTTATGACGTCTGTTGTAGAAGGAGCGCTCAAGCAAAATAACATTACTCAATCGGCATATCCTCTTTTTTTAGCGAGTTTGCCGTATAATTTTTTTGCGGTGATTGCGTTGATTATCGGAATTGTAACGACGTTTCGGCACGTTCAAATTGGTAAAGAAGAGCGAGCGCACGTAGAGAGTGAAACAAATTATTTTCACCGGCTAGGATTAAAAAAGGAGCTTTCGTTAGTCGTTGGCGAACCGCTCCATCTCTTTTTTCCGCTTTTTTTACTGTTTGTATGTACGATATTTTTTCTTTGGTATGATGGAAAAACAAAAGGTGCGACGACGCTCCTCGCGGCTTTTTCACATGCGGATGCGACATTTGTCATGTTAGTCGCGCTTTTTCTTACCATTGCTCTCACAGCCATTTTTTATTTCCTTCGCCGCCAGAAACTGCATGAGCTTATTTATCATTTTTTTGAAGGCGGCAATGAACTGATGGCACCAATTAGCATGCTTCTTCTTGTATGGGCGCTATCGTTGACAGCGGAACAATTAGGTTTTTCCAGTTACATTAGTGCAACGTTTGGAACGTTTTTACCGAAGGAGATTGTTCCAGCAGCCATGTTTATTCTCGGTTCTTTCATTTCTTATTTTATCGGCACATCCTGGGGGACATGGGGATTGTTTATGCCGCTTGGTGTGACGCTTGCAGCGGCAACGGGCGCATCGTTACCGATGACGATAGGGGCAGTATTTGCGAGCGGTACGTTTGGCGCATTTGCCTCCCCACTAGGGGATACAACGATTACGACCGCTTCCATTATGGATTTGGATTTAATGGAATATGCTAAATATAAGTTGCGCATTTCGTTGGTGTGCGGGCTTTTAGCGCTTGTTGGTTATCTTATCTTTCCGCTTGTTAGTTGAACGATCCGGTGGATGCCCACCGGGTTATTTTTTTTTGTAAAGAAAAATAAACTATGTTCTAAATAATCAATGAAACATAATCATTTTTTTCTTCCTTAAGAGGGAGTAAAATGGAAGCAAATAAAAAGAAAAGGGGAGAACGAGTTGGATCATTTATTTTTACGAACCGATCGGGAAAAGCAATTGCACGAACGCGCCACGAAACTTGCACAACAATTTCAAAAACGAGCACGCTACTACGATGAGCAGGCACTTTTTCCATTTGAAAATTTCGCGGAATTAAAAAAAGTTGGCTTTTTATCACTTACTGTCCCAAAACGGTATGGCGGAGAAGAAATTTCGTTATATGAATTTTTGCTCGTGCAAGAAACGCTTGCCCAAGGAGATGGTGCAACTGCCTTATCGCTTGGCTGGCATTTAGGGATTGTGATGAATGTAGCGGAGCAAAACAAATGGCCCGAGCCGGTATTTGCCCGCATTTGTGATGAAATTGTTCATAAACAAATATTATTAAACAGTGCGCAGTCGGAAGGAGCAACCGGAAGTCCTGCGCGCGGAGGAAAACCGGAAACGACGGCAGAAAAACAAAACGGCCGATGGGTCATTTCTGGTCGCAAAACCTATACGTCGCTTGCGCCAGCGCTTGATTACTTTATTGTATCGGCGACGATTAATGAAACAGGGGAAGTAGGTAACTTTTTAATCCCGAAAACCGCTCTCGGTCTCCAAATTGAAGCAACGTGGGATACGCTTGGAATGAGAGGGACGAGAAGTGACGATCTCGTATTAGAAAACGTCGAAGTCGACGAAACGGCGCTTGTCGAAATTCTTCACTCACCACAAGCAAAAGGAAGAGCGCAAGGGTGGCTTTTACATATTCCTGCGTGTTATTTAGGGATTGCGCTTGCTGCGCGCGATGAAGCAATCGCTTTTGCTAAATCGTATCAGCCGAATACGTTGCCGCATCCAATTGCCGATGTACCAGAAGTGCGGCGTAAAATTGCCGAAATCGACATTCAGTTAATGGCCGCCCGTCATTTTATGTATTCCGTTGCCGATCAATGGGATCGCTACCCGAATAAACGACAAGCGATGAAGGAAGAATTAGCAGCGGTGAAGTACGTCGCGACAAATACAGCGGTTCATGTCGTTGACCTAGCGATGCGTGTCGTTGGCGGCCATAGCTTATTTTCTCATCATCCGCTGCAGCGTTATTACCGCGACGTCCGTGCTGGGCTTCATAATCCGCCAGCGGACGACTTAACGATTTCGATGGTTGCTAACCGTTCGTTTCAAAAAGAATAGCGGTACAGTACTTATAGTAAACGAGGTGTCCCACAGCGGGACACCTTGTTTTTACGATAACACAGTTTTCATAAATTGCGGCAACTCAAAACAGCGGGTTAGAATCGCCTCGTTTACATATTTCGTGTCAGCTGGCAACGACCACGTATTAGGAAGAGAAAGCGGGATTTTCGCGCCGATTGTAAAACTCCATAATCCGCCCGGATACGTTGGTACCGTTGCGGTATAGACAGCCGCATGTGGGAATAATTGCTGAATATTTGTATATGTTTGTTTTAAAACATCTAGATGGAAAATCGGGGACTGGCTTTGGCATACCATAATACCATCTTCTTTTAACGCACGATGCACATTTTGATAAAATTCGTAAGAAAATAATTCCTTCGCTGGTCCGATTGGGTCAGAGGAATCAATAATGATGACATCGTACGTATTTGCACGCTCTTTCACAAATGCAACCCCATCGGTATAAATAAACTGAACGCGAGAATCGGATAAGTTCCCAGAAACAGCTGGCAAGTGTTCTTTACAAGCTTGTACGACTGTTTCATCAATTTCGACCATATAAATTTCTTCGATATCGTTGTATTTTGCTACTTCCCGCGCTGCTCCACAGTCGCCTCCGCCGATAATTAACACTTTTTTTGGCGCTCGGTGAAATTGAAGCGGAACGTGGGAAATCATCTCATTATAAATATGACCATCAATCGAAGTTGTTTGCACAACCCCGTCGAGCACGAGCATTCTGCCAAAATCATACGAATCTAAAATCATCACTTGTTGAAACGGAGATTGCTCCGAGAAAATAACTTCTTTGATTCGATAGCTAATTTTTAAATTATCTCGATCATCTTCTGTTAACCAAAGCTCCCCATTTTCCATTTTTAAATATGGTGGTAGTGATGACAACGTCTGTTTCATTTTGACCTCCTTCGAATGATTGTTTTTTAGACGCCTTTTTCATAGTAATATATTTCGCAAAACGTGGCAATCATATGCTCGTTACGACCATTTTTGCTGGAAGATGGACTGTAGGCGATCTTTATTCGCTAATAAATCCGCCAATGTATATGAATCCAATACGCGTAAAAATGCTTCTAACGCCTCATGAAGAACATGTTTGAGCCCGCAAACAGGAGTAATGATACAATGGTTTCCATGTCCAGCAAAACATTCAACGAGCGATAAATTATCTTCCGTATGGCGGACGACAGCGCCGATGCGAATGTCTTCCGGCTTTTTCGCAAGGCGAATGCCCCCGTTTCGTCCGCGGATAGTTTCGATAAAGCCTTCTTTCCCGAGTTCGTATACAATTTTGCTTAAATGATTTTCCGAAATGGAAAAGGCGCGCGAAATTTCTTTAATATTTGTTTTCTCCCCAGGTTCTAATGCCCCTAAGAAAAGAAGCACACGCAGAGCGTATTCCGTATAGTTTGTTAACTGCATCGTTTGTCACACCTTCAATCGCTTTGTCTGTTCATTATTTTACCATGTGTTTTTGTTTGGTGTGAAATTGTGAACATTTTGTTAAAGGTGTATTTGAAATATTGCTTTTTTAGCAAACGATATGATTCAATAAACATGTATATAAAATACATGTTTTGGTGAGGGGATTTATTCATGAGTGCGACAAAAACATTATTAAGCAAAAAAACGATCGAAATCATTCAATCAACAGTGCCGGTATTAGAACAGTACGGGGAACAAATTACGAAACGGTTTTATCAATTAATGTTTTCTAATCACCCAGAGCTGTTGAACATTTTTAACCATGCCCATCAAAAACAAGGACGACAGCCAAAAGCGTTAGCGGCTTCCGTCTACGCAGCAGCGAAACATATTGATAACTTAGAAGCGATTTTGCCAGTAGTCAAGCAGATCGGGCATAAACATCGCAGCCTTGGAGTAAAAAAAGAGCACTATCCAATTGTAGGGAAGCATTTATTGTTAGCCATCAAAGATGTGTTAGGCGATGCAGCAACCGATGAAGTGATTGAGGCGTGGAGAGAAGCGTACGGTGTCATTGCGGACGTATTTATTCAAGTCGAAGAAGAAATGTATCGGGAAGCAGAAGGAAAAACAGGGGGATGGAAAGATTTTCGCCGCTTTGTTGTGCAACGAAAAGTAAAAGAAAGCGATGTCATTACGTCGTTTTACCTTGTTCCAGAAGACGGCGGGGAAGTTAGCGATTTCCTTCCAGGCCAATACGTAAGCGTAAAAGTAACTGTCCCTGGAGAAACGTATACGCATATTCGCCAATATAGCTTATCTGACGCTCCGCAAAAAGGGTATTATCGGATTAGCGTGAAAAAAGAAGCAGCAACAGATACACAGCCAGCTGGAATTGTATCGAACTATTTACACGACCATATTCAAGAAGGGGACGTGCTTGAACTAAGTGCACCAGCGGGTGATTTTACACTTGATATGGCAAAAGAAACGCCGGTCGTGTTCATTAGTGGTGGGGTTGGCATTACGCCGTTATTTAGCATGGTAAACACGTTAGTTACGAAGCAACCAGAGCGGAAAGCAACGTTTATTCATGCAGCGATTAACGGAAACGTCCACGCTTTCGATGAAGAGCTCGCGAAACTTACGAATGAACATGAATCGCTTTCTTATTATATTTGCTATGAATCACCAACAGATACAGACCGAAAAAACCCTCACTTCGCTAAAGAAGGATGGATTACGGGCGAATGGCTACAAACAATCGTGCAAGAGAAGCAAGCAGATTTTTATTTCTGTGGTCCTGTTCCGTTTATGAAAGCTATTTATCACGCACTAAAAGAATGGGGAGTAGCAGAAGCTAATATCCACTATGAATTTTTCGGTCCTGCTAGCGATTTAACAAAATAAATTTTTCAGAACCGAAGATTTTCAGCGAAAATACAAAAAACGGTTGGCATTCCAGCCGTTTTTTTGTATGATGAGGAAAAACTATCGAGGGGGAAAATGGATGCACACGTTTCGCGAACGTCGTCTACAAAATTTTTTGCAAAACTATCAACATCGAGCACGGCTTGTCATTTCATGTCCAGACCGACCTGGCATCGTAGCCGCTGTCACTTCGTTTTTATACGAGCAAGGGGCAAATATCGTTGAATCAAGTCAATATTCAACCGACCCAGAAGGGGGAATGTTTTTTTTACGAATTGAATTTGATGCACCGGTGATTGTCACTCGAAAAGCGGACATAGAAAAAGCATTTGCACCGATTGCCGAAACGTTTCAAATGAATTGGCGCTTCCGGTTACATAACGATTTGCAAAAGCTCGCCATTTTCGTTTCTAAAGAAGAACATTGCCTATTAGAACTGCTATGGGAATGGCAAGCAGGGGAGCTCTTAGCAGATATCGCTGTCGTCATTAGCAACCATGAATATATGCGAGAAAGCGTCGAATCAATCGGCATTCCTTATTATTGCATTCCAGTGACAAAAGAAAGAAAAGGGGAAGCGGAAGAAAAACAGCTCGCACTTTTAAACGAATATAAAATTGACACGATCGTGCTTGCCCGCTATATGCAAATTTTATCGCCGGAATTTGTGGCGCAATTTCCAGCCAGAATTATTAATATCCACCATTCGTTTCTGCCAGCTTTCGTCGGTGCAAGGCCGTATGAACGGGCGTATGAGCGTGGAGTTAAATTAATTGGGGCAACATCGCATTACGTGACCGACGACTTGGACGAAGGACCAATTATTGAGCAAGATGTAGCGCGAGTAGATCACCGCTATCATCCCGAAGATTTAAAACGAATCGGTCGCATTATCGAAAAAACGGTTCTTGCGCGGGCATTAAAATGGCACCTCGAAGATCGCGTCATCATTCACCAAAACAAAACAATTGTTTTTAATTAAGGAATACTCGCTTCTGAGTATTTCTTTTTTTGTTGTATCACAGTAAAATAAAACTATGTTCTAATTAAAAAAAGCATTAAAAAAAAGAAGGACTTCCCCCAAGAAAAGAGGAATATCATATTGTGAAGAAAGGGGTTGACGTAGATGCGAGATAAACGGACACCAAGCGGATTTTTATTAAAACAACGTGCGTTTTTAAAGCTGTATTTAATTACATTAACAGAACAAGAACGGTTATATGGGCTAAAACTATTAGATGTGCTTCGCCAAGAATTTAAGCCGTATGGCTATCGGCCAAATCATTCCGAAGTATATAAAGCACTGCATGATTTAATCGAGGACGGCATTTTAAAACAAGTGAAACAAAAAAAAGAAGGAATGAAATACCAAGAAGTTGTTTACTATCGATTTGCTGATGGGGGATATGAGAAAGCAAAGCTATATAAACGGCAATTGAAAGCGGAATTGGATCGTTGTGAAGCACTTATTCGCAAAGCGATTGAAGATAACTATAGTTAAGGAAGAGCAGATAGCTCTCTCCTTTCCTTTTATTATGTTTACATAATATTATTATAAGAAACAAAGCGTCTTTTTTGCCTTAAATGTAAAACATCAAGTAGAATGGGATAGTGATTACATACGACAGAAAGGACGATACATAATGAATATACTACCTGCTGCCATTGAACAACAGATGCAAGCGCGAAAGCAACAGTTCGCCTATGACGAAGACGCTTATTTAATCGGAAAAGGCGGATATACCGCAGCAGCTCCCCATATTCTTTACGATGCTATCGTTGCATTGGCGCTTGGGAAAAATGTGCTTTTAAAAGGACCAACGGGTGCAGGAAAAACAAAGTTAGCGGAAACATTGTCTTATTTGTTCGGACAGCCGATGCATAGCATTAACTGTTCCGTTGACCTCGATGCAGAAGCGATGCTCGGTTTCAAAACGATTCAAGAACGGGAAGGAAAACCTGTGATCGAGTTTATTCCTGGACCTGTCATTCAAGCAATGACAAAAGGCCATTTGCTTTATATTGACGAAATTAACATGGCGAAACCAGAGACGTTGCCAATTTTAAATGGCGTACTCGACTATCGAAAAACAATCACCAACCCATTTACTGGCGAAGTAGTAAAAGCGAAAAGCACGTTTGGTGTAATCGCTGCGATTAACGAAGGATATATCGGCACAGTTCCATTAAACGAAGCGCTTAAAAACCGTTTTATTGTCATTGATGTTCCTTACATTCAAGGCGACGCATTAAAAGATGTGTTGCTAGCACAAAGTATATTAAAAGATCATACGTTAATTGATCGATTTGTGATGTTATCGGCCGATTTAATTGTTCAAGTACAAAACGGGCAAATTTCAGAAGCAGCGGCTTCTATTCGTGCGCTTATTGACGCATGCGATTTAGCCGTTTATTTGCCGCCGCTTCGAGCCATTGAGCGCGGGATTGTCGAAAAATTAGAAGACGACCGCGAAAAAGCCGCGGTACGTACCATTGCGGAAACGCTCTTTGAGTGAGGGAAGAACGATGAAACGGTTTATCCAATTTAATGATAAAAAAGTGGACTCGTTTTTATTTATGCAGCTGTCAGATTTAGCGAAAACATTAACAAAACAAGCCGATTGGGAAGTAGCATTTGGAGTTCAGTCGTATGTTGATTTTGTCAATAGGAAAATATATGTCAGCCATTTTTGGGATAACCGTCCAGAAAAAGTCGATGGGCTGAAAAGCGATGTTTGCTTACGTGCCATCGGAACATTACAGTATACAACGATTGCGGAAGTCCGCGCTTTCCTTGAGCAGGCGAATACGACGTCCATTCCTCAGTTTGCCAAGCAACTGTTTATGCTTGCGGAAGATTTGCGGCTCGAGGAGCTTTGTAAACGAGAGCGACCTGGCACAAAAAAATGGTTCCGTACAAGGCGAGGAGCGTATCGTCACTATTTCCAAAGCCAAATGCATGCCAACTTAGTAAAAAGTGTGTATACGGATACGTTATTTGCCGCTATGTATTTGTTGTTGACATCCGAATCGCCGTTGGAAGAAATTCCTCCTATTTCTGAACCAATTGACCATCTTATGCCGCAAATTCGCCAGTTGCTCGGTCAGTTTTTTGATGCTGCATCAACACACGATGTCGCACGCGTTTCGTTAATGATGACTCGAATGTTAGAGGAAATACTAGAAAAAGACATGTTAAATACGTATTTTTATTTGCCAGAACATAGCTACGGACCGCAAGGAATGTTGATGGAAGACATCAAACGAAGCGACCCGTTGAATAACTGTGATGCGCTTAATGAAGGAAAAGATGGAGATGAGGATGTCCACGAACAAACGTTACCGACATGGCATCGCGAAACGAGCGAAATGACGAAAAGTTTTTTACAGTTTGAACTAGAGCAAGGAACACAAACAGATTTATTGGGGGAAGGAGTACGCGAAGGAGAAGCAGGGGATCAAGCGCTTGCGCTTGTTCAAGGTTCCTCGCAAAAAAGCAACCGAACGGACTATACGAAGCAAGTAGAAGCGGAAAAAATTCATATGCAGCCATCTGGAAAAGGGGAGCCGTATGGGAAAGAAAACAAATATGCAGAAGCGATTTTCCTCTCTCCATCTCCTCCTTCTTTTGCCCAAATTCGTGAATACGAGCAAAAAAAGGAAGAGATTGCAGCTTATCAAAAGAAATTGAAAAAAATGATGGAGCAAATGCTCGAACATAAAAAAATTATGCCGCGTACAGATTTACACTTTGGTCGTTTGCATAAAAAATTGCTTCGTTTATGGACGGACGAACAGCCTCGCTTATTTTACAAAAAACGCACTCCATCCATTGCCATTGATGCGGTTTTTACATTGTTAGTCGACTGCTCTGCTTCGATGCATGATAAAATGGAGGAAACGAAGCGAGGGATTGTATTATTCCATGAGGCGTTAAAATCGGTGGCAGTTCCGCACCAAATCGTTGGTTTTTGGGAAGATGCCAACGAAGCAAATGAAACGAACCAGCCAAATTATTTGCATACCGTTATTTCGTTTGCCGCTTCCCAAAAGAAGCAGAGTGGTCCAGAAATTTTTCAGCTGCAGCCGCAAGAAGATAATCGCGATGGCTTTGCCATTCGCCTCATGACGGAGCAATTAAGGAAACGTACAGAAAGGCAAAAATTTTTACTAGTGTTTTCTGATGGTGAACCAGCAGCGTATGGCTATGAGCAAAACGGAATTATCGATACGCACGAAGCGGTGCTCGAAGCAAGAAAACACGGAATCGAAGTCATTAATCTCTTTTTAGCAAACGGAGAAATCGACGAAGGGCAACAACAAACGATTCAAAATATTTATGGGAAACATTGTTTGTTTGTTCCAAATGTTTCCACACTTCCAGATCGATTGTTTCCGTTGTTGAAAAAGTTGTTATATAAAAGCATATAAAAGGGGGAACAAAATGATAAAGTTATTTACCGATAGCGACTTAGATGGTATTAGTTGCGGTTTGCTCGCGAAGCTTGCTTTTGGCGACAATGTAGATATTGTTTACTGCTCCTATCGTACATTAAACGAGCGTGTACGGCAATTTATCGATAATAGCCGACACGACGAGCAGCTGTATATTACCGATTTGGCGGTAAACGAGGAAATCGAAAAGAAACTAGCCGAACGATTTCAAGCAGGAAAACATGTGCAGATGATTGACCATCATGTAACCGCTCTTCATTTTAACCGCCATCCTTGGGGCAATGTACAACCAGTAGATGAACACGGGAAAAAAACGTGTGCCACGTCGTTGTTTTATGAGTACCTTGTGCAAAAACAATGTTTAGAGCGAACGGAAACGTTAGATGCGTTTGTGGAACTCGTTCGTCAATACGACACATGGGATTGGGATGAAAACAAAACGATTGAAGCAAAACGATTAAACGATTTATTAGGAATTTTAGGAATGGATGAGTTTATCGAACAAATGTTAGGGCGGTTGCAAGCAAAGCTCCCATTCTCTTTTACCGATATGGAACAATATATCTTTCAAGCAGAAGAAAAGAAATTAGAGCGCTACATTCGCCTCAAACAAAAACAACTTGTGCAAACGTGGATGGATGGGCATTGTGTAGGAATTGTATTTGCCGAGCAGCACATATCTGAATTAGGAAATGCGTTAGCGAAACGGTTCCCGCACTTAGATTTAATCGCCCTTGTAAATGTTGGGACGAAACATATTGGGTTTCGAACGATTCACGACGAAGTAGACGTGTCGGCATTTGCAAAAAAATTTGGAGGCGGAGGTCATCCGAAAGCTTCCGGTTGTTTAATGGATGAGCAGATGTTTTCACGCTTTGTCGTCGCTGCCTTCCAACTTCCGCCTGTTTATCGCGATGCGGAACAAAATCGTTATAATACAAAAACAAACGACCAAGGAATCTTATTCAAAAATAACGGAGATCAATGGTTTTTACTCACTAATGAAAAAGAACGCACATGGAAGGTGTTTAGTAGTGGTCCGGCTGTTTCATTTAAAAGTAGCGATGAGGCGGAACGATGGATAAAACGACAATTTGCGGCAGGATTGGCAGACGATGTACTTGTATTAGAGCATTTGCAACAACAATTGTCATGGCCAAAAGAAACGATTGCCCAACGCTACGAAGAAGCAATTCGGAAATATAAAAGCAAAAAAAGTTGATGCGTGGCGTCAGCTTTTTTTGTTGTTCGAATATTTCCAACAATTACAGTCTGCCTCCTTTGCTATTTTGCAAGTAAAATAGGAATATACCAAACTAGCAAAGAGAGGTGCAACATGAATAAAAAAGCATGGGCAGCAGGGCTGACGTTCGCATTATTCGCTAGTGGTGTAGGGGTAGGACAAGCTGATGCACACGAATTAACATACAAAGTGCAAGCAGGGGATAGCCTATGGAAAATCGCGACGGCGAACCATTTATCTGTGGCGGATGTAAAAGCATGGAACGGGTTAACAAGTGATCAAATTTATGTTGGACAAACGTTAACGCTATTGCCGCCACACACGCATGATACGACATATATTGTAAAAGCAGGGGATAGCTTATCCCTCATTGCCAAAACATATAACGTATTAATCGCCGATATTAAAATTCGTAATCAATTAGCAAATGATTTTATTTATCCTGGACAAACGTTAATGATTCCAGCAGAAAAAGGAACATACACGACCCATACCGTTCGTGCTGGCGAAACGCTGTCGATGATTGCTCGAGATTATGGCATTTCGCTTGTTGATTTAAAAGTATGGAATCAATTAAGTACAGATACGATTTACGTTGGTCAAGTGTTGCGTGTTGCCAAACCAACAGAAACACCAACAACTACGCCAACGGAAACAAAAGCGGTGACGTATACGGTACAAGCAGGGGATAGCTTATACAGTATCGCGGCTAAATACGGAATAACCGTGCAACAGTTAAAGACGATAAACAACTTAACTTCGGATACGATTTATGTTGGACAAGTATTAAAAATTACAGATGGAGAGATTTCAGCACCAGCAGTTCCAGACCGTTTGCAAGATGCGGTTTTCCCGCTAAAAGCAGGAACGTATACTCCGTTTGGCGATACGTACGGAGATAGCCGGCAATATGGCGGAGAGCGCGTGCATGAAGGAACGGATATTATTGCGCCAAAAGGTACACCAATTTACTCTGCTACCGATGGAACGGTCATCCGCAAAGGATGGAGCGATTTAGGCGGCTGGCGTTTGACCGTGAAAACAAATGAAGGGGTTTACATTTATTACGCCCATATGCAAGCTTACGCAACTGGTATTACCGAAGGTGGAGTCGTGAAAAAAGGCCAATTAATCGGCTATGTTGGTGATTCTGGATACGGCCCAGTCGGAACGACAGGAAAATTTGTTGCTCACTTGCATTTCGGGATGTATGACTCGAACTGGAACGCGATTAACCCATATAGCTATTTAAAATATTGGGAATGGAAGATGAATAATCCACAATAAACGTGCAGCTTCTCTGCACGTTTTTTTAATAAAAAGTTAACACAATTGTAACAGGTTTTATGTTTAAACGAATGCGGACTTTCTCTATAATATAAATGTAACAGGTTTTATGTTTGAATAGGTACAGGTTTTATTTATAATATAAAAAATAGGAGGTGAGGACGTTGAAACAGTATGTCTTTTCGTTTTATACAGATCAGAAAATGGTGCGGGAAGAAGCGATTCTTGCCGATGGAATGATGGATGCGTTTTTAAAAGCAAAAAAAGCAATGAAAGCATATGAAAAAGAATTAGGCGCTCCTGTCCGTGTTCAATACAAAGGCGTACGCTATCAAAACATCGATATTGCGTAATTTTACATGGAAGGATGAAAACATGCATTGTCAATGGTTCCAATCACACTAACGTGCAGCGACTTTATGAAACGAAAGCCGCTGCACGTTTTATTTTTTCTTTTTCATCTCAATATTATAAGTTTACTTTTTATTTGAGATAAAATCAGTATAACTTCCTATAATAAGTGTTATGTAAACTAAAAAATAACCATAAAAAAGAACGGCAGGTTTTGTTCTGCCCTCTCATGATTTCGTTTTGGAAAAATAGTATAAAAACCAAACGGCGTGGTTTTGTTCGTCAGCCGCCGCGCGACGAAATACTTCTTTTATATACGGGTTCGTTGTATAATCCGCAATTTCTAAATAAAAATCGACGGTTTGTTGTTCGTCTTGCAACGCAAATTCCAGCCCGCGTTTATAGTCATCTGGGCATTTTTCGGTCAGCGTCGGTTGAGGACGTTTTCCAGTCAGACTAACGTAAATCGACTCGAATTGTTGAAAATGTTTGATTTCATCCTGTCGAATTTCAAGAATTTGTTTTCGGATCGTTTCTTTTTCCGCCAAATTAGCCAATTTTGCATAACAATGGATCGCGCTATACTCTCCGTTAATAGCTTTTTCAAGGTCTTTCCTAAACCTTGCGTCATTGTACACATAAGCATTCATGATGAAAGCCCCCCTATTTTTCTCATTCTATCGTATGAGCCATTAACGGATGGGTGCATGTTCATTAAATATTTTTTAACGCTCGTTTTTTCCCCATTCGGCGCCTCGTTGAATCACAGAAGTGCCGAATTTTTTTTGGAGTTGCTCGATCGTTTTCCATAGTGCTTCCGTCTTCGCTTCTTCTTCATAATGGAACAAATCAAGCTGTTTGACGGCTTCTTTGCGATCAAACACGTCTAGTGCGGTAATGCCAAGCAGGCGGATAGGCTCGCCGTTCCAATGTTTTTTTAACAAGTATGCTGCGTAGCGAAAAACATCCTCCGTTTCTTGAAACGGATTGTCCCACGTTTTGCTGCGGGTGATCGTTTGGAAGTTGTGGTAGCGAATCGTCAACTGAACGGTCGTCGACACCACCCGCTTCTGTTTCATTCGTCGGCTGACAGACTCGGCTAACTCGCGGAGGACATCTAAAAGAACCTGTTTCTCTGTTACATCGTATGGAAGGGTCGTCGAATTGCCGATCGATTTCCGCTTCTCCCCTTCTTCTGGGTCGACAGGGCGATGATCTATACCGTTTGCCCATTCTTTTAGACGAGCGCCATAAATTCCGAGCGTTTGCTGCAGAGCTGTTTCCTCCGCTTTTGCTAAATCACCGATCGTTACAATCCCCATCGCATTCAGCTTTTTGGCGGTTTTCTCTCCTACTCCATGCATGTTTTCCACTGCTAACGGCCACAGTACGTTCGGAACATCACGTTTGCGTAAAACCGTGATGCCGAGCGGCTTTTTCATTTCACTTGCCATTTTCGCTAAAAATTTGTTCGGTGCAATACCGATACTGACAGGAATTTGAACCGTTTCAAGTAAATCACGTTGAATGTTTTCAGCCAATATAAGTGGATGTACAGATGGCGCCATTTCTGTAACATCTAAATAGCCTTCATCGATAGAAGCGCGCTCAAGCAGCGGGGAAACGCGATGTAATAGCGCGAACACTTGCTGGCTTATTGTGCGGTAAAGCGAAAAATTCGGTTTCCGCACAATAAGAGACGGGCACTTTTTCTTCGCTTCCCATAGCGGCATCGTCGTATAAATGCCAAGCTGCTTTGCGAGATAATTTGCTGCTAGCACAATCCCCCTTCGCTCTTTCGGATCGCCTGCAACGACGACAGGTTTCTCTTTCAGCGACGGATCGCGTGCCATTTCGCAGCTAGCAAAAAACGAATTACAGTCGATGTGAAAAATAATGCGTCCCATTTCTATTCCCCTTCTAGATAAACGCTCCAATCATAGCGGAAACGATGACAACAATCAAAGGCGGACATTTCCAAATCGCCAATAAACAAAACGCCGCTAATGCAAGGCAAAAATCCGCTGGGGTTTGAATGGCTTTTGTCCATACCGGGTGATATAGCGCCGCAAGCAAAATGCCTACCACGGCTGCATGAATGCCATGGAAAGCTGCTTGAAACCGCGCATGCTGACGAATCCATTCCCAAAACGGAAGCGTCCCGATGACTAAGAGAAAAGACGGAAGAAAAATCGCAATCGTTGCGACAATTGCCCCCTTCCATCCGAAACTTGCCATCCCTAAATATGTAGCAAACGTAAACAACGGTCCAGGTACTGCCTGTGCCATTCCATATCCCGCTAAAAATTGTTCGTTTGTTACCCATCCTTTCGTCACTACTTCCGCTTGTAATAAAGGAAGCACTACATGCCCTCCACCAAAAACAAGCGCCCCTGTGCGATAAAAGCTGTCAAAAAGCGCGATAAGCGGAGAATTTGTCAACCGAGCGACAATTGGAAACAGTCCTAGCAACACAAAAAACATAAGCAAAAAGACGACATTTTTCCGTGAAGAAATAGAAATCGACGGAACCGCCGTATCCGAATGCTTTCGATACAAAATACTTCCTAAAATACTAGCAACAGCGATAATGGCAACTTGTCCACTGGCATTGGGAAGCAAAAAAGACAAAATAGCCGCAGCAACGGCAATCGTCGCACGCGAACGATCGAAAGCAAACGCCTTTGCCATTCCCCATACGGCATGAGCAACCACCGCTACCGCTACGACGAGCAATCCATGCAGCCAATCGATAGAAACCCCTTTTGAAAAATAAGCAAACAATAAAAGAATAAGTGCCGATGGAAGCGTAAATCCTATCCATGCAGCAATCGCCCCGAGCCCCCCTGCTTGCATAAACCCAATGCCAATCCCTACTTGGCTACTTGCTGGTCCAGGAAGCAGTTGACATAACGCAGCTAAATCAGCATACGTTTTCTCATCAATCCACCGTTTCCTTTTCACATACTCTTCACGAAAATACCCTAAGTGAGCGACAGGTCCCCCAAACGAAACCAATCCTAACCGAGCCGCTGTTTTCCATACTTCCCAAAGTTTCTGCACGTTTATCCTTTTTTCTGAGCACAAACCACTCTCCTCCTCTTGCTGAGCTTAGAGAACAGAAAGGGTAAAAAAGTTACTTTCTTCTTCTCGGTACCCTTGTTGGTTTTAAAGGTTCGTATGCTTTTAACCCTTCATCACCAGTCACAATTTCAACTTCCCAGCCGTTGACTTTAGCGTAGTATTCGGCGACTGATTTGATGGTAGCGTCACCAATTGATAATCGCTGGTTCGCTTGATCTGGCCATTCTTTGAGGAGCTTATGCAGTTCATCGGCTGTCCACAGTTCAGCCTGCTCGGAAAATTGCGCCCAAGGAGACTCTTTATCTAGCGCTTTTTGAATAATACGGACGAGCTTTTGTGCGCATTCATAGCGGTCTTTTGCAGATTGGGCGATATGGTTACCTGTTTCAATGATTGTTGCGAGCGGAAGAACAAATATTGCCCCTTGACGTTCTTCTTCCGCCAGCAAATCGTTTACACGTTTATAGTCCCATACGTTTTCTTTCGTGCCGCACGTTTCTTTGCCAGGGACTTGCAGCCAGCAACATAAAATCGATGTATCAATGACGAGAATTTTTCGCTTCATCACTTCCCACTTCCTTGCTGTGTAAGCGTTTCTTCAATTTCCCCTCCTGCTACTAGCTTTCCAATCGAACCGCCAGCAAGCAGTTTCGGCAGCGCTTGAATATTTTCTAATAACGTCAGTTTGCTTGCTCCATGGTCTGTTGAGCGATGGGCGACGATAATAAACGGAATCATTTCTACTCCCAGTTCATCAAGCAATGCCGGATTATGTGTCGTCATTAAAATATCAATTTGCCGCTCCGTGCCAATCTCATTTAACATCTCTAACAAAATTCCTGCACGTGATGGATGAAGACCGTTGTCAATTTCTTCAATTACAATTAAACTCCCTTTTGGTCGGGTTAACAAAGCCGTTAAAATCCCGATAAAGCGAAGAGTACCATCTGACATACCACGCGCATCAACAATTAGTTTTTCGCTGCTTCCTGGCCACTGTTCTTCACAATACAGCATTGCATCTTTCTGAAAACGGCCGACGGGCTCCGCCCATACTCGCTGTAAATCTCCTTCAGGAAGGCGGGAAACATATTTTGAAAGTAACGACTCAATATGACTTTTTTCTTCTTCTGGCAGTGCGGCCAACACTCCGGCTACATTAGAAGCGTTGCTTGCCAGCCGGCTTGAAAACGGCTTATAGTCACGCATTAATGCCGGAGCAGGATCAAGAATGAAAATATGTTCTAACGTATGAGTGACAAATTGAACTGCTTCATCAACTTCCTCGCGCGTTTCTTGATTTTTTAATTGGCTAATAACCGATACAGAGCGCTTGAACAGTTTCTTTTTTGGACGTCCTCCATTATAGACTGAGGCAGCGATCGTCGGACTGTCTTCTTCCGCTGTAGCAGTAAATATCTTTGTTTTGTTCGGTTTATTTGTTTTACGGTTTATCTTAATTAATGACTCAGACACAATTTCCACATCTGATTCTGATTTTGTGCTCACTTCAATACTGTAGTGATAATCAATTTCCTCGTTATACTCAATGACAGCTTCTAATGTAAAAGAGGTAAAAGGACGTCTAGATGCCCATTCCACACCGCCGCGGATTGCTTGAATGTTTGCTTCTAAAAGTAAAGCAGGATCTCCCGATAAAATTGTTTGTAAATCTTTTCCTTGTACAACACGGTTTAAAAAAGCAAGACCGTCTAATGCGTTTGATTTTCCACTTGCGTTCGTACCAATTAAAATGGTCAAAGGGTCAATATATAACGTTGAGTCGGCAAAACTCTTCCAATTTTTGTAACGAACTTCCTTTAACATCACTTCACATCCCTTTTTTGGCTCTTCACCGAAAGTTGTACTTGACTATTTCAGAACACGTCTTCTATCAGGAAAAAATCAGTAAATCATATTTTTCGTACACGGAGGCACAAGAAAATCCCCCGCTTGTCAAGGACACGTTGTGGTGATGAACACTTTTTTTGCAATTCAACAATTTTTATGTTAAATGTGAGGGTCATTTGTTGCGCGATGAGCTTTTTATTTTGGAAAGTTTATTTTGCAATTCAGCATGCTCACGCTTCATTTGATTAAGTCGATTTGTCACAACTTTTTTCCCATATCCATATGGCGCGGAGGCGATGAGTATCACATTTTCTTTACATTTGTTCACGAACCTCACCCCACCACTGTTCCATTTTTCACAGGTGCATCCGGTTGTAAAAGCACGACATCGCCTTCTTCGGGAATGCCACCGAGAACTAATACTTCGGATGAAAAGCCGGCGATGCGCCGCGGCGGAAAATTGACGACGGCGACAACTTGTCGCCCAAGTAATTGTTCTGGGTCATAGCGCCGCGTAATTTGCGCGGAAGAACGCTTAATGCCGATCTCACCAAAATCAATTTCTAATTTGATCGCTGGTTTGCGCGCTTCCGGAAACGGTTCCGCTTTAATAATTGTACCGATACGAATCTCTAGTTTTAAAAAATCTTCGATCGTTGCCATATTTGTTCCCACCTCATCGTATTTTTTTCCATTTTATCACACATCTTTGCTCTCTTGAAATATGAAAGGTGCAAACCTCTCCCCTTTTCGCTATACTGAACAAGTAGTCTTATGCTTAGGAGGAAAATAGGATGAAATCACTTGTTCTTGCCGAAAAGCCGAGCGTGGCGCGGGAAATTGCGCGCGTGCTTGGCTGTCGGGAACAACATAAACATTACTTGGAAGGACCGAACTATATTGTCACATGGGCGCTTGGACATTTAATTGAGCTGAAGATGCCAGAGCATTATAACCCAGCATATAAAACATGGCGGCTAGAAGATTTGCCGATTATCCCGGAAAAAATGGGACTGAACGTCATTCGACAAACGAGCCATCAGTTTCGGGCAATCGAAACATTAGCAAAACGCCCAGACATTAAAAACTGCATCATCGCCACCGACGCCGGACGGGAAGGCGAACTCGTCGCACGGTGGATTTTGCAAAAAATCGGTTGGAAAAAACCGCTCCTTCGCCTTTGGATTTCGTCGCAAACCGACCAAGCGATTCGCGATGGGTTTCAACATTTAAAACCAGGGAAACAGTTTGAACGGTTATATGAATCCGCTGTGTGCCGCGCAGAGGCGGATTGGTTGATTGGGTTAAATGTGACGAGAGCGTTAACAACCAAATATAACGAGCCTCTTTCCGCAGGCCGAGTCCAAACACCGACGCTTGCGATGATGATTGAACGGGAAAAAGAAATTCAGTCGTTTCAACCGGTGCCATATTGGACGATTCATGCGAACGTCGGGTCTGTCGCTGCTGTTTGGGAGCGTAACGGAGAAAGACGAATTTTTTCGAAACAACTGGCAGAACAGCTATATGAAAAACTAAAAAACAAGCAAGCAACGGTTATTTCTGTCGAACGAAAAACAAAAAAAGAGCCGCAGCCGCTCCCTTACGACTTAACCGAATTACAACGGGACGCAAACAAGCGATTTGGCTTTTCTGCGAAAAAAACGTTAAGCATATTACAACGGCTATATGAACAGCATAAACTCGTCACGTATCCGCGCACCGATTCGCGCTACTTAACGACCGATATGGAAAATACGATGCTTGAACGATTAGAGGCGATGAAATCTGGATACGTAGACGAAATTGCGCCGCTTTTAAAAAATAAAGGGAAAGTGGTGGCTCGACGGGTATTTGATAACGAAAAAGTAACCGATCACCATGCGATTATCCCGACAGAAGAGCGGCTGGATGTCGGCAAGCTTTCTGCCGATGAACGAAAACTATATGATTTAATCGCTCGTCGCTTTTTAGCACTTTTCTATCCGGCGTGTGAGTATGAAACCGTTCATATTGTTTTTCATATCGAAGGTGAAGCGTTTATCGCGCGCGAAACGCGAGTAGTGAACGCAGGGTTTCGGCGCGTTCTAGAAAAGCAAGAAGAGAAAATGACCTTCCCTACGTTTACGAAAGGGCAAACGGTTTCTGTTATGTTAGAGAAAAAAGAAGCGCTAACAGAACCTCCTCTTCGCTACTCGGAAGCAGACCTTTTGTCGCAAATGGAAAAATACGGGCTAGGTACGCCAGCGACGCGCGCCGACATTATTGAACGTCTCGTTGAAACAGAAACGGTTGAGCGAAAAAACGGACGGTTTTATCCGACACCAAAAGGGAAGCAATTGATTGAACTTGTCAATGAGGAGTTAAAATCCCCGCAATTGACGGCACGTTGGGAAAAAGAATTAGAAGCAATTGCTCGCGGAAACGGTGATCCGAAAACGTTTCTCCAAAATATCCGCAAGCAAACGGAGCGGTTAGTAGCGGAAATCAAACAAAGCGAACGAACGTATCGTGCGCATAACTTAACAGGCTCGATGTGTCCGGAATGCGGGTCGTTTTTGAAAGAACGCTCGACAAAAGAAGGACGCCTACTCGTATGCTCGAATATGGCATGCCGATTCCGGAAACGAAAAGATCCAAAGCTTTCGAACCGACGCTGCCCACAATGCAAAAAACGGATGGAAATTCATGAAGGAAAAGTAGGTGTCTACTTCCAATGTCGCCCTTGCAATGTCATTGAAAAAGCCGAAGAGCAGAAAAAAGCAAAACTTGGACATAAGGAACGAGCGTTATTGAAAAAATATAGTGCCGAGAATGATTCATTTGGCACAAGTTTAGGCGATTTGTTAAAACAAGTATTAGAGAAAAAAGAATAAGCAAAGGAAATGCCGGTGTCGGTTCTGACACCGGTTATTCCATTCGTTTTTTCGCTTCGGAAAGAAAATCAATCAGTTTGGTACCGACCCCGACAAATGTTTCAAGTATCGCTTGGGCGCCGGCGATCGAAAAAATAAAAATGAGCGGCTTAGCGACCGTTGGGACAAATAAATACGCAAGCGCAATAAAAATAGCGCTCCAAACCCCGGCGCACCAATAGCAATTTAATAAATACCCGAATTTCGATGTCGGTACTTTTTTCACCTCTGTATGCCCGTTCGTGGTGACGGTTTCTTTTTTCATAAATGGCTTGCGAATAAATTCTGTAATTTTGTCAAACACAATCAAGTGCGTCAATCGATAGCTGGCGAGAATAATCATGAAGTAAGTCATCCAGTCTAATTTATTAATCAATATTCCCTCCCTTTTTTACTATTTTGTCCTCGCTGCCTTAAGTTTATGAAAAAATGTTGTTCATGCTATTCACTTTGAAAATCATTACGGTAATAGCTTTACTCATCCCTTTCTAATTTTTCAGGTTGTAATCCAGCTTACAGTAATTCTGATTGTTTTTTTGTATGATGAATTTACAAACAAGAAAGGGGTGTTTGGATATGATTCGTTCATTAAAAATAGGAGTGCTTGGTGGTGTGGTCGGTGGAATCATGTTTGGAATCATGATGCAAATGATGGGGATGATTCCAATGATTTCGATGATGGTAGGTAGCAAAAGTATGGCTGTTGGTTGGGGTATTCATATGATAATTAGTATCGTTTTTGGTGCGGCATTTGGTTACCTCGCTACATTTACTAAACGTATGTTTATCTTATCAGTTATTTACGGAATTATGATTTGGATTGTAGGACCTTTGGTCGTCATGCCGCTTATGCTTGGTATGGGTACAATGCTAGCACACGCTTTTGAACCACAACAACTAATGAGTTTAATGACGCACTTATTTTTCTCATTTGTCCTCGCAGCAACATTTAAGGTAGCAAACAGAAAAACTGTAGAGACGGATGTGAACGTAACGAATTAATCTTAAAGAAAGGGATCGAAAAATTCGATCCCTCTCCTATGTTCCTTTTTAAAGGATAAGAAAGAAATTTTGGAGTTCTCATGGTTAGGCTGGGAGCTGTCTAGCTCCCAGCACCATCTGAGATCCTCCCCTTCTTTCGGCGACACATAGATAGACTTCAATGAATTAGCCCGTGCAGAACTAACTGTGCTTGATCCAAGGTTTTCTCGGTAGGGCTTGTGCGCTCTCCGATGATAGGCGGGCGTTTTGCGCTTTTCTTATGTTAGTTGCCCGATTAGCTCTTGCAAATCGTTTACTATGTAATTAGGTGTGACGTCAAGCAAATCCATCGTAGCGTTCGAACGGTTAATCCAAGCAGTTTGAAAACCGAAACGGCTAGCACCTGCAACGTCCCATGTATTAGAAGATAAGAATAAAATCTCTTTTGGCTGCATGTTTAGCCGATTACATACATGCTGATACGCTGACGGAGAAGGCTTGTACTGTTTGATTTCATCCACGCTGATAATATGCTGAAAATAGCTTGTTAATCCTGAATGATTTAGCAAAGGATGTAACATATCAAGAGAACCGTTGGAAAAAACAACAAGTGTTTCACTCTGCAACATTTCTAGCGCTTGTTTCACTTCGGCAAATGGAGAAAGCTTAAGATAAGCTTGTAATAGGTCGGTAATGATTTCTTCTGTTGTATATACTTGTTCGGAAATACATACGTATTGGAGTGCTTCTTTTGTAATTTCATGAAATGGGATATATGAACCGATGATTTGTCGTAAAAAACAATACTCCAACTGCTTTTGGCGCCAAGATTGGCTAATTCGTGCCCCTTTATCAGAAAAATAATTCGTGCACTTTTCAGAAATAGAGTAAACATCAAATAATGTGCCATACACATCAAATACATAAGCTTGATATGTCACGATTACAGTCTCCTTTCTGGTTTTATTACAAAAATGATCATCACAAGATATTTTCTTTTTTTCTGTAAGTTATTTTACAAATTACAAAGGCAGAGGAGATATACAGTCATGGTTATTTTATTTGTCGTTTTGCTAGGAATAATACTTAAAATTAGTGAACTGCTTGAACGGAAATATGAGTTACATCGCTATTACCTCTCTATTCCTTTTGTTGGAAGTGTCATTTTGTTAACGATCACTGTTTTGACGAAAGTGATTTTCCATTATCGCCTAGAGCCGCCCTTTTTATTTCAAAGGGTTGCCGTAACTATTTTTTTATTCTCTATCGGCTTTCAAATAGCCCTTTTTTTGAATAAGCTTTTTTTCAAACGTTTCGTTATTCTGCTAGCCATATGCGTTGTGTTATTAATTTTTTTTGTGCATATATCATATTTCGTTTTCCCTCCTTACAATTGGATTGTAGGCGACTTATTATTTGCATATAATGAAGATTTCATTAAACTGACTGTCCCATCCTACATTCAAAACGATATGGTATTCTGGAGTTATGTACAATTAGCCATTGTTTTCTTTCTAACGCCCGTTTTTTTATCGATTGTTAGCAAGAGACTGGACAAACAGGACATTTCTAATATCCAAAATTGCGCCAATCATTTGTATCAAGAAAAAATAACCATTCCTTTAACGAGGGAAACGGCTTATGTCGTCCTGTTTGCGCTCGGAATTGTCGTGATTACTCAGCACATAACCGTATTTTTTCTTTACGATTATGTGTATGCAATGCTTGGTGGTTTTAGTTACGGCTTATTAGCGAAAACTAGGCAGTCAAAACTTGATGAAAAAACAAGGATGTTCCATCAATTAGGAACAATCGGTCTATATTTATTTATTATGACTTCGGTGCAAAAAATAGCTTTTTTCGATTGGTTTAGGCTGTCTTACACTGTCTTTCTTATAGTTATGGCAAAAACAATGATTGTTGCTGTATTTGTCGTCTGGATTGTTCAACGGTTGTTTCCAACATTATCTTTTTCAGAGAAATTAGTCACTGCTGTTGCTGGATGGTCATTCATACTTAGTGCACCAGTTGTATGTATGCATGGAATGAGAACAGTGGTTAATAAACATGGCGCTGTTCCTTACGTATTATTAGTCATTCCTCCGGTCATTCTATGGATGGTAAATTATATACATTTAACACTGCGTCTAATCCTTTTGCAATAACTTGGCGATTTTGTGAAATAGAGTTGCTTAACGTTCCTAATTGAACACTTTTTTCTTTTAGTAAAGAAGAAATGGAAGTTAACTCTGCTTTTTGCTGATTGACACGAGAGATCGATTCGTGAATACAATCGAATCGTTCCACTGTTTTCTGGACAATATTCACTCCTTTTTCCATTTCTTCTTTTCCTGACTTAGATAATTGGTAAACATTCTTTATTTCATTGATGATAGAAGAAACAGATTGTCTCGCTTGCGCAGTTGCATTTGTGCTTTCATCAGAAAGTTTTCGGATTTCTTGAGCGACAACGCCAAATCCTCTTCCATCTACTCCTGCTCTTGCTGCTTCAATGGAAGCATTTAAAGCTAACAAATTTGTTTGAGCAGATATTTTTTGCAGCGATTGTATAATTTCTGTTAGCAAAGCAGACAAATCCGATAGTATGTTTGCCTTATCTAATAACATGGAAGATAGTCCATCAATCCTTTCCATCACCCTCGCCATCTCATCCATAGATACTTTTCCATCTTTTGCATGAGTGGCCGCTTCGTCTACTTGCTTGTTGATTTGGCCAGACATTTCTGATAAAAAAGTGGACAAATCTACAATTTCGTCTGCGAGATGAAGGAACTGCCCCATCTGTTCTTTTTGTTTTTCCATCACTTGTTTTGCTTCTTTAATTGTCTGAATATTTTCGTTTCTCATCGTATTTCTCCTTTCATCAATAAAATATCATTTCCTACAATAATTCTACCATCTGAAATAAGCACGGGAGTAATGACCTCGTTAATTTTTTTCTTTAATTCTATAGCAGCAGAAGGATTTTTTAATATGTTTATTTCTAAAAAAGGAATGTTTTCTTGAAGCAAATGCTTTCGCGCCATATGACATTTACTGCAACCGTCGATTGTATAAAGGATATAATTCATAAAAAACCTCCTAGCGTAACTATTTTACACGATTATCTTTTTGTATACTGTAAGGTGGATTACAGGAATAGATAAAAAAACAGTTATAATGTAAAGAGGGAGTTTACTACTAAGGGGGCGTATAACGTGGATAAGTTATTTTTGTTGTCACAAATTAGCCTGCTTGACGAGCTATCGATGGAAGATTTGCACGTCATCGATCAAATGAGCGAGATGAAGCCTGTAAAAAAAGGAACACTTATTTTATCTCCGGATAAAAAAATCGAAGCGTTGTTCTTGTTAAAAAAAGGGCAAGTACGTTTGTATCGTATGAACGCAAGCGGCAAGCAGTTTACGGTTGATATTTTAGTCGATGGAAATATTTTTGGTGAAACAGCGACTTTATCATTAACAGACGACCAAATATATGCGGAAGCAATGACTGATACGTATTTGTGTTTACTAGGCAAAAAAGAATTTGAAACGTTTATTGAAAAAAATCCAAAAATCGCCTTGAAGCTTATTCATATATTGTCAACAAGACTAAAAGAATTATACAGCTTAAGTGAAAAAATCGCATTAAGCGATGTGAAATACCGAATTTTGTATTTGTTATTGAAATTGAGCGAAAAAACAGGAAAACGAAAAAAAGAATGGCAAACAATCGGAATGAAACTAACTCATCAAGATATCGCTAGCATGATTGGTGCGTCGCGCGAAACAACAAGTGCGGTCATGAGTCAATTGAAAAGAGAAGGTTTTATTAAAAAAGGCCTCCATTTAGCCATTCATGTCGAAAAAGCATTAGAGTTATTGGAATGAGGGTGTCCTAAAAGTAATGAGGCACCCTCTTCGTTTCTGAGAGATACGTGCAATGGAAAGTCTGTATGTTGAAAAAAGTGTCCTTTTAGGGCGGCTTCTTCATCGAAACCATCGGATATATTGTTTTACTAATTTTGGAACCAATCCGTGAAATAATTTTTCACGCCAGTATACATCAGCTGTATGTTGAACTGCTGCTACATGAGTTGGGTACGGGTGAATGACGTGAGAGAGTTGACCGATTTTTTTTCCAAATTGTTTAGCAGCTACTACTTCCTGCATCCAGTCTCCAGCATGTTGTCCCACAGCATGTGCCCCAATGATGTATCCTTTTTTGTCAGTAATTATTTTGACTATCCCTTCTGTTTGGTCATCTGCGATGAAGCGATCCACAGTAGATAGCGGTGTTTTAAAGACATGAATACGATCGTGTTGTTGGCGAGCTTGTTTTTCTGTTAATCCTATATGAAAAATTTCCGGATTAGTAAATGTGACCCATGGCACATTCGAATAATTTATTTTTCGCTTTAGTCCTAGTACAGCGTTTTGTACAACTAATTTCCCCTCCATTCCGGCGACATGTGTAAACGGGAATTTTCCATTTACATCCCCGATCGCATAAATAGTTGGAACACTTGTCTGCAAATATTCATTCACGATAATATGCCCTTTGTTATCGTACCGAACACCAACTTGATCAAGATCCATTGTATCTGTATTAGGAGCTCTTCCAGAAGCGATCAGGATATCGGTGACTTCCATCTCGATTTCCTTGTCTTCAGTACGAATCACAGCAATTTTTTTATTTTCTGTAGTTATGATTTTTTGAATAAATGCATTAGTATATACCGTTAGCTCACGCATCAGTTGTTTTTTTACTAATTGAGCGATTTCCTCATCTTCGTGTTGTAATATTTCATTAGAACGTTCAATAACAATCACTTCGCTTCCTAGCCTAGCCATTGCTTGAGCGAGTTCTATACCAATTGGTCCTCCGCCAATGACGAGCAGTTTTTTAGGGATAAAATCAATATGAAAAATTGTTTCATTTGTTAAGTAACCAGATTGTTCTAAACCATCGATTAGAGGGATGAAAGGTCTTGATCCTGTTGAAATCACTATGCGTTTTCCAGAAATCTCTCCCTCATTGTTAATTGTTACTTGATGCGAAGATTTTAATTTTCCTTTTCCAATATATACATCGACCCCTAATTTCCTAAATCGTTCAATATCATCATGATGTTGGATATGCGCGATGGACGATTTTACTCGTTGCATAACTCGCTTCATGTTAATACTGCCTTCTATTTTCATTCCCCATTCTTGTATATGGCAGAATAAAAGTACATAATTTGGCGGCGTAAAAGTGCAGAATCGCTGCCATAAAAAAAGAGCCTTGCCAGTCATCCCAAAATCCA